>JAHJJD010000119.1 GCA_018822845.1 Gammaproteobacteria bacterium | reverse complement strand
AGGCAACATGGGCTGGCGGGGCGATGGGCAGAAAAAGCAATCCCCTTATAGATAAGGTGTGGGACTCCGTAGCACGCGGTTCAGTCCAACCAGACATTTATGCCCAGTGCTGCCGCACACGGCATAAAATGCTTTAACGTTATGCAATCAAGCAAGCACCATAGGACTCTGTAGCCAGTGACAAAACGTCAATTTAGTGATGCAGAGAGATACGCGGTTTACACTGTTCATAGTGAAAAGTGTTATATGTGCACAGAACCTGTGGATCTATATTCGATGCAGGTGGATCATGTTATACCTGAGTCACTATTAGACAATCCAGCAGCACTTTCACAGACTATCGCAGCTTTCAATCTGACTAACGATTTTAACATTCAGTCATTTAAAAACTGGCTACCTTCTTGTGGTAGATGTAACAACCGAAAACGTAGTCGTGTATTCGAGCCAACACCTCGCATCCAACTGGAGCTGCATATCGCAGCAGAGAAAGCTGCTCATGCTGAAGAACTAGCAAAGAAAGTTGTTTCTAATCAAGCAATGTCTAGAGCCTGGAATACTATTAAGAGAGCCGCCGATGCAGGCAGTCTTGGAGAAAACATCCAAAAAGAGATTCTTGAGTTTAGTCAGTACCATAAGGCGGAACGTGAAATAGATGTATCTCAAGAACCAATATTGCTTTCTCCATTGATTGAGGTTATTAGTGAGAAAAATGGAATTCGATTGGTGAAGGGGCCATATGGAGTTGGTGGCGGTCCAATCGGACCCGACGTCCATAGCAGTTTTCGTTGTCCATTTTGTGGGCATTCTGCATGGAGCGGCGCTAGGTGTGTGGTGTGTGGGGAAATGAGTGAAGACTAAAGCTATGAAGCAGAAAATGCATAACAATGTGCTACTAGGGACAAACCTACGCTTCGCTCCGGCTTGCCCCAGAGCACGGCGTTAGGTTGCTTCACCATGCCCCGTAAACCAGTTACACCAACAACTCAGTCAGCCGTTCTGGTTTCCTCTAGGCGCAGGTGCTGCATTTGCTTTGGCCTCAATCGCGACACAAGTTTGAAGCAGGGCCAAATAGCTCACCTTGACCAAGATTCTTCCAATCCAAGCGAAGAAAATCTAGCATTTTTGTGTTTTGACCATCACGATCAATACGATAGCAAAACGCGACAAAGCAAGAACTTTACGATTGATGAGGTCAAGCGCTACCGAGACGAACTCTACAAGGCCATCAAAATGGCTTTCGTTCAGCCTGTTAAATTTGGCGATACAGAGGTCCGACTATATGACCCATCGGGTGACTATATCCGGACCGCCGTTAACGACAGCGCAGAAATTCAAGTCCGCCGCATGGAGAATGGTCAATTTCATATAACAGGTTTAGCACTTTGGGGAACACAGCGAGAATATGGTCCAAATCTTGGTGAGTTGGACTTCATCGCGCACCTATCTGGCGACACCCTCCTCTATGCAGAGCCCCACCATTCAGGTGTTTACCAGCTTTCAATCCGTTTTACTGATAGCGGGTTGATCGCGATCGACCAAGATCATCTCGGCTTCTTTGGGTTTAATGTCAATTTTTCAGGCGAATATGCCCAAGCAACCTAACCATTCCATCAACACCGCCCGCTTCGCGGACTCGGACCCAACAGCCTGCGGCTGTTGATCCGGTTATGTCGGTCGTTGAGGCTGTAGGAAAACCCTCCGACTTCCCATTTTGTGCGATAATCAGGCATCGAAAGTATCCGCAATGGCAGGCAGGCATGGCACGCTACAAACCCATCCACCAAGGCATGAAACTGTTGGCACTGGACTTTGACCGGCAAATCCTCCCCGGTACGTTTGAATATGCCCTGCGCTACCTGGTTGACCACGAACTTGACCTTGACGGTTTCCATCAGCGTTTCAGGAATGATACCCAGGGGGCTGCGGCCTACGACCCGGCGGCCTTGCTCAAAATCATCCTGCTGGCTTATAGCCGGGGGATTACCACCAGCCGCAAAATGGAGGCGGCCTGCCGGGAAAACATGTTGTTCATCGCCGTTTCCGGTGACAGCCAGCCACACTTCACCACCCTGGCGGCATTCATTGCCAATGCCGGGGAGTTGATCGCCAAACTGTTTGCCCAAGTGCTGCTGATTTGTGACCGCCAGGGCCTGATCGGCAAGGAGCTGTTTGCCATCGACGGGGTGAAGTTGCCCTCCAATGCCAGCAAGGAGAAATCCGGCACACGCGCTGACTTCCTGCGCCAGGCGGAACGCATGGAAAAGGCGGCACAGACCATCATCGACAAGCACCAGCAAGCCGATGCCAGCAACGTGGATGAAGTGGCCGCCAAACGCGAAGCCAAACAGTTGGAGCGCCTGCAACACGAAGCCAAACAGTTACGCGACTGGTTGGCGGACAACCCCGAAGACCGCAAGGGGGTTAAGGATGGCATCCGCCTGTCCAACCGCACCGACAACGAATCCGCCAAAATGGCGACCAGTAAAGGCGTGGTGCAAGGTTATACCGGCGTGGCAGCAGTCGACAGCCAGCACCAAATCATTATCGAAGCCCAAGCCCACGGCACGGGGTCGGAACAAGAACTGCTGATGCCGGTGGTCAATGCCACGGCTCCCCTGCGCACCCCCGAAACGGTGATCACTGCTGACAACGGCTACCACAGTGAAGCCAACCTCAAAGCCTTGGCGGAAGCCGGAATTGATGCCTACATCCCCGACAAGGATTACCGCCAACGCGATGAACGCTATGCCGATCAGAGCGTGCATCAGCAAAAACCTGACCCCTTGTGGAACAAAAGCCCCAAGCCCAGCAAAGCCAAAACCTATAAACCTGCCGACTTCCAATTAGCCGCTGACCTCAGCCATTGTCTTTGCCCGGCGGGAAAACGCCTTTATCGTACTGGCAAGAATTGCACCCTCAATGGCTATGCTTCGGTACGTTTCCAAGGGGCGTTGCGTGACTGTGAACCCTGTACACAGCGTCCCCAATGCCTGAAAGACCCGGCAAAAACCCGTGCACGGCAAGTCACTTTCCTGCAAGGCAAACGCGATGACACCCCCAGCCACACCGATTTGATGAAGCCAAAAATCGATTCAGATCTCGGCAAACGCATGATCGCCCAACGTTTCGCCACCGTCGAACCTGTGTTTGGGAACTTGCGCGGCAACAAACGCCTGCACCGCTTCACCTTGCGCAGCAAAGCCAAAGTGGACGGGCAATGGAAACTGTTTTGCCTGATGCACAACCTCGAAAAGCTGGCACATCACGGGTATGCCGCATGAAGGGGGAAATGATGCAGCCAAACACGAAAAAACACACCGTATTGCCCGTCTCAGACGGCATTCAGGGCGTTACGGGGAAGCAGGAAGTTGGCAGCGGTGAAGAAGCCTGTCAGCCGTGTGGGGTGTTCAAAAAAATGACTGCCCGGTCTGGATGGGATGAGCAGATTTGGGTTTTTATACACCCTCGTTAGCAGTTACACCATGAACTAAGAGTCGAGATATATAATGAGTATGGATTACTGGGAGTATCAGCAAGACGAAGCTATGAGTGAGTATTACGAAGAGCTTTATCTTTCTGAATTTAAAGAGCGTGCTATTGATGAATTTACAGCCGAAAGACTTAGCTCCTATTATATTGATAATTCAAATCTCTTAGCGGACTCATTTCGTGCGATTGAGGAGGCCAAAAAAGTAGCTTCCCTTTCGCCTACATCAGGTTTAATAATGGCTGCAATTTCTATAGAAATTGCATTTAAAATAGGCTTGCTAAAACCAATAGTCTTTGGTTTTGTTCACAGTGAGGCTGTCGCAGAATCAATATCAGATACAGTAATTAAGCAGACGGGGATTGACCGTTTCAAGGCCCTATTAGTCACTCTACTAAAAGATATATCGCATGTTGATATAGTTACATATAAAAGGGCTGGGCAACAGCAGCAATCTCTTTGGGATGAACGGGGAAAGGTGCAAACGCTAAGAAATGCCATTTCTCACCGAGGCTCTCTTAGCTCCGTTGCCGATTGCCAATTTGCAATTGATGTTGCGGAAGCAGTCCTAAATGAACTTTTGCCAGAAGTGTTAAGCTCATTGGGATTAAGCTTGCAAAATAAAGTTATCGTCGAAGGCAGCTGCTAACAAGTTACTGCACCGGAAAATAACTCGCTGGTGCTCGTCATTTTCCGGTGAGTAATGCGTTAGGATTCACCCATTCACTTATTAACCCTTTTCAAGCAAAATTATGACTGTAAATTTTTTTTCAGAAAATCCCTTATTAAGTGCCATCATTGTGGTTGGAATATTTTTGCTTATAACACAAATTATATTTTTTGTTTTAATTAGGAATAAAATTACTGATAATAATGAAAAATTGACCATTTTTAAAGATGAACTAAATATCTTATTCAAGTCAAGTGAGAATGAATATAGTCAAAAACTTTT
>JAHJJD010000118.1 GCA_018822845.1 Gammaproteobacteria bacterium | reverse complement strand
TGTCTTCGCACAGACATCGGAAGAAACCATTGCCCTTTTCCGGGCTTCGACTCCGCTCAGCCCTCGGGTCTGTCTTCGCACAAACATCGGAAGAAACCATTGCCCTTTTCCGGGCTTCGACTCCGCTCAGCCCTCGGGTCTGTCTTCGCACAGACACCGAAAGAACCCACCGTTCGTGGCAGAATCCACGACCCGTTGCCTGAGCGGAGTCGAAGGCAACTTGCCGATGGCACGACATTCCGGGCATTCCCGGTTCAGCGGTTTGTTGCTACACTCAAACCATCTTGTATTACGGTATGACGCCATGACTATTTCTGTACGTCTTCCACCGGAAGAGCAGCATATGCTGGAAACACTGGCACGGCGTGTGGGGCGCAGCAAAAGTGACCTGATGCGGCAGGCAGTACGGGAGCTTTGCCAACGTTTAGCAGCAGATAACCGCACACCTTACAGCCTAGGGCAGGATTTGTTCGGGACAGGTAGCCTCGCTCTTGCCCCCAGTGACCCCATGAAACGCCAGATTTGGGAGAAGCTGCGTGCCGAACACCGCCGCTTGGGTTGATACCGGCTTTCTGGTTGCCTTTTGTTTGCCAAGGAAGACCCCCATCATCAATCAGCGGCGCAATGACACTCCACGATCTCAGCCCGCAAGACCTGCCATTGGTGCGTAATACCTTGGAGAAATACCAAAATCTTGAGCCGGATTTTACCGACGCAGTCCTGGTAACGCTGGCGAGCATCCTCAAAGTCCGGCACATACTGACCGTGGACGAACGGGATTTCTCGGTGTACCGGCTTGCTGATGGCAGTTGCTTTGAACGGTTGTGGGTTTAGTTACCAAACCATGCGCCCAAATAAAGATACCGTCATTTCATGGGGCTGCGTTTTCAAAATCACGTTTCCCAATGGAAAAATTTATGTCGGTAGTGACACTGCCAGCACTGCACGTCTCGATTTTTTCAAATATTTTGGCTCGCCTCGTAAGGCTAAAACTGACATGCTCCACGAATTAGGCGCATACCTGACGGCGGGTGATGCTTATGTTCTTCAGAAGGAAATTCTTTATGCCCAAGAAAATGTAAAAGTTGGCGACATCCTTCGGGTAGAACAGCAATACATAAAAGCCCTCAATGCTAAAGACCCAAGTATCGGCTACAACAGGTAAAGAGCAAGAAACCTACATCACCCAAACAACCCCTCCGCCCGGATCATCCCCTTAAACCCCTTCATCACCGGGCGGGAAATCATCGTTTCCGCCAACACCCGTTTTTCATACACAAATTCCCGAATCTCGTCATCCTCATGGGAATGTCGGGCAGTTTCAATCAGTGCATGAATATCCGCTCCCAAAATCACGCCGGGGCAGCCTTTCACCGCGTCGTACAGCAACGCCATGACAAGCTTTTCCTCCGCATCCATCTTGCACTTGCCGTCGAGGATTTTGAGCATGACGGCGGTGGCACAATCAACATGGGCGGGCGAGAGCGGATGTTCCAGCACCCACTGGCGCACATGCGCGGCATTCACGACACCACCACCGCGCCCCAGCGTTGCGCCCGTGTCAGGGTGTTTTTCAGCGCGGTTTCCATTTCCACCACGTTCAGGCCGAGTTGCCCGGAGTGCACCCGGTAGAGCGGGCGTTTGATGATTTCGGAATAAACTTCGGCGGTGAGGGTCTTGCCCCCCCCGGTGGCCCGGTGCAAGGTGGCAAGCTGGGCAGCACGCTCTTGCATGGCAGCACCCGCCGCTGCATACAGGCTATGCAGGAAAGCGAGCTGGGGTGCGGAGAGCTGCTGGCAAGGCAACTCGGCCTTGTTGCCGAATTTGAGTTGTTCACGCAATACGCCGAGGTCAGGAAATTCTCTGATTAAGGCTTCAACGTAAGGGCGTTCGATTTGGAGTTTCATGGCGGCATATCACGCATGGCTGATCACGCTGACGTTAATGCAAAGTGTATTCCACCCGGTAAGGTACTGATTTTCAATACTTCCGAGTTTGATATTTTGTTGGTTTTACGACTATGCCTGCAAACTGAGGAGGTTTCTCATACAATGCAGCCCTTCGCTTCTTGTTACAGATGACACTCTCCGCTAACAGCTCAAGTACTCAGTACGAAAACGCGATACCTTGATCGCATCCGACCAATAATCCGCAGGCAACCCGGCCTTGCGCTTGAGTTGCCGCAGGAATTCCCGCTTGTTGGGCAGTGATTCCCACACGCTAGGCAAAAACACTCCATGCAAACCGTCTTCCTCGATAATGAGGCCATCGACCTGTGGCTGGATTTGTGCCAGCAAATCGGCTTCACTGGTGAACGCCAGCGGTTCAGGCGGGCTAAGTACCGAAATGCTGATGTCCAGATGCATCAATTCATCTGCCCTCACTGGTAAAAAACGGGAATCGCCAAAAGCGGCGGCATACGCCCGTTGCGCCACATCCTCCGCCAGCGGCTGGTATGCTGAAATCGTGCCAATACAACCCCGCAGCTTCCCAGCCTTCTGTAAGGTAACGAAACTCGCCCGTTTTTCCCGCAATGCTGCTGGCAAATCCTTGAGCTTCACCGCACACGGTTTACCCTTTTCCAAACCACAGCGAATACTCTCGCGGGCAATTTGCAGCAATTGTTGCCGCTCTGCTTCAGTGTAAGACATAAGATGCATACCCCACTACCCGGCGTTTATCCCCCGCCGTATCACCGGAATTGCACAGCGTCACCCGCTCCACGGTCATATTTTTATGCGCTGCTACCCGCAGCAAACCGCGAATCCCGCCATAACCACAAGCATCCTGCGGGCCGATGCGTTCGCCGTGGCAGGTTTCGATATTGTGCGCCGTATCGCTGTCACGCTGTTTGGCACTGGCGTAATCCAGATAATGGCTGAGGTCGGAACTGATCACGACCAAGGTTTCATCCCCGCCCCACAAGGCTTCCAACAGGCTGGCAGTCAGGCTTTCCGGCACATCACCGACCACGAAGGGAGCCAGTGTAAAATCCCCCAGCACGCTTTGCAGAAAAGGCAATTGCACTTCCAGACTGTGTTCTTCGGCATGGGCATGGTCAAACGGCACAACACCTTCAAGCTGGAAGGCGCGAGCCATCAACTCACGATCCAGCGGAATCTTGCCCAAGGGCGTGACGAAATAATCTGCGGTAGAACCGGCAATGCCCTGGAAACCGACCCGGTGCGCAGGCCCCAGCAATACCACTTTGGTGATCGGCGGCTGACGGTTTTGCAAGCGGGCGTAAGCATCCGCCGCTGCCTGCCCGGAGTAAATGTAACCCGCGTGAGGGACGATCAAGGCTTTCGGAGCAGTTCCGCTTGTGGTTGCCCGCATCAACATCTGTTCCAGCATCGAGCGCAGCGTTGCACCATCACCCGGATAAAACATCCCCGCTACCGCAGCGGGACGGATGCGTTTTTTCTCCGGTTTCTTGCTTTCTATCATGGCAAGTCCTCCTGTTACGCCTATCCTTTAAGAATAGGATACTGTGAAGGGGGTAAAATGTTATGACAGAAGTCAATATAAACCACCCTACCCACTACTGGCACAAGCTGGAAAACGGCAAAGTACAATGCGATGTGTGTCCACGTCTTTGCACCCTGGAAGAAGGTCAGCGCGGCTTGTGTTTTGTCCGCGCCCGTGAAAACGACCAGATCGTCCTGACCACCTATGGGCGCTCCAGCGGTTTCTGTATTGACCCGATTGAAAAGAAACCGCTCAATCATTTCCTGCCCGGCACACCCGTGCTGTCATTCGGCACGGCGGGTTGCAACCTGACCTGCAAATTCTGCCAGAACTGGGACATGAGCAAATCACGGGAAATGGATACGTTGCAACAGGCCGCATCCCCCGCACAACTCGCTGAAGCAGCAGTGCAAACGGGTTGCCGTAGTGTTGCCTATACCTACAACGACCCGACCATCTTTCTGGAATACGCGGTTGATACCGCGATTGCCTGCCGTGAACGTGGCATCAAGTCGGTAGCCGTGACTGCCGGTTACATCGAACCGGAACCCCGCGCTGAATTCTTCCACCACATGGATGCTGCCAATGTCGACCTGAAAGCCTTCACTGAACGCTTTTACTGGAAACTGACCGGCGCACACCTGCAAGCAGTGCTGGAAACGCTGGAATATATCCACCACGAAACCAATACCTGGCTGGAACTGACCACCTTGCTGATTCCGGGCGAAAACGATTCCGCCGCAGAAATCGAGGCCATGACCCAATGGGTAATGGAACATCTGGGGCCGGATGTACCGATGCATTTTTCCGCCTTCCACCCCGACTGGAAAATGCGTGATACGCCGCCAACGCCACCGGCCACCTTGGTCAGGGCGCGGGATATTGCCCATAAAAATGGCATCCGCCACGCTTATACTGGCAATGTGCATAATACCGAGGGCGACACTACTTTCTGCCACCAGTGTGGGGAAACGCTGATTGTGCGTGACTGGTATAATATTGTGCGCTGGAATATGGCGGCAAAGGGCACTTGCCCCACCTGCGGGGCAAGCTGTGCCGGGGTATTTGAAGACGCGCCCGGTGCGTGGGGAGCCAGACGTTTACCGATCAGAATTGCGTAAATTACCTGTGTCAGTGGCTGCGGTTTGCCTTCCCGGAAGTGAGCAGTTATTCCCGGTTTGTTTACCTGATGGAACGGCGGAGTAGGCAAACAGGAATCAGCCCATAAGGTGTTCAGGAAGGTAGCGACAGGATACACCCCCTTATTTCAGCCGGAAAAAAAGGGGGGAACCTCGCGATTTCCCCCAGCTTCTCGTGAAAAGTCAGATTGGTTATTTCACTGTCAGGGTAACGGCTTTGCTGTTGTTGGCTGTGCTGCTGTCCCCGGTGTCGGATACTGCTTTGCCGTTCAGGGTAAGCTTCCCAGCTACAGCAGGGCGCAGGTAGATGTAACGGTTACGCGATACCCCTTTTGCCAGATCACCAAAGCTGCACACGACTTCCGCAGCAGAAGACACACATTCCGCAGCACCGGATACCCAGGCGGTATTGGCAGGCATGGGCAACACAAACCGTGCATTTTTTGCCACGCCCTTGCCATTATTTTTCAGCACAAAGTTAAACCCAACTGCTGCACCTGCCTTCGGCTTGGTAGCGGTTGCCCTAAACGTGGTCAATGCCATATCTGCATTGCCTGTGGCAGGCGGGGCGGCGTTAATGGCAAGGCCCAGGGTCTGGGTATCAGACAAGTTTTTGCCATCTGTTACCTTGACGCTGAAACTGGATGTTCCTGCCGTAGTGGGTGTACCACTGAGGACACCTGCCGTACTCAAGGACAATCCAGCAGGCAAGTTGCCACTATCGACTGACCAGCTATACGGGGCTGCCCCCTTGCTGACTTTCAGGGTTACGCTGTAGGTTTTCCCTACTGTCCCGGCAGTCAAGGAAGTGGTGGTGATGTCCGGCGGCAAAACAACCGGCTGCGCCGCTACGGTCATGCTGATAGCTTGGGTATCCGTGGCGTTGTTTTGGTCTGCCACACCTAACGTAAAGTTAAATGTTCCCGCCGTGGTGGGTGTTCCGGTGATTTTGCCGTCACTGCCCAAGGTTAACCCTGTGGGCAAACTGCCTGCTGCTAATGACCAAGTGTAAGGCGATGTGCCACCGTTGGCACTCGCTTGTGCAGAGTAGGTTGTACCTACTGTCCCGCCAGACAAACTGGTGGTAGTGATGTCCAGTACCGGAGGCGGCGGTGGCGGTGGGGGTTCAGCACCATTAATGGCAGGCAATGCTGCTTTTAGGTCTACCGTGGTTTTGGTGTGTTCATTGGGGTAACTGTTCCACTGACGGTAAATACCAAAGTTATCTTCGTTATAGTGGAACAACTGACGGCTGATACCAAAGTGGTCGAAAGCTGCGTTGGCATGTTGCAACCACATGACGCCATTCACTCCGGCCAGTTCGTATTTCTCAAAGACCACGCCGTATTCACCAATATTGAACGGTACGGTAAAACTATCGGTAGCGGCATCATAAAAATTGGTCAGGCCCTCTGCCTCACGCAAGGCTTGTTTAAACTGTGCCAACGTGCCGGTATAGGGGGTATTGTTGGTATGTGAGCCGCTCCATTCCCATGGGTCATAGAAGTGGACATCGTACAGGATATTGTCGTCCGCCAACTTGTACATACCCTTGTCACTGGGGTGGAAAGACACTTCCACATCGATCAGGTGATTAGGGTCAACAGCCCGGATTTTATCAATCAGGGTTTGTGCATAAGCAAACCAGTTGTTGATGTGCGGTTCGTTGATGAGATCGTAAGCAACGATGGTAGTTTCATTGCGGTAACGTTGTGCGATGGCTACCCATAGATCCTCCAGGCGTTTTTTCAAATCAGCCCGGTTGCCGAAGCCCTTGAAGTCGTTACTCTGGTAGCCACCGGGTGGTACATGCATATCCAGTATCAGGCTCAACCCGTTTTGCTTTGCCCACTGGATATGCCGGTCAACGATTGCCCAACCCTCTTCCTTGTAAACACCGGGAGTGGCATCGTCTTCAAACAGGCTATAAGACAACATCAAACGCACGGTGTTGAAACCCAGGGCACGGATTTCCTGGTAAGACGCGGCATCAACGTTCTTGTACTTGAAATTTTCCAGGGCGTGCTGGTTGCCATATCCGGGATCATATTGATAGACGTTAACCCCTTTCATCAGGAACGGGGTTTTCTGCGGCCCCATGACAAGGCGGTTACCGTCAGCATAGACCAGGGACGACGCATCCAGAGTTGCAGGTGGCTGGTAGCCAACTTCTGCCGTGGTCAGTGGGGCGGCGAAAATGTTATCCACTCGGAACGGCTTATTGGCCGCGCCGCTGATGCATATTTTGACATTATCCGTAGGGGCAAAATTGGCTTTATATACACCGTATAACTGAGTCCATTTATCCGGATAAGCACCACCGTCATAGCTGGACTGCTCACCATCCAGCCAAACCGGGTCAGCCCCGTTCTTGATCAGTCCCAGCCAATGGTTGGCGAATGTGTCCGTGTTGTTGGCAAGGTGGATACGCGCCCCGAATTCGTACATCGTACCATTCTGGAGTTGGCTGGTATCCAGGGTATACAACGCACCGTAAGGACACCACGCATAGGCAGAATCGACTTTCATGCCTGCCTGACCTGCATAGGCAGCTGCCGGGTCAAGGGTCAATATGGATTTGGTACTGTTCCATAGCAGTGCTCCCCCTTCAAAGTCCCCATCAGTGATGAGGTTTGTACCTGCCAAGGCGCTGCTGACTGCCAACGCCAATGGCAAACCACTGAACCAAATTGTCTTTTTCATAATACACTTCCCTCGCAATGATTTCGGTTTTGTACTGGGTAATATGATCATTCATTTAGCAAATGGAGTTAATGGATTTATTGCTCATCCATTTGTACTATCGGGACAGATTTACCAAAAGACCTATTGATCGGAAGGCGGACTGATACGTTTGCGGTATTGGCTGGGTGAGAAACCGGTCTGTGACCTGAAAAAACGGCTGAAGTAGGCCGGATCCTCAAAGCCAAGTTGGTAGGCAATTTCCGTGATACTGGCATTACCCAGGTGCAACTCCCGCCTGGCTTCCAGCAGCAACCGTTCCTGCAAAAGCTGGGTAATTGTTTTGCCGATCCGCTGGCGCAGAATCCCGTTGACCCGCTTGGTGCTCAAAAAGAACTGACCGGCATAAAATTCCGTGGTCTTATTTGACCGGTAATGGAGCTCGATCATCTGGAACAGCCTTGCCAGACTGAAACCGTTATTGACGGGTTGGAGAGGGCTTGAGCAATCTTTCTTGACCCGCTGGGCATAGAGCAGAAAAGCACGCAGGTATGATTGCAGTATGTGCGGATCCGGGTTCTCGCTTTTACATTCGAATGCCATGAACCCAAGCAGGTTCTGTAAGACAAACTGTTCGTTTTCATCCGGCATAACATAGGGCTTACTGCTGTAGTCACAGAAAAGGTCAAACTCGAAACTGTCACCGGGCAATCTGCTTTGAGCAAGAAACTCAGGAGAAAATGCAAGCAGATAGCCTTGTTTATCCTGCGGATTGAGGCTATGCACCATTCCCGGTGCGATGAAAAAAAGGCTGCCGTGGAATATTTCGTAGTCCACAAAATCGACCCGGTGTTCACCACTTCCGCCTTCAAACCACAGCACCTCATAGAATTTGTGGCGATGGGGGTTGTTGACAAAGGCATCACCGCCGCGTTCTTCAAGCCTGGTACTGACAAGCCAGGCTGGAGCGAAATCATAAGTAGGTATTTCTTGCATAGGTAGGGTTTTCATGGGGGGAAGCCCAATAGAACGAAAACGGGTTCAACCACCACAGGAAAGCAAAGTTGGGATTTGTTTCAGAAACGATAGAATCTAAACCAAACCTATCAAAGTGTCGATATTTATAGGAAGTATGCGCCACATTTCAAACCATTGATTTTTCAGACTGCTTCTATCCTTTGCTTTGTTGACTTCACGACAAGTGAAGCCATTTGCCTTTACGCTATTTGCGGTTCATGCGTTCCAGCACCTTGACGAAACTGCGGCGCATCAGCTCGATGGCATGGGTCAGCTTGCCGATTTCATCATTGCGGATCACTGTCAGCGGGGTATCCAGATTGCCTTTGCTGATGGCCTGGGCGGCGGCGGTGATGTCATCCAGCGGTTGCAGGATTTGTTTGCGCACCGTCATGTTCACCAGCACCATCATAATGGTGAAGATCGCGGTCAGGATGGCAGCAATGGCAAGGCTGCGTGTCAGGACGGCGGCCTTGATGTTTTCCAGTGGAACCCCGACCACGCTTACCCCGACAACTTCATCCAGCTTGTAACCGAAGCCACCGGAGGTGTATTTGGAACGGATCGCTTCCGGGGCTGCGTCCGGGGTGCTGTGGCAAATCATGCAGTCAGCCTTGCTGACCGTTGGGTGGGAAGACAACAGGTAATCCTGCCCATGCAAGGAGCCTTCACGGATAATCAATTTCTTTTCACGATCCAGGCGGAAATCATCCAGAAAGGTTTGCTCGACCGGTTCAGGCAGGTTCGCCTTGTTCAGGGGGTTATCTGAAGCCGTCTTGATGTAATAATCCGGTTGCAGCTTTTTGAAATGCCCGGCCACATGGCTGGTTGCTACTGTTGAAGAAATGGCAGGCGCGTGCATCACCTTTTGTTCCAGCAACGCCGGGCGCACATCTTCGGTAATGTATTTGCGCATGGAGCTGACCATATCCACCATCAGGGTGAGTTTCTGGTTGGCCTGGGCATACATTTCCTGCTTGGTGTAAACATAAACAATCGACAGGGTGATCAGCAACGAGGCCAGATAAACCAGCAACAAGACCAGGTTAAAGCGGGTGCGGATACTGTAGCTCTTTTCCATGATGACATTCCTTTGTTTAATGGGTAGGGGTCAGCTTTCCTGCTGAAATGGCAGCTTCGGCACTGCGCTGGAATGAGTGTTTTTCCTGAGCGGAGTCAAATTCCGCCAATAGCAGGGTCAGCAATTGCCCAAGGTTCTGGTATTGGGGTGTTCCCTGCCGTTGCCATTCATCCAGCGCGTCGTTGAAAATAAAACCGGCTGCTGGGCCAAAATAGTCCAGTAACAAGGCTTGCAACTGGTCGAGTATCGGCTTGAGGTCAATCCCGGCTGATACCTTCTCCGCTACGGTTGGTGCGGGGGGAGTAGCGGTAACGGTCGGCGCAGCCTGTATTGGCATGGCGGCCCTGATTGCCAGGGCTGCTTTCAACTTATTGCCTGCCGATTTCACACCCATGTGAACCAGGGGGATATTGACCCGTTTTTCCGTCAATAACAGCACCGTGCCACAATCCTTGATCTGGTAGGCAATCAACTGCTGGTCACCAATGGCAATGTACATTTCTTCGTGGTCTTGCTGGATCGTTTGCAAGGCAGCAAAAACCTGTTCCAGCATCGGGGCTGCGGCATGAATGGCTACCCGTTGCACTGGCGGAAAGGTTGAACCCAACACCTGATTATCATGGTAAAAACAAACGTCCTGCACACCACGTAATGCCTTGATGCTTACGAGAATATCATCCATTGATTTATACCCCTGCCAGCAGGCTTTCCATCTGCTGGGCAATACCATGCAGTGAGGCTTTGGGACGGGACACGATACCAAGTGATTGCCCCTGCCTGGAAAACAAACTCAGGTTACTGTTCTGGGGACTTTTGAGCAGGACATGGTGAATGGCTCCCAAGCCCAACACTTCTTCCAGCGTTGGCAGTGTCCCTGATAAAAAGGCAATGAACTCATTGAGGTGTTCGTCTTCAATGGTGGAATGCAATAGCTCCCCCATCGGGTTTGTCAGGGTCATTCCCGAAACACCCAGCACGGTGCTGACATCTTTCAACAACCCCGTATTCAGTGGATCAGCTTCCACTGCGTCGGCAACCTTTTGCATTGGGGCATCGCTGTCCATAGCGTAATTTCTCCTTGCGTATACCAGAACTATTTATCGGGTCAGATGGAGTGTATGTTACGGTTTGACAGAAAAGAAAAGTTGACAGCGCAAATATTGATCTATATCAAAAAGTTTCAGAAAGGATCAAAAGCTGGTCGCCGTCATCTCACTCCCCCAGCGCAGGCAACAAACGCGGGTCGCCCTTGATGTCGCCGCCCTTGCCCCACGCTGTCACCGCTTCCACAAACCACTTGCTTTTGGTCGGATGCGGCTGTAACACGTCGTATTCGGCAAAGAACGTCCCATCCGCATGGAACAACAGCGTGCCCAGCTTGTAGCCACTGGTGGGGTGCATCCACACCCCGACCAGCGAATCCAGCCCCGAAAAGGTGTCACGTTGCAGGCTGTATTGAACGTTATCGCCCAGCGCCACATCGGCACGTTCCTGCGGGAAACCGAGTTTGAGGATTTGCCGGTTCAACTCCGCACAAATATTGGCGGCTTGCGGCGCGGCGGCACTGATTTTCTCTGCCAAACTGTCGGTCATGGTTAACCCCAGTCTTCCTGCGGCATCAACAAGCTTGCCACCGGCTTGCCGCCAACCAGATGCTCCTCGATGAAAGCAGGCAGGTCTGATTCCTGCATCCCCGCATACATCACACCTTCGGGGTACACCAGCACACTCGGCCCGCGATGGCACGGCCCCATGCAGCCAGTGGAAGTCACCTGCACTTTCTGGAACAGGCCACGCTGATCCAGCTCCATGCTCAAGGCGGCGTACAACGAAAAACTGCCGTGGTTAGCCCCGCAAGACGGGCGCGGATGGCCAGGCGGGCGTTGTTGCGTACAAACGAATACGTGACGTTCTGGTTTTGGCATGATTAGCTCCTTGATACGCTAAAACACTTGGTCTTTAAATTCAGTTACTCCCCTTCGAACTCCCCCCATCCCCAGCCCTTCCCCCGCAAGGGGGGCAGGGAGCAAGAGTGAAGAAGGGGGTGTTCTTGTTCCTTCCCCCCTTGCGGGGGAAGGTTAGGATGGGGGGTACGCTCTTTCTTTATTCATCATCATTATCCCGATCCCGCCGCTCGACCTTCTCCGGGTCTGCGGTGATCGGGCGGTAGATTTCCACCCGGTCTCCATCCTCTACTTTGGCGTTCAGCTTGGTGATCTTGCCGAAAATACCCACCGCCTGCGTTTCCAGATCAATGTCGGGAAACTGTTTGAGCAGGCCGGAATGTTCGATCGCTTCCTGCACCGTGCTGCCGTCCGGCACTTCCAGCTTCAGCCAGGTCTGCTTGAATTTGTCGGCGTATGCGATGCCTACATTCATGCTGCATCCTCCGCCATTTTTGTCGCGCCGGACGCCCGGCCAAGCGCCCACGCCGCCAGTTTCGCGTCGAGCACACGTTTACCGGCCAGCAGGAAACCCAGTGCCATGAAGCCGCCCGCAGGCAGGATCATCAACAGGAAACCGCGATAGCCGGGAATAATGGTCAATTCCATGAAGGAAAACGCCTTGCCCAGCAACAACGAAGCGCTGGCAAACAGGGTTCCACTGCCGAGGATTTCACGCATTCCGCCCAGCATCACCAGCGCCAGCGTGAAACCCAGCCCCATCATCAGGCCGTCGAATACGGCAGGAACCGGCGAATTTTTGGAGGCAAACGCTTCCGCCCGCCCCAGAATCGCGCAATTGACCACGATCAGCGCGATGAACAGCCCCAGCACCTTGTAGAGCTCGTGCGCCCAGGCATTCAGGATCATGTCCACCAGCGTCACCAGTGTGGCGATCAGGGTGATGTAAACCGGAATCCGCACCGCCGGGCTGACAATCCGGCGGATCACCGAAACCAGCAGGTTGGACATCACCAGCACTGCCGTACTCGCCAGACCCATGCCCAGCCCGTTGGTGGCGGTACTGGTGACAGCCAGCAGCGGGCACAAGGCCAGCCCCTGCGCAAACACCACGTTGTTATCCCAGATGCCATCGCTGGCAATGCGTTTGTAGCTGATGCTCATGGTTTTACCTCCAGCATGTCGGCCTTGTGCGCCGCGAAAAAGTGCAGGGCTTCGCGGATGCTTTGCACCACCGCACGCGGGGTAATGGTTGCACCGCTGAACTGGTCGAATTGGCCGCCATCCTTTTTCACCGCCCACTGCTCTGCGGGTGGGTTGCCCAGTGACAGGCCGGTGAATTTGAGAATCCAGTCATCCTTGGCCTCCTCAATCTTGTCGCCGAGGCCGGGGGTTTCCTTGTGGGAAAGCACGCGCGTGCCGAGGATTTTGCCTGCCGGGTCGAGTGCGATAATGGTGCGGATTTCACCGGCATAGCCCAGTCCCACGGTTTCCCACACCAGCGCGGTGACAACACCCGCTTTGGTTCCCTGATAAACCTTTACTTCATCGCCATCACCATCCGTCAGCAGCAGTGGTTTCGCCACCATGTTGTTGTCGTGCAAATTATCGGGAACTACCTGCGCCAGTGACACTTGCAGGTCTTCCATCTTGCGCTGGGCAATCGGTTCGCGGGTGGCATTGTCGACCCCGACCAGCAGCGCAGCGGCAATCGCAGCACACACACCCAGCAGTGCAGCCTGATAGGGAATTTTGTCCAGCCATTTGTCCAGCCCGGTTTTGGCAGCCGTTTCGGTTTCGGTACTCATGACTTGCCCTCCCCGCTGGCGTAGTTGAGTGGCTGACCTTTGCGGTCACGCCCGTAAATGCGCGGACGCAGGTAGTGGTCAATCAAGGGTGTGAGCGCATTCATCAGCAGCACGGCGAAAGCCATGCCTTCCGGGTAGCCCGCCCAGGTGCGGATCACATACACCAGCAGCCCGCAGCCCGCGCCAAACAGCAGTTGTCCGGCAGGCGACACTGGCGAAGTCACCAGATCGGTGGCGATGAAGAACGCGCCCAGCAAGGTTGCCCCCGCCAGCAGATGCACCTCAATGCCGGGGAATTTTTCCGGGTTGACTGCGTGCATGATCCCCGCCAGCAACAACAGCGTGCCGATCATCGACAGCGGAATATGCCAACTGATAATCCGTTTCCACAGCAGCAACAAACCGCCCCCCAGTAGCAACAGCGCGGAAGTTTCGCCCATGCTGCCACCCATCCAGCCCATTGCCATGCTGGAACTGGAAGCCATATCACCCAGCGAGGAAAGCGCATGTCCCTGCCCGGTTTCAGTACGGATATGTCCCAGCGTAGTCGCCCCCGTATAACCATCCGGCACCCAGCCGCCAAAGGTAATCTGCAAACCCTGCATGAAATCCGGTGCATTGGCGGACAACAGTGGAGCCGGATGCATCCATGTGGTCATTTCCAGCGGAAACGAAATCAGCAGCGCCACCCGCGCCACCATGGCCGGATTGAACAGGTTCTGGCCGATACCGCCAAATACCTGCTTGCCGATAATAATGGCGAGGAATGCACCCAGCAGCCCGATCCACCACGGCGCAGACGGTGGCAGACTCATCGCCAGCAACCAGCCGGTGAGGATCGCGGAACCGTCGGACAGATACTTGCCGACCGGCTTGCCCATGATTTTCAGGCCGATCGCTTCAAACAGCAGGCAGCCGAGAATGGTAGCCAGAAACAGGTTGATGGCGGGCCAGCCGAACAGGTACAGGCCAAACGCCGTCGCAGGGGCCAGCGCCAGCATCACCAGCAGCATGGTGTTCTGTACGCTCTTGCCGGAATGGGTATGCGGGCTACTGATCATCAGGCTCATGCGCTCACCCCCTCTGCTTTTTTCGCCGCTGCGGCTTTTTTGGCGGCGGCTTCACGTTTGCGGCGTTCCATCATTTCCTTCTTGGCTTTGGCCTGCGCTTCCATGCGGGCGTTGCGTTGTTCGATCAGGCGCTTGGTTTCGTCCTGCTTGTGCTTGGCACGCTGGCGGTTGGCCAGTTCGCCTTTGGCGTAGTTGAAATACTGCACTAGCGGAATGTGCGATGGGCAAACGTAGGAACACGAACCACAGGCGATGCAATCCATCAGCCCCAGTTTGGTGACGGCGTCGAGATTGCCCGCGCGGGCGTTGGCGGCCATTTCCAGCGGCAGCAAGCCGCACGGGCAAGCCTTTACGCAACTGGCGCAGCGGATGCAGGGCGACTCCTGATTTTCGGAAACCTCTTTGGCGGTGAGGGCCAGAATACCGTTGCCACCTTTCACAGTCGGCACGCGCGTGTCGGGCAGCACATTGCCCATCATCGGCCCGCCGCTGATCAGGCGGGCAGGTTCTGTATTGAAACCGCCGCAATGGTCGATCAGGTATTGCACCTTGGTTCCCAGCAGCACTCGTAGGTTGCGCGGCTGCGAAATTGCCCCGCCGGAAACGGTGACGACGCGCGACACCAGCGGCTTGCCTGCACGCAGCGCGTCATGTACCGCCAGCGCAGTGGCTGGGTTGTGTACCACGATACCGATGTCAGCGGTCAGGCCGCGTGCAGGCGTTTCCAGCCCGGTGAGGGTTTGCACCAGATGCTTTTCCGAACCCATCGGGTAGCGCATCGGCAAGCCGATCACCTGAATATTGGGGAAAGCTTGCGCCGCTGCGCGCATCGCGGCCTGCGCCTCCGGCTTGTTGTTTTCGATGCCGATGGCAATGTTTTCCACACCCAGCGCATAAGCCATGATGCGGATGCCGTCGATGGTGTCGGCAGCGTATTCGCGCATCAGGCGGTCATCACAGGTGAGGTAGGGTTCGCATTCCGCGCCGTTGATGACCAGCGTGTGCAGTTGGTAGCGGTTGCGCAGGTTGAGTTTGACGGCAGAGGGGAAGGTTGCGCCACCCATGCCGACAATTCCGGCGGCAGCGACGCGGGCGGCAATTTCGGCAGGCTCCAGCGCGAACGGGTCGGCTACCGGGTCGAGTGCTATCCACTCATCCTTGCCGTCCGGTTGCAGGGTGATGGTGTGCACCGACAGGCCGGAGGCGTGATGCGCCGGGTAATGCCCTACCCCGACGATACGCCCGGAGGTGGGCGCGTGCACGGGTGCGGAAATCATCCCCTGACTGTTGGCCAGCAACTGCCCCTTGAGCACGTGGTCGCCACGCTTGACCGCCGGTTTCGCCGCCGCGCCGATGTGCTGCTGCAAGGGGATGTGCAACAGCTCAGGCATCGGCAAATCTTCGATCGGCTGGCTGGCGCTCAGGGTCTTGCGGTCGTGCGGATGTACGCCGCCACGGATGCGGAACAGTTTGGTGATTTTGTGGGTAGCTAGGAATCCCATAACATTTTCCCGGAAATAACTATGGGAGGAGTCATGCAGGGAATGTGCCAGAGTTTTCCGGGTT
Organism: Gammaproteobacteria bacterium; assembly: GCA_018822845.1. Taxonomy (GTDB): domain Bacteria; phylum Pseudomonadota; class Gammaproteobacteria; order Thiotrichales; family Thiotrichaceae; genus Thiothrix. The sequence goes on along the minus strand of JAHJJD010000118.1, from coordinate 18,867 downwards.
TGTAGGTGGCTGAATAATTAGGTTTTTTACGGGATGATTATTGGTGTTGTTTGTGACAAGCGGTGGGGGATGTAGGGTTTGCGACATTGATTGAAGCCAACCATTTGATCATAAGGATTTGTCTATTTGTGAATAATAATTTGCTATAGTTGCTTAAAATCACGTCTCAACTGGGCTATCTTCGAGGTACAGCATGTCCAACATCCGTTTCATTGTCCAAGGCTCACCAGACTCCGCAGCCGATACCGCTTATGAACTCCAGCAATACTTAGAAACTGCGTGGCAAGTGCAGGTAGAGGCGACTCCTGCCGATACATCAGCGTTAAATGCCACTGATGCGAACAGTAGAGGTATCGAGTTTGGTTCTGATTTCAGCCAAATTCTATTGATGTTATCTGGTGTCAAACTGGCAATAGATACTGCTCATGGCTTACTCGAAACCAGGAAGAAACTGGAAGAATTAGTTGCTTGGGCAACACCTATCCTGACCCGTGACCACGAATACATCTGGTTGGAAGTCAACGGCATCCCCTACCCGGTCAAAGTCGAAAATCTGGATGACATCATCAAAGCCATGCAAGTACAGGAATAATCCCCATGAACACCACATCAAGCGCGGAACTACGTTTAACCTTCTCTAATCCGCGCTTGATGATGCGGGATGACAACACCGAACGGGTAGCGGCTGCTGCCCAGATGGTGTTTGCCCAAAATGGTATGGCTGTTGCCCAAAGTGAGCATTTTCCGTTTGTTGCGCCCATCGGCTTGCTGGAAGCGGATGACATCAAGTGGTATCTGGAAAGCTACTACATCTGGCCTGTCGGCTTATTCAAAGAACGGGCAGAACGGATTGAACGGTATTTTCCGCAATGGGGCGACAAACTGCTGACAGCGATAACGGCTTCACCTACCGCACAACCTGTTGTACAACAATGGCTTGACGCATCATCCAACCATGAACCTGTCTTTAGCCTGCATGTGCAACTGAGCGATACACCAGAATCCAAAACAGCCGCAAGCCGTTTGTTAGGGTTTCCTTGGGAACTGTTACGCTACCATGACCAATACTTGCTTACCCATAATCTACCTGTGCGAATTCGGCGTAATCTGCCAAGGTTAGATACACCCTCCGTTACTCCATACGATCAAAACCAGACGGTTCTTCGTGTCTTGGCAGTTAGTCCGCGCCCTTCTCAAGCAGGTTACATTGACCACCGCGCCAGTATCAAACCCTTGGTGGAGGCAGTAGAAAGTTTGGGTAAACGGGTGGAACTGGTGCGTGTAAACCCACCGACATTTCAGCAACTGAAAACTGAACTTCGTCAGGCACAAGCGGATGGCAATCCCTTTCATGTACTGCATTTTGATGGGCATGGGGTATTTGATACCAAGACAGGCAGGGGCGCATTGTGTTTTGAACATCCGCTGGACAATAAGAAATTACTGCCTGAGTTTGTGAAGCGAATTTACGCTGATGATTTGGCAGCACTACTAACCGAATTCCCCCTGCCATTGGTATTTCTGGAAGCCTGCCAAACCGGGCAAAGTGAAGCAGAGAAACAAGAGCATACCGACCCTAATGCATCGGTTGCGGCAGCCTTGTTGCAAGCGGGTGTGGCTTCCGTCATTGCCATGAGCCATAGCGTATTGGTGGAAACGGCGCGGCGATTTGTCAGCACGTTTTACCAACAACTGGCAGAAGGGCAACGGATTGGGTCAGCCGTATTAGCGGGTAGACAAGCCCTGATGCAATCCACCGACCGTATCAATATTGCCGGGGCAGGAACGTTGCAAATGCAGGATTGGTTTGTGCCAGTGCTGTATCAACGAGAAGATGACCCACGCTTATTCAGCCATGCACTACAACTGCCCGAGGAAACTGAACCGGAATTGTTGCTTGGTGATTTACCGGAAACGCCCAAACACACCTTCATCGGGCGTAGCCGTGACCTGCTAAAACTCGAACGCCTACTGGACAGGCAGTCTTATGCTGTCATTCGGGGTATGGGAGGCATCGGTAAAACAGCCGTGGCAGTAGAACTGGCTCGCTGGTTAGTGCAATGCCGCCGTTTTGAGCGTTGTGCATTTGTGAGTGTGGAAACTTACACCCATGAACGTGCCATTGTGGACATTCTCGGCAAACAGTTGGTGAATGAAAAATACAGCGTGGCGGAATACGGCGATGATCTGGATGCAGCTTTGCAGCCGATCATGCAAGTGTTGCAAACCCAGCGCACCCTGCTAGTCATCGACAATATGGAATCATTGCTGGCAGATGTCGGGAATACTGAGCCTGTGTTAGCTCTAGCTGATAGGTTACTGAAATCTTCGCCGCAAACTCGTTTACTATTCACAACCCGCGAACCGCTTCCCGCTCCATTCAACCACCAAGCCTGCGATATTGAACTCGGCGCATTGAGCGTAACAGATGCCAAGGCGTTGGTGATGCAGGTGATGAATAACGAAGGTTTACGCCTGCGCCATGATGATCAGGGCAATACGCCGCAGGAAGTGGACGATCTGGTGCGTTCGGTCGGTTGCCATGCGCGGGCGTTGGTACTGCTGGCAGGAGAACTGGCACAGCGCGGAGTAACGGCGACCACTGCGAATGTGCGGGCGATCATGCAGGAGCTGGAACAACGCCATCCGGGGCAGCGCGAACTGTCGCTGTTCGCCAGCGTGGAACTCTCCCTGCGGCGGCTATCGCCGGAAGTGCGCGAGCAGATTGCGGGGCTGGCAGTGTTTCAGGATGGCAGCAAGTTGGAAGGCTTGGCATATGTGTTGGGTGTAGATACTGACCAAGTCGTTGAAATCATCCAAGCACTGATCGAAGTCGGTCTGGCACAACCCATCGGCGACTACAGCTACATCCGCCTTGATCCCGCTTTGCCTGCGACGCTGGATTTGAGGCTGACAGCGCAACAGCGCGAGGATTATCGGCAACGCTGGCGGGAAGTGATGGGGCAACTGGTGGATTTTCTCTATCAGCAGCGATTCAAAGATACCAAGCTGGCAGCACAACTCACCCAACTGGAACTGCCCAACCTGATGGCTTATTTGCAAACGCTGGTGGCGGATTTACAAGTCGGAAGCGTGGCAGCGGAAGTGGTGGCTAGCAAAGCAGGCAATGTCGAGTCTGTGCTGGCAAACCTGCATCAACCGCAGGCACTGGCACAGGTGGTGGCATGGCGCAAGCAGGCAGCGCAGGCTTTGGGCGAGTGGAGTCATGCCCGTTATCAAAATGAAGATCAGAATTTTGATCGGCTATTGCAGCAGGGTGATCTGCAAGCCGCTTTTCAGGCAGCCCAAGCCTTGTTCCAGCAGTGCCAGCAGGCTGGGGAACAAGCGTATGCCGGGGCGGATTACGATCTGGCGATGGCTCATTTCAATGTGGGGCGGGTATTGGAAACAGGCGGAGCAGCCGCGCAAGCCTTACCCTATTTGCAGGAAGCACAACGGCGTTTTGAAGCCTTGGGGGAAAGTGGGGCAAGTATGGCTTCAGCAGCCTTGACGGAACAGGGCGATTGCCTGCAAGCCTTGGGGCAACTGGAAGCAGCGGCGGCAGCTTATGAGGATGCGATTGGATTAGATGAAAAACGTGATGCTTTGCGTGATGTTGCGGTAGGCAAAATCCAGCTTGCTTCGGTACGTCTATTGCAAAAACGCTATGCCGATGCCCTGCAAGGCTATCAGCAAGCACTGGCACTGTTCCAGCAACTGGATGAACCGGGTGCAGTGGCAACGGCTTGGCATCAGATCGGGATGACGCACAGGAAGGCAGGCGACTTTGCACAGGCTGAGCAGGCGTATCGGCAGTCCCTGTCAATTGAAAGTCAGCAAGGTAATAAGGCGGGTGAAGCGAATAGCCTGACTGAACTGGGCAATCTTTATAATGCTTGGAATCGCCCGGAACAGGTAGTGAGTTTTTATCGGCAGGCAGCGGGTATGTATGTGGCATTGGGGGATTTACGCTATGAAGGTGTTGTGCGTAGCAACATCGCAAATGTCTTGATCAAACTCCAACGCTATGACGAAGCCCGCCCGGAACTGCTACGGGCGATTGAGTGCGATCAGGCATTTGGTCATGCGGCTGAACTGTGGAAAACATGGGACATCCTGCACGATCTGGAACAAGCCAGCGGCAATCCCCCAGCCGCACGCGAGGCATGGCAACAGGCACTGGCGGCGTATCTGGCGTATCGGCGGGATGGTGGGGAGAATCATCATTGGGCGGGACGTTTGGCTTTGGCGGTGGGACAGGCGATACAGCAGGGGGATACGGTGGAGATTGAGCAGGTGATCGGACAGTTGCTTGAACGCGGGGATTTGGACAAAAACTTCCTGCACAAGCTGCAAGCGGTTATTGCCGGGGAGCGGGATTTGGCTTTGGCGGAGGATGAGGGGCTGCACTATCAGTATGCGGCGGAGTTGGTTTTGTTGTTGGAGGGGTTGGGGGAGGCTGGGATTTAGCCCAACATTTCCCACACCAACCGCTCAAACCCCAACGCCACCACCGCCAAACACCGCAACCGCTGCGGCTCACGGTACTTTTCCACCAGCACCGCACGGTATTGCTGCAATTGCTGCGTAGCATCCTGCAACGCCGTCACCACCAGCGGAAGCTGTTGCAGTTCTGCCCGCGACATTCCCCGAACCTGTTCCGCACTCACCCCCAACTCCTTCAACCCAAGGTATTTAAACTCCAGCACCATATCCAACAACGCCGGATACTGGCGCATATTGGGGCGCACGATCAGGGTCAAATCAGAATAACGACGCTGCAAAGCCGTTTCCGAATCCATGATGTAATAGGTGTCATTGAACAGCAGCGTCAGAAACGCCGTCTTGATGGTGAGTTCATTGCTCCAACGGTAATCCCGGTTGTTGAACACCGCGAAGTATTTGCTTTCCATGAAATCCACCAGCGGCTGCAAATCTGCCGATTGATAGAACGCCCCCGCCAGATGCCGCACCGTATCGGTATCCTGCGGAGCTGGCAAAGCCCGTTTGCGCAACTCCTCCAGATACAAACGGCGGATCACCAGATTCGGCACGCCGAACGCCAGTTCACCAATCGCCCCGCGCCCAGTAATGGTCAGCACCCCGAAGAAATACAGCAGGGAAATCATAAAGCGTTCGCCTTGCTGGAGGGTTTGCAGGGTTTCCACCCCAAACTTTTCTTCCAGCGTATCCACCAGCAAAACGTGTTGCTCATCCAGTGCCCGCTGGATAACCGCATCACCACCGGGTTGGGAGGCAATGTAATGGATTTTCCCGGCATCCATCGCCAGATTGCCATCCAGAATTTGCTCCGGCGGCTGGCAGTTTTTCTGGAAATGGCGCAAAAAGTAGAAACACAGCGTGGGGTTATAAACCCGTTCCCGCGTGGTGTCGTAGCAAAAACGGTAGCCGTTATAAAACACTCGCATGGTTTCAAGCGTGGTGGAGGCAGTTGCAGCGGGTTGCTGGCATTGCGCCGTCACCGTTTCCACCAACCCCTGCAATTCGCTGGTGGTCAACCCGCACAAGCTGTTGAATTCATTATCCAGATAAATGCTGGTGGCGACGTTATAGCCGCTGGTCATGTCGCTCATTACCACGGGCGATACCCCAGTGATGAATACCCGCCCAACCTTGCCCTCAGAAGCACCGCCCTTGATGGCTTTGAACAGGGTTTTCAAAATGCCTTCGCCATGCAGCAAGGTTTTGTAACGCGCCTCGTCAGGGCGGGTCTGCATCAACACTTCGTTGGCAAAATTGTCGTATTCGTCGATCAGCAAATACAACTGCTGACCACTGTTTTTGACGCTATTCCCCAAGGATTCAAACGAGGCAATGGCATTTTCCGCGTGGATAGTGACCGGAAATTTCAGCCGATCCTGATAGCGCTGCAAAAACCCCTCAATGGAGGCATTGACGTGATCGAACAGGTTTTGGGTAATCGTGCCGACATCACCTTGCGCCGATACTTTGGAAAAATCCCATTGCAGGATCAAATACTGGTTATGTTCCGGCGTAGGGTCGGCGCCCCCGGCAAGATCACCAAACAGCCACGCAAATTCATCGGCGTTGTTGATGTCGTAATAATTCGCCAGCATCGACAACAACAGGGATTTCCCAAAACGGCGTGGGCGCAGGAATAACAATTGCTGTCCCGCTGTTTCCAGCGCAGGGATGCAGGCAGTACGATCCACATACAACATGCTTTTGCTGCGGATATGGTGGAAATCGCTGATACCGTAGGGAAATGTGATCATTCACTCAAGCCTCAATCTGGCGGATGCACCTTGCCAGATTGTAGCATGGCTCAGGCGATACTACCCACAGCCGGATTCGGCCAATACCAGGTCTGCAAGGTCGCAGTCTGCGGACGCATCTCAATACACTCAGTCGGACACACTTCCGCACATTTCTCACAGCCGGTGCAGGCATCCGCAAACACTGCATGAATCTGCTTCGGCCCACCCATGATCGCGTCGGTCGGGCAACGCTTGAAACACTTGGTGCAGCCAATGCACAGGTTTTCATGCACATAGGCAATGGTCGGGCCTTTGTCTTCCACGCCGGAAAGGTCGATGCTGACGCCAAGTTTGGCGGCCAGCATTTCCGCCAGCGCCTTGCCACCGGGCGGGCAAGCAGTGACGGGCGCTTGCCCATTGGCGACTGCTTCCGCCAGCGGGCTACAACCGGGGTAGCCGCATTGCCCGCACTGCGAACCGGGCAGCAGCGTTTCAATCTCTTCCTGCAAGGGGTTGCCTTCCACCCGCAAATAACGCGCCGCCACGCCCAGCAAACCGCCCAGCACCAGACCCAGAGTCATCAATGTCAAAATCGCACTCATCGCAACGCTCCTTTCAATGCCTCAATGTGCCGCCAGACCGGCAAAGCCCATGAAGGCCAGCGACAACAGCCCGGCCACCACGAACGCAATCGGCAAACCACTGAAAGCAGCCGGAACCTGCGCCAGCGCCAGCCGTTCACGCAACCCGGCAAAAATCACCAGCACCAGCGTGAACCCGACCGCCGAACCGAAGCCGTACAACAGCGTCTGCACGAAACTGTGCTGCTCCTGGATATTCAGCAGCGCCACGCCCAGCACCGCGCAGTTGGTCGTTATCAGTGGCAGGAAAATCCCCAGCACCTGATACAGTGCGGGTGAGATTTTCTTGATCACCATCTCGGTAAACTGCACCGTCGCCGCAATCACCAGAATGAAGGACAGGATGCGCAGGAAACCAAGATCCAGCGGTTTCAGCACCCAGTGTTCCAACATCCAGCCCGCCACCGTCGCCAGCGTCAGCACGAAGGTGGTCGCCATGCCCATGCCGATGGCAGAGTCAATCTGTTTGGAAACGCCCATGAACGGGCACAGGCCGAGGAACTTGACCAGCACCACGTTATTCACCAGTACGGTTCCCAGCAGGAGCATGAAGTATTCCATTGCGCATTCCCTGAAATGTGTCAGTGGAGGGAGTGATGCAGGGAGCGTGCCAGTCACAGGAATTGCAAACAATTCATTGAATTAACGGTGCTTTTATAATTTGTTTATTGGTGTGGTTTACAACATCGTGGTTGGGGCTGTGAGGTTTGTTACATTTTTCGGATGGAACAAACCCATCCACCAACGCTGCCGATTCTATTGTCGCATTCCCGACAATTCCTCATTTTGTCGCAGTCCCAACAACAAAAGAAACCCCTCCCGGCCTCCCCTTGTCAGGGGAGGAGCGAAGATTTACTCCCATTCCCTCTTGTTTCTCCCCTGACAAGGGGAGGTTAGGAGGGGTTTCCCTCCCATGGCACAGTTATTGCTTTGCAATATTAGCAAAACCTGATCTAGCGAGAACGTCATGCCAAAACCGATCCAGACCTATGCAACGCCTTTCAGCGGACTACAAGCAGATATTTCCGGCATTCCCGGTTTCGAGCATGTCGCCCCCGGCCTGTCGCTGCAAGCCATCCTCGAAACGGTGGAACAGGCTCCGGTGGCGATTTCCATCACCGACACCCGCGCCAATATCCTTTACGTCAATACTGCCTTCGAGTCGCTGACCGGCTACACCCGCAATGAAATTTGCGGACAGAACGAATCCGTGCTGTCCTGCAAAACCACCCCGATTGAGGTTTACCGCGATCTGTGGCGCAGCATCCAGAGCGGCAAAGTATGGCGTGGTACCCTGGTCAACCGCACCAAAGCAGGGAAAAGCTATCTCGCCGAACTCAGTATCGCCCCGGTACTGGATGCCAATCAGCGCATCACCAATTTCCTCGGCATGCACCGTGACATTTCCACCCTTCACCAACTGGAACAGGAACTCAAGCACCAGAAAGCCCTGTCGGAAACCATCCTTGACCTCGCCCCCACCATCGTGGTGCTGCTGGACAGCGAACGCAACGTGCTGCTCGACAACCAGGCTTACAAACAACTGAAAACCGGTTTTGGCGCAACCGAACCTGCCCACCTGTTCATGGAAGCACTCGCTGACCGGCTGGATGGCAACCTGTTCGGTGGCTTCAACGACGCACAGGTGCGCTTCGATGCCCCCAATGGCTCGGAATGCTGGTTCACCGTGTCCGGCATCCATGTGAAAGAGTTGGACCACGCCGCGCAAAGCTATTTCAACACTGGCGATGAAAATGGCCACTACCTGTTACTGGTTGCTACCGACATCACCACCCGCAAGGCCGAAGCCGAACGCTCCCGCCTCCAGCAACTCAAAGTACAGATGGCGGAACAGGAACTGACCCAGAGTGTCCGCGAAACCCTGTCCGGCGCGATCTTCCAACTGGAAACGCCAATCAACGTCATCCAGGCCGCGCTCGCCATGCCGCAATCCTCGCCGGAAGCGCTCTACCCCATCCTGCGGCAAGTACTGGACTCCTCCCAGCGCGCCATTGACGCCATGCGCAAGGCGCTGCCCAAAGCCGAACAGGAACGCCGTTTCCTGGTCAATATCAACCAGATCCTCAAGGACTTGCTGGTCATTTCCACCGACCGTCTGCTATCCACTGGCGTTGTGGTGGACTGGAAACCGGAACCTGTCCTGCCCACCATCACCGGCAGCGAAGCCTCATTGCGGCGCATGTTCCACTACCTGCTCGACAACGCCCTGCTGTCACTGGAAGAAGCCGGACGCAGGAACCCGGAATTGCGCCTGCATACCAGCGTGAAAGACGAATTCATCTGGGTGGAAATCACCGACAACGGCATTGGCATCCCTGCCAACCAGCGCCTCAAGGTATTTGAGCCATTCCACAGTAGCTGGAAACGTGGGCGTGGCAAGGCAGGCATGGGCCTGTGCATGGCGCAGGAAATCGTCAACCGCCACAACGGCGGCATCCGCATCGACCCTGATTACGCCAACGGCTGCCGCATCCTGATCAACCTCCCGATCAAATACACCAGCGAGGCCATGGAATGACCGACCGGCATGATTCCGCACAACTGGAACAGACCCTCACCCTGCTGGAAGACGAGCTGGCCTGCATCTATGAAGTCAGCAAGGTACTCAACCGTTCCCTGAATTTGCAGGAAAGCTTGCGTGAAGTATTGCGTGTGCTGCATGAACAGGGCCAACTGGAACACGGCATGGTCAGCCTGCTGGACGAAGCCAGTGGCGACCTGCTGCTGTGCGAGCTGCACCGGCAAGACAAGCCAACCATGGAAAACGTGCGCTACCGTTCCGGCGAGGGCATCATGGGGCTGGTGATCGAGATGGATAAACCACTGATCATCCGCAAACTGGCCGATGAGCCGCGCTTCCTCGACCGGCTGGGTGTTTACAACCCTGCCCTGCCATTGATTGCCGTACCGATCCGCGCACGGGGCGATGAAATCGTCGGTGTGCTGACTGCGCAACCTCCGGCGGAACTGCATCTGCTGGCCGAACGCCGCCGCTTCCTGGAAATGGTCGGCAACCTGATCGGCCAGAACGTGGTACTCGCCAACCAGGTTGCCAGCGACAAGCAAGAGTTGCAAAAGGAACGTGACTCGCTGCGCCGCAAGGTCAAGGGCGACCACGGTTTCGGCAACCTGATCGGCCACACCCGCGTAATGCAGACCGTATTCGAGCAAGCCCGGCAGGTGGCGAAATGGAACACCACGGTGCTGATCCGGGGTGAATCCGGCACTGGCAAGGAGTTGATTGCCAATGCCATCCACTACCATTCGCCGCGCGCCAACAGCGCTTTCATCAAGCTCAACTGCGCCGCGCTACCAGACAATTTGCTGGAATCGGAACTGTTCGGCCATGAAAAAGGCGCTTTCACCGGTGCGGTCAGCCAGCGCAAGGGGCGTTTCGAGCAAGCCGACGGCGGCACGCTGTTCCTCGACGAAATCGGCGAAATTACCCCCACTTTTCAGGCCAAACTGTTGCGGGTATTGCAGGAAGGTGAATTCGAGCGCGTCGGCGGCAGCAAAACCCTGCAAGTCGATGTGCGCGTGATCGCCGCCACCAACCGCAATCTGGAAGAAGAGGTGCGCGCAGGCGATTTCCGTGAAGACCTGTATTACCGCCTCAACGTCATGCCCATCATGATGCCGCCGCTACGGGAACGGCTGGAAGACGTGCCCGACCTCACCCGTTTCTTGGTCAACAAGATCAGCCAGAAACAAGGCAGACCGCTGGACATTGGTGACAGCGCCATCCGCGCCCTGATGCACCACAGCTGGCCGGGTAACGTGCGTGAGCTGGAAAACTGCATGGAACGCGCCGCCATCCTCAGCCCCGACGGGCACATTGACGCGCAGGTAATCCGCCTCAGCGGTCTGGACAGCCATTTCCCGCTGGAAAGTGGTGGTGGCGGTAGAGACGCAAGATTTTGCGTCTCTACGGGAACGGGGGGATCGAAAACGGATTTGAATGCCCCTGACCTTGATGAACGCGAGCGCGTCATAGCCGCACTGGAAGAAGCGGGCTGGGTGCAAGCCAAAGCCGCCCGCTTGCTCAACATGACGCCACGACAAATTGCCTACCGTATCCAGACCCTGAATATTCAAGTACGGCAAATCTGATACCAGAGGTTAAGAATTGTATGTACGGAGGCGGGAGTGCAGAAAAAATCGAGCGGAGGATGTGGGCGCATCCTCCGCCAATCCCAATCCTTGGGACTTATCCGGTAACTTCCTGTCACCTAACTTGGGGTAGGTGTATTCTCACACAACCTGAACGATAAATGAATACCAAAATGAATGAAAACTGAATGAAATTAGATTAATTTTTATTAATGCTAATTTGAAATTATTCACTTTTATGAATCTACAAATAATCAAGCATTTTTTATGCAAGAAATTCACTCACTCAGCCCCACTCCGCCCTCTACAGGAAGTGGCATGTCAATTTTCAGACCAATCCGCTACACTCCGTTCAGGCACAAATTAAAACAGACTCTAGCTGATTCACCCGCCAAATGAGAAGGAGACACCATGGAACGCCGATCATTCCTTAAACAAGCAGCCAGCGCTGCTGCCCTGACAGTCGCCGCCCCCACCACACTACTGGCTGCCGATGAAGCCAAATCTGCCGACCTGCCCAGCATCAGCTGGCGACTGACTTCCAGCTTTCCCAAATCACTCGACACCATTTTCGGCGCATCCGATGTACTGGCCGACTCCCTGTCAAAAATAACCGGTGGCAAGTTCACCCTGAAAGTCTTTGCAGCAGGCGAAATCGTCCCCGGCCTGCAAGTGCTGGATGCCGTGCAAAATGGTACGGTAGAAGCTGGCCACACTGCCTCCTACTACTATTTCGGCAAGAATGCCGCTTTGGCGTTTGACTGCGCGGTTCCCTTCGGCCTCACCTCCCGCCAGCAAACTGCCTGGATGATGCACGGCAATGGCATGAAGCTGACCCGCGAACTGTTCGCTGAATATAACGTGGTCAACTTCATGGGTGGCAACACCGGTGTGCAGATGGGCGGCTGGTTCAACAAGGAAATCAGCACTGTCAAGGATCTGGAAGGGCTGAAATTCCGGGTTGGCGGCTTCGCTGGCAAGGTGCTGAGCAAACTAGGTGTCGTACCACAGCAATTGCCCGGTGGTGACATTTACCCGGCACTGGAAAAAGGCACCATCGATGCTGCCGAGTGGGTTGGCCCTTACGACGACGAGAAACTTGGTTTCGCCAAAATCGTCAAAAACTATTACACCCCCGGCTGGTGGGAAGCAGGCCCGCAACTCTCCTTCTACGTCAACAAGGAACAGTGGGAAAAACTGCCAGAGCCGTACAAAGCCGCATGGGAAGCCGCCTGCCAACTGGCACACAACGACATGCAGGCCAAGTACGACGCCAACAACCCGCAGGCGCTGGCCAATCTGTTGCAAGGCGATGTGAAACTGCGCTCCTTCAGCGACGAGATCATGGAAGCCTGCTTCAAGGCCACCATCGAAACGTTTGAGGAAGAAGCCAAAGCCAATGCATCCTTCAAGAAGATTTACGACGACTGGAAGGTGTTCCGTAATAATCAGGCGCAGTGGTTCAATGTAGCGGAACAGTCATTCGCCAAATTTGCCTTCAACAAGAAACTGTAAAGAAAACGCCTGCTCCCTTCACCCCTTGCGGGGGAAGGGCTGGGGATGGGGGAATTCTTCGCCATGCTGCTAACCATCTCACGCGCCATTGACAGCCTCAACAGCTGGTTCGGGCATATCGCCAACGTACTGATCCTGCTGGCCTGCGTGGTCAGCGCGGGCAATACCCTGCTGCGCTACGGTTTTTCCATCAGCGACAACTGGCCACTGGAATTGCAGTGGTATCTGTTTGGTGCTGCCGTAATGCTGGGAACCTCCTACACCCTCCAGCAAAACGGCCATGTACGGGTAGACATCATCTACGGCAATGTGTCTGAACGCGCCCGCCTGTGGATCGACATTTTCGGGCTGGTGTTTTTCCTGCTGCCTGCTTGCAGCCTGTTTGCATGGCTATCATGGGACACCCTGTTCCTGCCGTCGTGGGAAATCCTGGAACATTCCAGCAATGCGGGTGGTTTGCCGCGCTACCCGATCAAGTTTATCCTGCCGCTGGGCTTTTTCCTGCTGGTACTACAGGGTTTGTCGGAACTGATCAAACGCTTTGCCGCCCTGCATGGCGACTTGCAGCTTGATACCCATTACGAGAGGCCGGAGCAATGATCCCACTGGAAATAATGCCCCTGCTGATGTTTGCAGGGCTGGTTCTATTCATGCTGGTCGGTTTCCCGGTGGCCTTCTCACTGATGGCTGTCGGGCTGTTTTTCGGCTTCATTTCGATCGAAATGGGCTTTTTCAACATCGCATTCCTGCAAGCCATTCCGCAGCGGATTTTCGGCAGTGTCATCGCCAACGAGTTGTTGCTGGCGATACCGTTTTTCACCTTCATGGGTGCAGTGCTGGAACGCAGCCGCCTTGCCGAAGACATGCTCGATTCCATGGGACAGCTATTCGGACGGATGCGCGGGGGCTTAGGCTATTCGGTGATTCTGGTCAGCTTCGTGATGGGGGCCATCACCGGTACGGTAGCTGCACAGGTGATTGCGATGGCGATGATTTCGCTTCCCGTGATGATGCGTTATGGCTACAACATGCGTTACACAACCGGGGTGCTAGCGGCATCGGGAACCATTGCGCAGATTGTGCCACCGTCACTGGTGCTGATCATCCTTGCTGACCAGTTGAAAACGCCAACAGCGAGTGCGGATGTGGGCAGCATGTATCTGGGGGCATGGATTCCGGCTGCGATGCAAATCAGCCTGTTCATGCTGTATACCTTTATTGTTACCCGCATCAAGCCAGACTGGTTGCCAGGCATCCCCGCAGAGCAGATTACCTTGAAGGGCGCTGCACTGTGGAAAAAAGCCTTGCGCGGCATCATTCCTACCGCTGTGCTGATTTTCCTGGTACTGGGAACCATCATGCTGGGCATTGCTACCCCAACGGAATCCGGGGCGATGGGCGCAATGGGCGCAGTGCTGCTGTCTTTCCTGCGCTACAAACAACTGGGCGGCAAGGCGGAATGGTGGAGCCTGATCAAGCAGGCGTACAAGAACACCGCACGGATTACTTCAATGGTGGTGTTCATCCTGATTGGCGCAACCACGTTTTCGGTGGTGTTCCAGGGCGTGGACGGCGGGCATTGGGTGGAAAGCCTGTTTAGTGACTTGCCCGGTGGCTGGGTCAGCTTCCTGATCATCGTCAACCTGTTCATTTTCTTTCTGGCGTTTTTCCTCGACTTCTTTGAGATTGTGTTCATCCTGGTGCCATTGCTGGCTCCGGTGGCGCAGAAAATCCTCACGCCGGAACTGGAGGCGATGGGCTTTAGTGGCGCAGATGCAGCGACTGCTGCGCTGGTGTGGTTTGGCATTACCCTGAGCATCAATATCCAGACTTCGTTCATGCATCCGCCGTTCGGGTTTGCGCTGTTCTATTTGCGTGGGGTTGCGCCGAAGGAGGTGAAAAGCAGCGATATTTACTGGGGCGCAGTGCCGTGGGTCGGGCTGCAAATCATCATGACTGTGATCGTGATGTTCTCACCGGGTCTGGTGACAAGCCTGCTGGATAAAGGCCATGCACAAGCCGAGCAAGGGCAGGAAATCAATTTCACGATCGAGAATGACAAACCAGCCGGGGGCTCTTCTGGCAGCAATGAAATGCAGTTCCAACTGGATGGCCAGGCTCCGGCGACACCGCAAGAGCCAGCCAAACCGCAGGGTAAAGAAATCCAGTTTCAACTGGATCAGTAATTATTCACCCAGCAAGGGGACGGGAGAAACAATCATCCCGTCCTCATCCGAATACAGGTAGTGGCCCGGTGTAAAGATCACATCGTGGAAACGCACCACTTCATTGCGCAGACCAACGCCGCGTTTGACGCTTTTCAGTGGCAATGTGCCAAGGGCTTTCACACCAATATCCATCTGGCCGATGTCGACGGAATCGCGGATCAGGCCGTAAACCACGATGCCATTCCAGCCGTTCTTGACGGCTTTTTCTGCCAGCATATCGCCCAACAGCGCACAACGGGTGGAACCGCCGCCGTCAACCACCAGCACCTTGCCTTTGCCATCTTCAGCAACCAGTTCACGTACTAGGGAGTTGTCTTCGTAAATCTTGATGGTGACGATTTCGCCAGAGAATTTGCTGCGGCCACCGTAGTTGTTGAAACCCGGTTGTACCACTTGCAGTGGCTTGTCTTCGTTGTCGTCGAGCAGGTCGGCTGTTTTGAATGTCATGAGGAATGCTCCTTCGGAGTACCCCTCACCCCAACCCCTCTCCCTCAAGGGGAGAGGGGCTAAGAGAAAAGAGGGGCAAGAAAAAATAGATGTCCTGTTCCCCCTCTCCCCTTGAGGGAGAGGGGGCTAGGGGGTGAGGGGTTCTTAGTGGAATTGCTCTTCTTCAGTAGAGCCAGTCAACGCTGTTACGGATGAAGCGCCACCCTGGATAACAGTGGTAACGTCATCGAAGTAGCCAACGCCAACTTCTTGCTGGTGAGAAACGAAGGTGTAACCTTTGTCACGGGCAGCAAATTCAGGTTCTTGAACCATATTGACGTAGTGCTTCATGCCTTCGCCGCGTGCGTAAGCGTGTGCGAACTGGAAGGTGTTGAACCAGTTGACGTGGATACCCGCCAAGGTGATGAACTGGTACTTGTAGCCCATTGCAGACAATTCGTCCTGGAACTTTGCGATGGTGCTGTCGTCCAGGTTTTTCTTCCAGTTGAAGGAAGGTGAGCAGTTGTAAGACAGCAATTGGCCTGGGCAAGCTGCCTGAACCGCTTGGGCGAATTCACGTGCAAAGCCGAGGTCAGGTGTACCAGTCTCACACCAAACCATGTCAGCGTAAGGGGCGTAAGCAACGCCACGGCTGATGGCTTGTTCCAGACCGTTCTTGACGCGGTAGAAACCTTCCGCAGTACGCTCGCCAGTCAGGAACGGCTTGTCGTTAGCGTCATGGTCAGAAGTGATCAGGTTAGCCGCTTCTGCGTCAGTACGTGCCAGGATAACGGTAGGAACGCCCATAACGTCAGCCGCGAAACGTGCAGAAACCAGCTTTTCAACCGCTTCAGAGGTTGGAACCAGTACTTTGCCGCCCATGTGACCGCACTTTTTGACCGCTGCCAATTGGTCTTCAAAGTGAACGCCAGCCGCGCCAGCGGTGATCATGTTCTTCATCAGCTCAAATGCGTTCAGAACGCCACCGAAACCGGCTTCTGCGTCAGCAACGATAGGCAGGAAGTAGTCGATACCACCTTCGTCAGTTGGGCTGATGCCACGGCCCCACTGGATTTCGTCAGCACGTTTGAAGGTGTTGTTGATACGGCGAACCATAGTAGGTACGGAATCGTATGCGTACAGGGATTGGTCAGGGTACATGGTTTCTGAGGTGTTGCCGTCAGCAGCAACCTGCCAGCCGGACAGGTAAACCGCTTCCAGACCCGCTTTGGCTTGTTGCATGGCCTGACCAGCACTGATCGCGCCGAAAGCGTTTACGTAGCCTTTTTTCGCGCCACCGTTAACCAGATCCCACAGCTTGGCTGCACCGCGTTTCGCCAGTGTATGGTCAACTTGCAGGGAGCCACGCAGGCGTACTACGTCAGCCGCAGAATAAGTGCGCTTAACGTTTGCCCAACGTGGGTTTTCTGCCCAGTCTTTCTCCAATGCCGCAATTTGCGCTTCACGAGTCATAGTCATGTAAAGTCTCCTCAGAGTCATAAAAGTGAACGAAACCGGTAAAAATATTTCAGGCTGTTGCCTGCGGACTGCACGGGTGCAGCACGCTTTCCTCTCTCGTGTCCGCTATTGCGAATCTCTCATTTAGTGCAAATGCCGGACAATCCATCAGGAATGCCCGCTCTTGCATAGTATAAAATGGGGAATGTGTCGACAATATAATAAATTCAATTGTGACTATTGTGTGAAGCAATGCTTAAGCCGCCAGCTCTTCAGCAACCTGTACTATTTCTGCTGCCGGTATAACCCCCAGTGTCGACAATGTGTCCTGACGAATTTGCTCAATCAGGGCTGGATCGTTCAGCAGGGACACACCGTAAGAAGGAATCATTTCCTTGAGTTTGCCTTGCCATTCCGGGGTAGCCAGTTGTGAAGGAAAGCATTTTTCCAGCACTTGCAACATGGCGGAAACGGTCACGGATGCGCCCGGTGAAGCACCCAGCAACGCAGCCAGGGAGCCATCAGCCGAAGTGAGCACCTCAGTACCAAATTCCAGTTTGCCGCCCTTTAGCGGGTCACGCTTGATGATCTGTACACGCTGGCCAGCGGAAGCCAATGTCCAGTCTTCATCTTTGGCAAGCGGGAAATATTCACGCAAGGCATCCATGCGGTCAGAATGGTTTTGCATGACTTCGGAAATCAGGTAACGGATCAGGTCAAAGCTGCCCAAACCCACTTTAATCATTGGCCACAGATTGCCCGGCTTGATGGAAGCAATCAGGTCAAGGAACGAGCCTTCCTTGAGAAATTTGGTGGTAAAACCGGCAAATGGCCCGAACAACAGGGCTTTTTCCCCATCAATAATGCGGGTATCCAGATGAGGTACTGACATGGGTGGCGCACCAATGGAAGCCTTACCGTACACCTTGGCGAAATGCTGGCTAACGATTTCAGGTTTTTTGCATACCAACCACTGACCACTGACAGGAAAACCGCCGTAGCCTTTCCCCTCATCAATCCCGGATTTCTGCAACAGCGGCAGTGCGCCGCCTCCTGCTCCCAGGAATACAAAATCTGCAAAAATTTCCGTCGTTGTTGCACTGCCCGTTTCTTTCACCAGCACGCGCCACTTGCCATCCTGTTGCCGGGTGAATCCATCTACGGAATGGTTGACCAGCAGCTCAAAGTTTTCATCCCCTTGCAGATAGCCCACCATACTGCGGGTCAGGGAACCGAAGTTCACGTCCGTACCGTGCGGAATGCGGGTTCCCGCCACTGGCTGCGAAGCGTCCCGCCCATCCATGACCAGCGGCATCCACTCACGCAATACTGCCGGGTCTTCGCTGTATTGCATGCCTACAAACATCGGGTGATTGCCGATGGCTGCAAAGCGCTTGCGCAGGAAGGAAACATTCTTTTCCCCCCAGACAAAACTCAGGTGCGGGACGGGATTGATGAACGAAGTAGGGTCAGGTAACGCATGCTGTTTGACGAGGTGTGTCCAGAACTGAAGGGTGCGCTCGAAGGATTCATTGATGGCGAAAGCCTTGCTGGCGTCGATGCTGCCATCAGCCTTTTCCGGGGTATAGTTCAGCTCACAATAGGCTGCATGGCCTGTTCCGGCATTATTCCAGCCACTGGTGCTCTCTTTTGCCACATCATCGAGCTTTTCGACCATGCAAATTGACAGCGAAGCATCCAGTTGCTTCAACAACACCCCCAGGGTGGCACTCATTGTCCCTGCTCCAACGAGCAAAACATTCACATGCTTTGTAACCATATTCACCTTCAGCACCCATAATGACCGAGGTGTAGATAATAAAACGGATATGCAGGCAATTTCTATACGTGGAATGGGTATTTTTGCAACAATTGTCGACAATGCTGCATGGCGACATGCCTGCAAGCCTTATGGAGTGCGGCATTGCAGCATTTCCGTCCAATACAAAATTTTCATAGAAACTCTAGCGATAAGACGGCACAGCGACGTATTCCGATACCGTAAAAAATTGCCAAACCCCAAGTAGAACAGTCTACTTTCAATACTTATTGTCGACATGAAACGACCAAGCATTCAAATACCCGGACAATCGAGTAGGGTGAGGCGTTACCGCCCCATCCCTCTCACAGAACCGTACATACGGGTCACGTATACGGCTCTTGCCGCCCATCACCCGGTCAGACCGGGACAGTCATCCCCACATCCACCCCAGCCATGTCCACCAGTTT
>JAHJJD010000117.1 GCA_018822845.1 Gammaproteobacteria bacterium | reverse complement strand
TGATGAAGTAATCAAACCGGCAAACAGTACTATAGACCTCAAAAAGGGAATGTTTTGCAGTCATCAGTCGATGTTTTTCAGTTACCGTTATGCAGCCCTGCGCTATGACCTTTCTTACAAGCTTTCAGCAGATTATGATTACACTGTGCGTGCCGTGAAAATGGCTAACAATCCCGATGAAATATTGCACGTTGATATGGTCGTCGCCCGCTTTGACATGACCGGGGCGTCCAGCAGTCGGCGCGTTTCCGGCATCCTGGAAGATTTCAATTTACGTATAAAAAATGGCTTGTGCTCTGAATTGTCTTCCTCGATGTATTTTTGCCGTTCATTGGGATTGATGTGGTTGAAACGTTTCTCTTACCCGTTCTACATGAAAATGCGTGAACTGAAGTAATGGCCGCTGCCTGCCTGACTGTTGGTGCGCAGCGGTTGAGGCGGGTAGGGTTTTGAATGTATGCTCAGTGCCTGTAACCTTTCTACTGAAACAGGGAATTCATGAGCATTACCCCCGAAGAAGCCAACCGCGCGATGGCGGAAGCCGACTTGTTGTATTCCGCCGAACAAGTCGCCCAGGCACTGGATGTGCTGGCGGCAGAAATCACCACAGCACTGGGCGACAGAAATCCCCTGGTTGTTTGCGTCATGAATGGCGGTGTGATTGTCACCGGCCATTTACTGACCCGTCTGAATTTTCCGCTGGAACAGGATTATCTGCATGCCACCCGTTACCGTGGCGCAACCAGTGGCAGCCAGACCATTACCTGGTTGCACAAGCCGGAAACCTCGCTGGAAGGACGGCATGTCCTGCTGGTGGATGACATCCTGGATGAAGGCTACACCTTGCGTGAAATTTCCCGTTGGTGCCGTGAGCAGGGCGCTGCTTCCGTGCATGTGGCAGCGTTGGCCGACAAACAGCATGACCGCAGGGTCGACGGCATCGCTTGTGATTTCAGCGCACTGAAACTGGCCGACCGTTATGTGTTCGGCTTCGGCATGGATTACAAGGAATACTGGCGTAACGCCAACGGTATTTACGCAGTAAAAGGATTATAAGCATGACAATCGAATTTGCCGTTATCGGTGGTACCGGGCTGACCCAGATCGAAGGGCTGGAAGTAATCCATCGTGAAGTTGTACACACACCCTACGGAGAACCCTCCGGCCCCATCACTCATGGCATGATTGAGGGAAGACGTATCGTGTTTCTGGCCCGCCATGGTTACACGCACAATATTCCCCCGCACAAGATCAATTACCGCGCCAACCTGTGGGCACTGAAAAGCCTGCATGTGGAAAAAGTCGTGGCTATTGCAGCAGTTGGTGGCATTACTGAAGCGATGGCTCCAACCCGGCTGGCGATTCCTGACCAGCTCATCGACTACACCTACGGGCGCTCGCACACTTATTTCGAGGAAGGCTTGACCCACGTTACCCATATCGACTTTTCCAGACCGTATTGCGAGGACATGCGTACTGCACTGCTGGCGGCGGCTGAATGCGCGGGTCTGGATGTGGTTCCACGCGGCGTTTATGCCGTCACCCAGGGGCCGCGTCTGGAAACGGCTGCGGAAATTGCCCGGCTGGAACGTGATGGCTGCGATCTGGTTGGCATGACGGCGATGCCGGAGGCATCCCTTGCCCGCGAACTCGACCTTTGCTACGCCAGTTGCGCAGTCATAGCCAACTGGGCGGCAGGCAAGGGTGATGATGAAATAACCATGGAAGACATCCAGAAAAACCTGCTGGTGGGAATGGCCAGCGCGCGTGCCCTGCTGCGGGCACTGGCCTGCTGAGGATAAATGTTGAACCAGCAACCTCCCCTGCATTTGCAACCGGAGGTTTCCCGGCAATTGCGGGCATTCCTGCTGGCAAGCCATTTGCTGAGCGCTGTGGTGATTGTATTCATGCCCGCCTTGCCATGGTGGGCGAAGCTGTTGCTGCTAGTGGCAGTTGCTTTTTCCGGCAGGTATTTCTGGCGTTTGCACATATCGCGTTTGCATCCACAAGCGGTGCTGGATGTACGCTTCTACGCAACAGATAATTGTTTGGTGCGAACCTCTGCCGGTAGTGTGTTTGCGGTGTTGGATGACAGCAGTTTCCTGCATCCGTGGTGCTGTGTCCTGAATCTGCGTACCCGTGGTGGAAACCTGCATACCCTGATTCTGCCTGCGGACAGTTTGCCTGTTGATACTCTGCGTTCTTTGCGGGTCAGGGTGAAATTCAGTGCGGAAACGACTGAAAAAAAAACCCTCCCCGGCGCAATGGGGAGGGTGAAAAAGGGCTCTGGTAAATTTTTATGATGAACTAAGGGATCCATTCTCGGGGGTTATTGGGCAACGTCCTTGTTGACATCATCCTTTGCGTCAACGTCAGCGGTTTCTTCGGCAGGCGCTTCTGCAGCAGGGGCGTCATTCGCAGGCGCTTCCGTCGTCGCC
The DNA here is from genome assembly GCA_018822845.1 of Gammaproteobacteria bacterium. Lineage (GTDB taxonomy): Bacteria > Pseudomonadota > Gammaproteobacteria > Thiotrichales > Thiotrichaceae > Thiothrix. The sequence goes on along the minus strand of JAHJJD010000117.1, from coordinate 1,345 downwards.
TTATCGTCAGTGGCCTCATCCGCCACCGGTGTCTGCGGTTGTTGCTGAGCTGGTGTTTCTGGCGCAGGAGCTGGTTCAGGGGTGGGGGCTCCAGCCAAAGCGGCACCGGAAATGGCGAGCATCATGCTAGACACGAGGGCGAAAATGAATTTTTTCATACTGTTCTCCTTAACGAGGTTTAGTTGTGTGACGATAGTTAAAGGTGAAGGACGCTTTCCCATGTCCGGCACCGGGCCTGTATACTGCACGCAATCCTCCTGACTGCCTTACTGAACACAAACTTAACAACATAAACGGGCAGGTTGTGGATTGGTTGACAGGGAATCAAAGTTTTTTTGATGATGTGATACATGCAAACACTCAACGCCCAAACAGTCCCGCTTGCGGGTGCCAACCTGATCGAGGCCAGCGCCGGAACCGGCAAGACCTGGACTATTTCCTGGCTGTACCTGCGGCTGGTGGCGACTCACGGCCTGACAGTCGACAAGATACTGGTGGTGACATACACCGAGGCGGCCACGGCGGAATTGCGTGACCGCATCCGCAAACGTTTGGCTGATGCGCTGGCGTTTCTGGAAGGGCGCAAATGTGACGAAACCTATGAGTCGATTTTGCAGGAAACCGCCAGGGCAGCCTGCATTCAGCGCCTGCAACTGGCGTTGGTCAGTTTCGACGAAGCGGCGGTGTTCACCATCCACGGTTTCTGCAAGCGGGTGCTGACTGAAAATGCTTTCGAAGCGCGCTTGCCGTTTGAAAGCGAACTGGTCGCCAACGAAGATGACCTGCTGATTGAACTGGCCGACCAGTTCTGGTACCGGCATTTCCTCACGCCTGACGCCATGCATCTGAATCTGCTGCAAAAGCACAGCCTGACACCGGATAACTTGCTGGCAACAGTCCGCCACTTTATCGGCAAACCCTATCTGCAAAGCAGCATTCCGGCAGTGGATGCGGCAGCTTTCGCCATGCTGCAAACCACGTTCGATGCAGCTTTTCAGCTGTGCCAGCAGCAATGGTTAACAGGCAAGGATGAAATAACCGGTTTGCTGCTGTCCGGCATGCTGAATGGCTCGACTTACCGCAAGGATTATGTGGCGAAATGGAGTAGCAGACTGGATGAGTTTTTTAATATTTCAGACCCTTCTTTTCCTTCCGACATCCTGCCCCGCTTTTCCACGGATTCCCTGAGCGAAAAAACCAAAAGCGGCAAAGCCACCCCAACACACGCATTCTTCAATCAGGTCGACGATCTGCTGGCAGCCCACCACGAATTGCATGCCAGCGAACAGGCCGCACTGGAAAACCTGCGTTTGCAACTGCTGCATCATCTGCGCGAACAACTGCC
>JAHJJD010000016.1 GCA_018822845.1 Gammaproteobacteria bacterium | reverse complement strand
ACCTGCGCTGCGTGCCCAACATGGTGATCATGGCACCAACCGAGGAAAATGAATGCCGTCAGATGCTGTACACGGCATTCCAGATGGATTGCCCGGCGGCGGTGCGTTATCCGCGCGGCAAGGGGATCGGCCTTGAGCCGCAGGTAGAAATGCAGGCAATTCCGCTGGGCAAAGCGGTAAAACTCCGTTCGGGGCATTCCATCGCGATCCTGCTGTTTGGCTCCCTGCTGGCTGAGGCTCAAACGGCGGCGGCGGAATTGGGCGCAACCCTGGTCAACATGCGTTTCGTCAAGCCGCTGGACAAGGCCATGATCCGGGAACTGGCGCAATCGCACGATCTGTTGGTGACGCTGGAAGACAATGCAGTCATGGGTGGTGCTGGCAGTGCGGTGAATGAGTACCTGCATGAAGCCGAGCTGACCATTCCTGTGCTCAACCTGGGTTTGCCGGACAGTTATATCGAGCATGCACAGCGTGAGGAACAGCTCGTTGCCTGCGAACTGGATGCTGTCAGCATCATCAGACGTGTCCGCACTGTTCAGGATGGGCAGGCGCAGGTGTATTCTGTGCCCCAGTTGTCGTCTGCGGGTTTACATTAATGGATTCAGATTGGATTCAGGCTTTATCCTGTGCCACAATACGCCCCAAACATAAAGATTGCATGAATTGTCTATAATCATTCGATTCTGCTGGTATTTTAAATTCCAAGGAGTTTTCCATGAAGTTTCTTGTCGGCTTTTTCAGCCTTGAATGGATGCGTGTATTCGACTTCCTGGCACCACTGGCCATTCGCTTGTTTCTTGCTCCCATGTTCTGGATTTCCGGTGTACAGCATCTGGGATTATTTTCCAGTTCTGATTTCGTTGCGTGGAACCCGTTAACGTGGTTGAACACCGAGGCGTTCCAGCAGAGTGTTGCCGCCATGGGGGAAGTCTCTTTCCTTGGATTGGGCGCTGAAACCTGGGTTATCCTGCTGGGGACAATCGAGATTGTTGCCGCCATTCTGTTGGTACTGGGTTTTGCCGTGCGCTGGGTGGTATTGGCCCTGATGTTCATTGTCGTGGTGCAGGGCCTGCTGCTGATGGGTGAGGGTGGTTTCCTCAATACGATGGCGCAACTGGTCATGACGCATGGCTATAGTGACATGACCAATAACCTGGTTGAGGTCAAGCTGGTCTATTTCGTCCTGCTGCTGGCCCTGTTCTTCATGGGGGCGGGTCGCTGGTTTAGCCTGGACTGGTATGTTTACCGCAGTTTCATGAATCGTATCGGTAACAAGTCTGCCGCCAAGCATGACCCGTTCGAGATTGATGCGACTGATGAACCCGGCCTCAATTGATGCCCTGAGCGTGGTTTGAACAGAAAAAAGGCTGCCTTTGGCAGCCTTTTTGTTTTAACGAAGCTCTCCGCGTTCGCGCTGGGCTTTTATCTTTTCATCATTACGCTTCATCAGTTGCAGGGTCAGGTAAATCTTGGCGGGGATGGAAAGGAACAACCCGCCCGCAATCAGCCCGGCGACGATGGCAATCCCTTTCACGCCGTACCCCGTCACGATGTCGGTGAAAATCACCAAACCAACCCCGAAGGCGCTGATGCTCAGCCCCACGATGATTAGTGCGTACATGAAGCGGGTGACTTGTTGTTCTTTCATGGAGTGCCTTTGTGGGTAATATATTAAAACCCCATTATCCTGCCGTAAATGCGTCCGTAATTGATCTTTATCAAAGTGATATTAGTTTGTGCTAATATACTGGTTTGAATTGAAGTTTGAATCAGGAAACATGACTATCTGGAAACAAATCGGGTTGGCGGCGTTACTGTCACTCATGGTGATGCTGGCTGAGGCAAACGACGGGAAAGTGTTGTTCCAGCAGCATTGCTCGGCTTGTCACGGTCAAGAGGGTAAAGGGGGAATTGGCCTGCCATTATCGAAGCCAGCAGTCATGGAGTCCCTGACGGATGATTACATCCGCAAGACCATTCGCAGCGGGCGTCCGGGGCGCATCATGCCAGCATTTGAGAAACTGGAAAATGCTGAAGTT
>JAHJJD010000116.1 GCA_018822845.1 Gammaproteobacteria bacterium | reverse complement strand
TGACGTGCTGGGGCGCGTCATCAACCCGCTGGGTGAGGCGCTGGATGACCGGGGGGCGCTGACCTGCGTCCAACGCTTGCCCATCGAGCGCCCTGCTGCCCCGATCATGGATCGCGCCCCGGTCAGCGTGCCCTTGCAAACTGGCATCAAGGTGATCGACGCACTGGTGCCGATTGGGCGCGGGCAACGCGAACTGATCCTCGGCGACCGCCAGACCGGCAAAACCACCATTGCGGTGGATACCATCCTCAACCAGCATGACCAGAACGTGGTGTGTATTTACTGTGCCATCGGGCAACGGGCTTCGGCAGTGGCGAAAGTGGTTGCCAGCCTGCGTGAGCATGGGGCGATGGCCTATACCACGGTGGTCGTCTCCAAAGGCAATGACCCTCCGGGGCTGACCTATATTGCCCCCTATGCCGCCACCAGCATTGCCGAACATTTCATGCAGCAAGGGTGGGATGTACTGGTGGTGTACGATGACCTCACCAACCATGCACGGGCTTACCGCGAACTCTCCTTGCTGTTGCGGCGTCCACCGGGGCGGGAAGCATTTCCGGGTGATGTGTTCTACATCCATTCACGCCTGCTGGAACGCGCCACCCGGCTGCGCCAGGATTTTGGCGGCGGTTCGCTGACTGCCTTGCCGATCATTGAAACCGAAGCGCAAAACATGTCGGCCTACATCCCCACCAACCTGATTTCGATTACCGACGGGCAGATTTACCTGTCGCCCAAACTGTTTGAACTGGGGATATTACCGGCAGTGGATGTGGGGCGTTCGGTATCACGGGTGGGCAGCAAGGCGCAACTAGCAGATTACCGCAAGGTGGCAGGCAACCTCAAACTGGCTTACGCACAGTTCGAGGAACTGGAAGGTTTCGCCCGCTTTGGTACACGGCTGGATGACAATACCCGCAAGATTCTGGCGCACGGGCAACGCATCCGCGCCTGTTTGCAACAGGCCGAACACGCGCCCGTGCCGGTTACTGCGCAAATCAGCCTGCTGCGGGCGCTGAGCGAAGGCCAGTTTGATGATGTACCGCTGGCACAGATGCGAGCTGCCGAACAGCAAGTGTATGCCGCCGCCGGGTTCAGGCCACTGCCATGAGCGACGGTATCGAAGCCCTGCGCCACCGCATCGACAGCACCGCCGACCTCCAGTCCGTGGTGCGCACCATGAAGGCGCTATCCGCTTCCAACATCGGGCAATATGAGCGGGCAGTCCACGCGCTGGAGGAATACAACCGCACGGTCGAACTGGGGCTGATGGCCTGTTTACGCCAGCCGGATGTGCCACTGCTGGTGACGGAACCCCTGCCCTCCGCCCATGTGGCAACCGGGGTGATCGTGTTCGGCACCGATCAGGGCCTGGTGGGGCAATTCAACGACCTGCTGGCGGATTACGTCATCCATTCGCTGAACGCATTGCCGGGTGACAAGCAAGTGTGGGTGGTGGGTGAGCGGATGCGTGACCGGCTGGAAGACAGCGCCTTGCCGCTGGTGGATTTGCTGCATGTACCCAACTCGCTCAATGCGGTGACGGCGCTGGTCGGGCAGTTGGTGGTGGCGGTGGAAACCGCGCGGGAACGTGGCAAGATCAGCGGCCTGTACCTGTACCACAACCGCCCCGGCGAAGTTTCCGGGCATTATGAGCCGGTCAGCCAGCGCCTGTTGCCACTGGATGCGGTCTGGCAACAGCAATTGCGGGCGCAACCGTGGCTGACCAACAAACTGCCGGAAACACTGGGTTCCAGCTTGCAGACATTGGCGGCCTTGATCCGCGAATACCTGTTCGTGTCGCTGTTCCGCGCCTGTGCAGAATCGCTTGCCAGCGAAAATGCCAGCCGTCTTGCCACCATGCAGCGGGCGGAAAAAAATATCGGTGAAATGCTGGAAGGGCTAAAGCATTCTTATCATCAGCTCCGGCAGGAAGGGATTGATGCGGAGTTGTTTGATATTGTGGCGGGGTTTGACAGTCCTGCGTGAAACACACCCCTAAAATCATATTCATCGTATGAAAAGACACCCCTAAAATCATAATCAGTGCCACTATTGCGGCTGGCAACGTAGGGATAGGGGAAATGTATTTACATTGTGCGGACAAAGAGCATATAATCAAGAAAATTTCACAGGTAAACCGTCATGTCAGCCGTATCAACCGTACCCGAAACCAAAGTCACGCCCTTAAACATCCGCATCCGACAAGAACAGCGTAGCCTGATTGAGCGGGCAGCCGCAGCACTGGATAAAACGGTATCAGACTTTGTGCGCGATGCCGCCTTGCGTGAAGCGACCAATGCCCTGCTGGACAAAACAGTGTTTCACCTGAACGCTGACGCTTGGGCAAAATTCAATGCAGCCCTTGATACGCCACCTGCCAGCAATCCGCGCTTGCAAGACCTGATGTCACGCCAGCCTGTATGGGCGAAATGAGCTTGATACGCCAGCCAGAACCGCTACGGGCTCAGCATGAAGTGGACAAATTCAGTTGCGGCGAAGAGGTGCTGGATGAATGGCTGCAACGGCGGTCGTTGAAGAATGAGGCATTGGGCGCATCCCGTACTTTTGTAGCTTGTGTCGAGCAGCGTGTGGTTGGGTATTATGCTTTGGCCGCTGGCTCCCTCACCCATGCAATGGTTTCCAGCAAAGTCAGGCGCAATATGCCAGAGCCGATACCGACGGTAGTGCTGGCACGTTTAGCCATTGATAAGGAGTGGCAAGGACAAGGGTTGGGCTATTCATTGTTGCAGGATGCGTTGTTACGCTGCCATGCGGCTGCGGGTTACATTGGCGCACGGGTCTTGCTGGTTCACGCGCTGACTGATGACGCCAAACGGTTTTATGAACATTTCGGGTTCAGGGCTTCGCCGATTGATGAGCGGATGCTGATGTTGCTGCTGAATGAAATTACTGAAATCTGATTCCAAAATTGAAAACCCATTACTTATTTTCCACAGCACTTCTTGTACTTTTTGCCACTACCGCACGGACAGGGATCGTTGCGCCCAACTTTTGGCGTTTCCCGCTTGACAGTTTCGACGGGTGGTAGAGGAAGAAATGATTGGGGTTTAGCCGATATATTGCCAATATCCAGCGGCTGGTGCTGACGCGGCGTGTATTGCCTTTTTTCCTGAAACCAAACCCAGTTGGCCAGGCTCATGACATCAACCTGAGAGGAATGCTCCCTCAGTCGGTACTCACCCGAATAAGTTTTATCCACACTGCCCCGATCAATGAAAAACCCGTCAATCAGGCCATCATCGAATGTTTGGTCTATCCTGCTGCGCAAACTGGCCGCACGTAATTGCACCGCATCACCAATAAGGAAAGACCAAAATATATCCTCTGGATTACGCGGATAGGTATCGAACAAATTTTCCAGATAGGCTACAAGCACCTCCTCCTCAAGCTGACGCTCCGCACGCAGTATCAGCATCGCGCGAATCACCGCGCTTCTGACCGATGCATCAACCTGGGTATCACTGACAATCGCAGCCAACGCGGAAAAATCACCGTTATAGGTTGCGGCCAGAATGCTATGCAAATCTTCCGTTGTAATATCACCGGTCACGTCGTACACGATCTGGCCCGGCGTCGAGAAAAACTTGACGATCACGGGAAACGCCTGCTGTTCCCGGAAATGCGCCAATAGATACAAGGCAAAGCTGAAGGTAAAGGAAACGCTTGATTCATCTTCCTGCGCCCGTTCTTGCGCATCCAGCTCTTCCGGGGTCACTTCCAGTATTTTCAGCAGAAAGGGGGTAATCGCCTCCTGTTGGGCCAACGCGGCCTCAACGGCTGCCGTCGGGAACTGCCCTTCAGGAACTGACTGAAACGCGGCAAGAATTTCTTCAATAGTCATCATGTGTTGGCCTTGGTTTTATTCCAGAAATAACGGTAAGGAAGGGTATGCTTGAGTCTATCAAATCAGCTATTTCAAAGCAGCTACTGCCATGGTAATTGCCCCTGCAATCGCAGCCTGATGTTCCAGCACAAAAACAGCAATGTCAGTGCCGGTTTTGGTGAGATCCATTACCTCTTTCAGCCCGTTCCAGACTTTGCCCAGCAGATTGCGGGCTTCGGGTTTGTCTTCAGTGTCTTCCAATGCTGCTTTGACTTCGCCAACAGCAATAATTTGTTGGGCAGGTAGATTACCAGCCTGCTTGAGCAGCTCACCGACAATCACTGCGATTTGCTGGCGCTGGTCAGCGTTGATTTCCAGTGTTGTGTTATCCGAGTTGTACTTTTGGGTGACGTTGTGGGCATCAATCGCCACTTGGGAGCCATCGCCCACATTCACGTTGATCTTACCTGCCATCGCTTTTACCTCGCGGATCAATTGTCCATAACTGTTGATTTGCCCCAATACATCCACCAGCCGTTCGGCGGAATGCACGGAAAATACCTCCTTATCCAGCACCACAGAGGGGACAATATGTTCCTCGCGGATACCTTTGCCTTCTAATAGCACGGCTTTCAGGTTGACCAGCACGGTGTTGAGCAATCCGGCGAAATCCTGCCATTCACCAGCCAGCACCAATTCCACTACGCTTTTGCGCGTCAGGTAATGGACTACCGCACGGCTCTCGCTTTTGCGCAGGATAAAACCTTGTCGCCAAATATCGCCTGTATCGCTGATACCGTCCGGCGCAAACAGGCGATGCACCAAGGCAGCATGGAAACCCAGCGGGAGATATGGCAGGTCAAAGCGAATCACCAGCCCTTTTGTATACTTGAGCAGTTCACTGGCCTCCGGCAATTCATCGGCGGGAGCAGCGTCCGGGAAGAAATAACCGTCACCGCCCGCCAGTTTGCGGCACAGTGAGCGCATCTGCAAAAACTCGACCAAATGAGTCATATGCCGAGTTTCGATTTGTCCCTTGAATTCGCGTTGTAAGTCTTTCAGTTTCAACACGCCGTTGGCTTCACGTAACAGGGGTGAATACAGCACGGCGTAGGCGTTATCCACCGCCCAAGCCGGTTTTAGGCAGTAATGCTGATCGTCGCTGTCCACCCGCACCAGAAAACCCAGTTGCTCCAGCTTGTTGGGTAGGGCTTCGACAGACTCCGGCCTGCGCGTGACCTTTTCGATGATGTCCTCCAGATCGGCGGAGTCGAGAAACACATCATCTTGATACTGTTGTTGCAGAGCTGTGTTCACATCCAGCGTTTCTTTCAACACCATTCGCTGGCTTTCAAGACAGGCTTTTTCCAACGCCTGCACAAATGTCTGCAAACCGGACGCATCCGGCTCATGGCAGGAAAAATAGAAGAAACTGCGTTCATCCAGCAAATCGGGAAACTCGCGCAACAAACGGGATTCGTTCTGGCGGGTTTCACATTTTTCATACCAGTTTGTCACCAGCAGCACTTTGGCCTGCCCGCCCGCTAGATGCCTGATTTGGTGCAGCCATGCATCCGGTGCTTGTTCGTGACGGCTATCCACCACCAGTACGTACACACAGTTTTCATGCAGGAACGCGCTGTGCAGTCCGTGGAAAATGGTTTGTCCGCCGAAATCCCACAGATACAAATCAAGCGGCTTTTTACCTCGGCGCAAATAAGTAAACGTGTTGTACAAATCCAATGGCTGGTGGTTTTGGTAATTCACCCCCACTGTAATTTTTTTACTCAACTCTAAGGAATTACCTTGCAAACGATCGGCCAGCGAACTTTTACCCGCTCCACCTGACCCTAATAATAATACCCGCACAGCATGAATACGTGCAGCCTCCCCATCAACGATTAGACGGCGTAGCGCAACTGGATCAGCCAATTCCGCATCAGAGAATTCTTCCAAATAATTGGGAAAATGAGATGCTAGTAAACCACCTTGCCACAAGCCGTTCAAATCATCTGCTAAAAAATCCAGCTCCAGCTTTCGCAAGTCTTGATCAAATGCACTCCGCCATTCAGTAATTACGAACGGTTCACTCTTTTGCCACAAGGGGTAGCTATGCCACCATTCTAGCGCAATAGAATCTTGATCTAGAAGTATCTGATAATCGACAATTGAGGCAGCTTTAGCCGGGTTAGCCACACCATAAAAAGCTCTTCTGGCAACGTCTTCTGCTGCTGCCGCGACTTTAGCAATTACATCAGCAGCAGCTACCTGAGCAGTAAATCTAGCAGCACTGACAGCATCGACATATACATCTGCGTCAGCAACATACCGAACACCCGCAGCGTAGGCAGCATATGCTGTAACAACTTGTTTGGGAGCACTTGCCCAATTAGCCAAGGCTAAACATACTTGGGATACGTTAACCATGTGTAAAAGAGCATCCTTTCGCTCAGAAATAATTTCCTTAATAGGTAAACGTCCAAACAAAGGTAACGCCCGCAGCGCATTTCGCCACGCATACCACACCAGCGCATCATGCCCTTTTTTTCGATAGAGCTTTTCAAGATCCTCTTTGGTAGGGAGTTCTGCCATATCCGCCGGGTTCGTGACTGGAAGGGATTACATTCTGGCACAAACAGGCTGGAAATTCAGCGAATTAATGCCCACAAAACTCGGCAGGTTTCATCACTCGCACACTCTGGAACGGATTCAAATCCAGCAAGTCACTGTCGCTGGAAACCAGAATGTCAGCACCGACCGCAACGGCTAGCGTCAGAAACTTGATGTCTTTGGGATCACGGCAACCTGTTTCGATGAATGGCACATCAGCACACAAACGGGTTTTCGCCAGAAAATCCGTTACCCGTTCCATGCGGGTTTGCAGCGGCACGTAACGGTCGAACTTGTCGCGTTGGGCAACTTCCAGCAATTCCTGCTGCGTTTCTACTGATACCCACAACACGTATTCCCGTAGGCCTTTGCGTAAAGCTTGAGCCGGAACGGATTGGGGGAAGAAAAACGCGCTGATCAGGGTACTGGTGTCGATAACCAGATGTTTCCCCTCAGCCATGCAGGATGTCATCCAGTATGTCGGGTGTCAGGCCATTGCGCTGCGCCTCTTCACCCATGTCCTGCAAACCTTGAATGATGCTTTCAGCGGACGGTGCAGGAGCCTGACGTTTCTTTTCCAGCATGGCATACATCGCTAGTAGTCGGCGCTTGCTTTCGGTATCCAGCGGCAGTGCCTGAATCCGGGTGGCTTCTTCCAGCAATTGCGGGGAAATGTCGGGAGCAACAGGCGGCGTTTGCTCGCGGTCTTTGCGGATCAGGGTACGAATGTAATCGCTGGCATTGCTGTATTCGCCATTACGTACCCGTTGGGCAACGTAGGTTTTCAAATTATCCGGCAATGAGACATTTAGCGTAGCCATCACAGCGTTCCAAACAGTGAGTGATAGGTTCAGCGTAGGCAGCTTATGAATTTGTGTCAATATCCGCGCATGAATTGAAAACCTGCTGCCAGATTTCATCTGTATTGAGGTCACTATCCCCAAACAACATCTGGCAGCAGACAACCATTCAAATCGTTAAAATGTTCAATCCTTGATCCACTTGGCGCGCAATTCCTCATGCAGGCTGGTTTTCCCCTGCTGCGATTCCCGCAACTGCAACAGGGCACGGTTGGCCTGCTCACGTAGCAGACTGCCATCCGGGAAAACGATACCGTAGCTTTGCGGGTTGAAGGATGCGGGTACGATGGACAGCACTCTTTGACCTGCCTCCTGATTGATCTGGCTGGCAAGGTATTTCAGGCGCGGCCCGTCATGCACCAACGCATCCGCCTCGCCCTTGCGTACCCGCGCTATGCCTTCCTCAATCGTGTCCACTGGCGTAACTGCAATGCCACTCTGTTCCAGCCACAGGCGGGGCGCATCGGTCGCTACGGCCACCACCCGTTTGCCCGGCAAATCCTTTTCAGAACGGATTGTCCCGCTAACCGCCTGCGCAGTCAGCGCACTGGTGACAACCGCCGTCAGGATACTCAGCAGTATCAGCCCTATCAGGTGCCACATCAGGTCAATACTACGCGCCAAACCACGGCTGTGTGGCGTTTCCCAGGTCAGCAGCATGGTCAGCCCCCACCACAGCGCTTCGCGGATGCCCGCCACATACCCCAGCGGGAAATTGGGTTGCAGGGAACCGTTGCGGTCAGCCCACAAACGCAGGTTGGCTGTGACAAACAGCATGACGATAAAAGCCAACAGTGTTTGCCAGGAAAACAAGCGCCCCAACTCACCCAACATGACGATGAACGGGTTGGATTTCTGGAATTCGGGAGCCACCATGATCTGCAAACCCAGCTCATACATGGAGTTGGAAAAATCAACCTGCTGCTCCCGCTGCGCCGTAACCGTAATCGCCGCGATACCAGCATCAATTTTTGCCACTGCGGCGGCATCCACCAGTTCTTTGGTCGTATCGAAATACACCCATTCGGTTTTCACGCCCAGTTTTTCCGCCAGCGCCTGCCACAATCCGATGCTGAAACCGGTTGGCTGGCGCTCGGCAACAGGCTGGGCGGGGTCATACATCACCCACGGCTCGGATGGCTTGATGCCTATTTTCAAGGTTTCTTGCGCTGATGCCGACAGGGGCAGGAACAGGCCGAGTAACAGGATCACACTGAATCGTTTTAATAATGTTGGCATTGCATCCTCAGGTAGCGTTTGCTTTGGGTGGCGCGATTTTAGAACAAGTCACGGACGAACAAAACTTACCCTCATAAACAAACAAGGATTGTCATGCCAGGAATTAGCTCACTGTAAACTGATTAATAATTGATCAATTTGGCAACATTCCAACAGTAGTAAGCACTTACCTCCCATATCCTCACTTTATCCACAGGCTTGTACACGGAATATGGGGATAACCCCAGGTTTTGTCCCCATAGCGGGTGTGACCGGAAGTGATGCATGGTCTAATATCCAGTAAATATTCCCATTAAACGAGTCCCCCCATGTTAGACAAGCCAACGCAGCTAGCCCAACGCCTTGCCCGCCACCCCGTGCTTCAGGAACGGCTGGAATCCATCCTGAACATTATGGAATCCAGTGGTGACGATTTGAAACGCGCCGATGAAGCGGAACGGCAGATTATCGAAACCCTGCGCCAACTGGGACACGATGCCCTGTCCGGCTGGGCGGAACGGCATGAAGCAGCGGCAGCCCACCAAGGTTGGGAGGAGCCGGGTTGGCGTCCTATGGGTCAAAAAAACTCTACTGGCACAGCACCTACGGATTGATTGAAGTAAACGAACGGCTGTTTCGCCAAGGTTCGTGCCTGCAACGGCCTTTTTCCGCCAGTGCGGGGGTGCGTTGCCGGGGTGTATCCGCGCCGCTGCAACGGGTAGTCACGGATTTTGGGGCGGATCATCCCTTCCGGCAGGTGAGTGAAAAACTTCAGGAACATTATGGCATCACCTTGCCCCCGGAAACGATCCGGCAGACGACGGAACGTCATGGACGCCTGATGCTGGAAGACACGGTACTGGAAACGACCCGACCTGAGCGCACGGGAAAAGCCTGTGTGCTGGTGGAAATGGATGGTGGCATGGTTCCCATTGTCACGAGTGACCCGCAAACGGCTGACCGCCGTAAAAGCAAGACGCTGAACTGGCAGGAATTGAAGCTGTGCATTGCCCGCGAACTGGGGAGCACCCGCCGGTTTTATGGCGGAACCTTTAGCGGCGGCACGGAACAGGCCGGGCAACACCTGCACCATTGTGCCTGTCTGGCAGGCTTTGGACGGGCAACGGACATCCATGGCGTAGGCGACGGGGCGGTCTGGATTGCCGACCAGATAGAGCACTGTTTTGGCAGTCAGGGCGCTTACCTGGTGGATTTTTACCATCTGAGTGAATACCTGGCGGAAGCCGCCCCCTCCTGTTCCCCTGACACCGACGCATGGCTAGACCAGCGGCAAGAGGAATTGAAAGCCAACCGTTCCACCAAGGTACTGGAAGCCCTGTTGCCTCATCTGGAAGCCCCTGCCACGCCTGATGCGCAGGCTCCAGTACGGAAAGCTTACCGCTATCTCAGTAACCGCCGCGATCAGGTGGATTATGCGGGGGCTATCCGGCTGGGACGCCCTATCGGCTCCGGCGAAATTGAAAGTGCCCACCGCTTTGTCGTACAAGCACGCCTGAAAAAGCCCGGTGCTTGGTGGGCAGCAGAGAATGTCGATCCCATGCTCGCCCTGCGCGTGACTCGCTTGAATGGCGGATGGAATGATTACTGGAAGAACTTCGCTGCCTGCCATGTCGCTTAAAATTAGGAGGCATCACTTCCGGTCACACCCCTGAGCGATTGGCTGTCGGCCAGTTCCACTTTCGCTGTGGTATCCTTGCTGACTTTCTGTTCGTGGGTCAGCTTGATTTCACGGCGGTCAGCCTGTACGCCACTGCTGTTGTTGGTGAAACCCGCTTCACCCTGCACCGCG
>JAHJJD010000115.1 GCA_018822845.1 Gammaproteobacteria bacterium | reverse complement strand
GCACCGCCATCAAGGCGCTTGAGCGCTACTTGCTGCGCCTGAGCGACCCCAGGCAGATGAATGCGCAGTTCTATTCACGTGCCGATAATCTGCGCGACTGGCTGGCGCAGGTGGAAAAACGCCTCGGTTCGCTTTCCCAGCGCCTCAGTGCCAGTGTCGGGCAGGAAGGTCTGAATCTGGGGCTGGCGGGCGACAACGCTGCGCAGCAATCCACCCCGGTGCCATCCCGGCAGTACTACAAAACACCGTGGATGCAGGTCGACAATGTGTTCTACGAAGCGCGCGGACAAGCATGGGCGTTACTGCACCTCCTGAAAGCGGTAGAAAAGGATTTCGGCTCAGTGCTGGAAAAGAAGAATGCGCGGGTCAGCCTGCAACAGATCATTCGTGAACTGGAATCCACCCAGCAGACCATCTGGAGTCCGATAATCCTGAACGGCAACGGCTTCGGTTTTGTCACCAATCACTCGCTGATCATGGCCTCGTATTTGTCGCGGGCAAACGCCGCCGTTATCGACCTGCGCCGCTTGCTGGAACAGGGCTAACCGCGCTGTACGGCTGCTGCACGTAGTAGGGGTAGTACATCGGGTAGGAATACGCCTGATACCCCTGCTGCATATACGGCGTGTAACTGTAGTAATTGTAATAGGGGTAGCTGTAGGCGTAAGGGGAAGCAGTTCCGTAAACCGTTGCTGCATTGATCGCATTGGCGTCCGTGAAGGTATAGCCACGCCCGTCCGCATTCGCCTGACCCCAGCCATCCGCGCGGAAATTCAGGTCGAAATTCATGTCGATGTCGGCTTCGCCGCGCCCACGGGAACGGCCTTGCGACTGGCTGGCACCATTGCCCTGCCCCTGGGCATTGCCAGTGGCACGATGGGTTTGTTCCTGCTGATTATTGCCGAACATATCGCCCATATCGAAGAAATCAAACCAGTCGGCGGATGCGTTGCCTGCTACAAACAGTAGCAATGCAGAAGTCATAACAGGCAGTTTCATTTTCACCAGTTCCTCTTGAATTGATCTATCAGACGGCGTTCGCGCTTGTCCGGCTTGTTGACACGGATGTTGACGCCATGCAGGCGGCGCTCTTCAATCACCGCTTCGCGCTGCTCGCGGTGATGTTCGGATTCTTCGTACAGCAAGCGGGCTTCCGCTGCCGGGCGACGTTGTTCATTCACACCCTTGACAGTAATTACCCAGGTTTCAAAGCCCTTGGTAATGCGGATGACATCACCGGGGCGCACATTCCGCGCCGGTTTCACCCGCTCTTTGTTGACGTGGACGTGCCCGCCGTTGATCGCATCAACTGCCAGCGGACGGGTTTTGAAGAAACGCGCCGCCCACAACCATTTGTCGATGCGTTGGCTTATATTTTCCGCTTCAGCGGCCATGTGACGACCCGTTCCTCCCAATGTTCCTCATCCACTTCAGCAGCGTAAGTGAAACGCCCGATGACGGATTGTTTGGTTCGATGAATGCTTTCCTTGTCGCCGGAAACCAGATGGTGCCACGCGGGCAGATTCTTGCCTTCGTGCAACAGGCGATAGGCGCAACTGGGCGGCATCCAGTAAAGCTGGTCGAGGTTGTCCGGCGTCAGGCGCAGGCAATCGGGCACCAGCGTTTCACGATTACGGTAATCCTTGCACTGGCAGGTCTGGCCATCCAACAGGTCGCAGGCTACGTCGGTGTAATAGACCGTGCCGTCTTCCTCGTCTTCCAGTTTGATCAAGCAGCATTTGGCGCAGTGGTCGCACAGGCTTTCCCATTCCTCAAGTCTCATCTCGGGGAGCGCCTTGGCTTTCCACCAGGGAACGTCACGGGTACGGGTGTCAGTCGGCATTTTGCGGTTGCGCCTCCAGCAATTCCTGCTTCAGTGCGGGATAATCGTTGCTACCAGTGTAATAGAGGATTTCGCTACCGTCATCATTCATCAGGATTACCAGCCCTTTGCTGGGGTAAAACCAGAACGCCACCCCGGCCTTGGTAGATGGCAAACGCTCGGCAGGCTCGCCAAAGCGGGCAGTGGCAATTTCCGGGTCATAGTTGATTGATGGCATGTAGACCAGTTTACGTACTAGCAATTCATTGGCCACTTTCAAATTGGCATCCGACAGCTTGTATTTCCACTGACCACTAGCCATGCCTTCGCGCTTGCTGGCTTCAGTCTGGAACTTGTCCAGCATGGCGTCATCCGCCTGCATTTCGGCGATGATTTTGGCATCAAACAGGCCGACGCGCTGCGTACCGAAATAAGCTTCCAGTGTGCGCTTGCCACTTTCATGGGCAAACACCGCCATTTCCGGGAAGTTGTGGAAATGCTCAATCACATCCTTGAGGGTGGATTTGCCGATTTCCAGATGGAATACCTGCGGGTTGCCTTCCGGGGTAACAGTGATTTGCCAGGGCAAATCTTCCGGATGCCGGGGGGATTGGTCGCAGCCTGTCATAGCCAGCGCGATGGTGAACAAACCACCCATCAATATGTGTTTCATACGGGAACCTTTGAAATCAGAATAATTCTTTTTGCTCACTGACAGTTGCTTGCGCCTGTGAATGATTGGAATAGGTAGACCAGTCAGGCATATAGGCTTCTGCCTGATTGCCCCATGTTGTCCAGCCTTTGCGTCCACCGCGCCCGAATAATTCAAGGAATGGCCCCCAACTGCATTCTTCGATAACGGTGTATTGTTCATCCGGCTTGCGGCTGTGCTCTCGCTTTTGCGAAGTGATGATATTGGGTTGGGTTCTTCCCGGTTGCAGAGTACGGGGATTCTTGCCACGCACACCGAACAGGATGATTTCCGTTACATTACGGAAGTAAAAACCAACGCCACGGCGATCAGGGCCACCATCTTTACGAATTTTGTACCAGATGATATTGGTCTTGTAAGTAAAGCCCCATGTCCGCATGACTTCCAACCCTTCAGCCAGCAGTGCATTCGGCACCCACAAATACAAATGCGCGGTATCGTCAGCCACTTCACCGACAGGCAATGCCTTAATGTCGTCCAGCGTCATGGTGGGGTAACGGGAAAGGCGGTGATGCTCGGGAGCCATTTTCCCGGTACGGTTGGTGAACTGCCACGGCGGATCCGCCAGAATGGTGGCAAACTTCTGCCCCTCCAGTTCTTTCCGAAAATCATCCGCAGCGCTCATGCCTGCATTCCATAAACTAAACATGGAAGCGATTATACCCGTAATTCAGATCAAGCATACCACTCCTCGCTTTCGCCGTATTCCACCAGCAAATCCACCATTTCCATGATGTACTGCTTGAGGTACTTGTTTTTCAGCCACGCCACGCGGGTGGTGGAAACCGGAAACAAGTGCGACAGGTCGCGCAACACCAGATCGTCGTCGTGGATGTGGGAATAGGCCATTTTGGCGATGATGCCCGCACCCAGCCCCAGCCGTACATAGCTGATGATTACGTCAGTGTCGGTGGCGGCGAAAGTCACATCCAGTTCCAGCCCTGCGTGGCGGAAGGTTTCGTGGATTTTGGAGCGCCCGGTAAAGCCGAAAATGTAGGTCAGCACCGGGTATTGCGCGAGGCGTTGCAGGGTCAGCGGGCCTTCGCACAGCGGATGCCCTTCCGGCAACACCAGACCATGGTTCCAGTCGTAACACTTGCGGCTGTCCAGTGCGCTGTCATTACCCAGCTCCTCGGTGCATACAGCGATGTCGGCCTTGCCATCGTGCAGCATCCGCACCAGTTCCGCCGGGTTACCTTGCAGGAAATGAATGGCGACATCCGGGTAACGCTGGCGGAATTCCAGCATCACTTCCGGCAGGAAATATTTGGCCTGGGTGTGGGTGGTGGCGATGCGGATTTCGCCACGGGTTTGCAGCCGGAAATCATCTGCCACCGCACGGATGTTTTCCATCGCCTGCTCAATGCGGTCGAGTTCCTGCACGATGGCCTTGCACACTGACGTCGGCTCCACCAGCCGCTTGCCCTTGCGTTCGAACAGCGGCATTCCCAGCTCTTCCTCCAGCAGCCCCAGTTGACGGCTGACGGCGGATTGTACGATGTAATGCTGATCAGCGGCACGGGAAACATTCATGCCATTGTTCAGTAGGGTTTTTAACAGACGGAGCTGGAACAGTTTCATGCTTTATCTCATTTGAAGATACTCATATCGAATTATATCGTTTTTCATTATTTATGCATCGCAGCATACTTGCCTGCAAGCAAAATAGTTGATGGAGGCGTTTCATGAGCATCCTGCACAAAATTCTGAACCATAGTGAAATCAGCACACTGGAACTGTTGTTAAGCGGCGCTTTCGCCCCTTTGGATGGTTACCTGAACCAGGCTGACCACAGCAATGTATTGCGTAACAACCGCCTGGCAAACGGCCACTTGTGGCCGCTGCCACTGGCACTGGCGCTGACTCCCGCAGAAAAGCGTGAAGCGCAGCTAAGTGGCCGCATCGTACTGATGGATGCGACAGAACGCCGTGCAGTCGCCGAAGTTAGCGTCGACAGTTTTTACCGCCTGCCTGCCGATGCGGTGGAACTGGCGCAGGCTTTCGACGCCAGCCGTACCGCTGACACCTGGTACGCCAGCGGAACCGTGCAGCCCTTGCAGAAAATTCTGCATCCTGCATTCAACAGCATCCGTTTCAACGTCCCCACCCTGCGCCAGCATTTGCAGGACTGGGATAGCGTAGTAGCCGTGCAAGCCACGCCGGAACTGGATGAAGCCGACCTGCAACAAGCCTGCGAATGGCTGACCGCCAGCGACATTGGCGGTGGTTTGCTGGTACAGGTAGGCGCGGATGAAACCCAGCCGGAATTCCATGAGCGTATGCGCAAACTGCGCGGGCAGGCCAAATGCAACTCCGCCCGCCAGATCAAACTGTCGCTACTGCCATGCGTGGAAGGTCTGGGGGAAAAGCGTTGCCTGCTATTACAGGCGCTGGTCAGCCGCAATTATGGCGCGACCGGTTTCGTGGTCAGCCATCAGGTCAGCAAGGAAGCTCGCCTGTGGTTGCTGCAATTCCGTGATGAAATTGGTCTGGATGTCATTTCCGGCCCAGTCAAGCGCGACCGTCCTGCCACCAGGACTGTTCGCCACCCTCTTTGTGAAGTCGCCTGAAAATCCTGCCTCTCAATATCAGGTGCGATCCGGTGCGGGCCTAACGGCCCGCATTTTTGCGTTTATTACCGGTTTCTAATATACTCGCCTACACGTAAATGAGCATTTAACCAACTGATACGCAAAGAGGACACACCATGAGTATTGATCGCGTCGTACTGGCTTTTGCAGGTGGCATGATTTTGTTTGCCCTGCTGCTGGGCTACCTGAACTTCCCTACCGTCAGCATCATCCTGCTGGCTTTCGTTGGCCTGAACCTGCTGCAATCTGCCTTCACCGGCTTCTGCCCGCTGGCTATCATCCTGAAGAAGATGGGCTTCAAGACTGGTTGTGCATTCAACTGAGACAGTAGGGGTGAAAGATTTTTCGCCCCTACCCTACCGGCAGGGTGAACGAGAAAGTCGCACCCTGCCCCGGTTCTGATTCCACCCACAAACGCCCCCCGTGGGATTCCACAATCGAGCGGCAAAGTGACAGGCCAATCCCCATACCTTTTGCCCCTTTGGTCGTCACGAAAGCATCGAAAACCCGCGCCTTGAGTTCCTCATCCATACCCTGTCCCGTATCAATAACATCGACCTGCACATCGCCCCCCGCATTAAGGTAACCGCGAACAACGATCTGGCGACGGTAGCTCTCAATATTACTCACAGCATCAATCGCGTTTTGTACGATATTGAGCAATACCTGTTCAATCTGGATGGCGTCCACGTCCACATCCGACAAATTGTCATCCAGTTCGAGCAAGAGCGGCACTTCGTATCTGGCGGCCTCCCCCTTGATCAACACCAAACCACCCTGAATGAGGTCATACACATCGACACGGGTTTTATTAGGTTGCTGCTTGCGTACAAATTCGCGCAAATGGCGGATGATTTCCGATGCACGTACCGCCTGCTTCAGGATACCCTGAAGTGGCTCCTGAATCCGTGCGCTACTACTTTCCCCCGACTTGATGAGCCGCAGACTGGCACTGGCGTAATTGGCCATGGCTGTCAGCGGCTGGTTGAGTTCATGTGCCATGCCGGAAGCCATTTCGCCCATGGTATTCAGCCGCACCATATGGGCAAGGTCAGTCTGATGCTGACGGGAAGCTTCTTCAGCCTGGGATCGCAAATTTTCCTGATCATCCAGTTGGTAAGCCAGGCGGATGACAATAAGGACTATCGCCAAAACCATTGCCGCTGCAAGTATTGATTCAATCTGGGTATGCGTGAACACTGCGGAATGCATCAAGGATGGCAGCCAACCCAGCATTGGTGGGAACAATGCCATCAACAACATGACCCGCCGCGCCACCAGCCCACCCGCACGGTCACTCACCATGATATGAAAGAAGCCCTTTTCCACCCTGGCCAGAATAATTCCCCAACCCAACACCGCAAACCCGCTAGCCGTTAACAGTGACATTCCGATGTCGCCAGTGAACAAATAGAAAATGCTTTCCTCATGGGCATAGCCGAAAAAGATCACAACCAAAGCCATAACGCTAAGAAATGCCATCCATTGCGCAACATTAACCAGCGTAGGCCGTTCCAGGCTTAAAAACAACATGCCCAAACTGGTCAGGGTAAACGCAACAGCAGTATGGGGAGAGCTTTTAATGGCAGAAAACTTGACCAACCCCATCCAGCTCGCCAGTTGCTGAAGTATATGATCGGGCAGCTCATGCAGATAGCTCAGGATAATCAACGCACCAATCAGGATTCCACTAACAGCCAGCACTTGTCCAACCGCCCGCCGAAGCGGGGAAGGCTGTTCCGGCTGCAACAACAGCAATGCCCCCCCTGCGAACAAGAAGGAAACAGCAGTCATGGGCGGCATTACCGGTAATCTGGCAGACACACGGTAGAGCGCGGGCAAATCAAACACCCAGCCAATCAGCGCAGACACCCCCAGCAGAACGACAGTCATACCCGCCAGACAGGACAATCTGTGTAAAAACCGCAAATACTCACCTCTAACCATGTTCTCGACTTTAGTTAGCCAATACTCGGAAAAAAAGAGTGTACGCCAGTTATTACGCTTCAGCACTGCCATTTACGAGGAGCGGCTATTAAGCAGACACATGAGGTAAACAAGCGCTTTTGAACAGTACATAACCATGATTGGCTACCTGCCTGCCATCCTCATAAACCGCATTGAAACAAACACCTGCATAGAACTGGCGATTGCGTTCCTGCGGCTGCCTGTCCAGCAGGATGATGTCCCGCACGATTCCACAAGCAGCGCTCCTGCCTGCTGCGAAATGGATGTCACCAAAACCAATGCCACGTGATGGTGCCAGCTTCACTGCATCCTGCCCATTGGGCATGCAAACATTTGGCGTAGCGGTCAGGAAAATGATTCGGACATCCTGCAAAACCACACCCGGCCAAGAGTTACGGATACAAATGCTCAATCGCTCATCCGCTTCATCAGCAGCATGACGGCGCGCCATGCACATCTCTGGCCAGTAATGTGTTTCATCAGGGTAAGAAGACATTTCGCAAGGGCTACACGCCTGAAGTGCCGTATCGAACCCATCCTGTGAGTGCAATTTACTTGTTTTCATTGTTAGTTACCTCTGTTGGCAGCTGTAAATCCTTTATGCTGCCTTGTTGTACTTTTACACATTCATTTATAGCTGCATTTCCAGAAAAAATCAGTTAATCTCCGTCGAACGGAGCATTTTTCAGGTTATTTACACTTAATAGGCTACCGAAGTTTTAATAAGCACCCACCACTTGGTCACCAGTTATCCAAAACCTTGTTGACAAGCTGACAAGTTAGTGTTGCATTCACCCTGAATTGAGGAAATAATGCCACCAGCACTTTAATAAAAACAAGCGCGGGAAAACAACGATGACAACGACCATTACTGCCCAAAGGCATGAATCCACTCAAACACCAACCGACCTGACAGAACGGGAAATCTATCGGCGAGGCCGCAGGGGGGATTCCAGCGTCAGCCATCACCCATTTGGAAAAGCAGGTTACCGTTACTACCAGATTGAACAGGAATACAGGCATAATGGAGCATGTCCTGAGCAATACCACCCCCGATAATCATGGATGAAAAAACCAAAACTGCCGTACTCATACTGGTTGCTGCCGTACTGATTTCAGCCATTGGCTCATGGGCCATAGCGTTTGCCTGTGGATACCTCGTAGCAACCCTTGTACATTCCCCCGGTTTCGACAGGCAACTTATCCAGCAAAAGCTGTTAGCATTCTGGCAATCATTTAAACCAGACAAATCAGAATAACCTTCAAGCCTGCCAGGCTGGATAGGCGAGAGAATACCACCATGCATCGCTACAAGCACAAAAATGACCTGCATACACAGGGCATCATTTTCCATTGTTTGCGCACCATCCGCTGGTTGCCGCTTTGGCTGTTTTCTGGCGTTGGCGCTGCTGACACCCTGTTGCAATTACAGCACGGGCAAGAACTTCACTGGCTGTTTCTCATAATATGCGCAATATCGGGATACATGCTGTTCCAACTGGGTAATGTCCTGTGTCACCAGACTCGGCAACCGGGGCAGCAAACCGGCAGATCAAAGATTGCCCAGCAAACTGAGGTAGCGACTGAAACGCCGTGCCGGAATATTGCCTGCGCTTACCGCCGCCTTAATCGCGCAGCCCGGCTCATGATTGTGGGTGCAGTTGTGGAAGCGGCATTCGCCGAGAAACGGCGCGAATTCGGGGAAACCTGCCTCCAGCGTGGCAAAATCCAACCCCGTCAGGCCAAAATCCCGCACACCCGGCGAATCAATCAGCAGGCCGCCTGACGGCAGTCGGTAAAGGGTGGCGGAGGTGGTGGTGTGCCGCCCTTCCCCGGTTTCCGCAATCGTCCCAACCCGAATATTTTCATCTGGCAACAAACAGTTGGCGATGGAGGATTTTCCCACACCCGACTGCCCCACCACGATGGCGGTACGCTCACCCGTAGCAGCCAGAATTTCCCCGATTCCTTCCCGTTGCCCCGCAGATACATGCAGGATCTCCACGCCAACTTGCAGGTACTCTTGCAAACAGGCTTCATCTTCCGCTGTGGAGAGGCGCGCCCGCAGATCAGACTTGTTCATGACCAGCAGTACATCAGCAGACAAACGGCGCGCAGCAATCACATAGCGGTCAAGCATTTCCCACACAGGCGCAGGCTGCCAACTGGCAACCACTACCAGCAAATCGATGTTGGCAGCAATGGCACGCAATTTGCCCCGGAAATCAGGGCGTTCCAGAACATTGCGGCGCGGCAGGATGCTGGTAACCACGGCATTGCCTTGCGCCTGCCGCTCCCACTGTACATGGTCGCCACAGGCAATGTGGTCGAGCTTACGGCGCGCAGTACAACGCAACAGGCCGAAGCCGTTTGTTTCTACCAAGAGGTCAGCACCAAAGCGGGTAATGACCTGCCCGATGCCAGAAGGTGGAAGTAATAATGTATTTTCCGTCATATCAGCCTATTGTGACGGAAAAAAAGCACGCTTGCGAATGTCTTCGCTACTCTGCTGCGACATTTTTATCCAAAGCTGGCGCAGCGCCCGTATTGGCAGCCGGAGCGGGGAACTTGTAATACGTTTTGTTGAGATAGGCGACAACATCCAGGATTTCGTCATCAAACCAATTGGTGCTGAGATTGGCATCACACTTGCGCACCTGGCTTTCCAGGGCTACAAGGCTGTTTACCTTGCGATCCGGGCGGGTGAATACATCCGTACCATGACATTCCAGGCACCGGGAGGCGGCAAACAGCTTCTGACCATTTACCGGGTCGGGCGCAGCCAGCGCTGACTGCATCAGCAGCAGGCCACTACAGAGAAATAATACAGGTTTCATTTCACTACTCTTCTCAGGGTCGTTGTTGTAAATGTGCAATCCGTATCGCTGCGGGCGGATGCGAATCGTAGAATGCAGAATATAGCGGATCAGGTGTCAATGTATTCGCATTCTCCCTGTAAAGACCAACAAGAGCAGCAATCAGTTCCGCACTACTTGATTGTTTTGCAGCAAAATCATCCGCCTCAAATTCATGTTTACGTGACCACCACGCCATTATCGGCCCAATGAAAAAGATAAATACCGGACTGACCAACATGAACAGCAGCAAAGCCATATAGGTAGACTGCTGGCTAACACCGAGTGAAGTATAGAACCATGCCTGCTGCATCAACCACGCCAGCACGGCAAAACCTGTCAGCGACATTGCCATCGACAACACCATGCCCTTGACGATGTGTTTGCGTTTGAAATGCCCCAGTTCGTGCGCCAGCACTGCTTCCACCTGTGCAGGCGTCAGGTGTTTCAGCAGCGTGTCGAAAAACACAATGCGCTTGTTCTTGCCGAAGCCGGTGAAATAGGCGTTACCGTGGGCGGAACGGCGTGAACCATCCATCACGAACACACCCTTGCTGTTAAAACCGGTGCGTTCCAGCAGCGCATGAATCCGCTCTGCCACCTCACCCTCTTCCAACGGGCTGAACTTGTTGAAGATGGGTGCGATGAATTTGGGGTAAGCCCAGGTCATCAATAGCGAAAATGCGGTCAAACTCACCCAGGCGTACAGCCACCAATAGGTTACGGCTGACTCCATCAGCCACAGGATCAGCATGACCAGCGGCACGCCGATCACCAGCATCAGGGCAGCGCCTTTCACCAGATCAACAGCAAAGGTGGCAGGCGTCATCTTGTTGAAACCGAAGCGTTCCTCCAGTACAAACGTGCGGTACAGGGAGGCGGGCAACTCCAGCAGGCTGCCAATCAGCATCATGCTGATGATCACCGCTGCACCAGTGTACAAATCACTCCAGCCAAAACTGCGCCACACCCCATCCAGCCAGTTGAGGCCACCACCCAGCGTCCACAACAGCAAAATGACCAGCCCAACCAGCAAGTCAATACGCCCGAAACCACCCTTGGCCAACGTGTAATCTGCCGCCTTCTGGTGTTCCTCCAATGAAATTTTGTCGGCGAATGCTGCCGGTACTGCGCTGCGATGGGCGCTGACATGCTGTTTCTGGCGTAATGACAGGTAAATCTGCACCAGCGTGGAAACCAGCAGGAAAGCGAGAAAAACGTAGGTAAAAGTTTGCATGGTATTTCTGTTAATATTCCGAATTCTTTAAAGTTTAAGCAAGTGTAACGCAGGCAGCAATTTTATGACTCAAAACAAGGAAAATCTGATCTGGATTGATCTGGAAATGACCGGACTGGACAGTTTCAACGATGTCATCATCGAAATCGCCACCATTGTGACCGACAAACACCTGAACGAACTGGCACAAGGCCCGGTCATCGCCATCCACCAGCCGGATGAAGCGCTGGCAAAAATGGACGACTGGAACCAGAAACAGCACGGAGGCTCCGGTCTCGTTGCGCGCGTCAAGGCCAGCGAATGGAGCGAACGGCAGGCCGAACTGGCCACACTGGAATTCCTGCAACAATATGTACCAGCAGGCGCATCACCCATGTGCGGCAACAGCATCTGTCAGGATCGCCGCTTCCTCGCCCGTCACATGCCGGAACTGGAAAAGTTCTTCCACTACCGGCATCTGGATGTCAGTACCCTCAAGGAACTGGCCAACCGCTGGGTTCCGGAGCTGGCCGAGAAATTCAAGAAGGATTCCAAACACCTGGCGCTGGATGACATCCGTGATTCGATAGACGAACTGAAATTCTACCGGGAACATTTCATCCGGCTATAGCCACCTGGCTTAGTCATACTCGGTGTCTTTCCAGATACGCAGCACAGCAAATACATCAGCCGGGGTGTGGGTCGCGCGCCCGGCAATTTCTTCGGCGCGCGCAATGACTTCAGGGATATGGGTGCGCAAGAACGGGTTGGTCTCAAACTCGCGCCCCAGTTCAAACGGCACAGTTGGGCGGCCTGAGTCAAGCAGTTCCCAGCACTCTTCCAGACGCTCATCCAGCGCCGGGTTGTCCGGCTCTACCCATTTGGCGAAACCGATGTTGTCGACCGTATACTCGTGGGTGCAATACACCAGCGTATCGGTGGGCAGTTCTGCGATGCGTTGCAGCGAATGGTAAAGGTCTTCCAGCGTGCCGTCGAACACTCGCCCGCAGCCATTGGCGAACAGGGTATCACCGCAGAACAGGCTGCCTTCGCCGTAATAGACGATATGCCCGGCAGTGTGGCCCGGCAACACCATAACGGTGAATTCCAGACCGAGTTGTTCCAGCCTGACCTGCTGGCCTTCGCCAAGTGCATTGGTGAGGTGCGGAATGACTTCGCTGGCCGGGCCGTATACCGGCAACCCCGGGTAAGCTTCCAGCAGTTTTTCGATACCACCAACATGGTCGCGGTGATGATGGGTAATGAGGATGGCGATTGGCTGCATGTCGCGGCGCTGCAATTCCTCAATGGCAGGCTGGGCATCGCCGGGGTCGACGATAGCAGCATGCTTACGCTCCTCATTGCTGATGAGCCAGATATAGTTGTCAGTGAAAGCGGGTACGGAAATTACCTGCATCATGGGGACACCTCAATCGTATTCCTTACATTTCAACTATAGAGCACAAGCCCCTATAATCGCATATTTGCAAGCATATCGGGGTGGATTTCCAGATGAACACACCAACAGGCCAGCTTTATATCGTTTCAGCCCCTTCGGGCGCAGGCAAATCCAGCCTGCTGAACGCCTTGCGCGGGCGCGTGCAGGATGTGGTCGTATCGGTTTCAACCACCACCCGCCAGCCGCGCCCCGGCGAGCAGGATGGTGTGCATTACCACTTTACCAACGCGGAAACCTTCCGCCAGCAGGTCGCGGACGGCAACTTCCTCGAATATGCGCAGGTATTCGACAACTACTACGGCACCTCGCGCCTGTCAGTGAATGCCCTGCTGGAATCCGGCAAGGATGTCATCCTCGAAATTGACTGGCAGGGCGCTCAACAAGTGCGCGAACGGGCGGAAAACGTCATCAGCATTTTCATCCTGCCCCCTTCGGTTGAGGCATTGCAGACACGTCTGCGCGGGCGCGGGCAGGACAGCGAGGAAACCATCCAGCGGCGGATGCGTGACGCGCAAAGCGAAATGTCACACTACCCCGAATACGATTACATCATCATCAACGATGAGTTCGAATTTGCGCTGGAAGAACTGGCCTGCATTTTCCGCAGTGAACGCCTGAAACTGGCGCGGCAAAAGCAACACCAGCAACCACTGCTGGACGCGCTGGTAAGCTGATGGGTTTCAACGTCGTCAAATTTTCGCGCCGCTGGCTGAAATTCCTGCCGGAAAGCCGCCGTCTGGAACTCTACCCACCGTGGTGGATGATGCGCATCAAGGTACTGAAGCTGAAAAACGACTGGCGGCATATCCGTATCCGCCTGCCGCTGACCTGGATTTCGCGTAACATGGGTGGCAGCATGTTTGGCGGTTTCCAGGCATCGCTGGCCGACCCGATTGCCCCGCTGGCTTGCGCCAAGGTATTCCCCGAATACCATGTGTGGACACGCCATCTGAGTGTTGACTTTGTACGCCCCGGCATTACCGATATGGAATTACGCTTCGATTTCCCGCCGGAAAAGGAAGCGGAAATCCGTGCAGAACTCGCCCGGCGTGGACGCAGCACGCCGAGCTTCGAGTACGGTTTGTATGACGGTCATGACCGGCTGTGTACCAAGGTAGTCTGTGCCGTAGCAATACGCCCACCCGGATATTCGTCAAAGATTGGTTCTGCTGCCTGAGGCGCTTGCAGGAAGGCATCCTTGACCGAATCCGGCACATCGGCAGCCTGCAACTTGAGCCAGTCAGCCAGCCGCATACTCAGGGCCAGAACAGTCATGGTCGGGTTGGCATAACCACCTGATGGGAAAACCGCACTACTGGCGACATAACAGTTTTCGATTCCATGGATTTTGCAGTTGGCATCCACCACCGATGTTGCAGGATCACTTCCCATCCGTGCCGTTCCCATCAAATGATGACAGGTACGGCTGTAGTAATTCAGATTCCCGCCATTTTCCTCGGCATAAGAATGGAACTTGCCAAACCCACTGGCTTGCAGCCCCTTTACCAACAGTTCTTCTGTTTTCCGGATGGAACGGATATCGTCTTCATCCCAGTCCATGTGTACGGAAATCCGTGGAATCCCCAACGGATCCAGCTCGTCACTCAGGGTAACCCTGTTGGTGGGTTTGGCTTTTTGCTCAGCCAACCCCATCAGCTCAAGCGTCTGATAGCGCCGCTTCAGCTCCCGCTCCGGCAGTTTTGACCAACCGCCTGTTGCCAGGCCAGGCATGATGACCATGCCATTGGCATATTTCTGCCACGCGATATGCGCCAGATAGGGGAAGCCCATGAGTACATTCTTGCTGTTTTGCAGAAATGAATGGGACATGGGACGCCCCTGATTAAGCGCACAGGCAAACTCTTGGGCACTTTTGAAGGCGTTGTAATCCCTTGTACCGGGGCGTGGAAACAACATGGCTTCCAGATTCAACAAACCTTGCTGGCGTTTCAACCCTTCCGGCAAGCCAATACTGCCAATAACGGAAACCCCGTTCACATCGCGCATGTCATAAAACTTCAGTTTTTCAAGCATGCTTCCATCCAGGTCGAAATAGCCATGCAATACCAAACTGTGGTCGATGTAATAACGCCCCACCACATCACGATTGTTACCCACGCCATTGGGATAAAGTGCGCTTTTGGAATTCAGCAACAACTGGGGCACACCAAACCCACCTGTAGCCACAACGAAGGTATCGGCTTCCACCAGCACTTCATTCCGTTCCGGGGTCAGAACCCTGGCGGCGGTGATGCGTTTACCATCAGATGAGGGGATAAGCTCACTGACGGTCGCGTTCCGGTACAGGTTGTGTATCGTGCTTTGGGTGATCTTGTCAGGAATCTTGTGTGTGAAGTAGTCTGTCGCACAGAAAGAAAAGATGCCAGAACTGATGCTGTCGTTTGTCAACATCGGCCCTTTGGTGTTTTCTTTCCAGACATCCAGGTTTCTATAGGAAAAAGGCCCAAGATTGAAGCGCTGGTGTACCCGTTCGTAATAAGGGTCAATATCGCTTTTTGCAAGCGGCCAAGCGGCGAAATCCATCTCCTGCAAGGGCACATAACGGAAGCCATTGGTTCCATTGCCTGCCATTTTCACAATCCAGTGGTTGGCTGTGCCCCCCACTTGCCTTGCCCTGACCTCCTGTGTTGACTGGTTGAGTACCCCGGAAAGGAAACCGGTGTTCAGGTCATCTCCGCGCCTGGTTCTTCTATTCTCGCCACTTTCCAGCACGGCGATCTTCACCCCCGAACCCATCAACTCATCGGCTAGCGCCATACCTGCCGGACCACTGCCAATAATACAGATACCTGCCTTGATTACAGTGCCAGCAGCAAGTGATCTAACATCATATTGCATAACTATTAACCTCGCATTTTTTATAATTACCCCCCCTTCCTTCTATGGTTGGCAGGTTGGGTGTTTAGAGGCAGCGAATATCCTGTGGAAAATATTTACCTCTACGATATAACGTAGTACCCAATTTGCAGGCTCGTATATTAAATATTTTCATAGACGATAAACGGCGCACAGCATCGGAGCAATGGCTAAGCGCCGACGGGATCAAGGGTTAGCGGCGACCACGTGGCGAAGCGCTTTTGCCGTTGTATGCGTTGCGAGAAGACTGGCGTGGCGACTTTGCATCCCCACGTTCTGGACGTTGTGACATCGGTTTACCTTGCTGCCTGACAGGCTTGAAATCGGAACCATCATCAAAAGTCATGCCCACCAGTGAATACAGCTTACGCAAGTCCCTCACTTCCAGTTCCTTGTGATGGCCGGTGCGCAGGTAACGGGGCAAATCTACCGAACCATAGCGGATACGGATCAGGCGGCTGACTTTCACCCCTTGTGATTCCCACAAACGGCGAACTTCGCGGTTACGGCCTTCCGCCAGTACGACGTGATACCAGTGGTTGGCACCTTCACCACCTGCATCCTTGATGCGCAGGAAATTGGCCTTGCCATCTTCCAGCTCCACTCCTTCCTGCAACTGGATCAGCATTTCCGGCTCAACCTTGCCCAGCACGCGCACAGCGTATTCGCGCTCAACGGCAGAAGAAGGGTGCATCAGCTTGTTGGCAAGCTCGCCATCGGTGGTGAACAGCAACAGGCCATCGGTATTGATGTCGAGCCGCCCGATCATGATCCAGCGCCCTGCGCGGATGTTGGGCAATTCGTCGAATACGGTCTTGCGCCCTTCCGGGTCGCTCTGGGTGCAGACTTCGCCCGCTGGCTTGTTGTACATCAACACTTTCGGTGTGGCGTGCAAACGCGACCCCAAATGCAGGCGCTGGCCGCGTAGCGTTATTTGATCATTTTCATCAATGGCTTGCCCAACCTTGGCGGACTGTCCATTGACGAGGATTTCCCCTGCCTCAACAAGACGTTCAATTTCACGGCGCGAACCGTAACCGGCGCGGGAAAGGATTTTCTGGATGCGTTCTTTCATGGATGGGATATTATCACGCCTCAATAGAAAAAGGATGCACGTAATCCATGATGCTCAACCGGACTGAACGCCCCGATGCCAACCGCCGTGACTGGCACAACCTCAAATCCATGCTGCCCTTCCTGTGGGAATACCGTGGGCGGGCGCTGTTCGCCCTCACCTGTTTGATTGCATCGAAAGTTGCCACGGTCGGCGTACCGGTTTTCCTCAAGGATATCGTGGATGCCCTGGACGGCAAGGACGAACAGGCATTGGTACTGCCCGTCATCCTGCTGCTGGGTTACGGTGCCTTGCGGCTGGCCAGTTCGCTGTTCAACGAATTACGCGACACGGTTTTCGCTCGGGTGCGTTACCACGCCATGCGCAAACTGTCGGCACGGGTGCTGGAACACCTGCACAAGCTGTCGCTGCGCTTCCACCTCGAACGCAAGACCGGTGCCATCAGCCGCGATCTGGAACGCGGCACCCGCTCGGTCAGCACACTGATGAATTTCATGGTGTTCAGCATCATCCCGATTGCGGTGGAATTCTCACTGGTTGCAGCCATTCTACTGAAAAATTACTCACCCATATTTGCCGTGATTACGTTTGCCACCGTCGCCGTGTACGTGCTTTTCACCTTCAAAATCACTGAATGGCGCATGGATCACCGTCATGAAATGAACCGGCTGGATTCCCAATCCGGCAATCAGGCTGTCGACAGCCTGATCAACTATGAAACTGTCAAATACTTCAACAACGAAAAGCTGGAAATCGACCGCTACGACGCCACCCTCGGGCAATGGGAAGATGTCGCTGTCAAAAGCCAGACCTCCATGTCACTACTGAATTTCGGGCAGGCATCCATCATTGCCATCGGCGTCACCATTATCATGTTCTTCGCTACCAACTCGGTGGTGACCGGCGAAATTGGTATTGGCGACCTGGTCATGGTGAATGCTTTCCTGCTGCAACTGTTCCTGCCACTCGGCACGCTCGGCATCGTATATCGGCAGGTCAAGTACACACTGGCGGATATGGATATGGTATTCCGTCTGCTGGAAACCGGGCAGGAAGTGCAGGATGTGCCGAATGCAGCGGAATTGCGGGTTCATGCGGGGGAAATCCGCTTTGAGGCTGTTGATTTCGCCTACCAGCCGGAGCGCCCTATCCTGCACAAGGTCAGTTTCAGCGTACCGGCAGGGAAAACCATTGCCGTGGTCGGGCATAGCGGTGCGGGCAAATCCACCCTTTCACGCCTGCTGTACCGTTTCTATGATGTCACGGGTGGGCGCATCCTGCTGGATGGGCAGGATATTTCCCAGGTAACGCAAGCCAGCCTGCGCAAGGCCATCGGCATCGTCCCGCAGGATACCGTGCTGTTCAACGACAGCATCCGTTACAACCTGCTGTACGGCAACCCGCAGGCCACGCAGGCGGAGCTGGAAAAAGCTGCTGATATGGCGCACATCCGTCGTTTCATCGACAGCCTGCCAGATGGGTGGGAAACCGTGGTGGGCGAACGTGGCCTGAAACTTTCCGGCGGGGAAAAACAGCGCGTCGCCATCGCCCGCGCCATTCTCAAACAGCCGCCGATCCTGATTTTCGACGAGGCCACATCATCACTGGACAGCGCTACCGAACAAGCCATCCAGCAAACCCTGCACGAAGTCGCCGGGCATCACACCACCCTGATGATTGCCCACCGGCTTTCCACAGTGGTGGATGCCGACCTGATCCTGGTGATGGATGGCGGAAAAGTGGTGGAACAGGGCAGCCACAACGAACTGCTGGCACTGCGAGGGCAGTACCAGCATATGTGGGAACTACAGGCGAGGGATGAGGAAGAAGTGCTTTAGCGGTAAGCCCGCAACGACACCAGATTGCTTGTTTGCGCATTGGCGTCTGCGTCAGCGGTAGCCATTTCATCCAGCGGTTTCAGGTCGCCCAGATCCAGCACACCAGCATCGTCAGCGGTTGCCGCTGTTTCCGGTTCTGCGAGGAAGTCCAGCAACTCCTTGTCGGCATCACTGCCATCAGCCATGTCGGGCTGAGCTGCTTCAAACCGGGCTGTTGCAAACTGTTCCGTAGCCTGATCGGCATTAACTGCTTCCGGCTGCGTAGCAGCTGAATCCGCTGCCAGGGTAGCAGAAACATCAAAGACAGCCTGTGACAGTGTGGAAAGCATCTTGCGGGCATTTTCCACGCCCCGGTGCAGGTCGGTGGAAATCTGGTCGGTCAGATCCAGCGTCTGGCTGATACGCTCAACGCGCATGTGGTCAACCATATCGAATTGCTGACGCATCTTGCGGCTCAACTCATCACTCTGCGCCTCACGCAAACGCATTTCGCCCAGATGCTGGCGGCTTTCCTCCAGACCTGCGGACAGCTCGGTACGCGCTTGGTCAGATGTCTGGAACAGCGCGGTAAAGTGCTCATTGGCCTGTGATTCCAAACCCTGCATTTCTGCGCTGAAGTCCCGGAATACGGCATCGGCATCATGCTGGTAACGCT
Organism: Gammaproteobacteria bacterium; assembly: GCA_018822845.1. Lineage (GTDB taxonomy): Bacteria > Pseudomonadota > Gammaproteobacteria > Thiotrichales > Thiotrichaceae > Thiothrix. Next base: position 52,525 of record JAHJJD010000115.1, on the reverse strand, counting down.
TCATCTGCTCCAGCATATGGCTGGATTCCTGCAGCATTTCTTCCAGACGCGCATGAACCTGAGTGGAAAGACGGGAGTTTTCCTGCTGGTACCGCACCTGTTCCTGGTGGTGTTCGATCAGCTTGCGGGTGAAGCCTTGCGCCATTTTCTCCTGGTCATGCAGGCGGATCAGGCTGGCGTCGACATCTTCCAGACCTTCCCGGAGCTTGCCGCGAATACGCTTGACGCTTTCGACGGAATCGCCCAGTTGCTCATCCCAATAGGTTTGCAAGTGTTGCAGGCGATCGCCCAACTGGGAGGAAATGTCACGCATTTCGTGTTCAGCAGTGGAAACACGCTCGACCATTCGCTCGACCTGCTCCGCCTTTGCCTGAGCCGCCTGATAATTGCGACTGACTTCAGCTACCTGGGTCTTGAGTTGTTGCACCAGCGCCTCGGCATCCTGTGCACCATGCTGGGTAATTTCCAGCACATCAGCAATGCGTTTCTGGTCACGTTCCGCCTGCGAGCGAATGTCGCGCATTTGCTGCACGTCGCGGTTACTGGTTTGTGGATATAGCAGCAGCAGCGCGCCAATGGCCGCCATCAATGCAATCAGGATAATGATCCAGTCGATGTACCCCAACATAAATAAAACCCCTGTTAATGGTTGACTGTAATTATTGTGTTAATCGTATTTCCCCAACCATTAGGTTCAGGGCACGCCAAAAAGTTCAGGAGCCACTTTGCAGCAAAAATGCACGCCCTGCGGGGTAAAAACGTTGTGCCTGCTTGCGGCCTTCCTCCCCTTCCCCCGTATAGATCCCGATACGGACAGCCCCCCTGTCATCGGAACGACGGTCAGTTGCCAGCAGCAAACGCCACTCATGTTGCACGATTTTACCGTTATTGTCACGTATTGGCAGCTCAGCGAGCAGCACAGAACCGAATGGAATCATGGATGTATCGACAGACGCTGTATGACCGGTGACTACCGGCAAACTGGAAGCACTACGCAATACGTCATTGACCTGGCGGAAGAAAACAAACGACTGGTTGGCGTTCAGTACCTCCTCCAGCTTGCCCGGATTCAGCCGCAACCATTGACGAATTGCATTATTGGTAAGGTTGTCAGTACGCAGATAGCCCTTTTCCTGCATGTAACGCCCGATGCTGGCATACGGAAAATCATTCTTGCCAGCGAACCCCAGTAATTGGGTGCGTCCATCCGGGTAGCGCACCAACCCTGAACCCTGCACTTGCATGAAGTAGTAATCAATGGAATCTTTCGCCCAGGCAATTTCCAGCCCCTTGCCACTTAATACGCCACGCATGATGTCACGACGGGAGGGCAATGCCCCATCCCCTTTGGGCTTGCCATAGACAGGGAAACGGTATTCAGCGCTTTGCCTGGCCTGAACATCCAGCACTGGCGTGAAATAGCCACCATATTGCACCGGACGTTTGGTCTGCGGGTCGCCCAATGCATAAAAATCAAACTGCTGCCCGATAGGTGAGCCGCTATTCGCAGGTTTGTCCAGCCAGTGTATCAACTGCTCAATGGTGCGGGTCAGCTGATCCTTGTCCAACGGCCCCCGGTAATCAGGTGCAGCCAGCCGGGATGCATCGGTGGTTTGCAGGTAAACTGCCATATCCACTAGTGCGCGGCGTAATTCGGGTGTTCTACGGATACAGGCCTCATCCAGTGCCAGACTGCTTCCCTGAATATGCACATCACATTTACCCGCCCCCGACGCATCCGCCCAGGAAGGCTGAATACCGCCAGAAAGCATGTAGCCAAGACATAGCCCCACCCGTAACAGTACTTTAAAATGCATTCCTGCCTCAATTAACCTCCAGCAATCAATAAAGTTTATTAGCAATGCATCAGGATTGCATCATTAATGACCACGCAGGGGCAAAATGATTATAAACCGGCAATACTGGAGCGATGGCCATATCCCGGTTTACGCACCAGCATCCAGGTCTTGCTGTAACCGGTAATGCTGTGGGCGAGCTCTTCCGCCTGTCGGCCAAACCCCGTATACAAATCCAGCCGCCCGGCACCTTTGATTTCAGTTCCCCTGTCCTGCGCGAACAGCAAGCGCCAGTCAATCCCCACCTTGTTACCCCAGGCATCAACACGGGGAACTTCCGCCAGCAACACTGCACCCAGCGGTATGTAGTTACTATCCACCGCGATGGTATGCCCCGGAATGACCCGGCTACCGGAGGCTGTCTTCGGCAATCCATCCGTCAGGGTAAAAAACACATAGCGAGGGTTGTAGGTAAGCACCTCGCCAATCTTGTCAGGATGCATACGCAACCATTCCCGGATCGCTTCGTTGCCGAAATTACGTGGTTTGTATCCCCTCATCCGCATGTAATCGGCAATGCTGCGAAACGGTTTGCCATTGGCACCAGCGTAGTCCAGCATCAATTCCCTTCCGTCCGGGAAACGCGCTATTCCTGACCCCTGAATCTGGGCAAAGAACAGGTTGACAGGGTCGTTCGTCCAGGCGATTTCCAGCCCCATTCCACCCAAGGCATTGCGGGCAATTTCGGCATGGCTCAACTGTGTCAGTGAACCGACAGGCTTGCGGTAAATAGGTATGCGGAAGCTGCTATCAGGATGCTGCCGGACTTCCAGCAAGGGGGTAAAATATCCTGTGAACTGCGCCTCGGAACCACGCTGGGAGGAACCGATTTCACGCAGGTGGAAGCGTTCCTGCAAACTGCCCGGTGAACGGCCTTCATGCCAGTCCAACAATTCACGTGCAGTTTCCAGCAAGGCTGCGTTGGAAATGTTTCCCCATAGTGGCGCAACCCTGACCTGTTGTGACTGACCGCCCAAATACCCTGCCTGAGTCAGCAATCCCTGACGGGTGTTACCATTGCGGCCAATACAAGCATCAGGCAGATCAAGGGCATGTGCGAAACCGCAGTCCACCGGACTACGTTCCGGTGAATAGCTGGAATAAGCCACCTGCTGATATTGCAGGTTACCCTGACGGGCAGGCGCAAACTGTCGCCGTTCCTGTTGATACGGCTGGTTGTAAGGTTCCGGTTGAAAAACAGATCCCCAGGATTCCCAAACAGGCGCATTGGCGTATGTTACCGAAACAAAGCTCATGACGGCGTACACCAACGCAGCCCTGCTGAAATACGGTTGAAGCATGCAGACACCCTTAATTGTTGTTGTTGGCTTGGGTATGAGGGCATTATGCGGTTAACGGTTAGGGCAAAAAACCCACGAACGGTACAATCAGACAAACGGATAAATTAGTGTAGAACAAATTTTTCTAATACCGTAACATTACTCCAGTGCCGCCTTGGGGAGTGCGGCATATAAAACAACAAAAAAGAAGCTAGGGCCATGCGACAGATAGTTATCAAGGGGTTAATCCCTCTTTTATACGCCACACTGATGGGGGTGCTTCCGACACCGGCACTGGCGGCGCTTACCTTTAACCCTGGGGCTACCGCTACACAAATGAGCTCTATTCTGGATGGCCCAGGGCTAACGGTCAGCAATCTGCGGATAAGTCGTGGCGTTAGCGGCCAGGTTGGCATTGTGAATGGTGGGGCTTCCATCCTGGGATTTGAATCGGGCGTATACCTCAACACCGGCAATGTCGGCAGCTTGCAGGGACCAAACAATACCGGCGCATACTCACACATCACGGGCGTCACCTATGCCGACCCGGATCTGACCAGCATCAGCTCACAAGCCCGTTTCGACCCTGCCATCATCGAGTTTGACATTGTTCCACAAGGCGACCGCGCCAACTTTGTTTTCAGTTTTGGCTCTGATGAATACCCGGAATATGTATGCAGCCAGTTCAATGATGCGTTCGGACTATTCATTTCCGGCCCAGGGATTAGCGGCACTTACAATGCAGCGCGTGTCCCCGGTTCATCCAATATTATTGCTGTAAACACCATCAACGCAGGTCAGGCAGGCAGCGCAGCAGACGGAACTAGTTGCAAACTGGGGAATTCAGTTTACTTTATCAATAATGGCAACGGCACTGGCAGTTCCATCGCCCAACTTGATGGTTTTACCAAAACCCTGACGGCATCAGTAAGCGGCCTGAGTGCTGGCCAGTCATACCATGTAAAACTCGCGCTGGCAGATGCAGGGGACCCCGGCTACGATTCCGGCGCGGCATTCAAATGGCTGACCAGTACCAAATCAACGCCGATTGACCTGGAACTGGGTGCTAGCAGCAATAAGGCCAAACCTGCCTACAATACGGAAGTTGAATTGACCTACACTGTCAGCAACAAATCCTCCAGTGCCGCCAGCCTGGTGATGGCCAAACTGGACTGGCCTACCGGGCTTACCTGGCTCGGTGATGATTCCGGCGGCGATTATAACCGCTCGACCAATGAATGGAATGTCGGCAGCATACCGGCCAAAGGCTCCAAAAGCCTGAAAATCAGAACCAGGGTTGGAACCAGCAGTTCTACTGTGTCAGGTGAAATCATCTATTCATTCAATGAAGACCCTGATTCCACACCACTAAACAGCTCGATAAACCCGAACGAGGATGATACGGCAAGTATTACCGTCAATCCTGTCGCTAACCAGGCCCCCACCATTACCAGTTCCAGTAACGCCAGTATTCCCGAGAATACCACCACCGTTCCCCCTGTCAGCGCATCTGACCTTAATGGGGACGCCATCAGCTACTCAATTGCTGGCGGGGCTGACGCCAGTAAATTCCAAATCAACAGCAGCACGGGGGAACTTTCCTTCATTGCCGCACCGGATTATGAAAACCCAACCGACAGTAACAAGGATAACGCCTATACAGTGCAGGTCACCGCCAGCGACCACGCTGCCAGCAGCTCCCAAACATTGACCGTAACGGTTACGGATGTTCCGGAAAATGTCGCCCCCACCATTACCAGCAACAACACCATTACCCTGGAGGAAAACATCGCTGATGTGTTAACCGTCACAGCCATGGACCCCAACGGTGACACCATTACCTACAGTATTGTTGGCGGTGATGATGAGGCGCAATTCAATATTGATGCCAACAGCGGCAAACTGACTTTTGTAGGCCACCCCGACTATGAAAACCCGCTGGACAGCAATGCCGACAATATATACATCGTTACGGTCTCGGCCAGCGACGGCAAGGCCAGTAACAACCAGACAGTGACAATCACCATCACGGATGTGGAGGACTCCAATCCTCCACCAACCATTACCACCCCTAGTTCAATGCTGTATTACGAAAATGCAACAGGCATCGTCAAGGATTTTGACGCCATCGACAACAGGGATTCTGAAGGCAACGGGCTGAGCTACTCATTTACAGGTCAGGTCGATGACCACCTGTTCAATCTGGACAGCATTAGCGGCACCCTGACCTTTAAAAATCCGCCTGATTATGAAAACCCGCTGGACGCCAACCAGGACAACGCCTATATCACCGGCATCAAAGTCTGTGACTCACAAAATGCCTGCACTATCCAGATACTGATTGTTTCTACCCTGGATGTAGACGAAGACAACGACCACGATCGCCTGATGGACTCGGTAGAAAAGGCCATCGGCACTGATCCGATGAACCCGGACACGGACGGTGATGGGCTTGGCGACCTTTATGAGGTTGTCGACCCGGCTGAACCACAGGATCATGACAAGGATGGCATCATTGATGCGCTCGACCCTGACGATGACAATGACACCATCCTGACCAAATTTGAAATACCTGACCCGAATGGCGATGGCAATCCTGATGACGCACGCGACAGTGACCGGGATGGCATACCGGATTATCTGGATGCCGACGATGACAATGATACCGTGCTGACCAGATACGAAGCCCCTGACCGCAACGGCGATGGCAACCCGGCAGATGTCCGTGACACCGACAATGACGGCAACCCGGACTATCTGGATACGGATGATGACGGAGACACCTCCCTCACCAAGGATGAACACCCTGATCCGAACGGAGATGGCAACCCTGATGATGCACTCGACGGTGATGATAACGGCATTCCATCCTGGCTGGATGCCTCGGAAGATTTCACTGTCAGTATACAGGTTCGTGCATTCCTGAATGGTGCCTACAATTCAGCAACTGGCATGATGGACGATGAACTGTTCCAGAAAGGTCTTGTGCCTGACATGCAACCGTATGGGGAATTAAAAACCGCGTTTGGTTATGGCAACTCTAACAGCACGGCTTCACCTTTCGACTACACTGGCACGGAAACCATGTCCACCGCCGTTAAGGGCGCAACTGGTGGCAATACCCCGGTGGACTGGGTGCTGATCGAATTAAGGGATGCGCTTGACCCAACGCTACAAAGAGGGGTCATGGCTGCCGTTTTGCAGCGGGATGGTGATATTGTGGATGCTATTAGCGGTGCATCCCAGCTGCAAATGGTTGATGTCACGGATGGCCGTTATTATGTCGTCATACGTCACCGCAACCATCTGGGCGTCATGACGGCGGCCCCGCTCAGCCTGACAACCGCACCATCAACACTGATTGATTTCACACATCCGGACACCAAGGTTTTTGGTGGTTATTCCGCACGTCTGCAAAGCAGTACGCTGGCACTCCTTTGGTCAGGCGATACCAATAACAGCAATACCATCATCCTCAGTGGCCCAGGTAGCGACAGCAATGTCATCCTCGGCTCAATACTGGTTGCACCTGAAAACCTTATGGTTAACTCCAATTACCGGCTAAGTGGCTATTACGCAACCGACCTGAATATGGATGGCTATGTCATCTTTAGCGGCCCGAATAATGAAATAAACCTGTTGATTGGCAGCGTGTTGCTCCACCCTGGCAATACCGGTGGCAATGCAAACTATATCGTGAACGGCACTATCCCCCGTTGATGGCGTCTGCGCAGGTTGCCAGTGACAGGCGGCTTGACTATAGTTAGCCGTTCATTGATACCCCGTTACCCACTGTTCCCTTCGACTCAGCTCAGGGAACGACCGGGGGAAGAGACATAAACCGGAGAAACCATGTCCAAGGCTGATTCCATCCATACCCTGTCGCTCAAGGGCATACATGACGGGGTACATTCGGGCGCATTTTCAGTCATGGAAGTGACCGATGCCTATCTTGACCGCATCGAACGCTTCAACCCAGAGCTGAACGCTTACATCACCGTGACCCGTGATTCCGCCAAAGCACAGGCGCTGGAAATCGACAACCGCATCCGCAAGGGCGAACTGTCCGGCCCGATGGCGGGCGTTCCGTATGCACTGAAAGACCTGTTCTGCTCGGAAGGCGTGCGCACTACCTGCGCCTCCAACATGCTGTCGAACTTCATTTCGCCTTACGACGCACATGTGGCGGCAAAGCTGAAAGCAGCAGGCGGCGTATTGCTCGGCAAGAACAATATGGACGAATTCGCCATGGGTTCTTCCAACGAAACCTCGGCATTTGGCGTGGTGCGTAATCCGTGGGACACCAACAAGGTGCCAGGCGGCAGTTCCGGCGGCGGCGCGGCGACAATCGCGGCACGGCTTGCCCCGATGACACTGGGAACCGATACCGGCGGCTCCATCCGCCAGCCTGCTTCGTTCTGCAATATTACTGGCATCAAACCCACTTACGGGCGGGTTTCGCGCTATGGCATGATTGCGTTTGCCTCCAGTCTTGACCAGTGCGGGCCAATGGCTCCATCCGCAGAAGACTGTGCAATTACCCTGAACGTGATTGCCGGGCTGGATGTACGCGACTCCACCAGCGTGGATCGCACCGTGCCGGACTACACCGCAACCCTGAATGATTCCATCGAAGGTCTGAAAATCGGCCTGCCGAAAGAATTCTTCGCTGACGGCCTGGATGCACAGGTCGGCGTCGTGATCGAACGCGCTATCAAGGAATTCGAAGCCAAGGGCGCAATCATCAAGGAAGTCTCCCTGCCCAACAGCCACCTTGCCGTCCCGGTCTATTACGTGGTTGCCCCGGCGGAATGCTCTTCCAACCTGTCGCGTTTCGACGGTGTGCGTTTCGGCCACCGCTGTGAAGACCCGAAGGATTTGCGTGACCTGTACGAACGCAGCCGCTGGGAAGGCTTCGGCGATGAAGTCAAACGCCGTATCATGATCGGCACTTACGCACTGTCTGCGGGCTATTACGACGCTTATTACCTGAAAGCGCAGCAAGTGCGACGCCTGATCAAGCAGGATTTCGAAAGCGCATTCGCCGATGTGGACGTGATCATGGGGCCATCCTGTCCAACCACCGCATTCGGTCTGGGTGAGAAAAAGGATGACCCGATTGCCATGTACCTCGAAGACCTGTACACCATCCCGGTCAGCCTGGCCGGTTTGCCCGGCATGACCTTCCCGGTCGGTTTCGCCGCCGACGGCTTGCCGGTGGGCATCCAGTTGGTCGGCAACTATTTCGAGGAAGCGCGTATGTTGAATATCGCACATCAGTACCAACAATGGACTGAGTGGCACACTCAAGTGCCGACGAAGTTTGCATAAGGAGGAAAGCATCATGGAATGGGAAACCGTCATTGGTCTGGAAATTCACGCCCAGCTTTCCACCAATTCAAAAATCTTTTCCGGCTCGTCGATTGCCTACGGCGCACAGCCGAACACCCAGGCCAATCTGGTTGATCTGGGCATGCCGGGCGTATTGCCGGTGCTGAACAAGAAAGCGGTGGAAATGGCCATCCGTCTCGGCTTGGCGATTGATGCCGAGATTGCGCCAAAATCCGTATTCGCCCGTAAAAACTACTTCTACCCTGACCTGCCGAAAGGCTACCAGATCAGCCAGTACGAACTGCCAGTAGTGGCCAACGGGCACATGGACATCGAACTGGAAGACGGCACAGTCAAACGCATCGGCATCACCCGCGCGCATCTGGAAGAAGATGCAGGCAAATCCCTGCACGAAGACTTCCACGGCAAGACCGGCATCGACCTCAACCGTGCAGGCACGCCGCTACTGGAAATCGTTTCCGAACCCGACATGCGTTCGGCGAAAGAAGCGGTCGCCTACATGAAAAAGTTGCACGCACTGGTACGCTATCTCGGCGTGTGTGATGGCAACATGCAGGAAGGCTCATTCCGCTGCGACGCCAACGTTTCGGTACGTCGCCCTGGCGCAGAATTCGGCACCCGCGCGGAAATCAAGAACCTGAACTCGTTCCGTTTCATCGAACGTGCCATCAACCACGAAGTCGAACGCCAGATCGACCTGATCGAATCCGGCGGTAAAGTGGTGCAGGAAACCCGCCTGTTCGACCCGGATAGGGACGAAACCCGTTCCATGCGCGGCAAGGAAGACGCCAACGACTACCGCTACTTCCCCGACCCGGACTTGCTGCCAGTGGAAATCCGCGCGGAAGACATCGAAGCCGTGCGCGCCACCCTGCCGGAGCTACCCGCCGCCAAGAAACAGCGTTTCATGGATGAATTCGGCCTCAACAATTACGACGCCGACCTGCTGACCCAAAACCGTGAGGTAGCTGACTACTTCGAGGCAGTGGCGAAAGCTTGTGGCGACGCCAAACTGGCCGCCAACTGGGTCAACGGCGAAGTCAGCAAAATGCTGGCCGACAATGAACTGGAAATCAGCGCCTCCCCGGTCGGCAGTGAAGCACTGGTGGAACTGCTCAAGCGCATCCAGGACAACACCGTTTCCAACAAGATCGCCCGTGACGTATTCGCTGCCATGTGGAACGGTGAAGGCTCAGCCGACGAAGTGATCGACAAAAAGGGTCTGAAGCAGATTACCGACACCAGCGCGATTGAAGCCGTGATTGATGAAATCATCGCCAACAACCCGAAACAGGTGGAAGAATACCGCAGCGGCAAGGACAAGCTGTTCGGCTTCTTTGTGGGTCAGGCCATGAAAGCCTCCAAAGGCAAAGCCAATCCAAACACCCTGAACGACATCCTGAAGAAAAAGCTGGAGGGCTGAACCATGTCAATTTCTGCCGAAGAAGTGAAAAAAGTCGCCCATCTGGCGCGTTTGGCGGTACCGGAGGAACAACTGGAAGGGTATGTCCGCAATCTTTCCAACATACTCAATCTGGTCGACCAGCTGAGTGCGGTGGATACTACGGGCGTGGAACCCATGGCACACCCGCTGGACATGATGCAACGCCTGCGCGAAGATGTGGTCACTGAAACCAATCATCGGGAAAAATACCAATCTGTTGCGCCCGAGGTAGAAAATGGCCTGTATCTCGTACCAAAAGTTATTGAATAGGTAAAAACATGAGTGAAAACAACCCCTACGAACCACCCAAGTCAGACGTAACCCCGCTCACTGGATCTAACGAAAATCTGGCATTGCTGCCAGAGCCGCGTTCCCTGTCCGCCGGGGCTGGCATTAGCTGGTTATCCGAAAGCTGGCCGATGGTAAAAAGCAATCTCGGCACTTGGGTACTGATCACCCTTGCATTATTCGCCATTCAGTTTGTACTCGGTATTGTGCCAGTAGCTGGCGACATCATTTCCTCCCTGATCGGCCCGGTCTTTACCGGCGGCATCCTGATGGGCGTAAAAGCCATTGCAGGAGGCGACGCACTACGTTTCGATTATCTGTTTGAAGGTTTCAAACAAAAATTTGGCTCGCTAGTCGGTTTGGGCGCACTGACGCTGGGCATCATGTTCCTGTTCGGCATCATCATTGGCGGCGCATTCGTAGGCATGAACATGGACACCATGCAGCCAGACATGAATCCGGCGGAACTGCTGAGTGGTGCCAATACCGGCCTGATTGCCGTTGGCATGATCCTGTTGCTGCTGGTGCTGATGTTGTTCTGGTTCGCCACCCAACTGGTCGCACTGAATGATGTACCGGTATTCCAAGCATTGAGCATGAGTTTCAAGGCCTGCCTGCGCAACCCTCTTTCCCTGCTGGTATACAGCCTGGCCGCATTGGCTTTACTGATTCTGGGCGCGATTCCGCTACTGCTGGGCTTGCTGGTTGTTGTGCCCTGGTTCTTCAGCAGCATGTATGTTTCCTACAAACAGATTTTCCTCCAGTAAGTCAGCAAGATACGTCATTTAACCCGAAAGGCCCATGTTTACGGGCCTTTTTCATTGCAAAAAATAATCGGCACTATTCATTTCATTAAGGAAACGTTAGGCAAACTTACTGTATTTCTAATGTCTAACCAGTGATCAAGCGTGATCAGGGTCTGGATTTTGAGGATATGGGGGGCTTGCATGATGCGTGGAAAGTTATGGGGATTATTCTGTGCCATTTTCGTATGTCTTGCCTTATCTGCTTGCAGCCAGCAAGCAGTCAAGGACGAAGATGGTGATTCGTCTGTCAAGAAGGACAAATCTGCCCAAGCCAATAAAACTAAAAATCAGCAGACCGCAAAAAACAAGACAACATTTGTTATTCCCCAAGTCTCGGGCAACATGCCGCAACTTTCACAAAATGAATTGCAGTTGATCGCCGACAAGATTTTCCGTAATGAAGGCGGCGGCAACTACAACAATCTGGTGCACTGGAACGATGGGGAGGATTTTGCCTCCATGGGCGTAGGGCATTTCACCTGGTATCCGGCAGGCAGACAAGCCCGTTTCGGCAACACCTTCCCTGACCTGCTGACTTATATGCAAAACAATGGCGTACAGTTGCCCGCCTGGTTACAACAGGCCCGCTATCAGGGTGCCCCCTGGAGAAGCAAGACTGAACTGATGTATGCCAAACAGACCAGAACGGTTCAGGAATTGCAGAATCTGCTCTATCAGACACGGGTACTACAAGCCGCCTACATCGTTGAACGCGCCCGCCGCGCCATGCCACAACTGGTCAATTCTGCGCCGCAACATTCGCGCACGCGGGTTGCGCAGAATCTCAATGCCGTGGCAAACACGCCCGGCGGCTGGTACGTATTGGTGGATTACGTCAATTTCAAAGGTGAAGGCTTAAATCCCTATGGCGGCTACAAAGGGCAGAACTGGGGTTTGATGCAGGTGCTCGAAGAAATGCAACCCAGCCAGCCAGGCCAGCCCGCACTGCACGCCTTTGCTGATGCTGCCACCCACGTACTGGTGCGCCGTGTACGCAACTCCCCGCCAGCACGCAATGAAGCCCGTTGGTTGGCAGGCTGGTCAAACCGTATCAATACGTACCGCTACCCTGGCGTTTGATTCGGCATCACCGAGGAATTTTTTAACAATTTTGTTATTTTTGATGTCACTCGTCGGGTAAAGCTATACCCCACAATAAATTCCCTTATAGTTTCGTTATATACCCAAGCAACAATTACCGCCTCCCAAGGCCGGAAATAATAAAAACAAGAGGGCACTTATTCATGAAGACAGGCGCTGTAGTGGCACTGGCGGCGGTGGCAGGTTTTGGCTTGTCCGCATGCAGCCCGGCATCCCAGAACATCAAGCGGGCAAGCGGGGGCTCCATTCCCGAAGCCAACCCCCTCCCCTCGCAGGCCGCGCAACATACATTCATCATGAACAATCCGGCAGCACAGAATGCCTCGCATTTTGCATCCCAGAATATTGGCCGTCCAGGCTCCTATGCTGACAGCGGAATGCCTGACCTTTCCGTGGCCGAGTTACGCACCATTAGCGACCAAATTTTCCAGAATGAAGGCAGTGGCAACATCAACAATCTGGTGCACTGGAATGATGGGGAAGACTTCGCCTCCATGGGCATCGGGCATTTTACCTGGTATCCAGCGGGTCGGAAGGCACGTTTTGGCAATACGTTCCCGGAACTGCTGAATTACATGCAGGCCAAGGGAGTGCCAGTTCCAGCCTGGCTGCCGCGCGACCACGCGCCATGGCACAGCAAGGGTGAGCTGATGCAAGCCAAAAACACCCGCCAGGTGCAGGAGTTACAAAACTTCCTTTACCAGACCCGTCTGTTGCAGGCGCAATTTATCGTTGACCGCACCCGCCACGCCATGCCCAAACTGGTAGGCACTACTCCGGGACAACTACGTCGCCATGTTTCCAACAACCTTAATGCAGTCGCCAATACGCCAGGTGGCTGGTATGCACTGATTGACTACACCAACTTCAAGGGTGAAGGTTTGAACCGCAGCGGCGGCTACAACGGCCAGAACTGGGGCTTGTTGCAGGTACTGGAAGAAATGCGCCCATCCCGCCCCGGCCAGGAAGCGCTGCACGAATTCGCCAACGCCGCCATGCGCGTACTGGAACGCCGCGTTCACAACGCCCCGCCTGCGCGGAATGAACGTCGTTGGCTGGCAGGCTGGTCAAACCGCGTGAACACCTACCGCCGAATGCTGGTCTAGTCGAGAAAGTCCTCAATCAGCGCGCCAAATGCTTCGGGCGTCTGCACATGCGGCAGATGCCCGGCGGCGTCCAGGGTCATCAACTGGGCTGCGGGGAAATACTGCTGGATCAGTGACAAATCATCATCTGTCACATAATCGGACTGCCCCCCACGAATAAACCGGGTTGGCGCACTAAAAACACCCTCACTCACAGGAAAGCCGGAAATTTTCAGATAATGCCTGGCAATTTCATGCAGATTGCATTGCCACTGGAATGCCCCATCCGCATTTCTGCCCAGATTTTTCAACAGGAAACCACGCTCGAATGGATGTTTGACTGTTGGAGCCAACCATTCATCCGCCTGCTTGCGGCTCTTCAGCTCAGCCAGGGGCATGGAAGTCATGGCCTGCAACAACGCCTGATGACGTGGCGGGTAAGCTTTCGGCGCAATATCGACCACCAGCAAACGCCGGATCAGGGCAGGATGCTGCAAAGCCAGCGCCATCGCCACCTTCCCGCCCATGGAATGCCCCATCAGGTCACAAGTAGTGATACCCTGGCTATCCAGCACCTCCACAACATCCGCCACCATTGCACGGTAAGACATGCCTTCAACATGCGGCGAACCACCATGATTACGTAAATCAAGCGCCAGCACCGTGCGCTTGCCCGCCTGCCCGCGTGCGAACGTGGCCCAGTTATCCAGCGCCCCCAGCAACCCGTGCAGCACCACTAGCGGTGCCCCATCCAGATCGCCATGCAAGCGATAATTCAGCATGCGAAGTTACGCCCCATTGTGGCAATGTCCTCCAGAATGCCCATGCGTTCCGCATCACTCAGGGCCGGAACATTGTAATAAATGCTGTGGCGCACATCCCGGATGCCGCAAAACGCCAGCGTGCCATCCGTGACCGGGCGGTAGATCAGGTGTTCCGCGTCTGTCTTGCGGAAATAATCTTCGGAACCACCCGCCGTAATCAGCACCAGTGCCCGCTGGTGTTTGAGCAAACCTTTTACACCTTCCTGCGAGTACTCAAACGCTGTGCCATTGGTCAACACATGGTCGAACCAGCCTTTCAGAATGGCCGGGCGGTCAAACCACCACAACGGGTAAATGAACACCAGCCCGTCAGCCCACAACAGGTCTTCCTGCTCACGACTGATTTTTTCCGGGATAGCACCAGTTTGCAGTACCGCCAAATCAGACGCCCGCAAAACCGGGTTGAAATCTTCAGCATACAAATCCTTCACCCGTACTTCATTACCACCTTCCTGCAAACCCTTGCGGCAATATTCCAGCATGGCATGGTTGAAGCTGTTGGCGTTCGGGTGGGCGTAAACGATCAGAACACGCATGATGTTTCCAGTGTTATTGGTTTATGGTTGATATTTGTTCAGTGCAAGCTATCGCTGACCGGCATGGAAGGCTTGAACAACCGCCCGACATCGACTGCATCCAGCGTATAGCCTGCATTGCAGAACTCGCAAGTAATCACGATTTTCCCCTGCTCATCCAGCACCGCTTCGGCCTCTGCCTGACCCAGGGAGCGCAGCATGTTTTCCACCCTTTCACGGGAGCAGCCGCAGTGGAAATGGATGGCTTTTGGCTCAAACAGCCGTGGCTCTTCCTCATGGAACAGGCGATACAACACCTCTTCCGGCTCCAGATGCGCCAGTTCCGCAGCCGTCAGGGTATCCAGCAACAGGGAAGCGCGCAACCAGTCTTCGTCACTGGCCTGTTGCTGGGGAAGGCGCTGCAATAGGATACCTGCTGCCGAAACGTCATCCGAAACCAGCCACAAACGGGTCGGTAACTGTTCCGAGCGGCTGAAGTAAGCCTCCAGCGCCGCCGTCAGCGAATCGCCTTCCAGCGGAATAACGCTCTGGTAACGCTCGCTGTTTTTGCGTGACTCCAGCGTAATGGCTATATGACCCTCACCAAACAGGTCTGGCAGTGTAGTGTTTTCGGCTTCCCGGCTCCAGTGAGCCAGCCCACGCACTGCTCCATCTGACGTTGCCTGCACCACCAGCAGATGGATCGGGCCATCGCCCCGGATTTGCAGGATCAGTGCACCATCGTGCTTGATGGTAGCGGAAAGCAACACGGCTGCCGTCAATGCCTCCCCCAATACCGTTTTCACAAAAGCCGGGTATTCCGCCCGCGCCAGCATCTCCTGCCAGGTTTGGTCGAGATGCACCCATTCGCCACGCACATGTGCGCGCTCAAGCATAAAACGTCTTAATGTATCTGCTGCCATATCACTCATTAACCCTGAAGGGCGATAATTTCTTTCTAAAAGCCGACCAATCTGTTAAAAAGACGCCTATTTAGCCGGAACATGAACTTATCATACAACCCGGCTTGCCCAAAGTGATCGCGATTGCTACATTTAGCAAATTATTTTTGGGGCTGCCAAGGGGGCGGCCTGTAAGTGGAAAAACGACAACCACACAGGACGTGTTCCAAAGCATTCCATTTTTTTAGCTTAAGCCGGATTGACTAGATTATGTTCAGAGCCCTCTCAGGTTTGTTCTCCAATGATATTTCCATTGACCTGGGCACTGCGAATACCCTGATTTATATGCGAGGCAAAGGCATCGTTCTTGATGAGCCATCCGTTGTCGCCATCCGTCAGGATCGTGGTCCTGGTGGCCCCAAGTCTATTGAGGCCGTTGGTGCCGAAGCCAAGAAAATGCTTGGCCGTACTCCAGAAAACATTACCGCCATTCGCCCGATGAAAGACGGCGTAATCGCTGATTTCACCTACACTGAAAAAATGTTGCAACACTTCATCCGCAAAGTGGATGCTGGCCGTATTTTGCGCCCCAGCCCGCGCGTGGTGATTTGTGTGCCCTGCGGTGCCACCCAGGTGGAACGCCGTGCGATCAAGGATTCTGCGCTTGGCGCAGGTGCCCGCAAGGTTTACCTGATTGAGGAACCGATGGCTGCGGCCATTGGTGCTGGCATTCCGGTAGATGAAGCAATTGGCTCCATGGTGCTGGACATTGGCGGTGGCACCTCCGAAGTTGCCATCATGTCACTGCGCGGCATCGTTTACTCCGCCTCCGTCCGTATTGGCGGCGACCGTCTGGATGAGGCCATCATCAGCTATGTGCGCCGTAACTACGGTATGCTGATCGGTGAAGCCACCTCAGAACGCATCAAGTGCGAGATCGGCTCCGCCTATCCTGGCAAAGAACTGCTGGAAATTGAAGTCAAGGGCCGCAACCTGTCCGAAGGCGTGCCACGCAGCTTCACCCTGACCAGCAATGAAATCCTTGAAGCCCTGCAAGAGCCATTGTTTGGCATTGTCAGCGCCGTCAAGACCGCCCTGGAACAGACTCCGCCGGAACTGGCTGCTGACGTGGCCGACCGTGGCATCGTCCTGACCGGTGGTGGCGCGCTGTTGCGTGACCTGGATCGCCTGCTGATGGAAGAAACCGGCATTCCGGTCGTTATTGCTGACGACCCGCTGACCTGCGTTGCCCGTGGTGGCGGCAAGATTCTGGAGATCATGGAAGAAGAAGGCGTAAACTTCCTCGCAACCGACTAAAAATAAAAGCTTTTTCAAAGCTTGTAACAATTTGCGGAGACGGCCATTAACGACGTAAATTACCATGCTACGCCGGGACTTTCAGTTCGGTTCATGGCGCTTGTCCTGAGCGCCCTGATGCTGATGGCCGTCGACTATCGCAACCCTGACGCCCTGCGCCCAGTGCGCACGGCGGCGTTAATGCTGGTTTATCCGTTACTGGTAAGCGTCGACTCTCCCCACCGTTTCTACAACCGCACCGCCGGATTCTTTTCCTCGCAGACCACGCTGGCGATGGAAAATGCAGCCCTGACAAAAAAAGTGGAAACCCTTTCCGCCCAGCAAAGGATACTCGGAGCGGTACAGCAGGAAAATGCCCATCTGCGCTCCATGCTGAATGCCGCCCCGCACGACGATTACACGTTCACCCTGGCGGAAACGCTGGAAGCCGCCAATGACCGGGTGCGCGGGCTGGTGGTGCTAAACAAGGGTTCGCGCGACGGCGTGCATGAAAGCCAGGTGGTTCTGGCGGGAGAAAATGTTTACGGGCAGGTGATTGAAGTCACTCCGTTCAGCTCCAAGGTCATCCAGTTGGTTGACCGCAACCACACTATTCCTGTCCGCAACCAGCGTACTGGCGAGCGTGCGCTGGCCAATGGCATGGGGCGCGGACAAGCACTGGAGCTCCGGAATCTGCCCGGCAACAGCGATGTCAAGGAAGGCGACCTGTTTGTATCTTCCGGTCTGGGCGGGCTGTTCCCCCCCAACTTCCCGGTTGCCAAGGTTGCGCCTCAAGGTGTCGAATTCAAACAGGGCGCACCTTTCGCCACCGTCAAGGCAATTCCGCTGGTCAATTATGAAACCACCCGCGACGTACTGCTGATCTGGCGCAAGGAAGGCGTGCCTGCCCCGGTAGTCGACATCAGTCAGGAACCGGCCCCTGCCGAAGCCACAACCGAAGCGGAAGCAAAAAATACTGACGCCAAACCGGCGAAAGCCAGCAAGCAAGAGGGGAGCCGTTAATGCCCGTCCGTGAACCCCGCTTTCCCGGTGCTGTCATTGTTACACTACTGATCGCCATCATCCTGACGATTATTCCTCTCGGTGAACAACTTTCGTTCTGGCGGCCTGAATGGATTGCCCTCACCTTTGTTCACTGGGCACTTATTATTCAGGATCGCATCAGCCTGCTGCTGGCGTTTGTAGTCGGGCTGGCGGTGGATACACTGTTCGGCTCGATCCTCGGCCAGCATGCACTGGGTTACCTGCTGGTTGCCTACCTGTCAGTAAGGCTCGGCTTGCGCATGACGCCAGAAGCATTCCTGCAACAGATTGCCTTGCTGGGTGCTGTGCTGGGGCTGTACATGCTGATCAACCTGTGGATTCAAGGGGTAACCGGCAATGGTAGCGGCGGCTTGCTATACTGGGCCAGCATGTTTAGCAGCATTGTTGTCTGGCCGGTCTATCATGCACTTCTGGGCTATTTCCATATCCAGCGAAAAGCTTTATAACCTCCGCCGAACCCGCTGAAAAACGTTGTTGAAGGGCAGGAAAATTGTCGCAGACCTTGCACTTTTGCTACTGTGACCCCATAGATAGCCAGCCCGGATCAAGAGGAGTTATAGATAATGTCTACCAATGCCTGCCAGGAACTGCCATGCGCAGTCATGCCTGACGTCGCCAAGCAGCCTCATGCAGGCCCCAAGGGCACCCTCAACTGGGTAGGAATGAGCCAGATCGAACTGCCGGTCTTCCTGCGCAGCCCCAATGGCGACCGCGTGCAAACCCTCGCACGGGTGCAGGCTTACGTCAATCTGACCGACCCCAACAGCAAGGGCATCCACATGTCACGCCTTTATGTGGCGCTGGATAACCTGCTGGGTATGCAAGACCTGACCCCCGAAGTGCTGCGCGCAACCATTAGCCAGTTTGTCGACACACACAATGGCCTCAGTGACGCCGCCTATCTGGAATGCCGCTTCGACTATTTCGAACGGCGCAACTCCCTGCTCAGCGACAACAGCGGCTGGAAAAACTACCCGGTCAAGGTAGCGGCCACCCTGCGTAACGGCCAGATTGAAACGGAACTGAGCGTGGAAGTGCCGTACTCCTCCACCTGCCCCTGTTCCGCCGCCCTGGCCCGCCAATTGATCCAGGAAGGTTTCCGCAACACCTTTGGACAGGACGCCACCACAGTGGACGCCGCTGCTGTCTACGACTGGCTCGGCACCAGCAACGGCATCAGTGCCACCCCGCACAGCCAGCGCAGCATTGCCCAGGTACGGGTCAAGCTGGCTGAAAAGGTACGCAACCTGCCCATCACCAGCCTGATCGACCGGGTGGAAGGCGCACTGCAAACGCCCGTACAGGCCACCGTCAAGCGTGAGGACGAACAGGAATTCGCCCGCCTGAACGCAGCCAACCTGATGTTCTGCGAAGACGCCGCCCGTCGCCTGAAAACCGCCCTGAATGACGATATTTCCGTGCGCGACTTCTGGTTGCGGGTCAACCACATGGAAAGCCTGCACGCACATGACGCCGTTTCCGTCGTGGTCAAGGGCGTGGAGGGCGGCTATCGCGACGACCCGCGCGAATACGTCCACCCGGCATAAGCGCATGACCTGCGTCTTCCGTTTCATCAAAGAGCGCCTCGGGGCGCTCTTTTTGCTACTATTCCTGCTATCAGGCAATGTAGGGGCTGAAAACGGCGAAATAAACCTGACGGCTGCCGAGGCTCCCAAGCTGCAAAATCTTGCCACCGATTGGTGGCAGTATTTCGACCAGGCCACCGAAAAAGAGCGTCCCAAACGGGTACAGGAACTGCTGACGCAATTGCGGCAACTTCCCTACCCCAGCGCCGACAACAAGATTCCCGACATTGAGCAGGCATTGAAAAAGTGGGAAAACACCTTCATAGCGCCCCAGCCCGCCAGTGACAAACAGGTACAAATACCACCGCAGCAGGAACAATACAGCATCCCGGCCATGCTGGAACTCAATGACCGCTTGCAAACCAAAAATAACGACCTGCGCAACCACCGTGATCAGGCCAGACAGCTTGATCAGAGCCTCAGCAAACTTCAAGCCGAACTCAAAATCCTCAAGATTGATTACCTACAAAGCACCCAGGCCAGCCCTGACCGCTACCCCATCCTGCTGGACTGGATATATACACAAGCGCGGCTGGCCGCCTCCGCCCGAGAACGCACACTGACGCAGAAATCCATCAACAAGCTGGCAGAAGAGAGCAGCCTGTTACGCAACCAGTTCCAGTATGCGCAAGACCATCTCTCCCCTCAGGCAGACCCGGAGCCAGCGACGCCGGAAAAACTGGCGGCAGCAAAGGATCAAACGGGCAAATTACAGACTGACCTTGAAAAGCTCGGCCTGGAAACCACCAGCTTCGACACCACCACGGATGAAGGCAATGCGCAAAGCCGCCTGAACGCCCAGCAGAAACTACTGCTAACGACACAACTGACCAATGCGCAATTGCAGGAAATCAATCTGCAATCAAGTAGCTGGTTGTACGCTATCCTGTCTCCCGAGCGAGAAAACCTGGACTACAAACAAATACGCGACTTCATCCGTGACGCCCGTGATCTGATCAGCCAATTCAGCAAGGAAGCAGAACAGTGGCGCGTCCAGACCGCTGACGAACGCAGCACGGCCAATGTCGCCATGCTCAACGCCATGGAACAGGATGCCGACCAGGAACAACTGCTGCAATTGAGCGAACAGCGCGTCAACCTGGCCGACGATACGCTGGCTATCATTACCAAAGTACAGCGCAGCATCACCGACAACACCCTGTTGCTCGACATCCTGCGCAGCAAATCGTTGCGCGCCCAGGGCGGGGCAAGAGCCGCCGTTTCAGCCGTCACCGATACGGCAGGCGAGGTGGTCGAATTCTCCCTAGACAGCCTGCGTAAACCCCTGTTTGAAATCAATGAAACCCCCATTACCACCCTCAGCATCGCCCGCTTCCTCGGCATCCTGCTGATAGCCTGGGTCATTTCCCGCATCATGAGGGGCACATTCCGCCGCATCGCCAGGGCGCAGGGTGGCGAAAACGCGGGGCCGCTGTTTGTCATCCGGCGCGTACTGCATTACACCATCATCATTATCGGCTTCATGATCGGCCTGTCATCCATCGGTGTGGATGTCAGCAAGTTCGCCCTGATTGCCACCGCACTCAGTATCGGCATCGGGTTCGGCTTGCAAAACATCATCAACAATTTCGTCTCCGGCATCATCCTGCTGTTTGAGAAAAGCCTCAAGATCGGCGATTTCGTCGAACTGGAATCCGGTGTCACTGGTGAAGTGCACGAAATGCGCGTGCGCAGCACAGTCATCATCACCAATGACAACGTGGACATCGTAGTGCCCAACTCGGAATTCGTCAGCGGGCGGGTGGTCAACTGGACTATGACCGACACATCGCGCCGCACCCGCATCCCTTTCGGCGTCGCTTACGGCACTGACAAGGAAGTCGTGCGACGCGCAGTACTGGATGCAGCCCTGAAAGTCCCCTACACTCTCAAGGATCCCAAACGCAAACCACAAGTCTGGCTGGTCGGGTTTGGCGACAGCGCCCTCAATTTCGAACTGGTCGTATGGCTAACCCCGGATGCTGTCAAACGCCCCGGTGCCGTCAACGCCCATTACTGCTGGGAAATCGAAACTGCCCTGAAACTCAACAATATTGAGATTCCGTTCCCACAACAGGACTTGCACATCCGCACCGCGCCTGCGCTGATCAGCCTGCTTGGAGAAGCGGCAAAAGAGCCTGATCCAGCCATTTCCAAAGCCGAACAACGCATGGTAGACCCACCGAAATAGTGCAAACACATGGAAGAAGTCGTTCTCGTCGATCAGCACAATAGAGTTCTCGGCACCCATCCGAAAGCTACAGTGCACACGCTGGAAACCCCCCTGCATCGAGGCTTTTCGGTATTCATCTTCAACACTGCCAATCAACTGCTGTTACAACAGCGCAGTTTCAGCAAACTGACCTGGCCGGGTTTCTGGTCAAATTCCTGCTGTGGCCACCCGGCATTAGGGGAAAGCGTGGCCGATGCCATCCACCGTCGCGTGCGGCTGGAACTGGGCATGAGTGTCTACAACTTGCAGGAAGTCTTGCCCGACTTCCAGTACCGTTGCGAGTACGGTGGGGTGGTGGAAAATGAAATCTGCCCGGTGTGGCTGGCACGCACGCACGACGAACCACAGCCCGACCCGGCAGAGGTAGCCGCTACCTGCTGGTCAGACTGGGATACGTTCAAACAGATACTTGGGAAGGATGCGGACGGGCTGTATTCGCCCTGGTGCAAACTGGAAACGACGATGCTGGAAAACGCCGTAGCAGAGTTCCTTTTAGCGGGAACGTAAATCCCGATCCAGCTCCGCCAGCCGTTCCGGCGTGCCAATATCCCGCCAGTCGCCGCCGAACCATTCCCCGCTGACCAACCCTTGCTGCATGGCTTCGCGCAGCAAGGGTGCCAGTGGACGCTTGCCATATTCCAGACCGGCAAACAGCTCAGGATGGTAATAGCCGATGCCACTGAACGTGTAGCGCCCTTCCCCTTCGCCAGACACGCGCCCATCATGCAGGGCGAAGTCACCTTTCAGGTTATGCGCGGGGTTATTCACCAGCACCAGATGGGCAAGATCATGTTCTGCCAGTTGCAGCGGCAAGCAGGCGTAATCGCACCACACATCCCCGTTCACCACCAGAAATGGCTCATTACCCAACAACGGCAATGCCTTGATGATACCCCCAGCCGTTTCCAGCGCGCCTTCACCCTGTTCGTCGGAGTAATGCAGGCGCAGGTTCCAGCGCGAACCATCGCCCAGCGCTGCGGGAATCTGCCAACCCAACCAGGCCAGATTGATCACGATGTCGCGGAAACCGGCGCGGGCAAGCTTTTCGATATGCCAGACAATCAGCGGCTTGCCACCCGCAGGCAGCAAGGGTTTGGGTGTGTGGTCGGTGAGTGGGCGCATGCGGGTTCCGTGCCCGGCGGCCAGGATCATGGCTTTCATGTGCGAATTATGCCGGAATGCTGATTGTACCGATACGCTGCGGAATACCGGCCTTGTTCATCCACTCAACCAGTTCGCTGGTTTCCGGGTATTTCGAACCGATCTCCAGCACGTAGCTCAGCACCAGTGGCAAGTCGTTGAGGTAGCCCGGTTTGTCATCCCGGTGATTGAGGCGGGAAAAAATCCCCAGCACCTTGATGTGGCGCTGTAGACCCATCAGGTCGAACCAGCGCTGGAAACTGTGCTGATCAACTGGCGGCAATACGCCGGACGAAATCGCCTCCTTGCGGAAACATTCCACCCACCATTCCACCTGACTCTGCGGCCATACCACATAGCAATCGCGCAGCAAGGAAACCAGATCGTAGGTAGCCGGGCCGATGACTGCATCCTGATAATCGATGATGCCTGGGCTGTTTTCCTGCGTAATCATCAGGTTGCGGGAATGGTAGTCACGGTGCACGAAAGCCACTGGCTGACCCACGGCGGACTCAATCAGGTTTTCAAACGTATGGGAAACCAGCTCATGCGGGATTTCATCATCACTGAAGCCGAGATGGGTTTTGAGGAACCATTCCGGCATCAACTGCATTTCCGTCCGCAGCAAACGCTCGTTGTAGGCAGGCAAATGGTCGCAATCGGCCTGCTGGATCTGCAACAGCGCCAGCAGCGCATCGGCATACAAATCCTTGACGTTTTCCGGCCCAAGCAGGCTGAGAAAATGGGTGCTGCCCAGGTCTTCCAGCAGCAGGAAACCGTCCAGCAGGTTTTGTGCGAGGATAGCAGGCACATGTACACCAGTTGCTTCCAGCCGCCGGGTAATATCGATGAAGGGAGCGATGTTTTCCTTGTCAGGCGGCGCATCCATGCAGATGGCAGTGCCTTCGGTTCCGCGCACACGAAAATAGCGGCGGAAGCTGGCATCGGCAGAAGCGGGTTCCAGCAAGCTATGTTCCCAACCGGGAAGGCTGCAAACCCACTCGGTCAGTTGCTCAAGGCGTACATCCTGTGTCATAAACTCATCCATTGCGGACATGTTACCGCGTAACCCTAGAGGAAGCTTATCCTAGCACGGCAAGCTTTCTGTAAATTGAACGATAAACTACCAAACTCCATGGAATATTCCGAAAACCTGTGGCCCAAGCATGACTACTACCAGCAGGTAGAAAAACTGCGTGCCATGCTCGGCCAGCCCTTGTACATCGTGGAAATCAATACGACTGACATCAATGCTGGCGTGCATTTCCCCGGCACTCCATTGCGTCTGCTGGCTGTGGTGGATTTCCCCCAGCCCGACCCGTACAAACAGCTTTGCCCGCACATGCTGATCCTGGAAGACGGGCGCGGCATCAATCTGGGGCGCATTGCCCGCATTTCCACCCATAGCGCCTATTCCCCCGCGCCGGAAAACATCCTGTTCAGCAACCATGAATTCGTGCAAAACGTCCTGCTGGCACCACGCAGCCTCAGCCGCGAATCGGTCGCTGCCACGACCCGCGCTGCGCTGGCGCGCATGTTTGGCGACACCCCCGGCAAATTTCTGCAAGCCCATGCTGAACCCCGCACGAAGCATGATAAACTGGACGCCCTGCCGCAAGCTGACAAGAAACCCTGATGCAACAAGATTCCACCATTCCCCGCAAAGCTGTTGTCCTGCTCAGTGGCGGGCTGGATTCCACCACCGTCCTCGCCATCGCCAAGGCACAGGGGTTTGAGCCGTATGCGCTCTCTTTCCGTTACGGTCAGCGTCACAGTGTTGAGCTGGAATCCGCCCAACGGGTTGCTGCCGCCCTACAGGTGCAGGAACACGTCATCGCCGACATCAACCTGCGCGCTTTCGGCGGCTCAGCGCTGACTGCCGACATAGCCGTACCCAAAGGCCGCGACACCAGCGAGATGGAAAGCAGCATCCCGGTGACTTACGTGCCTGCCCGCAACACCATTTTCCTCTCGTTCGCGCTCGGCTGGGCGGAAGTGCTGGAAGCGCAACACATTTTCCTCGGCGTCAACGCACTGGATTATTCCGGCTACCCCGACTGCCGCCCGGAATTCATCGCCGCGTTCGAGACCATGGCCAACCTCGCCACCAAAACCGGAGTGGAAGGCCACAAGCTTCAAATCCACGCCCCGCTGATCCAGATGAGCAAAGCCGACATCATCCGCAAGGGGCTGGAACTCGGCGTTGATTACAGCCTGACCAGCAGTTGCTATGACCCAGATGAACAGGGCAAACCATGCGGCCAATGCGACTCCTGCCTGTTGCGGGCAAAGGGCTTCGCGGAAGCAGGCGCAACCGACCCGCTGTTGGCCAAATTTGGTATGAGCACATGAACGAAACCCTTTTCTACCTCGCCGCCACCCCATTCGAGGCTGCCTGCCGAATCGTAGGGGCGAATAATTATTCCCCCCTACCGGAAGACCACCGCGCCCGCCGCTTGCACGGCCACAGTTTCCTCGCCAAAGTGCGGGTACAGGGAGCCGAGTCGGTTGAAACCCTGCGCCAGCAACTGGCCGCTTGCGTCGCGCCGCTGGATTACAACGACCTCAACCAGTTCCTGCCGATCCCAACGGATGAAAATCTGGCCCGCTGGGTACGCGCCCGCATGGCCCTGCCCGGAATAGCTTCCGTTGGCGTGCAAAGCACCCGCCATCAGGGTGCAGACCTGGATTTGCACGACAATGCCCACATCTGGCGGCGCTTCCGCTTCGAGGCTGCCCACCGCCTGCCAAACGTAGCGCAAGGCCACCAGTGCGGACGGATGCACGGGCATGGTTTCGAGGTCATCCTGCACGCTAACCAGAACCTGCAAGCACAGGACATGGGGGTGGATTTCGACCGGCTGGAAGCGGTCTGGCAGCCCTTGCACGATCAACTCCACCACCATTGCCTGAATGACATCACGGGGCTGGAAAACCCCACCAGTGAAATGCTGGCAGCCTGGCTGTGGGATCGTCTCAAGCCCGAACTCGATGCGCTTTCCTGGGTCAGCGTGTACGAAACCGTCACTGCTGGCTGCCATTACGACGGGCAACATTACCGCATCTGGAAAGACCAGCGTTTTGAAAGCGCCTTACGGCTGGAACGTGCAGCCCCCGATGAGAGCGTGCGCCGCCTGCACGGGCACAGTTACCTGCTGCGCCTGCACCTGACCGCACCGCTGGATACCGTGTTTGGCTGGACAGTGGATTACGGCGACGTGAAAGAAGCTTTCACCCCAATCTACAAACAGCTTGATCACCATTACCTGAATGATTTGCCGGGGCTGGAAGAACCAGACCCTGCCAGCATCGCCCGCTGGATACGCACACAAGCCAGTGGCAATTTGCCGCAACTTGACCGCATTGACCTGTATGAAACACCGGGTTGCGGGGTGGTGCTGTCGTGGGGCGAACACGAGCCGGGGTTGCCGGTGTGACCTACTCGGTAAAGGAAATCTTCTACACCCTGCAAGGCGAAGGCTTCCACGCTGGCCGCGCGGCCCTGTTCTGCCGCTTTGCCGGTTGCAACCTGTGGTCAGGGCGTGAGCAGGATCGGCACAAGGCAATATGTGATTTCTGCGATACCGATTTCGTTGGCGTGAACGGGGAAAATGGCGGCAAGTTCCGCACTGCCGCAGCGCTGGCAGACAGGATCACGCAGCTATGGCAGGAAGGTGTGGCGCAGGATGTAAACCGTTTCGTGGTATTCACGGGTGGTGAGCCGCTGCTGCAACTGGATACAACCCTGATTGACGCCATGCACCAGCACGGCTTCGCGATTGCGGTGGAAACCAACGGCACCAAACCAGCGCCGCCCGGCATCGACTGGCTGTGCGTCAGCCCCAAGGCGGATGCACCGCTGGCGCTTACCCATGGCAATGAACTCAAGCTGGTATACCCGCAAACGCTGGCAATGCCGGAACGTTTCGCCGGGCTGGATTTCCAGCATTTCTACCTGCAAGCGCTGGATGGGCCGCAACAGGCACAGCATACGCAGGCAGCAATTGCCTATTGCATGCGCCATCCGCAGTGGAAGCTGAGTGTGCAGACCCACAAGATGCTGGGGATTCCGTAAGCCGGGTTGCTGTCAGGCTTCCCCATACAGTTTCTGGTACAACCCGCCTTGCGATAGCAGTTCATGATGGCTGCCCTGCTCGCTGATCCTGCCATCTTCAAACACGAAAATGTGATCAGCCTGGCGCACGGCACTGAGGCGGTGGGCGATGATCAGGGTGGTGCGCGCCTTGAGGAATTCGCCCATGGCTGCGTGCAGTTTCTGTTCCGTTTCCATGTCGAGGGCGGAAGTGGCTTCATCCAGAATCACCACGCTAGGCTCGGAAAGGATCATGCGTGCAATCGCCAGCCGTTGCCGCTGCCCGCCGGACAAGCGCATTCCCTGCCGCCCAACGATGGTTTCCAGCCCTTGCGGTTGCTGGCGGATGCTGTCTTCCAGTTGGGCAATGCGCAAGGCTTCCCATAGCCTGTCATCGGGCAATGCGCGCCCTAGGGTGAGGTTGGCGCGGATGCTGTCATTGAATAGTGCCGGGTGTTGCAACACGGTGGCGACGTGTTCGCGCACCACGTCCAGGCCAATTTCCGTGACCGGTACTGCGTCGAAATAGAGCTGCCCCTGTTGCGGCTGGTAAAGGCCAAGCAGCACTTGGACAAAGGTGGATTTGCCACCGCCGCTTGCCCCGACCAAGGCGATTTTCTGCCCGGCCTTGATAGTCAGGTTGACATTTTTCAGTACGGGGGAACGCTCACCATAGGCAAAGGTAATGTTCTCTGCCCTTACGCTGACGGTGGTTTTACCGGTAAACGGATTGTGCTGGTGCGGGTAATGCGGTTCCGGTTGCATCGCCAGCAGGGTATTGATGCGTTGCAGGGCAGCGCGCGCACCATACCAGCCGTATTGAATGGCCAGCACTTCCTGCACTGGCCCCATCATGAACCACAGGTAGCTGAACACCGCCAGCATTTCGCCGATGCTGAGACCGGAAAACACCACCATCAACATGCTGACTGCACGGAACAAATCAAAACCGCTGATGAAAGTAGTGAACGACAAGCGGTTGGCAGCGTCACTACGCCAGGCGAAATGCCCGGCATGTACCTTTACGTCTCCCGCATGATTGATCACCCGCCCGAAAAAACTGCCTGCGCGGTTACTGGCGCGGATTTGCTGGATGGTGTCGAGGGTTTCGGTCAGCGCCTGCTGGAACAGTTCGAACGCAGTGTTTTCCTGTTTTTTCAGATCCTTGACGTACTTGCCCAGCTTGGTGGTCAGCAAAATCACCAGCGGGTTAAGGATCAGGATGAACAGCGCCAATTGCCAGTGCAACCACAACAACACGGCGGTAACGCCTACCAGTGACAGCACGGCGACGATGAATTTGCTGATGCCTGCGCCCAGGAAATTATCGATGGTTTCCACGTCTACCACCAGCCGCGAACTGACCGTGCCGCTACCGAGGGTTTCGTATTCGGCCATGGAAATGGTTTCGATATGCCGCAACAGGCGCTGGCGGATACGGTAAGTCAGGTCTTTGCTGATCAGGGTAAATTCACGGGTCTGCCAAACAGTGGTGACCAGCCAGACCAGCCGCAGGAAAACTGTCAGCAAGGTGATGGCGCTAATGTAAAGTACCGGCCCGTGCCAGTTGGCCGGAAACAGCGAGTCCATGAAGGCGACCATGGCAGCGGGCTTGTGCAACAGCACTTCATCCACCAGCAATGGAATCAGCAGTGGAATCGGCACGCTAATCAAGGCAGCGAGAACAGCAACGCCATTGGCGACCAACAATTCTTTCCGATGGCTGAGAACCTGCTGGAACAGCTCTCGCCAAGTGTATTCGGTGGCAGTCATTTTCATGCTGCAATACTACCCGGAATTATGTGCAGCGCAAAAAGAAAGGCGCTTGAAGCGCCTTTCCGGGTCAGGTTTTCCTGCAAACAAACGTTTACTGGGCTTTGCCAACCATGAAGTCTACCGCCGCCTTGACTTCAGCGTCAGACAGGGCAGGGTTGCCACCTTTGGCTGGCATTGCGCCCTTACCATTGAGGGCAGTGCCATACATGGTTTCAGCACCAGCCGCGATACGCGGTGCCCAGGCTTCCTTGTCGCCCAGCTTGGGGGAGTTGGCAACGCCTACGTCATGGCAGGAGAAGCAGATACTTTTGTAGACTTTTTCACCATCAATGGCGGCAGCAGGAGCAGCAGCCTGTTCTGCCGGAGCTGGAGCAGCAGCAGGAGCAGCAGCCTGTTCTGCCGGAGCTGGAGCAGCGTCAGCCGGAGCGGCAGCCTGTTCTGCCGGAGCTGGAGCAGCGGCAGCAGCAGCCTGTTCTGCCGGAGCTGGAGCAACGTCAGCAGCCGGAGCAGCAGCCTGTTCTGCTGGAGCAGCAACCGGAGCCGCTGTCTTAACCTGTGCGGACAAGTCCAGACCAGCTTTACCCGTCATGTAAACGATGGCGTTGGTCAGCTCTTCATCAGTAATGGATGGATCACCACCACGGGCAGGCATGGAGTTAAGCCCATTGATCGCGTTGTTCAGAAGACTGTCGAAGCCCTTGCTGGCACGTGACTCCCACGCACCCTTGTCATCCAGTTTCGGTGCGTTCAGCACACCAGCAGCATGGCAGGATGTACAAACAGCGTTATAAACTGCTTCGCCGGAACGCGCTGCCTTGACCACGGACTTATCAACAGCGTTGACAGAGCCGATAGGCGCGAGGTTTGCATCAGCCGCAGCAGCCTGCATAGTAGTATCTTCAGCGCCTTTGATTGAGTTTTTCTCAATGGTGCTGAACAGGTTGGAAACCAGTACGGCAACTGCCGCGCCGATCAGGACAAGGCCGCCGATCAGTACTGGTTTGGCCATAGGGTCTTTCGGTGTTGAGTGAGCCACATTTTCCTCCTGTGAAACCGGATACTTGACAGCCCGGCCATCAGTGAATCTAAAAAGTCAGAAAGTCATAAACTGGCGGATTATATTCAATATCCCTAATATTCGCTATCTGTTCACAGGAAAACTTGATGTTAATCACTCCAAATGGGGTGCTTTTTTGCATTCAAGCGCAGATAGACGCGAAGGTCAGGGTTGGGTATCATGCGCTTTCCATCACGCACCCGTAGCTCAGGGGATAGAGTATCGGCCTCCGAAGCCGAGGGTCGCTGGTTCGATTCCAGCCGGGTGCGCCACCTTCCCCCACAAAACCCGTATGCCAAGGCTTCAGTTTACCGGTGGCGAGTTCAGCGTAACGACACAGTAAGACTTGATCAGGGTTTGCGGATCAGACTGGTCTGCTTGGGCACTCTCCACCGTCAGCTGCACCACAACGTGCTGGTTGCCGCTGCTGGATTCCTGATACCAGCTACTGGTTCCCTCAGCCTCCACTGGCTGGCCAAACTGTTGGCAGTAATATTGCTGAACCTTATCCTGCGGATCGCGGGTGAAATAAGTGTTGCGGGCGTAGACTTTGCGCATCCCATCGCTGGTAAAGCCACTGCCGTGGCGGGCGCAGACCGGGCTGGCATGAGGGTAAGAGGGAACGCTGGGAACAGCGCGTTGCTGACCAGGGGTGTTGTCGTTTTTCATGGTAATTTCTCCTCTTATGCCTTTGTTGCGTACTTACAACTTATATACGTTTAAGACTAGACAATCCGTGATTAAATTCACAACCAGTAAGGAAATAGGATGACTTTCACAGTTTTTCCTTAATCCGCTGTATTTGCTGATAGACAAAGCAAGTTCAATGCCAAACCGGATTGTCACCTTTTGTCGACTTTTTTTGAGCCTGCCGGGCTAAAACAGCAGAATCGGGGCTTTCCCAGCACCAATAGTCAACGAAAATAATCATGAGTCTTGCAATCGTTTTTAGCCGCACCAATAGCGGGCTGGATGCACCACTGGTAAGCGTGGAAGTGCATCTGGCCAACGGCCTGCCCGGTTGTTCCATCGTCGGCCTGCCAGAAACGGCGGTAAAGGAAAGCCGCGACCGGGTACGCGCCGCCCTGACCAATTCCGGCTTCAATTTCCCGGTACGGCGGATTACGGTGAACCTCGCCCCGGCGGACATTCCCAAGGATGGCGGGCGTTTCGACCTGCCCATCGCCATCGGCATGCTGGCGGCCAGTGATCAATTACCTGTCGAAAACCTGCAAGACTACGAATTCATTGGTGAACTGTCACTGGGTGGGCAATTGCGCCCGGTGCGTGGCGTGTTGCCGACCGCTTTCGCCGCCCTGCAAGCGGGGCGTGCCTTAATCGTGCCGCAGGAAAACGCCGCCGAAGCCAGCCTGATCCGTGGCCTCAAGGTTTACGCTGCTGGCAACATCAGCGAAGTGGTGGATCACCTGCATGGCGACGAACCGCTGGTGCGCTGGGAACAGGAAATCGAAGCGGAGGAAATCCATTACCCTTTCGATCTCAGTGATGTGAAAGGGCAGTTCATGGCACGGCGCGCGCTGGAAATCGCCGCAGCGGGCGGCCATAACCTGCTGATGGTCGGCCCGCCTGGCACTGGCAAAACCATGCTGGCGAATCGCCTTGCCACCATTCTGCCGCCACTTTCAGAGGAAGAAGCGCTGGAATCCGCCGCCATCGCCTCCATCAGCCACCATGGCTTTGAAGCCAGCCGTTGGGGGCAACGCCCGGTGCGTGAACCACATCACACTTCATCCGGCGTGGCGCTGGTCGGGGGTGGTTCGCAGGTCAAGCCGGGGGAAATTTCCCTCGCCCATCACGGTGTGTTGTTTCTTGACGAATTGACAGAATTTGACAGAAGTGTCCTCGACGTTCTGCGCGAACCGCTGGAAACCGGCAGGATCACCCTGTCACGCGCTGCGCGTCAGGCCACCTACCCAGCCAAATTCCAGTTGGTGGCGGCGATGAATCCGTGCCCGCAAGGCCGTGCCTGCGACCTGCGCGACAACTGCGAATGCACGCCGGAACGCCAGCGCAAACACCGCAGCCGCATTTCCGCCCCATTCCTCGACCGCATCGACCTGCAAATCGAAGTACCACGGGTCAAACACGAAGACCTGCAAGCCCTCAAGCACGGCGAAAGCAGTGCGGTAGTACGCCAGCGGGTGGAAGCCGCCCGCAACCGCCAGCACGCGCGGCAAGGCAAGATCAACAACGGCCTGAGCGGGCGCGAAATCGACCAGCATTGCCTGCTGACGGAAAAAGACCAGAACCTGCTGAACAACGCGATGGAACGTTTCAAACTGTCAGCGCGGGCGTATCACCGTATCCTCAAGGTGGCGCGCACCATTGCCGACCTGGCGGAAAGCGGGGAAATCCGTACCGCGCATCTGACCGAGGCGTTGAGCTACCGGGCACTGGATCGGTTGGCGGCGATGTGATTGCGCAGCAGGCCAACGCTTTCCACCTCGCACTCCACCACATCCCCCGGACGTAAATACTCCGGTGGCTCACGCACAAACCCCACCCCGCTGGGCGTACCGGTCGCAATCACATCGCCCGCTTCCAGCGTCATCCCCCGCGACAGCCACTCAATGATGCTGGCAATGTCGAAAATCATGTTGCGGGTGCTGGAAGCCTGCTTGGTCACCCCATTCACCCGGCAGGCGATGGCGAGATTCTGCGGGTCGGCAATCTCATCCGCCGTCACGATATAAGGCCCCATCGGGCAGCCACCATCCAGACTTTTGCCGAGGAAATACTGCTTATGGTTGAGCTGGATGTCGCGCGCACTCAGGTCATTGATGACGGTGTAACCAAATACGTGTGACAACGCATTGTCGCGGGAAATTTTCTTGCCGCCCGTGCCCAGCACCACCCCGAGTTCCGCCTCCCAGTCCAGTTGGGAACAGGTATCGGGGTCGAACGGCACTTCCGCATCAGGGCCGGTCACGCTGGTTGGGCATTTGGTGAAAACAATCGGGTATTGCGGAGCCTTGCCAGTACGCCCAATCTGGTTGGCGGTTTCTTCGGCGTGTTCCAGATAATTCAACCCTAAACACATGACGTTTTTGCGCGGGCGCGGAATGGGTGCAAGCAGGGCAATCTCCTCGACGGGCACACGCATGGCAGGTATTGCTTGCTGTAACGGTGCATGCAGGTCAATCTGGCTGCCGATCAGGGTCAGCATATCGCGCCAGGCAGGCTGGTCGAAGGCAGGCTCCAGCGCCGGGATCAACACCCCGTCATCCCCGACGATACAGACATAGGTTTGGTTGTTATACAGACAGGTTCCCAGTTTCATGTATTCCTCAAAACGGACAATAGCAAGGTAAATCCTCAACAGCACAACCACTGATAGTACAATGCCAACCTGTGTTTCAGTAACAGGATTTTTCAAGCGTGGATATTGCCATTTTGTTTGGCCTGATTTTGCTCAACGGTTTTTTTGCCATGTCGGAAATTGCGCTGGTGGCCGCACGCAAGGCGCGTCTGCAAAACCTTGCCCAGCAAGGTGACAGCGCGGCGGCAACCGCCCTGCGACTGGGGGAGGACCCGACCTATTTCATGTCCGCCGTGCAGATTGGCATTACCTCTATCGGCGTACTGAACGGTATCGTCGGTGAAGCAGCCCTCAGCCCACCCTTCAGCGCATGGCTGCAAACCCTGGGGGTGGAAGCCAGCATTGCCAACCCGCTAGCAACCGGGCTGGTTGTGGTCAGCATCACCTATTTTTCCATCGTGCTGGGTGAACTTGTCCCCAAACGCATTGGGCAAATCAGCCCGGAAGGCATTGCCCGTTTCGTCGCCCGCCCGATGCTGTGGCTGGCGGTCATTACCAAACCGTTCGTTATGTTGCTGTCCGGCTCCACCCGCTTGCTCTTGCACCTGCTGGGGGTAAAAGATGACGGCAGCAGCAACGTGACTGAAGAAGACATCCACCTGTTGCTCAGTGAAGGCTCCGACGCCGGGGTGATTGAACAGCAGGAACACCAGATGGTACGCAATGTGTTCCGGCTGGATGACCGTCAGATTGCCTCATTCATGGTTCCGCGCAGTGATGTGGTGTGCCTCGATGCCGACAAACCACTGGAGGAGAGCCTCAGCCAGGTCGAGGCACACCGTTATTCACGCTTCCCGGTAGTGCGCGGCAACTGGGGAGATGTGCTGGGTATTGTCAGCACCAGCCAGTTGCTCAATCAGATGTTACGCGGCGAACAACCCAACCTGACCGAACACCTCAAACCGGCGGTATTCGTCCCCGAATCGCTGACCGGGATGGAATTGCTGGAAAATCTCAAGAATTCTGGTGGGGAAATGGTGTTCATCATCGATGAATACGGTGAAATACAGGGCATTGTCACCCTGCACGACATGATGGAAGCAATTACCGGCGAATTCAAACCGCAACATCAGGATGATGCCTGGGCAGTACAACGCGAGGATGGCAGTTGGCTGCTGGATGGCTTGATCCCGGTTCCCGAACTGAAAGACCGGCTGGGTTTGCGCAGCGTCCCCGAAGAAGACAAAGGCCGCTACCACACCCTCAGCGGCATGTTGATGCTGCTATTGGGGCGCTTGCCGCAAACTGCCGACCATTGCGAATGGGAAGGCTGGCGGCTGGAAGTAGTAGACATGGACGGCACACGCATTGACAAGGTGCTTGCCAGCGCGTTACTGCCCGCACAGGAAAACGGAGCGGATTAAAAACTCCAGCTTGCCAGATAACGCCGCCCAACCCAGCCACGCTTACCTTGATAGTCAATCGGGCACCAGTAGGCATTGCAGGCTCCGGTGCCTTGCAAGCCGGTTTCCAGCGGCGGAACCGTCCCCACAACCGAAGCTGACATGCTGGGCGCACGGCGAATATTGAGCCGGTCCGTGTAGCCATGGGTAGAATAATACATATTGCCATCCGATTCGGTCAGATGCTGGCAACCTGACCAACCGCTGGTGGAACCGTATTTGACCTTGCACCAGCCGCCGCGGCGTTGCGCCAGATTTTGCACACGGGTGGCATTGAATGGAATGTAAGCAACGATACGGGCGCTGCTGGAAGCCGCGCTGCGCATATACAATGTGTCGGTTCCATCG
Organism: Gammaproteobacteria bacterium; assembly: GCA_018822845.1. Taxonomy (GTDB): domain Bacteria; phylum Pseudomonadota; class Gammaproteobacteria; order Thiotrichales; family Thiotrichaceae; genus Thiothrix. The sequence continues at coordinate 17,735 of JAHJJD010000115.1, read as the reverse complement.
ACACGGGTAACGGCATAGAAATCAGGGCCATCGGCGGTCGCCCAGACATTGGCGGCACTGATTCCCAGCACCAGACCCCGCGTCAGGCTGAAAAGACGGGTTTGCATAACTCACTCCCTTGTGTTGTTGTCCTCATTCCATTGGACTGCCAACACAAGGGAAGTTCAAGCAGGAATGTCAACGACAGGAGCGATATGCGCCATTTGGCCAGCAAGGGGCCGAAATCGCCTCACCCAATCCTGCGGCCAACAAGCGCTCGCGCACTTCCAGCAGGCGCGTCACCAAACCCTCTTCCACTGCCGCGTAAGCATTGGAATCCACCTGACGTTTGACCACGATTCCCAGCAACTCGGTAATCGCATTCCCCACCGAGTTCTGCGAAATCGTCACGATCAGACGGCCATTGTCATCACGGAACAGGATTTGCTTGTAAGCAGGCCGCCAGCGGATTTCATTGGCGAATTGCGGATCCTGAATCACCCGCTCACGCAGGTTGCGCGCTACCCGCAGGAAGCGGTTGTTGCCCAGCAACACCTCATGAATCTGATTGGGGAAATTGGCATCATCAGGGATACGTTCCTCACCCGTCGCCACCAGCGAGAAGAAGGTGCGGTAGAAATCGAGGAAACCGCGCAACACCTGCTCGTATTCGTACCAGAAATACTGGTCATGCAACTTGGCCGGGCCGCCCTGCACTTCCCAGCACGGCAAGCCCTGTGGATAACCGGTCAGGCTGAGCGCTGCATCTTCCGCTGGCAACAGGCTGAGAATCTGCAAATCCAGCACTTCGAGGAACTGGCGGTACACATCACTCAGATGCATCAGGAACAAGGTGTTGTGACCACTATCGGTCAGGTTGGGGTTGTTCGGGTCAGCTTCCTTCGCATTGCGCAGCTGTTCCATTGGGAACACCATGAAATGGTTGTGGATCATGCGGATACTGGGTACGCCCGGTTTGTTCAACGGCCAGGTGGAATCCAGGCTGGCTTCCCCGCACAGCACCAGATGTTCGCCAGGATCAGGGTATTTCTCGAACATGTAATCGCAAATGATTTGCGTCATCTTCGACCAAACTTTCTTCTCCTGCCGTTTCATCTGGTCGCGGCGCACCGGGCGGCCCAGCGGATCGAGGATGCGGCGCGAGGTGTCAAGGATGATGGAAGTGTCGAATTCGACACTGTGCCCCACCAGCTTGCGGTACATCAGCAGGTCTTCGGGGGTACGGAACAGGCCGTTTTCTTCCGCCAGATTCTTCAGGTTGGCTGGGCTGTTGAAGAATTCGACCTGCGTCAAGCCCTGAGGGACATTCAGGCTCATTTGCGGGCAGGGTGTGGCGATTTCGCGTGGCGATATTTTCATGGTTTTCCTCACTGTGGCTGGGCCGTAATCAACCATAGCAGCCCCGCAACGTCAAGCCCCGGATACCAATGTTCAAAATCAAACGCAATGATTCACATGAGAATATAATCAATTACTGATATTTATCATATTTTAGTAATTTGATAAATTTTATTTATTTGCAAATCAATTAAAGCGCATCTCCCTCTAGAGGTATTCGGTGGTATTGCAGCCGAAAAGTTAGTATCCTCCTTGCCCATTATTGCGCGCCTGCGCTTCCGATCTACACTACGGAAGCTATCCCAAGGCGCTTCAAACCAAGGATTCCAAAATACTGTCTTTGACGGAGGAGCCTCAATGACGGATGTCGTTGCAACCAACCAGACCATTATCGTCGTCGGCGGTGGCATCAGCGGTATGACCGCTGCGCTCGAAGCTGCTGAAACCGGTAAGCAGGTCATCCTGCTGGAAAAACGCCCTTACCTGGGCGGTCGTGTTTCCCAGCTTTACAAATACTTCCCTAAAATGTGTCACCCGACCTGCGGGCAGGAAATCAACCAGCGCCGCATCAAGATGAACCAGAACCTGACGGTGTTGACCCAGGCGGAAGTTTCCAACATCAGTGGCAACAAGGGCGATTACACGGTTTCCGTGACCCTTACCCCACGCTACGTCAACAGCAACTGCACCGCTTGTGGTGAATGCGAAAAGGCCGCGACCAGCGAATTCGATGACGAATTCAACTACAACCTGGGCAAGCGCAAGGGCGTGTACCTGCCCAACGCGATGGCTTTCCCGCAGCAGTACGTCATTGATTCCCGCATCATCGGCACGGCAGAAGCGGACGCAGCGAAAGCAGCCTGCAAATACGGCGCAATCGACCTCGACCAGCAGGAAGAAACCATTGAGCTGAAAGCAGGTGCGGTTGTATTCGCCACCGGCTGGAAGCCTTACGACGCCAACAAGATTCAGCCTTACGGCTATGACCGCTTCGCCAACGTCATCAACAACGTTGAGTTTGAACGCTTGATGGATCCACACGGCCCGACTGGCGGCAAGCTGCTGCGCCCTTCCGACGGCAAGGAAGCGAAGAACATCGCTTTCATCCAGTGCGCCGGTTCGCGTGACCGCAACTACCTGCGCCACTGCTCACGTTTCTGCTGCATGGCTTCCCTGAAGCAAACCCAGTACGTGACCGAAAAGTACGGCGACGAAGGCAAATCGACGATCTATTACATCGACATCCGCTCGATTGACCGTTTCGAGGATTTCTACCGCAATGTGCAGGCTGACCCAAGCGTCAGCTTCATCAAGTCCAAGGTCGCCAAGGTCGAAGCAGACAAGGATGGCAATCCGGTGCTGCATGGTGTGAATACCGAGGGCTATCACCGTTACGCCAACACCCACGATCTGGTGGTACTGGCAACCGGTATGGAGCCGAGTGTTGATTTCAAGGGTCTGCCGATCAAGATTGCGGTCAACGAAGAAGGCTTTATCGAACAGGACGAAGCCAATGGTGGCATTTTCGCTGCCGGGGTTGCCGCCGACGCGATGGACGTAAACCGCGCCGTGCAACACGCCACTGCCGCAGCCCTGCGTGCAGTACAGGTCGTCAACCAGGTAGCAGGAGCATAAGATGAAAATTGGTGGTTATCTGTGTACAGGTTGTGGCATCGGCGATCGTCTGGATGTCAAATCCCTCGAAAGTGTAGCCGTGCGCGAAGGCCGCATTGGCTTCTGCAAAACCCACGACTTCCTGTGCAGTCAGGCAGGCGTGGACATGATCAATGCCGACCTGAATGCGGAAGGCGATGACAAGGTAAGCAAACTGGTGATCATGGCGTGTTCACGCCGCGCCAAAACCGAAGCATTCAACTTTGGTGCTACCCCCACTTCCCGCGTCAACCTGCGTGAAGGCGTCATCTGGATTCGCCCGGAAGGTGCTGAAAACGATGAAACGACCCAGGAAATGGCGGCTGATTACATCCGCATGGGTTGCGCTGAAGTCAAGGCAATGCATCAGGCTGACCCCAGCGGTGAGCAGGGCAAAAACAATCACATCATGGTCGTCGGTGGTGGTGTTACCGGCATGACCGCAGCTTTGGAAGCCTCCAAAGCCGGTTACTACGCCAGCATCATCGAAAAATCCGACCATCTTGGCGGCGTGATGGGTCAGTTGCACAAGCGCCAGCCACAGCGTTCCCCTTACCAGCAACCGCAGGATACTGGCGTTGATGCCCTGATCGCAGCGGTGGAAGCCGATGACAAGATCACGGTTTACCTGAATTCTACGGTTGCCAGCACCAGTGGTGCTCCGGGCCGTTTCAGCGTGGTGATTGCCTCCAGCGTGGGTGCAGGTTCACAGGTGGAATTCGGCGCGATTGTGCAGGCCAGCGGTTTCAAACCTTATGATGCCAACAACCTGCCTGAGTTCAGTTACGGCAAATCGCCAAATGTTGTCACCCAGCTTGAGCTGGAAGCAATGGCGAAAGCGGCTGGCGATGGCCCGATCAAGCGTGCTGACGGCAAAACCGTCGAAAACGTTGTGTTCGTACAATGCGCAGGCCAGCGCAGCGAGAAGGAAGGCCACCTGTCATGGTGTTCCGGCCACTGCTGCGGCACCAGCATCAAACAGGCGATGTACTTCAAGGATGCCAACCCTGAAGTCGAAACCACCATCCTGTTCGATGACCTGCGCACACCGGGTGCTGGCGGTGAAAACTTCTACCGCAGCGCACAGGACAAAATGGTGACTTTCCGCAAAGGGAAAGTATCCACTGTTGACGCCAATGGCAACGACCTGAAGGTCAACTTCAAGGATATGATCCTGGATCAGGATGACGCTATCAACGCCGACCTGGTGGTGCTGGCAACTGGCATGGTGCCTAACTCCGGCGTCAATATCGAAACCATGAATGACAAGGATGAGGAAACCGGCGAAGTCAAGGTGCCGGTCGAATCCATCCTCAACCTGAAATACCGGCAGGGGCCGGATGTGCCGCAACTGGTGAACGGTTTCACCGATTCCCACTTCATCTGCTTCCCGTATGAAACCCGCCGTACCGGTATCTATACCGCAGGCCCTGTGCGTCGCCCGATGGACGCTGGTCAGGCGCAAACCGATGCGATGGGCGCGGTGATGAAAGCCATCCAGGCGATCGAAAACTCTGCGATTGGCCGCGCAGCCCACCCACGCTCCGGCGACCTGAGCTTCCCGACATTCCGTAAGGAAGGCTGCACCCAGTGTAAACGCTGTACGGTGGAATGCCCGTTCGGCGCGATCAACGAAGACGAAAAGGGTTACCCGCAATACAACGAAGCACGCTGCCGCCGTTGTGGCACCTGTATGGGTGCTTGCCCGGTACAGGTCATTTCCTTCAAGAACTACTCCATCGAAACCGTCGGGGCACAGCTCAAGGCCGTCGATGTGCCGGATGAGTTCCAGGAAAAGCCGCGTATCCTGGTGCTGGCCTGCGAAAATGATGCCTACCCGGCGCTCGACATGGCAGCCATGAAGCGCAACGAATCCAGCGCTTTCATCCGCGTCATTCCGGTACGTTGCCTCGGTTCCACCAACACCATCTGGATCAAGGATGCGCTGGGCAATGGTTACGACGGCGTGGTGATGATGGGCTGCAAAAAAGGCGTAGATTATCAGTGCCATTTTGTCAAAGGCTCGGAAATGGCGCATGTTCGCATGGCGAAAATCGGCGACACGCTGTCTACCATGAACCTCGAATCCGACCGTGTGGCGGTACATGAAGTCGCGATCACCGACATCAACCGTGCACCGAAGCTGCTGGACGAAATGGTGGAAGTCATCAACCGCGTCGGCCTCAGCCCGTTCAAGTTCTAAGGAGGATGCTGCAATGAGTACTGCTGTCAATCAGGCAATGGTTGAAAAATACAAGGGCAACTTCCTCAAAGAAGTGACGGAAAACGTCGAGGAAGGCAACTGGGTCAAGATGTGTATGCAGTGTGGCGTGTGCTCCGGCTCATGCCCGCTGGGCCCACACTGGGATCACCCACCGCAAGAAATTTTCATGATGATCCGCGCCAACAAGCGCGAGGAAGTGCTGTCTTCCACCTCCATGTGGATGTGTACCTCCTGCTACAACTGTATCGCCCGCTGCCCGCGTGGTTTGCCAATCACGCATATCATGCACGGTCTGGCGCACTACAGTAAGCGTGTCGGCCTGAAACCGCAGAACCAGCCAACCGAAAAGTTCGGCCAGATGTTCTGGGATAACCTGACCAAGAAAGGCCGTGTCAACGAGCTGAAACTGGGTCTGGGCCTGTACTTCAAGGACGGTTTCGCGGAAGGCGTGAAAGTGTCCCTGAGCAAGCAGAAGCTGGGCATGAACATGATGAAAGCCAAGCGCATGTCCCCGATGGAAATGCTCGGCGGCCACGGCGTCAGCGATCTGGCTGGTTTCCACGCCATGCTGAAAAAGGCAGAAGAGCTGGAAGCGGCACGGGTCGGTGAAAACACCGACGCTAAATGAGGAGGATGAGGAATTATGGCTAAACACGAATATTCTTACTACCCCGGCTGTTCTTCCCAGAAGGGGGCATCTTCCTCCAACCTGGAAAAGTCGGTGGAAACCCTGTGCGAAGAGCTGGACATCAAGCTCAACCCGATCCCCGACTGGAACTGCTGCGGCGCTTCCATCGGCTATGCGGGCGGCGGTGAACTGCCACGCATGACCCTTTCCGCGCGCAACATTGCGCTGTCGGAAAAGCACCACCCGGATCAGGACATCGTGGCGACTTGCGCCGCTTGCTGGCTGAACACCCGTGAAGTCAACGAGCGCCTGTTGCACAACCCGAAACTGAAGGAAGAGACCAATATCGCCCTTCAGTCCGTCAAGCTGGAGTATCAGGGCAACAAGAAAATCCGCCACATGGTGGAGGTGCTGATCGAAGACGTAGGTTTCGACGCGCTGGCCGCCAAGGTCAAGAAGCCGCTGGAAGGTCTGAAAATCGCCGGTTATGTCGGCTGCCAGACCAACCGCCCGTTCGGCATCAATGGCGAGTCTTTCGAAAACCCGGTCTATCTGGACAAAATGGTTGAAACCCTCGGTGGCGAAGCCCTCACCCGTTACGAGAAAAAGGTTGCCTGCTGTAGCGGCGCGCTGATGTTCTCCGAGCCGGAAAAGGGTCAGGCGCTGGTCAAGGACATCATCGAATCCGCCTACGACCAGGGCGCGAACATGATCGTCACCCCTTGCCCGCTGTGCCAAGCCAACGTCGAAATCTACCAGGACGACATCAACGCGCGTTACAAGACAAACTTCAACATGCCGGTCATGTACTACAGCCAGTTGATGGATGTGGCGTTCGGTCGCAATGCGAAAGATGCTGCACTGGATGGCAACATCATCCAGTCACTGGAACTGCGCAAGATTGCGGACAAATAAGCCGTTTATCGCACGTTTACGGAAAAGGGGGCATAATGCCCCTTTTTTCTTTGCCCGAAAATATCAGGAAGACCACATGAAAACATTCCTCCTTCCACTGGTTTTGGCGCTGTCCACCAGTGTTTTTGTTGCAGGCTGCAACGAGAAAACGGCTGACCCACAAACCGAATCCAAACCTGAAATGAAATCTGAAACCAACAGCGAGGCAAGCACAATGGCAGGACTGCAAATTACCGACACCAAAACCGGCGATGGCGCTGAAGCGACACCAGGCAAGATCGTTTCCGTCCACTACACTGGCTGGTTGTATGACGAAAATGCTGCGGACAAGCACGGTGCAAAATTCGACAGTTCCGTCGATCGTGGCCAGCCATTCCAGTTCCCACTGGGCGGTGGTCAGGTTATCCAGGGCTGGGATGAGGGCTTTGCCGGAATGAAAGTTGGCGGCAAGCGTACCCTCGTGATCCCAGCAGAAATGGGTTATGGCGCGCGTGGCGCTGGCGGCGTGATTCCACCAAATGCGACACTGGTGTTTGATGTGGAGCTGCTGGGCGTTCAGTAAGCCACCTTCAACCCTCTCCCTATCCCATCCCTTCGACTCCGCTCAGGGAACGGAGAGGGAGAGGGAGAGGGAGAGGGAGAGGGAGAGGGAGAGGGTTCATCCCCTTTTCTTCCGCTTATTCCACCACCACTTCGTAGTAGACATCACCGCTGGAGCCTGCTTGCAGCTTGCCGGTGAAAGACCAGTCCAGCGATTCACCATTGCTAGCCGGGGTACAGGCACTCAGTTCCGGTGGTGTTGCGCCACATGCCTGACCTGCTCCGCCCAGTTGGGTGAAGGCCGGGACGCTATCATGTACCACCAGTTCATCCAGTTCACCGTTGCCGATGTTTTCGTATTGGATGGTGTAACGCAAGGTTTCACCCGGCAGGGCTACGGAGCCATCGTTGTCACCGACAGCCGTTCCCCGGCTAGCATTCCACACCGATTTGACCAGCGACAGCTTGCCTTCGCCGCCGACCGGGTCGGATGAGGTACCGGAGGATGTGCTGGTAATGTCAGTGCGGGTTTGTTCCGCTGCTAGCGTAATGACAGACCCATCACCGTAGACGAAGCTGCTGGTCACATCCAGTGAGTGTTGCGCACCGGCGGTGGCATTGGCGGGAGCCAGTACCTTGGTAAGGATGCACAGTTTATCGCCAGCATTGACCGTAATGCTGCCAGTGATGGCGGCATCACCCGCATCCAGCGCAGCATCGCAGTTATTGTCCAGGTACAGACTGGTTCCCCATTCGATGCTGGAAGGATCAGCGCTTTCCGTCAGGGTGAAGGTCACCGCCCCGTCTGCCGCAGAGCGGAACATGTGTGGGTAAGCAACCGTCGTATTCGGCAGGATTACCTGCGAGTTTTCCAGCATAAAGGTCGGAACCTTTACATCACCGAAATCCACACCGCTGACATTGGCAGTTGATACTGTAATGGTCTGGCTGTTGGCTGTGCTGGAAGCATAGCCGTTCGGGTCACTGGCCACAGGTGGGCAGATTTCCGGTGCTTCATGGCTTTCATCTGCCGCTTCGTACAACACGTAGTTGTCCGCCACTGCCGGTTGCACGCCGCTGAAGCTGTAGCTGCCATCCGCGCCGGTTTTGCTGCTGCGGCAGGTATTGCCAGCCGTGTCATAGAGCACGACGGTGACATCCTTGATGCCGTCTTCCGCGTCATTACTGCCGTTGACGTTGGCATCGTTGTAGACCGTGCCGGAAACCGTATAGCCGCTGTCGCCGATGGTGATGGCGTAATCTTCCACCTCGCCGTCTTCGGCAGTGCCAGTTGGCAGACTGGTGCTGGCCATACCGGCGGCAATGCTGCTATCAGTGGTCAGACGCAGGCGCAGGTAACTGCTGCCTGGCTGGGTGTCGCCCGGCAGGTTATTCCAGGTCAGTGCCGTAATCCTGTTGTTTGCGCCAGTGGGAACGGCAACCGTGGCGGCTTCAGTGCTGTCGAATACGCCGTTATGGTTGAAGTCAATCCAGCCAACCAGTTGGGCAGTACTGCCACTGGTGTTGTTGACAGTGACGTTGAGGCTGTAATCCTTGTCGCCATTGGCCAGCACCGGAAAGTTGGCGACACCATCTTCGTCGTCGCTTCCATCAGCGTCATCGCCGCTGCCGTCTGCGCCGCCATGGGCTGCATTCTGGCTCTGATCCTCCTTGTCTGGCGAGGCACTGCCCAGATAGAGTTTGGGCATCAATGACAGCCAATGAATGGCGTCGCCGTAGCTGCCGGGCGCATCGCCGTAGTCTTCCTGCACGATGTCCATACCGATGAAACTGATCAGTTCCGTGCCTGCATCATCACCAAAATCATCATCGCCGACGATAACCAGCACATGCTTGATACGGGCGGAAGCAGTGCTATCGACAAAACCGACCCAGCGGGTAGAGGTGTTGCCACATGCGCTATCTGTACCTGGAGCTGTACTGCCACACAGATTCTGGTCAACTGCGGTTGCACCCGCTCCACTGGAAATGTCGCCAGGCTCGATGGAAATGTCCTGCCCGATTTGGTTGCCGCTGCTATCCAGCAAACGTAACCAGGCGGGGCGGGCATTGCCATCGCTGCGGGTTTCCAGATCGCCAAACCAGGCACCAAAGCTTTTGACCGGTTCGGCGAAGGTGAAACGCACCGCATTGGGTGATTGGCTGTCACCGCCTGCATCGTACCAGAAGGCCGGTTGGGCGGCGCTATTGTACAGGCTGGCAGGACGCGGGGCAGAAGCCTGCAAAGTGCTGCCGGTACCCAGGTAAGTGCTGGCACTGGATGCGCTGCCAAGGCAGGGGGAAGACGGCTGGATGTTTACACTGGCGACATCCACCGCAACCCCGTAGGTCTTGAAGAGTGCCGGGGCACTGGAACCCATGGTGGCGCTGGCAGTTCCCAGCCATGGTAGCTGTGTGCCGCTGGTGGGCAAGCCTGCGGCTGAGCGCCAGGCATCATCCAGCGTATCGGCCTCGCTACGGGCAGCAACACTACCCCCCTCCACTTCCTTGCTGATGTAGGCAGTCACTGCACCATCCGCCGTACCGCCGCCGGGAACGCAAGTGAAGATGTCGAAGCCGAAATTTACTGTGGTCGTGTTCCCGGCAGTAACCGTAATACCTGTTTGCGGATGGGTTGTACCAATCAGCGCCCCGGCTGGCAAATCAGCGTCGGCAGTATCCACGCGCAGCAGATAGCTGCCGGGATCAAGGTCAGGGAAGCTGTAGGTTCCGCCACCACTGGTTTGTGTCGTTGCGGCCAGCGTATCGTCGCTGACATCGGTTGGTGTGCCATTATCGTTATACAACTGGACAGTGATCAGGTCGATACCAGTTTCAGCGCCATCCTTAACGTTGGACTGGTCGTCATCACGGAAAACCGTACCGCTGATGATACCTTTGGCCAGGATAGTGAGCGCATAATCCTCGACCTCCCCGTCATTTGCGGCTGCCGTGCCATTCAGGTTGTTGGTGGTAGACCAGCGGAAGCGGGCGAATGTCTGGCTGGTAGCAGCATTGGCAGGAACATTCAGCGTGAAGGCAATGGTACCTGCCGCAGCATTGCTATCTCCCGCGCCATTATCCTGAAGATTCAGGGCAACCTGTTCCCCGCTATCATTGAAGTTGCCATTACCGTTCCAGTCGACCCAGCCTTGCAGGTAGCCACCAGCACCGCTGACAGTGGCAGTAATGGTTGCTGTTTGACCTTGAGCCAGGGTGGGAATACTTACACCATCATCACTGACATCACCATCCGCATTGGCACTTTGATAAGGGCCTGGGTCGTTGGTGACACTTGCCCCCAACTGGATACCTGCTACTTTTTGATGGGAGACATCAGCATAACTGGCAGGGGCATCCGACCAGTCGGGACATTCCGCACTGAAGCTGATGGCATCAAGGAAGTTCCCCAGACTGCCACCATTGGCCGCCTGGAAGCCAAAGCGGGTGATTTTCTGTCCGGCAGGAACCGTATACGTACCGGAATAGACAAGCCAGCCTGCGGTACCGGTGGTGACACTACGTTGCAGGATTTCTGCCCCTGGGGAGCCGACCAGCAGGTTCAGGGTTTCATTGGTCTGGCGACCACGATGGGCAAAACTCCAGTGCAGGACTGTACCGGGGTCGGTTTCAATATCCTGATACAGCATTCCGGCTACATGGGCATTGAGTTCAGCAAATTGTTGCCCCTGGAAGGCAGGCACACCATTGAAACCACTTGTCCAGATCTCAATGGCATTGCGTGCACTGAAGTTACTACCGGATGCGGGATCAACCGCAATGGTGCCCCAATACGGAACCGTGTCTTCCGGCGGGAAATCCATACTGGTAGCTAGAGCTGGTTCCTCAAACCCACTGTTGCCAATACCAAAACAGGCTGCAACCGGTTTGGGCAAAACAATACTGACCCGGTAATCCTCCACCTCACCGTCTACCGCAGCACCGGTAGGCGTTGGGGTGGCAACAGAAGCACTGGTAAAGCGGAAACGTGCATAAGTCGCTCCGTGTGGCGCAGTCAATGCGGGTGTAAGACTCAGCGTATTTGCACCTGCATTCAACTGGGTATTGGTTGCAACCTGTTCCCCGACATCACTCCAGTCACCATCCTGATTCCAGTCAATCCATGCATTCAGGTAGCCAGCCGAGCCTGCTGTGATAGTGAGTGTATTACCCTCACCTGCACGTAATACAGGTGTTGTGTCAATGAGAGGGAATGCTACGCCATCGTCATCACCCCCATCGCCATTGGCAAGCAAACCGGCAGATTGGGAAGCACTTTCACCGTCAATGCTGCTACCCAACATGACATTACCTGTCATGCTGTGCCAGGCATCACCGTAGACTGCACCTAAACTGGCATCAATACTGCTCATATTGCTGGGTGCATCGCCATAATCCAGTGCGGTGATGGTCAGCGCGTAATCTTCCACCTCACCATCATTGGCCGCGCCATAAGACCGGGTATCAATACTTGCAGGGGTAGCGCTGTTCGTATTGGTAAGAGCCTGAGTAGTCAACCTCAAACGCACATAGCTGGCCCCAGCCGTTACCCCACTCAATCCCGTCCAGTTCAGCGTGGCGCTGACAGCACCAGCAGGGACGCTGGCTGTAGCCACTTCATTACCATCAAACTGTCCGTTTTGGTTAAAGTCCACCCAGCCGTACAAGGTAGCAGCACCGCCCGAAGTATTGCTTAGGGGAATATTGTCCAAGCTGTAACCGGTAGAACCAACCTTCAATGAGGGGAAAGCCGTTATGCTATCTTCATCATTAGCCGTTTGGCTTGAGTCATCGCCTGTTCCATCCACTCCTCCGTTAGCGGCATTCAATGATGTTGTTTCTTCATCAGGCCGTATATTGCCTAAAAATACACTGGTAGATGCCGGGTTTGAGTGGAAAGCATCACCATAACTGTCAGGCGCATCTCCATAATCACCGGGTGCCATAACCGTGGAGGTCTGAGCAGTCCGATAAGCGTACCACCAGGTATTAATGGTGTTCAGATCCCCGTAACTGGTATTTGTCCACCGTCGTCTGACAAGAGATCCTGTATCAACGTTAACCTGTGGGTCTGCCGATCCTGGGGCATAGGCAATATTGGAATCGTCCCAAAACAGCAGATTGGGACCGGTTGTACCCATTGATGTTTGTGTATAGACCTGAAAACCATTATCCAGCCCTTCCACGTCATAAGCTGTGAAATGCGTTTCCCCTTGAGTGTATGCAATATTTACCGGGATGGGGTAGTCAGATACGTGAACAGGGTTTCCAGTACCCGTTTGACCGTCCCAGGGAATCTTGTTGACTCCAGCGACGACATCAGCAAACAGACGCCTGTCATTAGTCCCGCCACCAAAATCAAGCAACAGCTCAACTTTCCCAGGCTGGGTAACATTTAGCTTGATTTCTGGATTATTAGGGTTATCAACAGTAAGCGGAAGGTTTTGCAATTCACCCGGTATATCCAGGGGATAAACGTCTGGATCAGGTTGATTTAAAAATATTTTATAAAGAGGATTGGTTGAATTTTGATTTACAACAGATTTACGGTCATTCGCTTTGTTGCCTGTATTACCGGGCCCCGTACTGTTAAAAGAAAACTGTCCTTCCAGGGGGCGAAGACCTGAGTTTTCGAAATTGATAAGCGTTGCATATTGGCCATCGTAGGCTATTAACTTGCCATTGAAAGGGGTATCAAAGGCATTAGCGGTGCTGGTATAACCATTATCAGCACGCACCGCCCACGCTTGTGACCAAACACGCCCGTTTATGGGAGAAGAGAGGGTAGTATCTGCAACAGTAATGTCAAACCAGCGAATGCTGCCAGCTGTATCAAATTCAATATAGTAATCCCCTGCCACGGAAGGGGTAAATGTCCACATCGCAGCAGTCGTAGGGTAACCACCAGCCACAAGGGCCGCAGGACCAGCTGCCGCCATTGCATGGCTGGTTATATTGGGGGAAGAAACAGCATAAGGGCCATGCACGATAGCGCCAGAAGGGGAACGAATCTGAAAGTTATAGCTGGTGGTTATATCGGTATTGGCTGGCTCGTTAACCATACGGGATAAACCAATATAAACCTTCTCGGAACCCGGATTGGCAATGTGTATATGCAAACGTTTATTTGCAGCAACGCCGTAGCCAGCGAAAGCGTAAGTTCCCGTAGGGTTTACCTTAAGAAAGGTGTAATCCGTACTTGAAAGAGACCATTGTTTTGTACCTTCCGCCAGGCTGGAAGCTGATATTAACAACAGCACCAGAAAACCAATTATATTTATAATATTTTTCATTGTTTATAGTTTTCAGCTAATTTTTATTCAATCTCAATACCGAAAGTCAGCGTGGCGCTATAACCCGGATCAAGCGACCCCATCGCCCCGATGATTTCCCCTCGGGAACCATTGCTGATCGGCGCAGCCAGACCTCCCTGGCTCAGGCTGGGCAAACCACCCGCTGTAATGAACGAGGTGTATGCAGGTGTTTTATCCTGAATCCGCACGTTATGCATCGTTTCCGCGCCTGTGTTGACAGCAGTCAGACGGTAGATAATGCATTCCCCCGGCCCGGCGGCAAAATGGCTGTAACTGAATGCAGCATCAGGGCTGCCGTTACAATTGGCATCCGGAGCCTGCTCCTTGCGGATGGAAATGTCAGAACGGTTAGTCATGGTGGTGTCGGTCGCGCTGTTGCTATCCGCCCCGCCATTCCAGCTGGCCGTAATGGTGGTTACATTGATCGCCCCCATCGGCAGGGTAGCCGCCGCATGAACCTTGGCGAAAATGAGCCTGCTTTCCCCCACGGCGAGGTTGGCAATGGCGGATAATCTTGCATCGCCACCGCTTAACACACCATTACCATCCGTATCCGCATACAGGAGCGACTGCCAGCCATCGCTGCCATCGTTAAAGCTGAAAGTGACGTTGTCCTGATCAATATTTCCCTGGTTCACCAACCAGTGGGAATAGACAATGACACCACCCGGCAACAGCTGCCCCTGGTTATCGGGGGAAAGCACCACATCGCCGACTTCACCAACCGTTATGGCGTCATGCTTGATATCGGTTGCGCCTGTGACCGGGGAAATCACCCGGAAATACAGGGAAGCCAGCCCCACACCTGCATCGGCGGGTGCACGGACATCCGCGTACACCAGTTTGGCACTGTTCGCCGCCATGATGCCTGTATTGGCAATCGCATTGCCTGCATCATCCATGAAAGTCACCTTCCAGCCAGCAGGCACGGCGATGGTGGCAAAACTGCTGTCAGTGCTGGCGCTCAGGTCAAAGTTGTCCGCACTGGCACTGGTATTGTTTACATACAGGGTAAAACGGGTGGTAGCGCCAGGCATGACAATATTGGTCGTCACCGCATTCGCCTCAGGCCCCGCCCCTGCCCCAGCAACACCTGCATTCCCCAGTGCCGCATTGTTGGTTAAATCCACGCCATTGGCAGTAATGCTGGTCAGGTGGTTGATGGCCGGATCGGATTTTCCAGCATTCCTGAATGAAGTCGCCACCAGGGTGACGCTGTAGTCTCCACCACTGGCTCCCGGCGGTAGAATGGCTTTCAGCACGACTTCGTAAACGGAACCAGCAGCACGGGTACCGGTATCTGGAATACTGTTACCGTTGTTGTCCAGCATTGGCGTGTAGCCATCCGTATGATAAAGCTGGAACACGGTTCCGGCAGGGAACGAGCTACCGGTCAGGGTCAGGTCGAAACTGTCTGGCCCGTTGCCCGTATTCCAGACGAAATCGTGGAAAACAGCCGCGCCATTCTGCAAAATACCGCCCGCTTCAATCGGCTCGTTTGTGCCATTCACATTGCTGGCATTGCTGCCATTGGTGATGACGCCCGCCACCTGGGTCACATCAAAGCGCACGGAGTTGGTCGGGAAACGGTCTGTCGTCGCCGCACCATCGTAGTATTCGTATTCTGCCGTATTGACCAGCACGGCAGGTAGCTGACCATTGGCGATACGCACTTCGAAACGCACTTCCCCACGGGAATCCGGCGCAACCTCGCTGATAACTGCCGTCACCTGATTGGTGGTGTCGCTGTCCACATCCTGCTGCGCTTCGGCAATGCCGCTACAACTGCTGTCATACGCGCAGTAACGGATGGTTTGCACACTACCCTGCATGTCCGTCGGATCCACATCCGTCAGGATGGTTACGCCACTTTCGCTCCAGCGGGCGCTGCCGGGTACATATTCCATCCCCGCCGGTAATGCATCCAGAATGGCAACATTGGCGGCGGATACCTGACTGCGGTTGTGGTAGCGCAGGGTAACAGTGTAGTTGCCGCTACCCGCCTTACCCGCTGCTGCACTGAGCGCTTTGGTGACATCCACGATTGCCTGATCGGTAATATTGGCCGTATCGGTATTGCTGACGGTGGCCGCAGGCGTATGGACACTGCCCCCCGTCAGGCTGTATTGCCCCGTATTGCCGCTGCTGACACTAGCGGGCACACTGGCGATGCTGACGAAGGAAAAACTTTCGCCCGCCTTCAATACCGGTGTTTGGGTAATCGGGCTGGCAAGGTCGTCTGCCTGACCGTCCTGATTGGCGTCCGCATAGAAAATGACATTGCTGAAGTCGTAGTCATCACTGCCCAGATTACTGCCCGACAGGTTGTAACTGTCGTCACCGTTACCCGTGTTAGTGACGGTATGTGGGAACTCGACAGTGCCCCCGGCACTGGCCAGCTTGCTTTGCGACTGGTTGAGTTCCAGACCCGCCACCTGCTGCACCAGTGTTTCAACCATGTTGGAAGTCACACTGTAAACCGTGCCGGTTTCATCCTTGAAAGTCGCACTGGCCTGATTCTTGATCATGGTATCGGCAGCCGTCAGCGCCCAGCCCAGGGACGGTGACAGTACTCCCACCAGGATGGTAGCAAGTACGGCGTTAAGGTTTCTTGGATGCCATTTTTTCATCGTCAGTGGCCTTGTTATTATTGTTGTCATCACAGCCTTCAGGCAGCGGTTTATTGTCTTTGTAGCGTTGTTCGCGTTCCGCCATGGTCAGCACGGGGCAATCATTGTCCTGCTCATCGGTCAACCAGTCAAACATGGCTTCATCGGCCTTGACCTGCAAGCCGACATACGCACCCTGCGTATATTGCCCTTCCGGATCAAGATCGTTCTCATCAAAGCCCGCTACATTGTAACCAGCCCCGACCCGTACATTGTCCATCACGTTGTAATGTACGCCTGCGCCAGCCGTGTAACGCCGCGCATCACCGCTGGTCGCCATAACCCCGGCGTGGGCGTCAACCCCAAGCTGTTCGGTAACATCGGTTTGCACATGCGCCGCTGCCAGCAGGGTGTTGGACTGACGGGTAGTCAGATTTTCCAGCAGACGCTGGTGTTTGGCACCGATATGGCCGGATACATCCGTATCATTGCTCAGGCGGTAATGCTGGTGGGTGGAGAAGATATGGGTATTTTCGTCATTCGCGCTATCTTTCTTCCACTTGTACGCATACAGGGCGTTATACGGGCCGCCATCCTTGGGGCGTTGCGCCGCTGCCAGGGTCAGGGTGTTTTGCAGATTGTCTTCACGCCCGTCGTTGTAATCCTGATAACGTAACTCGTCGCCCAGCATGAGCGTCATGTCTTCGCCTGCGCGGGTGACATAGGTGCCGTTGATGCCGTAGAACTTCTCGCTATTGCTGCGGCGGGTTTCCAGACGCAACAGTTTCTTGGAGTTCTTGTCGCGAGTATCACGCAGGCCGACCGAAGCAGCAATACTGTTTTCCCTGGTCGAGCCTTCCAGATAGCTCAGGAACTCGACACTGGGCGTTACCACCAGATTTTCATCCAGGTTGAGGGTGGCTTTCGCGCCATTGGCGGCCACCACATCCTGCCCGCTGATGTCGCCCTCAATACGGTACTCGGAATACATTTCGGTGGAAGGCAACACCTCCGTCTTGACCCCGGCCACCAGGCTGTTCTGGGTATCCACGGTACCTGCCAGGGTTCCACCAGCCAGGCGGTCGGCATTCTCGAAGCGGACGTAAGCCTTGGTCTTGTCGGCCACCTCCATGTCAGCGCCCAGGGTGGTGCGCTGACGGGCGGCATCACCGATTTCACGCTCATGCTCGGCCTTGACGGAACCCTTCCTGCCGAAGATTTCCAGCGGATGCTCCGCCCCCACCAGTACGGTATTGGCCGTTTCGGTGGTGGTGCCATCAGACTGTTCGATGCGGCGGACACCCGCTTTCAGCTTCCAGTCATCCACCTTGGTGACAGCACTGAGCTCGGCGGAACGGCGGCTGTCTTCACTACTGAGCGATTGGCTGTCGGCCAGTTCCACTTTCGCTGTGGTATCCTTGCTGACTTTCTGTTCGTGGGTCAGCTTGATTTCACGGCGGTCAGCCTGTACGCCACTGCTGTTGTTGGTGAAACCCGCTTCACCCTGCACCGCG
>JAHJJD010000114.1 GCA_018822845.1 Gammaproteobacteria bacterium | reverse complement strand
CTGATCGTTGGCCACATAGTGCCAGCGGATAGGCACCAGACCCGTGGCAAGGTCAGCAATTTGCGCGAAGGCATCGCGCGACAGGTCGACGTTACCCGGCGCGCATTCCGGGCATTGGTCATCGACCCGAACCTTGACGCTCCGGCCATTATTGGTGTTGGTGATTTCGATGACGCCGCCGCAAGCTGCCGAATTGGCATAATCGCTGGCATTCATGGCCGCCGTCAGGATGTAGCCGGGGACAGGCAAACTGCAATTTCCACCCCCGCTATAGAAATAGAAGCTGCCTGTTCCGCTATGCGTACTGCTGTCGGCACGAGCAACAGCAGCGAAAAAAAGCAGCATCAATACAAGACCGGTGTGCACAATTATTGGCACACGCGTTGATATCCCCATCATGGTAAGCCCCCATAGTGTGTATGTATCGTTATCCACTATAGCATCATCCGGGGAGTTTGCCGGTCAGCCCCTGCCGATAGGCGCTGATCAGGCTACAAGTTAAGCTACATGACGCAAAAACGCTCGCGCGGGTGCTTTTTTGCTTACAGCACGGAATGCAGCATCTTCAGGCTCAACAAAATCAATAGCACCGCAAAGGCTTTCTTCAGCGTCGCCACTGGCAGCGAATGCGCCAGATGCGCGCCGATCCGGGTAGTGAAGAAACTGACCAGCGCAATCAGTACCACCGCAGGCCAATAGACAAAACCGATGGTATGCCCCGGCAAACCGGTCAGCCCCCAACCGTTAAGCACGTAGCCCACTGTCCCCGCCACGGCAATCGGCAAACCAATCCCGGCGGAAGTCGCAATCGCATTGCGGATATTGACGTTGCACCACATCAGGTAAGGCACCGAAAGCGAACCGCCGCCTATTGCCACCAGTGCCGACACGCTGCCGATCACCAGCCCGGCCACCGAAAGCCCGGCAAACCCCGGCACTTCCCGGTGCGCCTGCGGCTTGATATTCAGCCACATCTGGATGGAAACATAAGCCATGAAGCAGGCGAAAAACACCGCCAGCCACAAGGTGGAAAGGTAGGCTGCCAAAAAAGTCGCGGCAAAGGTTCCCAGCAGGATACCCGGCGTAATCGTCCGCACCACTGGCCAGTGCACTGCCCCCCTGGCGTGATGCGCGCGCATGCTGGCAAAGGAGGTCGGCACAATCGCTGCCATCGAGGTTCCCAGCGCTACATGCACCACATGTTCATCGGGAAAACCCATCGCCACGAACATCGCAGTCAGCACTGGCACCATGATGCCGCCGCCGCCCACACCCAGCAGCCCTGCCGCCACGCCCACCACCGCGCCCAGCGCCAGAAAAGAAACCAGCCAGTACCATTCCAACGTATAATCTCCCGCGTGAAAAATCGGATTCAGGGCGGAATTATGCAATACCAAACCATTCCAGTGACGGCTTTTATGCAGAATTGCAGCATCATCTGGTGTGAGCAAACCAAAGCGTGCGCCTTCGTCGACCCCGGTGGCGATGCCGACAAGCTGATTGCCTTTGTGGAAAAGCACAGTCTGCAACCGGTTGGCGTGTTCCTCACCCACGCGCATCTGGATCACGTCGGCGGCACACAGGCGCTGGCGAAACACTACCACATTCCCATCAGCGGCCCGCATGAAGCTGACCAGTACTGGCTGGATGCGCTGCCCGTGCAAGCCCGCCAGTTTGGTTTGCCGCATTGTGATGCCTTCGTGCCAGACCGTTGGTTGCAACATGGGGATACGCTGGATTTCGGCCAGCAACAACTGGAAGTGTTGCATACGCCCGGCCATACACCGGGGCATGTGGTGTTTTTCCATAGAAACAGCAAGCTGCTGTTCGCTGGCGATGTATTGTTCCAGGGTTCGATTGGCCGTACTGACTTCCCCGGCGGGAACCATCAGCAATTGATGGACTCTATCAAGAAGCAGTTATGGACGCTGGGTGACGATGTAACCGTCGTTCCGGGTCATGGCCCCAACACCCAGATTGGCGAGGAGCGCCGTTATAACCCCTATGTACGCTAGTTGAGACTTTGAAACATGCGCTTTTTTTCTGTCCTTGCCATCAGCCTGTCATGCAGCGCCTGCATTGCGGTTGGAGCACCGCCGCCTGCCGTGCTTCCGGCTGCATTACCCGACATCGAACCGGCCAATATGCAGGGTATGCTGGCCAGCCACAATCAGGTGCGCGCCTCGGTTGGTACCCCCCCGTTGCAATGGTCGGGGCAAATGGCAGCTTACGCCCAGCAATGGGCCGAGCATCTCGCCGCCAACAATGGCTGCCAGATGGAACACCGCAGCCACGCCCATGCAGCCATACTGGAAGCCGGTGAAAACATTTACTGGGCCAGCCCGCTAAGCTGGTCAGACGGGCGCATCGAAATCCAGCCCATCACCCCCAGCAAGGTAGCGCTGGACTGGGCAGGTGAAAACGTCGATTACCACTACGCCAGCAACACCTGCCGCCCCGGCGCACAATGCGGCCATTACACCCAGATGGTCTGGCGCACCAGCAGCGCAGTTGGCTGCGGCATGACCGTATGCGGCAACAAGGCACAACTCTGGGTATGCAATTACACCCCGGCAGGCAACTGGGTAGGCGAAAGGCCATATTAGGGAATTCCCGGAAACTTTAGCTGGACAAGCTTTTCCCGCTACAATGAGCGTTTTTCATCGGTTGAAGGGGCGGAAAACCATGTCACAAGTGGATATTGCAGCAGTCAAGGCTTACCTGTTGGCGTTGCAGGACGACATTTGCAGCCAGCTTGAAACGGAAGACGGTGGTACCAGCTTTGTGGAAGACGCCTGGGAACGCCCCGCTGGCGGTGGTGGCCGCACCCGTGTAATCGCTAACGGTGCAGTGCTGGAACAGGGCGGCGTCAATTTCTCACACGTGTTCGGCGACCAATTGCCCCCTTCCGCTACCGCGCAACGCCCGGAACTGGCTGGCCGCAGCTTTCAGGCCATGGGCGTGTCACTGGTCATTCACCCGCATAACCCGATGGTGCCAACCTCACACGCCAATGTGCGCTTTTTCGTGGCGGAAAAGGCAGGCGAGGAACCGGTCTGGTGGTTTGGCGGCGGTTTCGACCTGACCCCGTATTATGGTTTCGAGCAAGACTGTGTGGAATGGCACCGCACGGCGAAAGCAGCCTGCGACCCGTTTGGTGAGGATGTTTACCACCGCTACAAGCAATGGTGTGACGAATACTTTTTCCTCAAGCACCGCAATGAACCGCGCGGTGTGGGTGGCTTGTTCTTCGACGACCTGAATGAATGGGGCTTCGACCAGACGTTCGCCTTCATGCGCAGTGTGGGCGACCACTATATCAAGGCTTACCGCCCCATCATCGCCAAACGCAAGGCGCTGCACTTCACCGAAACCCAGCGCGATTTCCAGCTTTACCGGCGCGGGCGCTACGTCGAATTCAACCTCGTGTATGACCGGGGAACTCTCTTCGGCCTGCAATCCGGCGGGCGCACCGAATCCATCCTCATGTCGCTGCCACCCCTGGTCAAATGGCGCTACAACTGGCAACCGGCAGCAGGCACGGAAGAAGCCCGCCTCTATACCGATTTCCTGCGCCCCCGCGACTGGCTGGCGGAATGAGGTTTACCAGAGTTTCTCGCCTGCTTCAGGCTTGTGGCCGGAAAGCTTGAAAAATTTCCAGGCCAGATAACCCATGAAACCCAGGATGAAGACAATGGTGAAGACTGACATGAAAACGATGCCTTCAGCGCTGGTAAAGAATTGTGCCATGATGTTTGCTCCTGCAATGAAACTGGCTTCATCGTAGGAGCAGGGCCATTAGCTGACGTTGAGAGAAATCAAAACGCTCAGGCTATCCTGTTATTTCTTGCTACAGGTCAAACTTTCGGGAATTAACGTGACCCAAGCGCGCCCATTGCCCGCCCGAGACTGATCAATCCATAGCCGTAATCATCGTCACGCCCTGGTGCCCCGAGATCAATGGCCGTGTGGTTCAGCAATTCCGGACTGAAAGCGGGGCTCATGGATTTCAGCAAGGCGATGGCACCGCTGACATGTGCCGTTGCCAGCGAAGTGCCGCTGGAAACGTGGAACGCCCCGCGCGGTGCAGTTGTCAGTATCCCAACCCCTGGTGCAGCAAGATCAATGTACCTACCCCGATTGGCATTACTGAAAACCTTTTCACCCTTATCCACCGCCGTCACCGCAATCACACCCGGCAGGGCGGCAGGGTAAGCCGGTTGTGCACCCGGCCCACCATTCCCTGCAGAGGCAACGACCGTAATCCCCTGCTGGATAGCAGCCTGCACCAGCCGGTCAACAAGCGGGTCTGGTTTGCCTGCAAAGCTCAGGTTGAGGACACTGACGTTATTGCGCATGGCAATCTCCAGCGCACGCGCAACCAGACCGGAGTTGCTACGGCGTTCATCGGGATTTTGCGGGTTGGTGCTGAAAGCGCTGATCGCGACCAGTGAAGCCTCTGGCGCAACACCTATACGCGGGTTGCGGCTGATCAGTACTCCTGCCACCTCAGTGCCGTGCAGACGGTTGCGTTCATCACCGGCAGGCACCAGCTCGAAACGCTGGATGGAAGAGCGCAGCGATTCATGGTCAATGTCGATGGGTGTATCGATCATGCCAATCACCACACCATTGCCGCTGGTATGCTCACGGGCGGCACCGATCCCCGTCAAGCCCAGCGGATAAGTCCCCAGCACACCCAACGGCGCTGCCGCAGACGTATAGAAACTGCTGGTGTGCGCATCCACCTCTTGCTCATTCCGCTGGATGGAACGCATCAGGTCGTAAGGATCCTGCCCATTGGTAGCAGCAGTAATCATGGTGGTATTGATGGAACCCAGCTCATCACTGCGTTTGGCGCGCAACTTGTACTTCTTTAACACCCCGTCAGCAACCTCACCCGGCTTGTTGCTGTCATAGGTGATGAGCATTTCATCCTTTTCATAATCAATCTTGCGGAAAACATGCGTCTCGACACAAATTTGCTCACTAATCTGGCAGGCTTCATTATCCGTCGTTTTATTGACGACCTTGTATTCAACCGGTGTAGCGCTACAGCCAGTCAGTGCCAACAGGAAAAATAAGGGAAGCAAGCGGAGAAAAGGAATCAAATACATGATATTCAGGGAGTTGTTGTGCCAAAGCACAGTATAACTACATTTTGCGGAAAACATCAGGCCGGAGTCAGAATTTCCGGCCAACAAAACTTATTACCGAAGTGTCCTGCTGCATTTGCAGCAGGACTGCATCCGAACGTTGGTCGGAAGCTGATACGTCCTTGATTTCGATCTTGAACAGATTGTTGGCGTCAGGGCCATCCAGCATCCGCGCATTCCATTTATTGAGGAATTCACGCACCTGCCGTATCTGGGCATTCTCATTGAACTCGACCAGTAATACCATGCCATTGACAACAGGAACCGCGTTAGACCCGTCAACATACTCGGCGGTGAGATAAGCCTTTTCCTGGGCACTTTCCGTCAGGGACGAATGCGCAAACCAGCCTGCAAACCCGGCCTGGAGCAACAACAGACTGGCAAGCACAGCATTAGCTGGCGTCAACCATTCCATGGATGGCAGCAAGCCGCGAAAAAACGCTGCCCATCCAGCGGCGGCAACAGTCTTTTTTCCTGGGGGAGGCTCCATTGCTGACGGTGTTACGCCAGCCGCCCCGGTTTCTTCTTCCCGCTGGATGCGTTTCAGCAGCTTGTCCAGCCGCTGCTGGGTGGTGTCAACAGCCGTCAATTGCAACAGGCTATCATTGGAACGGATAAGCTCGACCGTCCGCAATTCACGCAAGTAGTCTTCTTTCAAATCCGGGTGCTGCTCCAGCATCGACGCCACCAGCTTCCGCTCTGGTTCGCTCAATTTTCCGGTGATATACCAGGGAATGAGCAATCGCGCTTCATTCACAGGGTCACCCTGCTGGTATTGACTCATAATTTTTTACTCAGTTACCGTCTCATAACATCTCAAAACTGGTGATACCTGCTTTTTCAAGCAGTTGCCCCATCCGTTTACGGGCATAAAACATGCGTGTCTTTACCGTGCTCTCGGAAATGGCCAGCATCTCAGCAACTTCCTTGACTGACTTGTCTTCGAAATAAGTCAGCTTCAGTACTTCCCGATGCTCTTCTGTCAACTGATCCATCAGGCGAAACAATTGCTGCTTCATATCATCCATTGCCAATTCCTCTTGGGGGTTGGCGGCTGGATCAATCAAGGCATCCAGAAGCGACTCGTCTTCCAGTGTCACTTCCGAGGTTTTGCGCAACCATGAAATCACCTTGTTACGGGCGATGGAATAAATCCAGGTAGACGCTTTCGACCTTCCTGCAAAATTTTTAGCCGACCGCCACACATCAAACATGGCCTCATCCACAAGATCAGCTGCCTGCGCAAGATCATCACGCAACACGCGCGCGCAATGCCTCACCAGCCGGGGTTGGTAACGCAGGTACAGTTGACTGAACGCCTGTTGATCGCCTGCGCAGATCCGCTCCAGCAGTACCTCATCCGACAACTTACCGACCAGCTCCTCGCGGAAGCGGTTACCTTGTAGATCACCTTCCATTCTGTGTGTCGCTCTCACCGTTCATTTGGTTCTAAACAAACATGTTTTTTTGAAAAATTACCTAAAACACTACTTTCTTCAAATATTTTTGAACCAGTGCAAGAATTATAGCGACCAACCAGTACTAACACACTACACACTCTACTAATTCTTAAAAGTTATAATATTCCCTCGCAAGTATGGCGGGTCTACGGATCCGCCTTTTTTTTTATTTACAAGCCCAATCCATCAGAATATCATCATAAACTTATATTAGCTGACCAGATGAAATAGCTTATTTATCAGCTACCTGATGATTTTTTACTTTCTGAGATTAGGGTTATGTACCAGATTGGCACCACACTGACACAATTCATCCTCGAAGAACAACGCAAGCATAGCGGCGCAACCGGCGAATTCAGTTGCGTACTGAACGACATCGCACTGGCCTGCAAGAAAATTGCTGCACTGACCAGCAAGGGCGACCTGATCGGCGTACTGGGTTCCGCTGGTTCTGAAAACGTCCAGGGTGAAGAGCAGAAAAAAATGGACATCATCACCAATGACGTGATGATCGAAGCCCTTTCCCGTGGCCACACGGCAGCACTGGCTTCCGAGGAAATGGATGAGGTTTACAACCTGCCGGGCAATGTTCCACGCGGACATTACCTGGTGACCTTCGATCCGCTGGATGGCTCCTCCAATATGGATGTGAACGTTTCCGTCGGCACCATTTTCTCCATCATCAAGGCACCTGAAGGTGTTGCCAACCCAACAGCAGCAGATTTCATGCAGCCGGGCACCACACAGGTTGCGGCGGGCTACTGTCTGTATGGCCCTTCCGCCATGATGGTATTGACCACTGGCAATGGCGTGAACATGTTCACACTGGACAAGGATTGCGGTGAATTCCTGCTGACCCGCGAAGATGTGAAAATTCCGGCTGATACCAGGGAATTCGCCATCAACGTTTCCAACCAGCGCTATTGGGAACCACCCATGCAGCGTTACATCAGCGAATGCCTGGCTGGCGTGGAAGGCCCGCGCGGCAAGGATTTCAACATGCGCTGGGTGGCTTCCATGGTGGCTGAAATCCACCGTATCCTGACCCGTGGCGGCATCTTCATCTATCCACTGGACAGCAAAATGAAAGCATCCGGCAAAACCGGCAAGCTGCGCCTGATGTACGAAGCCAACCCAATGGGCTTCATCGTCGAACAGGCTGGCGGCATGGCAACCACCGCTTACACCCGCATCATGGAAATCCAGCCGACCGACCTACACCAGCGCGTGCCGGTGGTGATGGGTTCACGTAATGAGGTGGAACTGGTGACGGGGTATCATAACGGGGTTTGATTTACCCCTCACCCCAAACCCCTCTCCCTCAAGGGGCGAGGGGCTTAAATGTTGAAAATCGCCCGCGCTTGTTCTGCATCGCGGGCGATTTGCGTTTTGAGGTCGTCGAATGAGGCGAATTTCATTTCGTCACGCAGGAACACAACCGGCTCAACGCAGATGTGCTTGCCGTAGACTTGCTGGTTGAAATCAAACAGGTGGGCTTCCAGACGGTTTTCCAGCCCATGTACGGTCGGGCGGTCACCGAGGTTGGCCACACCGTAAACCACGTCATCCCCCAGCCCCATCACTTTCACCGCATAGACACCCTTGCGCAAGGCAATGTGCTGGGGAACCCGCATGTTGAGGGTAGGAAAGCCAATGGTGCGGCCACGCTTGTCGCCATGCCGCACGCGCCCGGAAATGCGGTACGGTTTGCCCAGCAATTGCGCCGCCAGTTCCAGCTCCGCCGTGCTTAGTGCCAGGCGGATGCGGGTGCTGCTGACGCGCTCGTCGTCGTGCAGGAAAGTGGGGGTATCGACTACCTGCATGCCCTGTTGTGCACCCATTTCCAGCAACATCCGGTAATCGCCGTGCCGCCCCTTGCCGAAGCGGAAATCATCGCCAACCACCAGATAGCGCACTTTCAGGCCATCCAGCAGGATGTGTTGCACGAAATTTTCTGCCTCCATGCTGGCAAGCTGATGGTTGAAACGCAGGCAGGCAAAACGCTCGACATTCATTGCCTGCAACAAACGCAGCTTGTCGCGCAGGGCATAAATGCGCGGCGGTGGCGGGGAACGGAAAAACTCGATCGGCAGCGGCTCGAAGCTGATCACGGTGGCGGGCAAATCCAGCGCTTGCGCCTTCCATTCAACATGCTGGATGACGGACTGATGCCCTTTGTGCAGGCCATCGAAGTTACCGATGGTGGCAACACAACCGGGGTCGGAAGGGTGGGCGGGTAAAATGCGGCGTATCAGTTTCATGCCGGGAGTTTACCGCAACTCAGGGAAACTGTGTTGGCGCAATGCCTCATACACCACCACCGCCACCGTATTCGACAGGTTGAGGCTGCGGCTATCGGGCAACATCGGCACACGCAGTTTCAGTTCATCCGGCAGACTGAACAACAAGGGTTCCGGCAATCCACGGGTTTCGGGGCCGAACAATAATACATCGTCGGGCTGAAACGCTGCTTGCGAATACGCTTGGCTAGCCTTGGTGCTGAGGGCGAATACCCGCCGCTCCTGCATCGCCAGGGCAAACGCGGCGAAACTTTCATGCTCCTGCACCACCGCCAGATCGCGGTAATCCATCCCCGCCCGCCGCACCTGCTTTTCATCCAGCGAAAAGCCCAGCGGGTGGATCAGGTGCAAACGGCAACCAGTGTTGGCGCACAGGCGCATGATGTTACCGGTATTGGGGGGAATTTCCGGCTGGTACAAAGCAATGTCAAACATTAAGCAGCACTCTTTCTATTCCTGATTGCAAGATAACATAATCCTGATTTCAGGCTATACTATTCCTGATTTTACGAATCAGGTATCCGGCATGAATGACACCTCCTTATACCCCAGACTGTTGCAGGCACATGTGCAGGAAGCCCCCACCGATACCCCTGTAGTCTTGGTGGCAGGGCCACGTCAAGCAGGTAAAGCCACGCTGGTACGCCAGTTGGCAGGTGACAGGATGCGTTAAGCCTCTGCCACCCTCACCGAGAAGGATTTACGCGGTCTAAAACGGTTGGCGGGATTGGCAGGGAACTCGATGAAGCTTGGGGTGATCCTGTACGACGGGACAGAGGCGCTGCCATTGGGCGAGAAACTCATGGCAGTTCCTCTGTCGAGTTTGTGGGGCAGTTAACCCACAAACACACTCTTCCCCGCCAGCAAGGTGCGTTTGACCGCGCCGTTGAAGTTCCAGCCAGCGAATGGCGTGTTTTTGCCATCGCTGTACATCCTGTTCAGATCCAGTTCCCACAGGTCGTCCGGGTCGAACAGCACCAGATCGGCAGGCGCACCCACGCAGATCCGGCCTGCCTCGCTGCCGATAATACGCGCCGGGGCCGCAGTCACCTTGCGCAAGGCTTCCGGCAGGCTCAACACGCCTTCGTCCACCAAACGCAAGGTCAGCGGCAACAGCGTTTCGAGCGCAGAAATACCCGGTTCGGTCTGCTGGAACGGTGCCAGCTTGGCATCCACTTCATGCGGCTGATGGTCGGAACAAATCGCGTCGATGGTTCCATCCGCCAGCCCTTCGCGCAGCGCTTCCAGATCGCGGCTGGAACGCAACGGCGGCATCACATGGCACAGTGGGTTGAAATCGCTGACATCCATTTCGGTGAGGAAAAGCTGATGGGCAGCCACATCCGCCGTGATGTCGAGGTCGCTTTCCTTGGCCTGACGGATCAGCTTCACACTCAGGCGCGCAGACAAGCGGCAGAAATGCACCCGTGCACCGGTATGGCTGGCCAGCGCCAGGGTTTGCGCTACCGCCACGGTTTCCGCCGCTGACGGAATCGCCGGGAAACCCAGTCGGGTGGAAACCTCGCCTTCGTGCATGTAACCACCTGCCGCCAGCGCATGCTCAATCGGATAAATGAACACGGTCAGGTCATGGGTAGCGGCGTATTCCATCGCCCGCCGCAGGGTTTGCAGGCTGTGGAACGGTTGCAGGCCATTGGTCACCCCCACACACCCGGCACGCTTGAGGCTGGCCATATTGCTGAGTTGCTCGCCTTTCAGCCCCTTGGTCAAATTGCCCAGCACCTCGACATTGGCGGAACGCCGCCTGCCGTTGAGGTCGTAAATCAGCTTGACCTGGGCGGCGCTGTCGAAACTGGCACCGGGTTCCGGCTGGTAGCACAGGGTGGTAATGCCACTGGCTGCTGCCGCACGGGTTTCGCTTTCCAGGGTGGCCTTTTGATCCAGCCCCGGTTCACGCAGCCAGGCGGCAAGATCAACAGCGCCGGGGAATAGCCATAAGCCGCTGGCGTCGATTTCGTCTTCCGCCCTGAAACAGGCGCTCGCTTCGGCAATGGCAGCAATCCTGCCGTTGTCGACAAGAATGGTACGCAACCCATCCAGCCCGCTGGCAGAATCAATAACACGCGCGTTACGGATCAGCAGACTCATGCAGCACCTCCCTGCGGACCCATAATCATCGACATGACCGCCATGCGCACTGCAATCCCGTTGGTAACCTGTTCCAGAATGACCGACTGCTCACCATCCGCCACGCGCGTGTCGATTTCCACCCCGCGATTGATGGGGCCGGGATGCATCACAATGGCGTCGGGTTTGGCCAGTTTCATGCGTTCTTCCGTGAGGCCATACAGCTTGAAAAATTCGCGTTCGGAAGGCAGCAATGCGGTCTGCATCCGCTCACGTTGCAGGCGCAGCATGATGACGACATCGGCGTCGGCAATGCCTTCATCCATATTGTGGAAAACGCTTACGCCCATCTTTTCGATACCCGCCGGAACCAGAGTTTTCGGTGCCACCACCCGCACCTCACCTGTCGCCAGCGTGGTCAGGGCATGAATCTGCGAGCGTGCCACCCGTGAATGCAGCACGTCGCCGACGATGGCGACCTTGAGCGGCTGGAAACTGCCCTTTTTCTGGCGGATGGTGAACATGTCCAGCATCGCCTGGGTAGGGTGGGAATGGCGGCCATCCCCCGCGTTCAGCACGCTGATGTGCGGCGCACAGTAACGCGCGATGAAATGGGCAGTGCCCGCATGCTCATGGCGCACCACAAACATGTCGGCGTTCATTGCTTCCAGATTGCGCACCGTATCCAGCAGTGTTTCACCCTTGGAAGCGGATGAGGTGCGGATGTCGAGGTTGATGACATCAGCTCCCAAACGCTGGGCAGCAATTTCAAAGGTGACGCGGGTACGGGTGGAGTTTTCGAAAAACAGGTTCATGACCGTTTTGCCGCGTAGCAGGGGGGCTTTTTTCTGCTGCTTGTTGGGCACGGTTACGAACTGTTCGGCGCGATCAAGGATTTCTTCCAGCAACAGGGGGGGGAGCCCTTCTATCGTCAGGAAATGCTTCAGTTTGCCATCCGCAGCAAGCTGCATTCTGGATGGTAGCGGCCCTGGGGAAAGATGCGCGTTCAGCATTCATCACTCGCTTATATTTTCGACGAATCGGAGTGCGCTTATCTTACAAGTTTATGACAGCCCGATAAAGCCGAATCGTCGTGGATGTTACCGATTATTACGGGTTCCGGGGTTATGCGGATTTCTTCCTCACCAGATGCAGGGCCAACGGCTCCGGCCCGCTGACTTCGTATGTATAGTCCTTGCCCGGCTCTTCATGTAATACGGCAATCTGCGCCTCAATCGGCAATTCCCGCCCGCCACGCGACACCAGTACCGCAGCGGTGATGGACGCAGGTCGCCCAAAATCGAACAGTTCGTTCATGGCACCGCGCATGGTGCGCCCGGTATAGATGACGTCATCCACCAGCAAGATATGGTGATCATCCACATCCGGCAGGAAGGAAGGCTTGCTCTGCGGGTGCAAACCCACACGGTCGAAATCGTCACGATAAAACGTAACGCTCAGTTCGCCCGGCTCGCCTTCCAGTTGCAGGCGCTTGTGCAGTTCCTCAGCAATCCAGACACCGGAGGTGTGGATACCGACCACCAGGGGGTCATCAATGCCAGTGGTTTGCATCCACTGGCGAACCTGTTGTTCCAGTTGGTCGAGCAATTCGGTAATGTTGTAGTTCTTGTTATTCATGGCGGTATTCCTGTATCCAGCTCTCCAGAATGATGGCTGCCGCCACCTGGTCGATTTCTTCCTTGCGCACCTTGCGCTTGCGTCCGGCCTGCCGCGCCAGCTTGAGGCGCTGCTCGGCTTCACGGGAAGAAAGTTGTTCACTTACTACATCAACCGGCAAGGCATAGCGGCCTTCCAGTTGGCGGATAAAACGTTCGATTGGTTCCTGCATGGCACTGTCGGAACCGTCCAGCTTGCGTGGCATGCCCACCACCAGCCGGGCGGGTTTCCACTCTTGCAAGCAACGGGTAATGGCGTTCCAGTCCGGTACGCCGTCACGCGCGCTAATGGTGGACTGCGGGGTGGCAACGCCCGCCAGC
The DNA here is from genome assembly GCA_018822845.1 of Gammaproteobacteria bacterium. Lineage (GTDB taxonomy): Bacteria > Pseudomonadota > Gammaproteobacteria > Thiotrichales > Thiotrichaceae > Thiothrix. Next base: position 28,317 of record JAHJJD010000114.1, on the reverse strand, counting down.
GTGTTGGCAACCGCAACGCCGATACGCGCCTTGCCATAATCAAAGCCCAGCACGGTAATGCCACTCATCCGTGACCTGCTTCCACACCCAACAGGTTGACATCCACCCCTATGGTACGGGCAGCGCCTTGCCAGCGCTGGTTATAGGGTGTGTCGAACAGGATTGACGCAACCGCTGGACAGGTCAGCCAGGCATTTTCCTTCAGTTCATGTTCCAGTTGACCGGGGCTCCAACCTGCGCAGCCAAGCACCAGCAGGAAATTTTCCGGGCCAAAGCCATTGGCGATGTCCGCCAGAATGTCGCGGGAAGAAGTCAGCGCAAGGTTTTCCTCAATTCGCAGGGTGCTTTCCCAGCTACGCATCCCGTCATGCAGCACGAAACCCTGCTCGGATTGCACCGGCCCACCGCTCAAGGCAATCTGGCCGGACACATGCGGGTCGCGCACTTCAATTTCAAGCTGGCTGAGTAATTCCCCCACCGTCATTTCCAGCGGACGGTTGATGGTTACCCCGAATGCGCCGTATTCATCATGCTGGCAAATCAGTGTGACAGTATGGTCAAAATTGGGGTCGCCCATGCTGGGCATGGCTATCAGCAGATGGTTACGCAGGTCAAGGATGCTTTCGGTCACGGGCATTACCACTTGGCGTCAAACTATTGGGTATTCAGGATTCCGCTGTGGAAAATCCAGGTACGGGTAATATTGAGCTGATCCCACTTGCGACGGATTTCCTCGGGGAGTGCGGGGTAAGGCCCTGCCAGTTTGACGATGCGCAGGGCGGCCTTGTCCAGCACGTCATAGCCTGATGATACACTGATTTGCGCATCGACAACACGGCCACCATGATCAAGCGTGACATTGAGGATCAGCTTGCCACTCAGGTTCCGGCGGATGGCTTCGTCAGGAAAGTTGATATTGCCCACGCGCTCGATCTTCTTGACCCAGGAATCGATGTACTCCGCTTCCACTGCGCTTTTGGCGCTCACGGCGTCAATGAAATGGATGCGGGGGCGGCGGGCGTAACGCGCTTCTTCCTCATCCATTTCGGCCAGCAGTCTGGCGATTTCCTCGGTAGCATCGGCACGCTCTTCGGCAACTACGGGCAATTCTTCTTCAGGCTGCTCCGGCGATTTGTCCACCCGCTTGAACGTTTCACCCTTGGTGGTCAGGATTTGCGGGTTTAGCTTGAGCGGCGCATCAGGCGCACTGGCTTCCGACTGGATGGGCGACTCGCCATCCGTGAGTTGGGGTTGCAGGGCAGAAAGCGGGCTTTGCGGACGGTTTTTTTCATCGCTGCTACCGCTGGCTTGCTGGTTGGCCTGGGCAATGAAATCCACCTGCTCGGGCGCTTCTTCCGAGTGGGTCTGCACCAGCGTAATATCCAGCACCGGCGAAAGTTTGGCACGCGAATCCATTCCCGGTGCGAACCCCACACCGAACATTAGCAGCAGGTGTAATACCAGCGCAACCGGAAGTGTCTTGGCAAGCGGCTCATCGGCCAGGTAATTCATAGGCAAAACATGCATCGTCTAACTTCGCAGATCAATCATTCTACGGGGCAGGATATTGATTTTAATATTATCCTGCATGTCGTGTCAGGTAGCCCCTGTACGGGCATATTAGCACTGCTGGCCCATCAGTCATAGTCTGGAAAAAAGAAAACCCGGTCAATCCGGGGCTGGATCACCCCGGATCAATCACGCCCTGCTTACAGGATTTCCTTGAGGAATTGTGGCAGGGCTGCGCTGCCTTTATGGATTTCGGCATTGTAGTAACGGGTCGGGAAAGCCAGCTCCTGTGCCGCAGCTTCGCGGCTAAACTCTACCTTGCCGCTTTTCGCCGCAATCGTGCAACTCCACCAGCCGGTCGGGTAGCAAACCTGCTGGAACTGGCGCAACTGGATGTCGCTGAAACCGGCCTTGCGCATGGTGTCATGCATCGGTTTGATGATCTTTGCGGCGTGTACCAGCGGCGATTCAGACTGCTGAACCAGCAAGCCATTTTCACCCAGTGCATTCCAGCAACCACGGAAGAATTCCTCGCTGTACAACACCGCGCCGGGGCCTACCGGGTCAGTGCTGTCGACGATCAGGATGTCCAGGGAACCAGGTTCGGCATTGTTGATCCAGGCGATGCCATCTTCAAACGCCAGGGTAGCACGCGGGTCATGGTTGGATTCGCACAGTTCCGGGAAGAACATCTCACTCACGCGGGTAACGCGCTCGTCAATATCGATCTGGATAGCAGACTCGACTTCAGAGTGTTTCAATACTTCGCGCAGGGTTCCGCAGTCACCACCACCAATGATGCACACACGCCTGGGTGCCGGATGGCTGAACAGCACCGGGTGCGCCATCATTTCGTGGTAAACAAAATTGTCGAGGGTAGTGACCATCGTGCAGCCATCCAGCGTCATCAGCTTGCCGAAGGTTCTGGTGTCGTAGATTTCCAGCTTCTGGAAGGGGGTTTGTTCTTCGTGGATTTTGCCTGCGTCAGTCAACTCCAGCCCGAAAATCGTGCCGGAATCAGACAGTTCAGTAAACCAGTTTGGATTGGATGTCATGGCAGCGCCTTGCTCGATGGTAATTCAAAGGCGGTATGATGCCACAAGCAGCGGATACGGATAAATGTCGATTTAGTGAAAGACCGGAACCCCACCGTACATATCCAGCCCTTCCGCCCAGAAAAAGCTGTTTTCCTCTTCAGGACGGTTGATCAGCACCATCAATACCACCCATTTGAGGCGGTCGAGGCTGAAATCCTCGTCTTTCAGTTCCAGTACACGGTCAATGATCTGTTCACGGGCTTCGGGGCTAACCACCCCGGCCTGTTCAAGGAACATCAGGTAGCCCTGACAGTTGGCATCCAGCCAGTGCTGTTCTTCACGGGAAAAAACACGGGTAGCGGACATCCGATAGGTCACTTCCACACGGGCAGCTTCATCACCCAGACTTTCCAGCCAGTCAAATGCGCGGGTAATTTCGCTATTCAAAAAGCCTGCATCCTGCAAATAGCCATGCATGGAGGCACGGTCTTCCGGCAGGTTTTCACCCATCTCGGGATAGTTATCAAAAAGGTAGAAGAGGACATCCAGTGTGTTTTCTTTCATCTAATTCCCGTTTCCCGGCCCCAGCCGCATGTAGTGCCCACCACCACAAGCCGTCACCAAGCCCTGAAGTTCCAGCATAAGCAGAATGGATGAAACCGCTTCAGCGGTCAAGCCTGTATTCAGGATTATCTGGTCAATCGGTAGTGGTTCATAGCCCAGCGCAGCAAGGACTTGAGCGTATTCCGGGTCGAGCGGTTCGTCAATGGGCAGCGGGTTGAGATTCATCGGAAGCTGGGGTTGCTGACCGGTTTTATCCTGTTGCAGCCAGACGTTCAGTTGCGGGGCAATTTCTTCCAGTATGTCATTGGCAGTTTCCACCAATTTTGCGCCCTGCCTGATCAGATGGTGACAGCCACGTGCCAGTGGGTTGTGGATGGAACCGGGAATGGCGAACACTTCGCGCCCCTGTTCCATCGCGTGCCGGGCAGTGACCAGCGTACCGCTTTGCAAGGCAGCTTCCACCACCAGTACGCCAAAACTCATGCCGCTGATGATACGGTTGCGGCGTGGAAAATGTTGCGGGTGGGCAGGAATGCCGATGGGAAATTCGGAAACGATGGCTCCCTGCGCAGCAATGCGTTCCGCCAGCTTGCGGTTGCGCAGCGGGTAAATGATGTCGAGGCCATTGCCGACCACGGCGATGGTATTACCGCCACCGTCCAGCGCCGCCTCGTGGCTGTAGGCATCGATGCCGACCGCAAGACCACTGGTGACAGTCAAGCCATTGGCGGCGAAATGGGCAGCAAACGCTTTGGCATTTTCCTTGCCGCCCTGGGTCGGATTGCGGCTGCCTACCATGCCAATTTGCGGGTCGTTGAGCAGCTCCGGATTGCCAAGCACGAACAGTACGGGTGGAGCCGTGCGGATACTTTTTAGCAAGGCGGGGTAATGTTCGTGTTCCGGCACAAGGATATGGTGCTGGTCAGAAGCTTGCAGCCACTGCCAGTCCGGGTCAGCCGCGTCGGCAGGCAGGCTGCGCCAGGCGGCAATGCCTTCCTTGCGCAATCCGGCTTCCAGCAAGGCACTGTCGGAAACCCCCAGCGCCGCCGCTGCGCCGCCGAAATGTTCCACGATACGGCGCACGCTGCCGGGGCCGATGCCCTTGGCCCGCCAGAAATGCAGGCGAGCGCGGATTTCCTTATCAGATAAACTTGTCGTCATGGTTCTCTTCGGTAAATTACGGATTCCCGATTTTATCCCCGATTCTGGTTTCGCGGGTTGCATCCAGGATCAAGCCGTAGCTTACCTTGTCAGTCACCTTGTAGACGACCATGTTCGCCACTTTTTCCGGTGGAAGCCCGACATTCACTGGCAAAACGGCCCCCGTGCGATTTTTTTCACGCTTGTACGGGTCACTCACATTCCTGCCTTGCGCATAAACACCCAGCGTATGGCCAACACGGATATTGTCACGCAAGCCCTTGTTGATGGTGGCAATCATGTAGCTGCCACTAACAGCTTCCGCATCAAACAGGGCAACAACATCGCCACGCACCTTGAAATTCGGCGACTGAATCGGCATGTTCATATCACGGGTTTCATCCGTCGGTGTCAGCAAGCGGTCGCCGCGTTTGGCTTCGCGCTTGAGGTCAAGCACGGTAGCTGTAGCCGGGTCGCCGGGGCGTTCCACCCTGCTATAACCCGCATAGGTGACCTCGTAACCCAGCAATGCGCCGGTTTGCGGATCCAGCAGCGGTTTGTTCTTGTGGAAAATGGCGCAACGCGAACCCTCATGCACATTGCGCAGGTTACGCACGTAAATCCTTTCGCCTTCGGTAATCAGGTAATGGTCATCCTGCGAAGCAATGATGTAGGGCGCATTGTCGATGGTTGCCTCATCCAGCACGCGCGGCCATGCCATGAACGGAATCAGGCTGGAAATCGGCTGGCCTTCGCGCCCACCCCGCTCAATGCGGATGCGCGGTGTCAGCTTGCCGCCGCTCGCACCATCCACGTAATCCAGCGTCAGCACATCGCCGGGGTAAATCAGGTGCGGATTCTGGATGCGCTGGTTCTTGTCCCACACCTCCGGCCAGTACCAGGGTGTATTCAGGAACTTGCGGGCAATACCCCACAGGGTATCGCCTTTTTGCACGACATAGGTACGCGGCGCAGACGGGTTGACTACAATATCACCGTGCTGGAAAGCCGAATCAGCTACATCCCTTGATTGTGCGTTGGGTTGCCCATAGTACTTGTCATAAGGATCAGGGCCGTTTTTGGCGGGCGCAGTTGCACCACAACCGTTGAGTACAAAAACAGAAGCTGTACTGATCAGCACAGATTTCCAGAAAAAAGATGAAGAATCCCGCATGGTGGTATCCTTGTCGTTATTATGTGTTGGACGTTCCGGGTTATAATAAACTATGGCTCGAAAAACGCTCAGAACTTTTAGATTTTCGGTATTTACTAATGGCTCGACTGAACATTTTACATCATCCAGACCCGCGTTTGCGCAAGAAAGCCGCCCCGGTGGAAGCCGTGGATGCGCAAATTCGCCAAATTGTAGACGACATGTTTGAAACCATGTACGCCGCCCAGGGTATTGGTCTGGCAGCCACCCAGGCCAATATCCATCAGCGCATCATCACCATTGACGTTGCGGAAAAGGGTAACGAACCGCTGTGCCTGATCAATCCCGAGATCATCCAGCAGGAAGGTTCCGTTGAGCATGAGGAAGGCTGCCTCTCCGTTCCCGATTATTACGACAAGGTGACCCGCGCCGAACGCATCCGGGTACGTGCCATCGACCGTGACGGCAACACTTACGAAAAGGACGCCGACGGCCTGCTCGCCGTCTGCATCCAGCACGAGATGGATCACCTGGAAGGCAAGCTGTTCGTCGATTACCTCTCTTCCCTCAAGCAGCAGCGGGTGCGCAAGAAAATGGAAAAGTGGGAAAAGGAACACGCCAAGGGTGCCGCCCGCAAACCTGCACAGGCCGCCGCAGGATGAGCCAGCAGGATTCCGTACAGGAAGATCCTCCGCTAAGGATTATTTACGCGGGCACGCCCGATTTCGCCGTACCTGCCTTGCGGGCGTTGTTAGGTTCCCGCCATCAGCTTGTTGCGGTCTACTGCCAGCCTGACCGGCCTGCCGGACGCGGGCGCAAGTTGCAGTTCGGCCCGGTGAAACAGGTGGCGGTGGATGCAGGCATCCCGGTCGAACAACCCGTTTCCCTGAAACCCGCCGAAGAGCAGGAGAAACTGCGCGCCTACGCCCCAGACCTCATGGTAGTGGCGGCCTATGGCCTGATCCTGCCGCAAGCCGTGCTGGATATTCCCCGCCATGGCTGCCTCAACATCCACGGCTCATTGCTGCCTCGCTGGCGTGGGGCTGCACCAATCCAGCGCGCCATCCAGAGCGGTGATGCGGAAACCGGCGTGACCATCATGCAAATGGCGGCGGGTCTGGATACCGGCGACATGCTATACAAGGTGGTTTGCCCGATTACCGCGCAGGACGGCGGGCAAAGCATTCACGACAAACTCGCGGCGGATGGCGCAACTGCCTTGCTGCACACGCTGGATCTGCTGTGCGCAGGCAAGCTGCAAGCGGAAGTACAGGACGAAACATTCACCACTTACGCCCACAAACTAAGCAAGGCTGAAGCCGAAATCGACTGGACGCAATCTGCGGTGGAAATTGACCGCATGATCCGCGCCTTCGACGCCTGGCCAACGGCATTTAGTTTGTATCAGGGGCAACCCATCCGCTTTTTCGCCTCCCGTGTAGAAGAAACCCCTCCTAACCTCCCCTTGTCAGGGGAGGGACAAGAAGGCGGAGTACCCCTTAACTCCTCCCCTGACAAGGGGAGGGCGGGAGGGGTTTCTTCCTCCCCCGGCACCGTCATCGCCGAAAGCAAGGAAGGCATCGACATTGCCACTGGCAACGGCGTGGTACGCATCCTCAGCCTGCAAATGCCCGGCGGCAAACGCCTCAGCGCAGAACAGTTCCTCAACGGACGTTCCTTGCTGGGTGTCTCGCTGCTCCCTGCCCCCCTAGCGGGGGAAGGGTTGGGGATGGGGGGGGACACCCCATGAGCGCCCGCGCCATCGCAGCCCGCCTGTTACAACGTGTCATTTATGGCGGCGACTCCCTGACCGAGGTTTTGCAGGGTTACACCGCCAACAACCTGCCCTCCCAGGAACAGGCACTGCTGCGCGACCTGTGTTTCGGCACCTTGCGCTGGCATGAACGCCTGACCGGCATCATTGATGAACTGCTGACCAAGCCGCTGAAAAAAGCCGACAAGGACGTGGAATGCCTGCTACGTGTTGGCCTCTACCAGCTCATTTACCAGCGCACGCCAGATCACGCAGCCGTCAACGAAACCGTCAAGGCGGCCAAAAAACTGAAAAAACAGTGGGCAGGTAACCTGATCAACGGCGTATTGCGCAGCTTCCTCCGCAGCCAGAACGATATTCTGGCCCGCGTCGAAGCCAGACCAAGCGCACATTACGTCTTTCCGGAATGGTTGATGAGCCGGATTCAGAGTGCCTGGCCAGACGACTGGGAAAGCATCCTGCAAGCCAGCAATAGCCGCCCGCCGATGACCTTGCGGGTCAACCAGCGCATCCAGACGACAGCGGCTTACTGGCAATTGTTGCGGGCTTCCGCCATTCCTGCCGACCCGGTAGCAGGTGTGGGCAGTGCATTGAACCTGCAAGCGCCAATCGGCGTCGAACAGCTACCGGCTTTTGCCGAAGGTGCTGTGTCAGTGCAAGACGCTGCCGCGCAACTCGCCGCAGGCTTGCTGGACTGCCAGCCGGGCATGCGGGTGCTGGATGCCTGTGCCGCACCGGGAGGCAAAACCTGCCACCTGCTGGAAATGACTGACGACTTGCAACTGCTGGCCATCGACAACAGTGACGCCCGCCTGCAACGGGTACACGAAAACCTGCGCCGCCTGCATCTACACGCCAAAATACTGGCAGCTGACGCAGGTGAACCACTCAGCTGGTGGGACGGCCAGGCATTCGACCGCATACTGCTGGATGCGCCCTGTTCCGCAACCGGCGTCATCCGCCGCCACCCCGACATCAAGGTATTACGGCGGGAAGGCGATATTGCAAGCCTGCAACAGGAACAGGCGCGTTTGCTGCGTGCGCTGTGGCAAACCCTGCAACCGGGTGGCAAATTGCTGTATGCGACCTGTTCGATCCTGCCGGACGAAAACATCCGTCAGGTAGAAGGTTTTCTGCAAGAACAAAACGATGCAGTGCATCTGCCGATTACGGCAGAATGGGGACGCGCACTGCCCATAGGGCGACAAATCCTGCCAGGGAGCGAAGGCATGGATGGCTTTTATTACGCACTGCTGGAGAAGCAGGGCGGGAAACAATGAATGTGACATCAACTACCCGTTTTTCAGGATTTTACCGGTTATTGACCGGACTAATGCTGGCCTTGCTGCTAGGGCAGGCTGTTGCGGCTGATACAGGGCTACGCTTCCGTGAATTTTCCATCCACGCCGGTAACAGCCCCCAATCCCTGCTGAGCAGCCTGAAGCTTGACTACCAACTGACACCTTACCTGCGTGAAGGCTTATTGAACGGCATGACGCTGGAAAACGAAATCAACTTCGAGCTGGAATGGCACAATACCTGGTGGTGGAATACCCGCAAGCGCCTGTATAGCGTCAAAGCCGAACTGAAATACCACACACTCAGCAAGCAGTACCAGGTTTTCCGCACTGGCACGAAAGAAAGCTGGAGTTACCCCAATCTGGTTTCAGCCCTGAACCGGATGGGCACACTGGTAGATGAACCCTTGCCCAACCTGCCACCAGCAGCCTATAACAATGATGCATCCATCTTTGTGTCGGCGAAACTGACCCCGAAAACCCTTTATCTGCCGCTCAAGATACAGGCGCTGTTTAGCGACCGTTATTCACTGGAAGCTGAAGGAGTAATGTGGCCGATCCCCTGAGCAAACGTATCTGGCAATGGCTTCCGGCAGTCATGATTTTCCTGCTGCTGCTGGCCTCCCTGTCACTGCTGAACATGGCCACCCTCAGCCAGCAACAGGCCGAACGCTACGGTGACATGCACCTTTACCTCAGCGCCATCATTCTGCTGCTGCTGAGCATCGTCATCTTCGTCAATCTGGTCAGGGTTTTCCACCAGTGGCGCACCCGTCAGGCCGGTTCCCGTTTTACCCTGCGGCTAATGACCGGGTTTCTGGTGTTGAGCCTGCTGCCTGCCCTGTTCGTCTCACTGTTTTCCGTCAATCTGGTTGGCGAGCGTATCGACCGCTGGTTCGCCGTACCCATTGAGCGCGCCCTCGACGACTCGGTGGAACTCAGCCAGATTGCACTGGAGACCCGTCGCCGCCAGCATCTGGCCGAGCTGGAACGGCTTGCCAACGCCATGCGGGGCAAGGTTCAGGCCGACATTCCCCCCTTGCTGGATCACTTCCTGCAAACCGGCGCACAGGAAGTCTTCCTGACAGACCCAAACCAGAATGTGGTGGCCCTGGCGACGGAAGACACGGAATTGCTGATCCCTCACCTGCCTGACCGCAGCATTTTCCAGACACTGGAAGTGCGAGAGTATTACTCGGAACTGGAGCCGAAAGGCGATGACCAACTATCCGTGCAGGTCGCCATTCGGGTGCGTTACGGGGCGGAAGAACGCCCGCAGGCAGGCGTTCTGATCGCCCGCTTCCCGGTTTCCGAGCGTGAGCAAAGCTTGTCGAAAAGCGTTATTGCCGCGCGCAACGAATACAAACTGCTCAACTTTCAGCGGGAAGCCGTCAAGAACGCCTTCCGCCTGATCATCCTGGTGGTCATGGTAATGACCGTGCTGTTCTCGCTGTGGGCTGCGTTTGTGTTCTCGCGCCGCCTGACCCGCCCGGTACGCACGCTGGTGGAAGGCACCCTGGCGGTGGCGGCGGGCGATCTGGAAAAGAAACTGCCGGTTTCCGAACGCGACGACTTCAGCCTGCTGGCGCGTTCCTTCAACACCATGACCAAACGCCTGTCGGATGCACAGCAGGAACGCGAACACGCCCGCCGCCAGTTGCAGCAGGAACACGACTACCTGCATGTAGTGCTGGAACACCTTTCCTCCGGCGTCATCACGCTGGATGAAAGTGGTGTCATCCGCCGCATCAACAGCGCCGCCAGCAATATCCTGCGGCAGCCCTTGCTGCAACATGCTGGCCAGACCTTGCCAGAACTGTGCGACAAACTGCCCGATATGCATCCGTTTCTGGAAGTCGTGCAACCGCACCTGCTGAAAATGGGCGCGGAAGGCGAATGGCAGTCGGAAATTTCCCTGTCCACCGAATCAGGGCGGCTATTGCTGGTCTGCCGGGGCGCGCCATTGCCCGGTGACGCATCCGGGCGGCAAGGTTCCGTACTGGTGTTTGACGACGTAACCGACCTGATACAGGCAGAGCACGACGCTGCCTGGAGCGAAGTGGCCAGACGCCTTGCCCATGAAATCAAGAATCCGCTGACGCCCATCCAGCTTTCCGCTGAACGCCTCAACCGCAAGCTGGGCAAGGTGCTGGATGAAGAATCCGCCAGCTTCCTCACGCGCATGACCAACACCATCGTCCAGCAGGTCGATACGCTCAAGACCATGGTCAACGCTTTCAGCGAATATGCGCGCGCACCTGCGCTACACTTGCAAAGGGTCGACCTGAATACACTGGTACAGGAAGTAACAGAGCTGTATCGTATGAACGAAGCCCGGATTACGATCAAACTGTCGCTGGATGAACACTTGCCAGCATTGCGGCTGGATCCCAGCCGTATCCGCCAGCTACTGGTCAACCTGATCAAGAATGCGCTGGAAGCGCTGGAGGAAAGCCATACCAGTAATGGATGCATCGTCCTGGACACCCGCTGGCTGCCCCAGGCGGAACAGGTGCTGCTCAGCATTCACGACAACGGCCCCGGCATTCCGGCAGAATTGCTGCCACGCCTGTTTGAGCCTTACGTCACCAGCAAGCACAAAGGCACCGGGCTGGGGCTGGCCATTGTGAAAAAGATCGTTGAGGAACACTCCGGTCATCTGGGCGCGCGCAATCATGAGGACGGAGGGGCTATGATTACCATACGCTTTCCGCTGGATTAAAGGGAAGAACCCCCTCACCCCCCAGCCCCCTCTCCCTCAAGGGGCGAGGGGGAGTAAGAAAGAGAAGTTCTTAGCCCCTCTCCCCTTGAGGGAGAGGGGTTGGGGTGAGGGGTAAAAATACTAAAGGAGCAGGGATAAATGACAGCACAATACATCATGGTCGTGGACGACGAGCCGGATATCCGCCAGCTTGTCAGTGAAATTCTGGAAGACGAAGGCTACCGGGTCGTTACTGCCGAAAACGCCGCCAAGGCGCGCGAACTGCACCGCAGCCGCAAACCCGACCTGATCCTGCTGGACATCTGGATGCCGGGGCAGGACGGCATTTCCCTGCTCAAGGAGTGGCGCGAAAATGAAACCCTGTGCTGCCCGGTGGTGATGATGTCAGGCCACGGCACCATTGAAACCGCCGTCGAGGCCACCAAACTCGGCGCGTATGATTTCATCGAAAAGCCGTTGTCGATGGCCAAGATGCTGCTGACCATCAGCAATGCGTTGCGCTCCAGCCAACTTGAGCAGGAAAACCGGGGTCTGCGCAAACAGGTGGCTGGCACGCTCGAACCGGTCGGCAACAGCCAGGCCATGCAGCGCCTGCGCGAACAGGCCAAACGCATCGCCCAACACAACACCTGTGTCCTGTTGTACGGCGAACCGGGGGTCGGCAAGGAATCCTTCGCCCGCTACATCCATGCCCGCAGCCCACGCAAGGATCGCCCGTTCGTGCGCACCGCCCTTTCCTCCAGCGCAGCCACCACTGCCTCGCTGGGCAAACTGCTGTTCGGCAGCGAGGAAAACGGCAAGATCCAGTACGGCCTGCTCGACGAAGCCAACGGCAGCGTGCTGTATCTGGCGGAAATTTTCGAGCTGGACACTGACACCCAGTCCCGCTTGTTGCACGCCCTCAAGGAAAACCGTTTCATGCGCATCGGCGGCAGCGAGTGGGTAGACATGGATACCACCCTGATGGTGTCTTCCACCCATGACTTGCAGGATGACGTAGCGGGCGGCAAATTCAATGAGGAACTCTACTACCTGCTGAACGTGGTGCCACTGATGATCCCGCCGCTGCGTGAACACGCCGAAGACGTGCCTGAACTGCTCAACCATTACGTCGACGCGCTGACCGCACAGGATGGCCTGCCCTACCGGCACATTGCCCTGCCTGCGCAAAATTTCCTGCGCAACCATTCCTGGCCGGGCAACATCCGCGAACTGCGCAATCTGGTGCAGCGCCTGCTAATCCTCGGCACCGAAACCGAAGTATCGCTGGAGGAGGCGGAAGAAGCTGTCGGCGCACGCATTCCGGTATTCTCGCAGGAAATCGGTCAGGCACCGGAAAGCCTGTTCGACCTGCCATTGCGTCAGGCACGCGAACAGTTCGAACACGATTACCTGATTTACCAGCTCAAAAAGGTGGATGGCAACGTCAGCAAACTGGCGGATATGGTCAAGATGGAACGCACCCATCTGTACCGCAAAATGCGTTCCCTGGATGTCGACCCCAAAAAATTCGGACGCTAACACAATACAATGAAAATCCTGATCCTGGGAGCCGGACAAGTCGGGCATTCGCTAGCCGAATCGCTGGCCAGCGAAGACAACGACATCACCATTATCGACACCAATGCCGCTGCCCTGCGGGATTTGCGTGAAAAGCTGGATGTGCGGGTGGAAGTCGGTCAGGCATCCTACCCGCGTGTACTGGAACGCGCTGGCATCGAGGATGCCGACATGCTGGTGGCCGTGACCAACAGCGACGAAATCAACATGGCCGCCTGTCAGATCGCGCACACCTTGTACCGCACCCCCACCAAGATTGCCCGCATCCGCTCCTCCCACTACCTTGACCGCAAGGAGTTGTTCGGCCCCGAAGCCGTACCCATCGACGTGCTGATCAGCCCGGAGCAACTGGTGACGGAACACATTTTCCGCCTGGTTTCCCACCCCGGCGCGTTGCAGGTGCTCAATTTCGCCAATGGCAAGGTGCAGATGGTTGGGGTCAAGGCATTGCAGGATGGCCCACTGATCGGCCACCAATTGCAGGAAATGCGCGAACACATGCCAGGCATCAAGGCACGGGTCGCCGCCATGTTCCGTAAAGGCAAACCAATCATTCCCACTGGCGAAAGCGTGGTTGAAATCGACGACGAAATCTTTTTCATCGCCAGCCCCAAACACATCCGTGCCATCATCAGCGAACTGCGCAAACTGGACAAACCTTACAAGCGCATCATCCTCGCTGGTGGCGGCAACATCGGCAACCGGCTGGCACGCCTGCTGGAAGACGCCCGCTACCAGGTCAAAATCATCGAGAAGAACAATGAGCGCGCCGCCAAGCTGGCCGAACGCCTCGACAAGACCATCGTGCTGGAAGGCGACGCCGCCGACGAAGACCTGCTGGTTGAGGAAAACATCGAAAACACCGATGTCTTCATCGCCATCACCAATGACGACGAAGCCAACATCCTCTCCTCCATGCTGGCCAAACGGCTCGGTGCCAAGCGCGTCATGTGCCTGATCAACCGCCCGAGTTACCTGGATCTGGTGGAAAGCAGCATCGACCTGGCGATTTCCCCGCAGCAGGTAACGATCGGTGCGCTGCTGACCCACATCCGCCGGGGTGACATCGTGGCGGTGCATGCCTTGCGGCGCGGTTCGGCGGAAGCCATCGAGGTAGTCGCCCACGGCGATTTCAAAACCTCCCGCGTGGTCGGCAGACGGCTGGATGAAATCAAGTTGCCGCCAGGTGCCAACATCGGAGCGCTGGTACGGGGGGATGAAATCCTGATGGCCGACGGCGAGCTTGTCATTAGCGCCAATGACCATGTGATCATGTTCGTCACCGACAAACGCTATGTGCCTGCGGTTGAAAAGCTGTTCCAGGTAGGCATCCACTTCTTCTGATGTATGCAATTCAAAGTCATCCAGCGTATCCTGGGTCTGTTGCTGATGGTGTTCAGCCTGACCATGCTGCCACCGATCCTGGTTGGGTGGATCATGGGCGACCCGCAGCTTGCACCTTTCTGGGATGGCTTTCTGCTGATCCTGCTGGCGGGGTTGGCGATGTGGTGGCCCGTACGCAGCGAAGGCCGCGACCTGCGCCTGCGCGACGGTTTCCTGATTGCGGTGCTGTTCTGGACCATCCTCAGCGCGGCAGGCACAACACCTTTCCTGCTGGCGGAAGAACTCAACCTGAGTGCCGCCGACGCCTTCTTTGAAACGGTATCCGGCTTTACCACCACCGGTGCCACCGTGCTGGTTGGCATTGACAGCCTGCCACGCTCCATCAACTTTTACCGCATGGAACTGCACTGGCTGGGCGGCATGGGCATCATCGTACTGGCGGTTGCCATCCTGCCCATGCTGGGGGTCGGAGGAATGCAGCTTTACCGGGCAGAAACGCCGGGGCCAATCAAGGACGCCAAACTGACCCCGCGCATTACCGAAACCGCCAAGCTGTTGTGGTATGTGTATCTGGCGCTGACCTTGCTGTGCATCCTGGCCTACCGGGTAGCAGGCATGAACTGGTACGACGCCGTGTGCCATGCCTTTTCGGCGCTGTCGACCGGCGGATTTTCCACCCATGATTCCAGCATCGGCTTTTTCGACAACCCGGCCATCGATTACATCACGGTAGTGTTCATGTTCCTGGCAGGCATGAATTTCAGCCTGCACTTTCTGGCGTGGCGTTCCCTGCATCCTGGCCTCTACTGGCGCGATTCCGAATTCAGGACCTATTTACTGGTGATCCTGCTGATGACCTGCGTGGCAACGGCGATGTTGTGGAAGTTCAACACCGCCTCCAATGTGGAGGAAGCTTTCCGCTTTGCACTGTTCCATGTTACTTCGGTCATGACCTCGACCGGACTGCTGATCACGGATCATTCCATCTGGCCAAACTTCCTGCCTGTCCTGCTGGTCTTTGCCAGCTTTGTCGGTGGTTGTGCAGGCTCTACCGGAGGTGGTCTCAAGGTGATCCGTTTCCTGTTGCTGATGAAACAGGGTTTTCGCGAAATGAACCTGCTGTCACACCCCAGCGCCCAACTGCATGTCAAGATAAACCGCGAACCGGTCCCTGAAAAGGTGGTAAAAGCGGTGTGGGGGTTTTTCGCCATGTATATTGCCGTGTTCTCGGTGTTCATGCTGGGTATCATGGCGGCTGGGGAAAATCAGGTCACGGCCTTTGCCGCCGTTGCCGCCACCCTGAACAACATGGGGGTGGGGCTTGGCGATGTGGCTTCCAACTTTGCCGGGCTGAACGATTTTTCCAAGTGGTGGCTGTCGCTGGCAATGCTGATGGGACGGCTGGAACTGTTCACCGTACTGGTGTTGTTTACTCCCGCTTTCTGGCGGCGCTAACAGGGATTCTCAAAAACTGAATGCAGTTCAAGGTAATACAACGGATTCTCGGCTTGCTGCTGATGACCTTCAGCCTGACCATGCTGCCACCTATCCTGGTCGGCTGGATGATGGGCGACCCGGAACTGGCCCCATTCTGGAAAGGTTTTGTGCTGGTGTTGACCGGCGGCCTGATCACGTGGCTGCCAGTGCGCCGGGAACGCCGCGAGTTGCGTTCACGCGATGGTTTCCTGATCGTGGTGCTGTTCTGGACTGTGCTGGGGACGTCGGGTGCCGTGCCATTCGTGCTGTCGGATTCCCTGGAAATTTCCGTGACGGATGCGGTATTTGAATCTGTTTCGGGGCTGACCACGACCGGGGCAACCGTGATTCTGGGGCTGGATGGTTTGCCTCGCTCACTGCTGTTTTACCGGCAGGAACTGCAATGGCTGGGCGGCATGGGCATCATCGTGCTGGCAGTGGCGATACTGCCGATGCTGGGCGTGGGGGGGATGCAGTTGTACCGGGCGGAGACGCCGGGGCCAATGAAGGATTCCAAACTGACCCCACGCATTACCGAAACGGCCAAGTTGCTGTGGTATATCTATCTATCGTTGACAGTATTTTGTGCATTGGCTTTCCGGCTGGCGGGCATGGACTGGTTCGATGCAGTTTCACACAGTTTCACTACTGTGGCGATCGGCGGATTTTCCACCCACGACAGTAGTATCGGGCATTTCGACAACCATGCAATCGAGTCGGTGGCAATGGTTTTCATGCTGTTGTCGGGGGCAAACTTCGGCCTGCATTTCATTGCCTGGCGCAGCGCCAACATGTCAGGGTATTGGCGGGATTCCGAGTTCCGCACTTACATCAGCATGATGCTGGCATTATCGGTGATCAGCGCCACCTACCTCCTGTATACCCAGACGCATACGGAACTGTCGGAAGCCCTGCGCCATGCACTGTTTCATGTGGTATCGATTGGCACCACCACGGGGTTTACCACCACCGGGTACAGCCAATGGCCAGGATTCCTGCCAGTGCTGCTACTACTCGCCAGTTTTGTGGGCGGTTGCGCGGCGTCAACAGCAGGTGGCATCAAGGTAATCCGTTTCCTGCTGTTGGTGAAACAGGGGATGCGCGAGGTCAGCCGCCTGATCCATCCGAATGCGCGCTTTAGCATCAAGGTAAACCGCCAGCCCTTGCCGGAAAATGTGGTGGATGCCGTATGGGGGTTCTTTTCGGTTTATATCGCGGTATTCGTGGTGTTCATGTTGGTGCTGATGGCGCAGGGATATGATCAGGTGACGGCGTTTTCGGCAGTGGCAGCCACGCTGAACAATCTGGGGCCAGGGCTGGGCGAGGTCGCAGCAACTTTCCAGGGAATGGATGATTTCTCGAAATGGTGGCTGTGTCTGGCGATGCTGATGGGGCGGCTGGAGCTGTTTACCATGCTGGTTATACTCACCCCTGCTTTCTGGCGCAAATAATCAAACCTGCGCCAACAGGCTTTCCGTCATGCGCGCCGCCTGCATCCCGTAGCCACCACCAAACAGGTTGAAATGGTTGAGGATATGGTAAAGGTTGTAAAGCGTCTTGCGTACCTTGTAGCCAGCATCCAGCGGCCATGCGCTATTGTAGGCGGCGTAAAATTCCGCATCAAAACCACCAAACAATTCCGTCATCGCCAGATCGGCTTCGCGGTCGCCGTAATACACCGCCGGGTCGAAAATGACCGGTCTGCCATCCTGCGCAAACGCCATATTGCCGCCCCACAAATCGCCGTGCAGCAGTGAAGCCTGCGGCTGGTAGTCGGTGAAGAAAGCATCCAGCTTTGCGGCCAGTTGCATTCCCTGCTCATAGGCACGTGTCGGGTAGGCGTTGTGCCGGGCCAGCCTGAGCTGGAAAACCAGCCGTTCCTGCCGCCAGAATTCCACCCAGTCGTCATGCTGGCGGTTGCGCTGCATGGTGCTGCCGATGGTGTTGTCGCGCAACCAGCCGAACCGTTCCGCCGTGTGCCGATGCATGGCCGCCAGTTGTTCGCCCGCCAGCCGTGACTGGCTGCGACCGCGCAGGTCGAGGTATTCAAGGATCAGGCAGGCGCTGTTTTCCGCCGTTCCGTAGCCGACCGGTTCGGGCGCATAGAGGGTGTTGGTGGCGCGAATGGCGTGCAGGCCATCGCTTTCCGCCACGAACATGTCGAGCCTGCCAGCCTGACTGAGCTTGATGAACCAGACGGAACCGTCAGCGAGTGTGGCCTTGCAGGTCTGGTTGATGCACCCGCCACCGACGGGTTCCAACGCCTGCAAGTGGATGGATGCGCCGAAATGCTGCTTGAGCATATTTTCGAGCGCGTTACTGGTCTGCTTTGGAAAGCCGTTCATCCTCTTGTACCCTTCCCGGTCGGGGTGAATCTGTATACTCTGCGTCAATATGGAAGTACGTGCATGGCATGGACGCCTTCTCTTTCCTGAATCCCAAAAATAACATACCCGGAAGGAAAGCATCATGAACAATAAACAGCAAGGCATGACACTTGTTGAGCTGATGGTGACACTGGCCGTTGTTGCCATACTCGCCTCGGTTGCGGCACCGTCCCTCAGCAGCATGATGGAAAACAATCGCCTCACCGCCATCAACAACCAGCTTTTTTCAGCTATCTTTTATACCCGCTCAGAAGCCATCAAACGTTCATTCCCCGTTACCATGTGCGCCAAGGCAGCCGACAATACCTGCGCAACCGCTGCTGATGCAGCTGCTGGCGCAGGATTTGAGGATGGCTGGATCATTTTTGTCGACTGTAATCCCGACGAAGTGATTGATACCACGAATGTCTGTGATTTTGACGGCAACGGTACGGCAGAAGCCCCTGAGACAATACTGAGCGAAGATGTGCCAAGCGGTATGAGCAGCCTGACCGTGCGCCCCGATACGGCTGGTTCTACCCTGGGCCGGGCCATCCGCTATCTGCCCAATGGCAATACTTCATTCAGCGGTACGCTGAACCTCCGGCGGAATGATGAAAATGTATATCTGGTGAAAATCAAGCCGATTACCGGGCGGGCCAGCTCCTGCAAGGTTGGCAACACCGGTTGTTAAAACCCATACCCATCAGACCTTACGCAGCTCTTTCGGCAGTACGAATGACACATTCTCGCTGATGCCGGAATCCTGCACCCGCACATTCGCGCCGTGGGCTTGCAGGTGGGCTATCACCCCTTCCACCAGCACCTCCGGGGCGGAAGCACCAGCCGTCACGCCAATACTTTGCCTGCCTGCCAGCCATTCCGCACGGATGTCTTCCGCACCATCAATCAGATAGGCCGGGGTGCCGCGCTTCTCGGCAATTTCGCGCAAACGGTTGGAATTGGAACTGTTGGGCGAGCCAACCACCAGCACCAGATCACTTTCATCCGCCAGCTTTTTCAGCGCATCCTGGCGGTTCTGGGTGGCGTAGCAAATGTCATCCTTCTTTGGCCCGACGATGGCGGGGAAACGCTGGCGCAGGGCGTCGATGACGATGGAAGCGTCATCCACCGACAGGGTAGTCTGGGTGACGAAGGCGAGCTTTTCCGGGTTGTTGACCTGCAATTCCGCCACTTCCTCGGGGGAGTCGACCCGATAGACAGCACCGCCGAAAGCAGTGTCGTACTGCCCCATGGTGCCTTCCACTTCCGGGTGGTTCTTGTGGCCGATGAGGATGGTTTCGCGCCCTTCACGGCTGTAACGCATCACTTCGATATGTACTTTGGTCACCAACGGGCAGGTGGCGTCGAACACTTTCAGGCCACGCCGTTTGGCTTCTTCCTGCACCGCGCGGGAAACGCCGTGGGCGCTGAAAATCACGGTGGCATCATCCGGCACTTCATCCAGTTCCTGCACGAAGATCGCGCCCTTGTCACGCAGGTTATTGACCACGAAACGGTTGTGGACGACTTCGTGGCGCACATAGACCGGCGCGCCGAGCACTTCCAGCGCGCGGTCAACAATTTCAATGGCGCGGTCAACACCGGCGCAAAAGCCGCGTGGATTGGCGAGGATCGCTTGCATGTTGCTGGTCTGTTCCATCTGGTTACGGGATGCAGGAAGCCTACAGGCAGCCGCCGGTTTAGTCCAATATCGCCAGGATTTCGAGTTCAAACGTGAGGTGATGCCCGGCCAGCGGGTGGTTGAAATCCACTTCCACACTTTCATCGCTGATGGAAAGGATTTCCCCCGGCGTTTCCTGCCCGGATGGCAGCTCGAAACTGATGATCTGCCCTTCCGCCAGCTTCATGTCTTCAGGAAAACGCTCGCGCGGCAGTTGCTGGATGGCATCCGGGTCTGGCATGCCGAAGGCTTCGGAAGCCAGCAGGATCAGGCGGAATTTATCACCTTCCGGCAGGCCGACGAGAGCGCTTTCCAGATTGGAATGGATTTCGCCCTGCCCAAGTTGCAGGATGTCGCCGTCGGGGTCTTCACTGGTTTCCACCAGATAGCCGTCGGCCAGAAACAGTTTGTAGCGCCAGCGGATGCGGCTGTCAGGCTGGATGGTTTTGCTCATGATGCCCCGGTTATGCGTGTCAAAACCGGCAGGATAGCAAAAGCATCACGAAACCGGCACCAGTTGGCTGGTATTGATGTAACAACTGGGGCGGTGACCGAGGCGCGGGTAGACATGCAACCAGTATTCCTCGCCACGTTTGAAGGTGCCTTCTTCCTGCGATACCAGATCGGCAAGCTGACCATTGCGCAGCAAGGTCACGATGGGGGCAGTTGCATCAGGCGCACGGTGGCAGGCCACATCACCAGTATCAGCGTTTGCCGCGTAAACCGTGGCCACCACCCTGTTGGGTGGCAATTCGACGCTGGGCTGGGTAGTTTCCTGTCTGCACCCTCCCAACAAGGTGGCGGCCAGTAAAAAGCCGCAATAATACATATCCATATCCCGGAGTTCCCTCTTTCCCGGCTTCAACACACTTCAGATTAAACGCATGAACTATTGAAACGGCTACACAATCCCGCTTTAATGGTGTGTTTTTCAGGATTTTGGGAGCAAACATGAAAGTTCTGGTGGTAGGTGGCGGCGGGCGCGAACATGCGCTGGCGTGGAAAATTGCGCAATCCGGGCGGGTAAATGAAGTACTGGTTGCCCCCGGCAATGCGGGCACGGCCAGTGAGCCGGACATGCGCAACCTGCCGATTGCGGCGGAAGACGTGGATGCGCTGGTAGCATATGCGCAGGAACATGCCATTGAGCTGACCGTGGTTGGCCCCGAAGCGCCGCTGTCCAAAGGCATTGTGGACAAGTTCCGGGCAGCAGGATTGCGCTGTTTCGGCCCGACCCAACTGGCGGCGCAACTGGAATCTTCCAAGGCGTTCGCCAAGGACTTTCTGGCACGTCACCACATTTCCACCGCTGATTACGCCAATTTCACCGAAATCGAGCCTGCGGTGGCCTACATCAAGGCCAAGGGCGCACCGATCGTAGTCAAGGCCGACGGGCTGGCGGCAGGCAAGGGCGTGATCCTGGCGCAAACCGAGGAAGAAGCGATTGCAGCGGTGAATGACATGCTGGCGGGCAATGCTTTCGGCGCGGCAGGCAGCCGGGTGGTAATTGAGGAATTTCTGGTCGGCGAGGAAGCCAGTTTCATCGTGATGGTGGATGGCGAACATGTGCTGGCGATGGCCAGTTCACAGGATCACAAGGCGCGCGACAACGGCGACCAGGGGCCGAATACCGGTGGCATGGGCGCGTATTCCCCCGCCCCGGTGGTCACGCCCGCGATGCACGAGCGCATCATGCAGGAAGTCATTTACCCGACCGTGCGCGGCATGGCGGCGGATGGCATCCCCTACACCGGTTTCCTGTACGCAGGGGTGATGATCACGGCGGATGGCACGCCGAAAGTACTGGAATTCAACTGCCGCTTCGGCGACCCGGAAACCCAGCCGATCATGGTGCGTTTGCAATCCGATTTCGTCGGGCTGCTGGAAGCGGCGCTGGAGGGCAGGCTGGACAAGGTATCCGCGCAATGGGACAGCCGTGCATCACTGGGCGTGGTGCTGGCGGCAGGCGGTTACCCTGACAGTTACCGCAAGGGCGACGCAATTGCCGGGCTGGACAAGGCGGCGTATCTGGATGGCAAAGTGTTCCATGCGGGCACGGAACTGAAGGATGGCCAGGTTGTAACCAACGGCGGGCGCGTGCTGTGCGCTGTGGGTCTGGGCAACACCGTTACCGAAGCACAAGCGAATGCGTATGCGCTGGTGAAGGAAATCGACTGGGCGGATGTGTATTACCGGACGGATATTGGGCATCGTGCGGTGGCGCGGGAGCAGGTCTGAACCCATAGGACTTCCGCCATTACAATGCGTATCTCGGTGAACCTCTTTGGCCTTTTATACGACTATTGGTAAATAAGACTTAACCAAACAGAACAGGGGTAACGCCGGGCAGATTTTTATGGTGGAAAACGAGAAGCCGGAGAAGAAACGAAAAGGCGTTTACCATCACGGTAACTTGCGTGTTGCACTGGTACTTGAAACCGAGCAGATGCTGGCTGCCAATGAACTCGACCAGATTACCCTGATTGAACTGGGTAAACGCCTTGGGGTTGCACGTACCGCGCCTTACCGGCATTTTGCCAGCAAGAGCGAACTCTTGTGTGAAGTTGCCACCCGCGCCTTTGCCCGCCTCACTGCCCAGGATCGTGCTATCCGGTTGGAGGCCGGTTTGAACCCCATCGGGCGGTTGCGCAAACTGGCTCGCCACTATTTCCATTTTGCAGTCAATAATCGTGACTATTATCGCCTCATGTACCGTGAAAACCTGGTGGGCAACAATGAAAGCACGGAACTGGCCGCTGCACGCGAAGAAAATTTCGCCGAATTTGTTTGGTTACTGGAAGAATGCCAACAAGCCGGTTTGATCGACACGGCTGACCTGGAAACACAAGCACTGTTTTGCTGGGCACCGTTCCACGGAATTTGCAGCCTCATCATTGACCAACACCTGCCGGAAGATATGTTTGCCGACACACTGGACTGGCATATTGATGCTGTTTTGCGAGGCTTGGGTTTCCACCAACCGTAGCCCCTCATGGCTTAACTTATTACAAAAAAATGATCGCTCTCTATAAGCATTGACAATAATCAAGCTTATCCTTTAGCCTAATGTTATCGTTGTAAACATTGGTTTTGCTTAAATGGCAAACAATAACCTAACGAAGGCGATGACAATCACATTGACAGGCAAGCGAGGAAGCATCATATGAAAACGTACACATGGGGCTTGGTTTCCATCCCCCTAATTCTGGCAGCGCAAACAACATTGGCAGGAAACCTGATAACAGACGGCGGCTTTGAAAGTGGTGTGCTGCCGTGGACAAGCAGCAAATCCATCCTCACCCTTGACCCGGCGGCTGCTTATGCCGGTCAAGCCGGGATGAAAGTCGATTCCGCCTATAGCGGGTGTACGACCGGGGCATTGTACAGCTTGAACACCGCCAGCCTGCAAAATGGCACGCTCTACGAGTTTGGGGCGCGGGTACGCTTGAGCAGTGGCGTGGGCAGTTCCGCCAACCTTTCCTTTGGCTTGATCAAGAACGGGGCTAGCCCAATCACCCTGGACGGCGAGCAATCCAGCTACGATGCCAAGGTTTATCCCGACAAATGGACACGGGTTTATGGGGTGTGGCAAGCCAGTTTCACTCCCGGCGATACGCTCAAAGTCTGTATTAGCGGGGCTGCTGCCAACAAGCCGTTCCATGTGGATGAAGTGTTTGTGAAACCACTGACTACAGACGAGGTTGGCTACCAACCACCCGCCACGCTGGATGCCTCAACCTTAATCTATGCTGACGGCAACCGCCTGGTGATGGGGCCGCAGAAAACCCCGTTCCTGATGAAAGGGATCAACGTTTACCTGTACGATCTGGGCAATGATGTTGACCCGCCGCCGCCCCTCGATGATTTCAAGTACAAGAACGTTGATGAAGCGTCTTACCAGGAAATCCGTGACCTCGGCTTCAACAGTGTGCGCCTGATGCTGTCTTACAACCTGTTTGAGAGCAGCACCGCGCCCGGTGTCTACAAGAATGAAGGTTGGGCATTGGTCGACCGCCACATCCAATGGGCTAAACAAAATGGCTTGCGCCTGATCCTGGACATGCACGTCCCGCCCGGTGGCTACCAAAGCAACGACTTCAAAGGCTTTGGTAACCGTGCTGACCTGAAAAAACGCCTGGAAGATCTGTGGGTTGCCATCGCCCAGCGTTACCGCAATGAAACCACCATCGCTGCTTATGACCTGATTAACGAACCGCACATCAACAACTGGTTTATCTACGCCCAAACCCTGATCAACAAAATCCGCGCTGTTGACCCTAATCACCTGATTGACGTGGAAGTGTCTTTCCACCCCAGCGACAAGGGCATGTACAAACTGGCGGACGACAATATCCTCTACGATGTCCACTGGTATGAACCGTGGAGTTGGGCAGGTTCGCATACCAATAACACACCTTACGTTGGCACATTGGCACAGTTCAAACAGCAGCTCCGTGAAGGGGAGGGCTTGACCGAGTTCTACGATGCTGCCACTGACAGTTTCACCGTACCGTTCAATATCGGTGAATACGGGGTAACGTTCGAGAAATACGAATTACCGGGCGTAAACGGTGAGACATGGTTGCAACATGCCAATGCTGCGTTTGACCATTTCGGTATCAGCCGCCAGTTGTTCCATTACAATGAAAACAACTTTGGTATCTACCGCAGTTGGAACAGCTACCCCAATGAACACACCAAAACCACGGCAGCCCTCAAAGCGGCATTACCTGCGATTAACGGGGCTGAACCTCCACCGCCGCCACCTCCAGTGGCGTTAAACATCACCACCACCAGCCTGACTAAGGGGACTGTGGGTACGGCTTATTCGGCACAAGTGAGTGCCAGTGGTGGTACATCACCTTACACCTGGTCGTTGGCAGCAGGCAGCTTACCCGCAGGGTTAACCTTGGGTAGTGATGGCAAAATGACTGGTACGCCCACCACGGCGGGGACATTCAGTTTCACCCTGGCAGTCACTGATCAGAAAGCCACCACCGATACACAAGCCATTAGCATGGCTGTGGCAGATCAACCCGTTGCCGTACCACCGGACATCACCACCACCAGCCTGACGGCGGGGACAGCGGGAGCTGCCTACAGCGCAACCTTGAAAGTCAGTAGTGGCACGGCCCCCTATAGCTGGTCACTCAATAGCGGTAGCCTGCCAGCAGGCTTGTCCCTCAGCACCGCAGGGGTCATCAGCGGCACACCCACCACGGCGGGGACAGCCAGTTTCAGCGTCAAGGTAACAGATGGCAAAAGCTTATCCGACACCCAAGCATTGAGTTTGACCATTGCCGCTACCCCGCCTGCCACAGGCAATGCAGATATGGCATTGACCACGTTTAGGGCAACCTCTACCAAGCCGAAGGCAGGTGCAGCGGTTGGGTTTAACTTCGTACTGAAGAACAATGGCAAGGATCTGGCGAAAAATGCACGGTTTGTATTGCCCATGCCTGCCAACACCACCTGGGTATCCGGTGCGGCGGAATGTGTGCCTTCTGCGATGGAAGTAGTGTGCAGTTTTGGTGATCTGGCAAAAGGGGTATCGCGTAACCGTTACATCTACCTGCGCCCTGCTGTAGCTGGCAGCCTTACCCTGAACGGCAAAGCAGTATCCGACACCGGGGACAGCAGCACAGCCAACAACGGCAAAACCGTTACCCTGACGGTGAAATAAACAATCTGACTTTTCACGAGGAGTTGAGGGGAAACCGCAAGGTTTCCCCTTTTTTCTGGCTAGAATAAACGGGGTGAAACCTGATAGGGCATAAAAGGCAGGCTTCCGCTGGACTTCATCCCCCGCTTACTGTTTCACAACAAACTTGGACAACAGGCGCACATAAGCAGCCTGGTAGTTAATGGCAGGCTCTGTAATTTCGTAGGAATACTGTGTTGCATTGTTCCATGACCAGTAGCGTTTCATGGCGGGCTGGCTTTTCAGGTTGTGGTTGCTGTCTTTCACGCCATCAATATAAACGGTGGCAGATTTCCAGTACTGGTTTGGCCCACCGACCAGAAAACCGGGAGCAGGGCCATTGGATGTCTGGATATTGTCCCACTGGGTCTTGTCGGCAAACCACATATGGTACATCTCCGGTACGGATTCTTCCGCCCCGGCTTGTCCCATATTGGACAGGAAAGCCAGCGCATGGGGGTTCACCCCGTGCAGGTAATGGAGGTAGCCTTCCGCCCCGTTTTTGGCTACGGTGGCATCAGCAGCGGAGACTGGCACACTGTACTGGCTGGCGTTCCACAAACTGGTCCCGGCAACGGATTTGGAGTGGTTGCTGCCCCACAGGTATTCATCCAGATAGGCACGGTAAGGATCCCGGTTTTCCTTGAAACGTGCCAATGGGGCAAAGCGTGTCCAGGCATATTTCCAGGACAAGGCATCCTTGTAGGCAGAACGGATTTTCCCCGCCAATGTAGCATTTGCTTCTGGTAAAGAGGCGTAATACAGCAACGCATCCTGGGATTCCGCCGCCATGCCCTGGTGGGTCAGGTCGCCCTGCTTCATCAGCGGTGTGTCAGTTTCGGCATGTTGGAGGATGTAGTCGGCAAAGCGCTGCTCGCCGGTCAGCGCCCACAGGTGGATGGCTGCGTTCACCCGGTTGGCGTATTGCTCATGCCCGCAGTTGGTTCGATCAAGGCTACCATACAGACAATCTTCCGCCCCGGCAGTGACGAACCCGGCATTGTTGTACAAGGAAGGGATTGCCTGCGGGTGGGCTTCCAGCCAATCCCATGCCTTGATGGCCGCTTCTTTCAGCTCAGCCGCATAGGTGGAAAAAGCCGGAATGGTTCCAAAAACCTTGGCGGCATGGGCAAATGCACCTGCCCCGGACAGGGTGGCGGAGGCGGTGGCTGGCGCATAGCGGCGTGGGATCAGATCCGTGCTGGGTGGGCTGACATCATCCCATTCAATCGACGTTACCTTGTGTAGCAGGCTACCGTCCGTATTCTGCATCCTTAGCAGCCAGTCCAGTTCCCACTTCAGTTCATCCAGCACATCGGGGATGCCATTGCCGGATTCCGGGATGGCATAATCGTCGCCCCAGGCGCTGCTGTTTTCCTGATAGGCATACAGCAGGTCATGGATCGCCCCATCTGCATAATTGACATATTTGTTGAAATCACCCGCATCATACCAACCACCGGACAAATCACGGGACGTGGCAACGTCTGATTGTTCCGGGTCTGCCGGGTTCATGGCACGGGCATCCAAGTCCTGCTCCGCATTGCCATGGCTGGCGGCATCGCTGTAACGCACATCTGCATAGGGTGGCTGCTTGTGGGCATTGACCCGCTGGTAGAAGAAAGCCCGCATGGCGGCTTGCAGGACAGCATCATAGGCATTGTCCCCAACCCTGAAAATATGCGAACGGCGTTTGGTTTTGGGGTCATAAATGTAGTAATCGCCTGTGGCCTGTACGGATGAAAAGTCGAACCACCACGCCTTGTCCCCTGATATCGTGTCGGTTTTTCCACTGTTCCATTTGGTTGGGGCTGCGGTGTAAGCCACCCTATTATCTGTTGCCCTGCGCACCTCCAGCTTGCTGCCGGGTGTGTAGGCAAGGCTTGCATTGAAGCCCTTTTGCGGGTCTGCCAACACAGCCACCTTGTTGGCAGTGGGCAAATAACCAAACTGGTCAACCATAATCAAAGGCCGCTCTGCCGCCAGCCCGGTGGTGGTAACGCCGGATAGAGCCAGTAATGTGGCTATCCACAAACGCTTGTTTCTCATCGTGAATCCCTCCCTCGCTTTTGAATAATATTCAAGCGTCATGCTATATACATACATGCATGAATGTATATAGTCATTTGTCAGGATAATGATAAAAATCAAATTTTCAGATAAACAAGCCGCGCAACAGGATGTCCACCAGATCTTCCAGTTGCTGGCCGGTGGAAAAAGAGCGGAAAGCAATCCAGTGCCGGTGCAGGTTCTGTTGGTAAATCAGTACTGCTTCGGCGGCTGTATCAGCGGCAAGCTGAGGGTAAAGCACCCCTTGCGCCCTGCAACTTTCAAACAACTGGGATAACAGTTGCTTTTGCCGTTGCCGCCTGGCCTTGAGGGTTTCCCGTACCCCTTCCAGTTCGGGATGCCCATCGGTTTCCAGCAGGATAAGGCGAACAATGGATTCGTAGCGGGGCGATTGGGCAAGATGACGGATAATCCCAACCAGCACATACCGCAACTGTTCCTGTACAGATGTGCCTTGCAGCCGCAGTTGGGCGATCAACGCATCCAGCTCCAGTTCGACACCATCCACCAGCTCAGTAAACATTTGAGCCTTATTGGAAAAATGGTGGTAAACCGCCCCACGGGTCATTCCGGCATTCTCGGCAATTTGTTGTAATGTTGCCCTTCCGTATCCCACACGGGTGAACTCCAGCAAGGCAGTATCCAACAGTTTTTGGCGGGTCAGGTTCGCTTCTTCATTTGTACGTCTCATGGATACCAACATATTGCATTAGTTGCCCTGTGTACAGGCCAGGCTTAAGGAACAGTTGTCCATTACTGTGACAGTATTCCTGCAACTCCAATTCTATTGCCTGTCAATCAATTGTCTGGCTCCTTATCTGAGCGGTGATGAAGCCTGGTTGCAGTTCCCCGGCTTCCTCGGCGCAAACACCCAACGTTACCGGCATGTGCCGGGCATCCAGAACCTGATGATAACGGG
>JAHJJD010000113.1 GCA_018822845.1 Gammaproteobacteria bacterium | reverse complement strand
GGTTTTCAGGGTTTCGCCCGTGCCCGCATCCCACACACGCACCTTGTTGTCATACGAACCGCTGGCGATAAACTTGCCATCAGGACTGTAAGCCACCGAACCGATTTCACCGATTTTCAGTGTTGGGGTTTGTTTGCGTTCGGTTGATAAATCCTGCTCGCGGATAGCTGACAATAGCCCCAAAGTGGCGGGTAAAACAGCCAATTTTTTCTCCGGCACTTCCTGTTTGGCGGCCTCCAAACCATAGAGCCATGCCCGACGTAGTTGCACGGGTTGAGCAACTTCCTTGCCATTCAGAACATCCTGCGAAATCAATTGACGGGCTTTTTCCTCAAACACTTTGGCGAGGTTGTAGTTGGCCTCCAATAAGTTACGGTTGGCCTCCTCTTCTTTCATGAGTGCATTTTCAGCACTTTGCTCTGCACGTTGACTCGCCAGTTCTGCATCGTTAGCCGATTGCATCGCAAACCAGGCAGCAACGAACATAAATACCGTCAGCAAGGCCATGACACCAGACAACCAGCGGGTTCGGAGCAGGGTTTTACGCTGTTCTTTTACCTGTTGCTCTGCCATGCGCCGTTGCTGTTCTTCGAGCTCGGCTTTTTCACGCAACAGTTGCGCCTGCCGTTCCTGCTCAGCTTTTTCCGCCGCCAGCCGTTGTTGGTGGTCGTGTTGGCTTTGTTCCAGAAAGCGGATGGCGCTGTCAAAATCAGGGTGATAACGCCACGCCCAGATCAGGGCGGATTCAGCTGGCGGCAGTGCTTCCCGCCAGCGTAGCGCCTGTTCCAGATCGGCTTCGCGGTAGAGACTGGCGCGACCGCCGTCATGCAGTTGCGCGGTTTCCACCAGCCGCCGGTAGGTTTTGGCGGCTTCGGCTTCTTCATCCACCCACTCCGCCAGCTTGCCCCACTGGCGGATCAGGCTTTCGTGTGAAATGTCGATCAGTGGGTTGTCGTCCATGTTCTCCGACGACAGCACCAGAAACGAACGGCCTTGCTCACGGAAACGGTTGATGACCGTCATTACCTCTGGCGGCGTAGCGGCGGCTATCGTGCAGACTTCATCCAGATGCACCGGGCGGCGGATGCGCCGATTACCCGCATCCACCGCCGTCAACGCCTGAAACAGTTTTTTGGCAATATCCTGCTGACGTGCGTCCAGCTCTTCCAGCGCTTCGTTGGCGTGGCTGTCGAGCGCCTGATGGATGGTGTGCGCCTGCTCATAATGCGCGACATCCAGCGCCCCGTCGCCACCACCTGCCTGCCACACATCCCAAGTACGCATCAGCACATGCTGCAACACCGGCAAATCATCACGGGTATCAATCCCCTCATTCAGCAGCCGATCCACCAGACGCGGTGCAATCCGCGCCCCCGCCAATTGCACCGGATGGGTAATCACCTCCTGCCGCTGGCTGCGCGTCAGGCGCGGCACCAGAAACTGGCTCTGGTTGATCGCTTCCGGCAGCCCGTAAAACGCATCGCAATCACCCAGAAAATCCGACCTCATGGTCAGGCACACATAGATCGGCAGCTTGTCCTGCCGCGCCAACGCCAGCAGCAGTGACACGAATTCCTCCGCTTCCTGCCGCTGTTCTGTCTTGCCCTTTTCCAGCCCGAAGCGGAACAACTCCTCAAACTGATCCACCAGAATGAACAGGTTGGTATCGCTGTCAGCCAGATACGGCGTCAGCAGGTCGAGGATAGCCTGAGAGCCTTGCTCGCGGATGGATTGAATCAGAAGATTCCCCCCCATCCCCAGCCCTTCCCCCGCAAGGGGTGAAGGGAGCAAAGAGGAAGAGGGGAGCAACTCTTGTTCCTTCCCCCCTTGCGGGGGAAGGTTAGGATGGGGGGAATTCCCCGGCAAAGCCGCCATCAAACTCCCCACCAGATTCCCCAACGGAGCTTCCCCCGGCTTCATCCGCGCTACCAGCCATTGATCCCGCTCCTGCACCAGGAAACCGGCCTCCAGTTGTGGAATCAGGCCAGCGCGAATCAGCGAGGATTTGCCAGAACCTGAACTGCCCACCACCGCCACAAAGCGATGCTGGTGCAATTGCCGCAGCAGGGTTTTGACCTGTTCGCCGCGCCCGAAGTAATACAGGCTATCGCTGCTCTCGTAAGGGCGCAGGCCGACAAACGGGTTCATGGGAGTAGCGTGACTCATGTGCGCCCTCCCTTATGCTTAAACAGCGGCTCCAGCACGCTGTCGTCAATCGTTGGCGAGCCGGAATTATCCAGACAATTGATGCGGATCAGCGAAGGGAACTGCGGCAACGCCTGCTGACCGGGGCATTCCGGCAACATCATGACCCAGATGGCATCCAGCGCTGGCGCACCGGTCTGCAACTGGTTGGCAATCACCTTGATGGTGGTCTGGATGCGGCCTTTCACCCATTGCGGGGCAACCTTGCCGAACATGATGATCAGGTGCTGCACCTCACCGACCATTTTCTCGAAATACTCCAGGCTCCTGACCGGGTCGCCGGTTTCCTTGTTGAACTCAACTTCCAGTTCACGCCCGGCCAGTTTCGCCCCCAGCTCAAAGGCATAGCGCAAATCCTTCTGGTGCGTGTCGATCAGGAAACGGGACGGGTTGCCGCTGGCATCCGCCTCTGTCCTGATCCTGTCCAGTTCCTGCATGACCTGATCAATGAACGCCTGCCGCGAACTGCGCACAAAATGGAAACCGCTGGCCTCGCGCTTGCCGTGTTCCATTTCGTGCAGCCATGCGGCTTGCTGCTCATCTTCCAGATCGTCAGCAAGCAGGGTATCAGGAACCCACATCAGCGACGGCGTGGCGCGGCTGCGCACCATGCCCGCCTGCATACGCGGGAAGGTCATTTCATCCAGGCCATCCATTGCCCGCCCGCCCCACTGATCCAGCAGGTGGATGCTCAGGCTGGCCTGTTCCAGCGTATCCACCAGTTGCCGGTTATGTTCACTGGCCTCATACGGCGGCGGTAGCGCAGGCAGGATAATCGCCCGGTCGCCAATTTCGGTAATCAAGCGTTTGCGGAAGGGTTGCAGGGTATCAGCCACATCGGCCAGAAATATTTTGGGTCGACTATCAGCCAGCAAATTGTGGCCGTTCGTAACAGCGGGAGTGGGTTGTAGCTGATTCAGTGCTTCCAGCGTTTTGGTGGCTGCCTCTACCACTTGCAGCACCGCCTTGCCGAAAGCGGCATCCTGCAACGCCAGGGGATAGCCGAACTGCGCCGACTTGACCGGCGCATCATGTAACCTGAAACCGGTGGAACCCGCCAACTCCTGCGGCCATTGCGGATGAGGAATATTGTTGAGCAGGACATTGAACAGCCGCGACTCATTGCCGACCATCACGCCAGTACGCAAATGCTGGTTATGCTGCATGAACCATTGCAGTTCCTTGCGGCAATAATCTGACCCCTGATAGTTGTGGGAATGCAGCACCAGAAACAGCGCCGACTTTTTGATACTTGCCTCGATTTCGGCATCAAAGCGGGTATTGCCACTCAAGCCCTGATCATCGAACCAGATTTTCAGCCCCTTGAGGCCGCGCCGCTTGATCAGCCAGTTTTCCAGATAATCACGGAATTGCGAAACCCAGCCCGCAGTTTCACCCGGCAACACGCTATTGTCATCACGCGAATAGCTGATGAAAATGTCGTACTCGAAGCCGGAGGTGAACGCCATGCAAAGCCTTGTTTGGATTCGGGGTTGCCGTAACCATACAAAACCTGTTCACCACTTTCAACAGATGATTTTATAACCCATGATTAGACTCAACATATGAGCCAAAAAAAAGCGGCTTGTTGTTCAGGCAAGCCGCCAACCGGTTTCTCACTTTCGTGAGGAGTCAAACTCAGAATTGCCCCCCTACTCTTGCTCCCCTCGCCCGCTTTGCGGGAGAGGGGCCGGGGGTGAGGGTCTTCCTATTTCTTCGGCGCGTAAATATCCGTGCACGTCCCTTCCGCCACTTCCGCTGCAAAGTTCAGCGTTTCGGAAAGCGTCGGGTGCGGGTGGATAGTCAGGCCGAGGTCATGCGCATCCGCGCCCATTTCCAGCGCCAGCACCGCTTCGGCGATCAGCTCACCGGCATTCTTGCCTGCGATACCTGCACCGATGATGCGGCCCGTTTCCTTGTCGAACAGCACCTTGGTTACGCCGTTGCTGGCATCCATTGACAGCGCACGTCCGCTGGCTGCCCATGGGAACACACCTTTTTCAACGGCGATGCCTGCGGCCTTGCACTGCTCTTCGGTCTTGCCCATCCACGCCACTTCGGGGCTGGTGTAGGCAACCGAGGGGATGGTTTTCGCATCGAAATACGACTTGTGCCCAGCAATGACTTCGGCGGCAACCTTGCCTTCGTGGGTAGCCTTGTGCGCCAGCATCGGCTGACCCACGATGTCACCAATGGCGAAGATGTGCGGCACGTTGGTACGCATCTGCTTGTCGACCGGGATGAAACCGGGCTTTTCGACAAACACGCCTGCCTTGCCAGCATCAATCAGCTCGCCGTTGGGGCTGCGGCCAATCGCCACCAGCACGCGGTCAAAGGTATCGGTTGCAGGCGCACCCTTGCCTTCAAACGAACACACCAGACCTTCCGCCGTCGGCTCGATTGCCGTGACTTTGGTGTTGAGGTAGATGTTTTCGTACTGGCCCTTGATCTTGTTGTGCAACGGCTTCACGATGTCGCGGTCGGCACCCGGCATCAGCCCCGGTGACAGTTCCACGACAGTGATTTTGGCACCCAGCGCATGGTAGACCGTGGCCATTTCCAGCCCGATAATGCCGCCGCCCACCACCAGCATCCGCTTGGGTACTTCCTGTAATTCCAGCGCACCAGTCGAATCCATTACGCGCGGGTCATCCCACGGAATAAACGGCAGTTTGGTGACGCGCGAACCAGCAGCAATAATGCAGTTGGCAAACTTGACCGTCTGCTTGCTGCCATCCGCTGCTTCCACTTCGATGGTGTTGGCGGAGGTGAAACGCCCGTAGCCTTGCACGATCTGCACCTTGCGCTGCTTCGCCAAGCCCTTGAGGCCAGTAGTCAGCTTGCCGATCACACTGTCCTTGTGCGCCCGGATGGCGTCGATGTCGATCTCCGGCTCGCCGAATTTCACGCCGTGCTTGGCAAATTCCTTCGCTTCTTCGATGACGTCAGCGGTGTGCAGCAAGGCTTTGGAGGGAATGCAACCGACGTTGAGGCATACACCGCCGATATTGGGGTAACGCTCAATCAGCACCACTTTCTTGCCGAGGTCAGCGGCACGGAAGGCTGCCGTATAGCCGCCGGGGCCGGAGCCGAGGACTGCCACTTCGGTTTCAAAGTCAGGCGTTCCGCCTGTACCCCCCATCCCTAACCCTTCCCCCGCAAGGGGTGAAGGGGACAAGACGGTGGATGTCGGCGTGTTTCCTGCTCCTTCCCCCCTTGCGGGGGAAGGCTGGGATGGGGGGGAAGCTACGGAGGACGCTGCCTCCACCACCTCCACCATCAACATCGGCGACCCCTCCGACACCCGATCCCCCACCTTCACCAGCACTTCCTTGACAGTGCCAGCCAGCGGGCTGGGAATTTCCATCGACGCCTTGTCCGACTCGATGGTGATCAGCGACTCTTCCGGCTCAATATGGAACCCCGGCTCGACCAGCACTTCGATGATTTCCACATCCTTGAAGCTGCCAATGTCAGGGACTTTTACTTCGATGATCTTGCTCATACCAGTAGCCTCCGGATGTCGCCCAGCATTTTCGCCAGATACGTGGTGAAACGTGCGCCATCCGCCCCGTCGATTACGCGGTGGTCATACGACAGCGACAACGGCAGCATCAGGCGTGGCGCAAATTCCTTGCCGTTCCAGACAGGCTGTATGTCGGATTTGGAAACGCCGAGAATAGCGACTTCCGGTGCATTCACAATCGGGGTGAACTTGGTACCGCCAATCCCGCCGAGGCTGGAAATGGAGAAGCAGCCGCCCTGCATGTCAGCAGGTTTCAGCTTCTTGTCACGCGCCTTGGCAGAGACTTCCTTCAGATCTTCGGAAAGCTGCATGATGGACTTCTTGTCCACGTCACGAATGACCGGCACCACCAACCCATCCGGCGTATCCACTGCCACACCGATGTGGAAGTAGTTTTTACGGATCAGGTTTTCACCCTTCGCATCCAGTGAGGAATTGAAACGTGGGTAAGCCTTCAGACCTGCCACCACCGCTTTCATGATGAACACCAGCGGGGTGATCTTGATGCCCGACTTGGCGTTTTCCTCATTCAATTGCTTGCGGAAGGCCTCCAGATCGGTGATGTCAGCCTGATCAAACTGGGTAACGTGCGGAATATGCACCCAGTTGCGATGCAGGAATTCACCAGTCAGCTTGTTGATGCGGGAAAGCGCAACCGTTTCGATGTCGCCCCACAGGCTGAAGTCGATGTCCGGCATTGGCGCTACGCCCAGCACATTGGCTGGCATGGCTCCCTTGCCCGGCACACCACCGAAGCTCATCACATCCTTGACGTAAGCTTTTACATCTTCCTGCGTAATGCGGCCCTTACGGCCCGAGCCTGACACCTTGTTGAGATCGACACCCAGTTCGCGGCCAAACTTGCGCACCGACGGGGTAGCGTAGGCTTTGCTGAAATCGACATCTTTCATGTCGGCCTGCACAGCAGCCGTCGGCGATTTTGCCGGTTGCGGACGTGGGGGTGAAGGGGGAACAGCAGCCGGAGCGGAACTCTTGGCTCCTTCCCCCCCTGCGGGGGAAGGCTGGGATGGGGGGGAAGCCGCGCTAGCGGCTGCTTCAGCCACATCCATCACCAGCAGCAAACTACCTTCCGAAACCCTATCCCCGACACTGATTTTCAGTTCCTTGACCACGCCCGAGGCAGGCGATGGAATTTCCATCGACGCCTTGTCTGATTCAACCGTGATCAGCGAGTCTTCAGCGTTGACGTTATCGCCAACGTTGACCAGTACTTCAATGATTTCAACATCCTTGAAGCTGCCAATATCTGGCACATGTATTTCCTGGATTGCCATGACGCACCTCCTTATGCCAGACGCGGGTTGGTTTTTTCGGGGTTGATGCCATACTTTTCCATCGCCTTGACCAGATCAGCAGCTGGCAGGGATTTTTCATCCACCAGCGCTTTCAGGGCGGCAATAACGATGTAATGGCTGTTCACCTCGAAATGCTTGCGCAGTTTGGCGCGGGTGTCGCTGCGTCCGAAACCGTCTGTGCCCAGCACGGTGTAGGACATCGGCAACCATGCGCGAATCTGGTCGGCATACTGGCGGATGTAGTCGGTCGCGGCAATCGCCGGGCCACGCTGGCCTTTCAGCGTCTGGGTGACATAAGGCACTTTCGCCGTTTCCAGCGGATGCAGCATGTTCCAGCGGTCAATGTCGCGGGCTTCACGCGCCAGCTCATTGAAACTGGTGACACTCCAGACGTTGGCGTCTACGCCCCAGTCCTTGTCCAGCAATTCCGCTGCGGCGATAACTTCGCGCAGAATCGTTCCGGAACCCATCAATTGCACTTTCTTGCGCTTCTTGCCACCACCACTGAGCTGGTACATGCCCTTGATGATGCCTTCCTCGCAACCGGCAGGCATGGCTGGGTGCGTGTAGTTCTCGTTCATGGCGGTGATGTAGTAATACACATCTTCCTGATCCTGATACATGCGTTTCAGGCCGTTCTGGACGATGACCGCCATTTCATAGGAGAAGGTCGGGTCGTAGGAAATGCAGTTCGGAATCAGCCCTGCCTGAAGCAGGCCGTGGCCATCCTGATGCTGCAAGCCTTCGCCCGCCAGCGTGGTGCGACCGGCAGTGCCACCGATCAGGAAACCGCGCGACCGGCAGTCGCCCGCCGCCCAGGCCAGGTCACCAATACGCTGGAAACCAAACATGGAGTAGTAAATGTAGAACGGCACCATATTGACGCCGTGAGTGCTGTAGGCCGTTGCCGCCGCAATCCATGAGGAGAATGCGCCCGCTTCGTTGATACCCTCTTCCAGAATCTGGCCGGACTTGTCCTCCTTGTAGAACATGACCTGATCCTTGTCCTGCGGCTCGTAAAGCTGGCCGACGGAGGAGTAAATGCCCAACTGACGGAACATGCCTTCCATGCCAAAGGTACGTGCCTCATCCGGCACGATCGGCACAACGTGTTTGCCCATGCCCTTGTCACGTGCCAACAGGGTCAGCAAACGTACAAACACCATGGTGGTGGACATTTCGCGGTCGCCGGTGCTTTCCAGCAGTGTCTGGAAAATGGAAAGGTCAGGCACTTTCAGCGGCGTAGCGTGGGTCTGGCGTTGCGGCAGGAAACCACCCAGAGCCTTGCGGCGTTCCAGCAGGTACTGCATTTCCTCGCTGTTCGGGTCGGGACGGTAGTATTTGGCAGCCGCCGCATCTTCATCGCTCAGCGGGATGTTGAAACGGTTCTTGTAGGCGATCATTTCTTCGCCTGACAGTTTCTTCTGTGAGTGGGTGCGGTTCTGGCCTTCGCCTGCGGCTCCCATACCGTAACCTTTGACCGTATGGGCCAGGATAACGGTTGGCTGGCCGGTATGATTGACGGCTGCGTGGTAAGCGGCATAAACCTTGTGCGGATCATGGCCACCCCGGTTCAGACGCCAGATGTCGGCGTCACTCATCTTGGCGACCATTTCCTTCAATTCGGGGTATTTGCCGAAGAAGTTTTCGCGGACGAATTTACCATCCTTGGCCTTGTAGTTCTGGTATTCGCCGTCGACCGCTTCCATCATGCGGGCTTTCAGCAGGCCATCCTTGTCCATCGCAAGGAGCGGATCCCAGTAGGACCCCCACAGCACCTTGATGACATTCCAGCCTGCGCCACGGAATACCGCTTCCAGTTCCTGCACGATCTTGCCGTTACCACGTACCGGGCCATCCAGACGTTGCAGGTTGCAGTTGACCACCCAGACGAGGTTGTCGAGTTTTTCACGTCCACCGAGGGAAATTGCCCCCAGTGTTTCAGGCTCATCCGTTTCACCATCACCAACGAATGCCCACACCTTGCGGTTGGCAGTTTCTGCCAGCTTGCGGTGTTGCAGGTATTTCATGAAACGCGCCTGGTAGATCGACTTGATCGGCCCCAGACCCATCGAAACGGTCGGGAACTGCCAGTAATCCGGCATCAGCCACGGGTGCGGGTAAGAAGACAAACCCCCGCCATCAACCTCCTGACGGAAATTATCCAGTTCATTTTCCGTGAAACGGCCTTCCATGAAGGAACGCGCGTACATCCCCGGTGCGGCATGACCCTGTATGTACAGCAGATCACCACCGTGTTGCGGAGAAGGCGCATGC
>JAHJJD010000112.1 GCA_018822845.1 Gammaproteobacteria bacterium | reverse complement strand
TGGGCAGAAAAGGAGACGGTGAACCGGGAGCTAAAAGCATCTGGATTGGTTTTATGCGGGTACAGGATTGTATTCTTGGGATTCAGATGGCTGGTGAGCTGGGGATGGGGTGAGTTGTGTATAAGGAGATGCGTCTGGTGGCTGAGCGGAGTCGAAGCCACGTTTTTGCATCTCCAACCCGGTTTGATTGCGCGAAATAAGCTGCTATAAGTGCTTTCATGAGTAACTGGCAACACATCCTGTTCCCCCCCAAACCGCGCACCTTCCCCGGCGAGCGCTGGCTGGACATCGTTATGCGCAGTATCCATCTGGTTGGCGTTGCCGGTATCAGCGGTGGCTTCCTGTTTGACCTGCCTGAGGCGCAATACCTGCCGTTCTGGTATCTCGCGACCGGTGCTGGCAGTCTGCTGGTGCTGCTGTATGTGTGGACATCCGGCAAGTGGTTGCTGCAAGTGAAAGGCATGGTCGTCATCTTCAAACTGTTGCTGCTGGCGCTGGCCATTCTGCTGCCGCAATGGCGGGCGGAACTGTTTGTGCTTATTATCCTGATTTCCGGGCTGGTGGCGCATGCGCCGGGGCATGTACGCGGGTACAGCCCTTTTGCGGGGCTGATGAAAGGGTGATGTTTTTCACATAATGAACACCCATAATCAAGGCAGAATCAACAACGATTAACTTTGTCAGGGAGAATATAAAATGAAATGCCACGAAGTCGATTACGAACTGTTCGGCGACGATATGCAAATCGTTGAGATCGAGCTGGACCCCGGCGAAACCGTCATCGCCGAAGCAGGCGCGATGAATTACATGGAAGACGGCATCACGTTTGAAACCAAAATGGGCGACGGCTCCAAGCCTGTCAGCGGCCTGTTTGATTCGCTGCTGCATGTCGGCAAACGGGTGCTGACTGGCGAATCGATTTTCATGACCCACTTCACCAATCAGGGCAAAGGCAAAAAGCGGGTAGCCTTTGCTGCACCTTACCCCGGCAAAATCATTCCGCTGGATATGTCACAACTCGGCGAGGAACTGATCTGCCAAAAGGATGCGTTTTTGTGCGCTGCCTTGGGTACGTCAGTGGAAATCGCCTTCCAGCGCAAACTGGGGACAGGTTTTTTCGGCGGCGAAGGTTTTATCCTGCAACGCTTGCGCGGCGATGGCAAAGCCTTCATCCATGTTGGCGGCACGGTCATCAGAAAGGAACTGAAGGGCGAAACGCTACGGGTAGACACCGGTTGTCTGGCGGCTTTCACCAAGGGCATCGATTATGACATTGAACGCTCTGGTAGCCTGAAATCGATGGTGTTCGGCGGCGAAGGTCTGTTCCTGGCAACCCTGCGCGGGCACGGCACGGTTTATCTGCAAAGCTTGCCATTCTCGCGGCTGGCCAACCGGGTGCTGCAAGCGTCATCGGCGGGGGGTGGGGCTTCCAAGGGTGAAGGCTCGGTGCTGGGCGGGTTGGGCGACCTGTTCGGCGATAAATGAAACCTGATATGATGGTGGCTGTCCAATTCCCAGCAAGAATGAAAATATACCGGGGGCTTTAGCATGACCTTTCCGCATCATTTCGTTAGTCTGGATGTAAAGACGCACGCCGATCATTTCGCCCAGGCCATCGCCCAGGGGCTGACAGCAGCAGAGAAGACTTTACCGCTCAAGTACCTGTACGCAACCAATGCCCGCGATTCCCGCCTGTTTGAGCGCCTGACCCGCAGCGACCGCTGTTACATGACCCAGGCCGAAGACACTTTGCTGACCCGGTTTGCGCCACGCATCGTCCAGCAACTGAAAGACAACACTGCCTTGGTCAATCTCGGCAGTCAGCATGACAAACAGACGCGCAGCATGAGCGAGTCCCTGTCCCGCAAGCAGGGTCGTTTGCAGTTTGCCCCGATCGACATTGCGGGCGACTTCCTTTCCCATAGCATCCAGCTTCTTCAGCATGACTACCCTGACCTTGGGCTGCTGGGGGTGATCGCCGATTATCCCGCCGGGCTGAAGGTGCTCAACCATACCCTGACGCAGCCGCGCCTGTTGCTGTGGCTGGGGTCAGACATCAGTCATGTGGAATACGCCGAAGCTGCCCGTCTGTTACGCGAAAACATGGTGGCGGAATTAAAGCCGGGCGACCGCCTGTTACTGGGCATCGACCTGAAAAAGCCGGAGGAAGTCCTGCATGCCGCCTATGGCCGCACCGACCGGGACAGTGCTGTACGCAAGGTGTCGCTGGCTTTCGCCCGCCATGCCCTGCGCCGCATCAACCGCGAATTGCAGGCCGATTTCGCGCCGGAAAATTTCGATTACTATTGCCACTACAACCCGGTGCGCGGCTGTATGCAGATTTACCTGCGCAGCACCTGCCCGCAACAGGCGCATATCGCCAGTCTGGGCGTACACGTCGGGTTTGCCAGGGATGAATACATCCTCATTCACGAAAGCTACAAATACAGTCTGGAAGACATCCGCACACTGGTGGATGCAACCGGCCTGAAGCTGGAACAGCAATGGGTGGACAACGATGCACTCTACAGCCTCAACCTGCTGATGGTTGATGGCAGCGAAAGCCCCAGCGAAGCCGATAACGCGGACTCACTCACCCCTGCTGCTCAATAATCTTCCTGAAGCGTTGTAACTGTTTTTCGCGTACCTGCGCCATGTCCAGCTGGTAGATGTCGTAAGGGAACAGGAATTCCGTCACGCCCGAGTCGAACAGGCGGCGAACCTCATACTCATCGTGCGATGCACCGCGCTGGTAACGGTAATTGAGATAGGTCTGGTTGGTGTGGATGATGAATTCCACCCGCATCCCGCCCATGCGGGCAAAGAATTTCAGCATCTGCGTCTTGTTGCTGCTGCCGATTGAGGTGACTGTGTAATGGTTACCTGCCAGTGTGTCCGAAATGTCTTCCAGGACCATGATGGAACCGGCCCTGACGGCGGCGCGGGTCAGGTGGCGCACGAAGCGTTTCACATGGCTGACGTTATCCAGCACCGCCATTAGCCCCAACTCGTCGTCAACTGCGACAGCGGGGTTCTTCTCGTTCTTGCGCAACAGTTTCAACACCTTGGCTGCCGAGTCCTTTTTGCGCACCGTCACGTATACCGGAATTTCCTGCCCTTTGTCGTGGAACAGGCGACGTTTCACCAGGGTCAGTTTCTCGTTTTCAGCGAATTGATGCAGATGGCGCGCGGCTTCTGCGTCAATCACTTCAACCTGGGTGCAACTGAAGTCAGGGCCGTCATGGTGGCTGGACAGGTAGGTGATTTCCAGTTCGCCAATCTTGAGTTGCGGACTCCAGACATGCAGGTTGAGGAAATTCAGGAAGGCAGAAAACTTGTTCTCAATGTCGGTTTCGCGTTCGCGCTGGTCGATGGAGCCAGCCAGTCCCATCAGCACCAGTTTGCGCTTGGCCTCGAAACGGATTTTCTTGTGATAGCGGTCATCGAAAATGATCAGTAGCAGGTCGATCGGGTTTTTCGAGGTTTCGATCTCGTTGCTGATCTCGATGTGGGAATTGTAGGTAGCCAACACCTTGTTGCGGATCTGCCCGATCACGGCGTCAGCGGTATTCATGTATTCGTGGATTTTGCTGCGGATTTCCGACAGTTCGCCGCTGATGCCGAACAGATTCCCCAGCAGCCGGTAAGCCCGTTCGGTGCGTTGTGCGCGTAACACCGGGTTCTGGATCAGGTCGGGAATTTCGTTAAAACATTCGATCTGCAACAGGTC
>JAHJJD010000015.1 GCA_018822845.1 Gammaproteobacteria bacterium | reverse complement strand
CGGCTACCTGGTCACCTTTGAGGATTTCGCATCGATCAAACGGCGCTTGGTGGCAAAGTTACGTGAAGTGGCGGCAACGGGCGATTACATCGTGATCGGGCATTCGCTGGGTGGCGTGTTGTTACGGGCAGCGCTGAATGACTTACCGGCTGGAACGCGCTTGCCGAAACACGTATTTCTGGTTGGCTCGCCGATTGGGCCTGCACGCTGGGCGCAACTGCTGGGGAAGAATCCCCTGTTCCGGCTGGTTACCCGTGATTGCGGCCAGTTGCTGGGGTCGGAACAGCGCATGGGGGAAATCGGTGGCGTATTGGTTCCCGTCACTGCCATCGTCGGCGATTTGGGGCTACCGAACTGGATCAGCCCGTTTAAGGGTGCGCCGAATGACATGATTGTTTCGCTGCCGGAAGTCAGTGCGGATTGGGTGCCGGAATATGTGCATGTGCCGGTTTCGCACAGTTTCCTGCCATCCAGCAGGCGGGTGGCGGACATTGTGCTAGAACGGTTGCGGCAGGCTGCGGGCTAGGCGCGCTGCTTCCGGCATCACGCCCGGTATTCGGCGCAAACATGGCTATACTAGAAATGATTATGCTTTAGGCATGGAGGGTATGCCATGCGGGAACAACGCTTACGTTGGGCGGCGGGTTATCTGGCTGTCGTCCAGTTTCTTTTTTTCACCACCTGGATTGTTTACCTCGTTTATCTGGGTGATTTGCTGGAACAGGTCGGCATCGGCAAGGACAAGCTGTTGTGGTTTGTGCTGCTGGATCAGTTCCTGTTTGCCGTCATGGATGTGTTGATGGGGTTCGCGGCGGATCGGGTCAGGCGCATGCTGTGGCGGATCGGGCCTTTCATTCTGGCGGTCAATACGTTTTCCTGTGTTGGATTTGTCGCCATGCCGTGGTTGGCGGAGACGGGAAATATTGGTCCTGCGGGGCAAATGCTGTGGGTGGGGGCTTTGGTCTTGTGGGTAGCAACTTCTTCGGTGTTGCGTGCGCCTGCTTTTGTGCTGGTGATCCAGCACGCCGCCCGGCCTCAGGTTCCGTGGCTGGTGGCGTTGAGCCTGATGGGGCTGGCACTGGGCGGGGCTGTGGGGCCTTATCTGGGCGTTGCGTTGAAAACCATCGATCCATTGCTGCCATTTCTGCTGACAGGTGTGACCTTGTGGCTGACAACGATCGGGCTTATTTTCATGGAACGCTATCTGGCCGAAGGTAGTGCGCCTGCCGAACCCGTTCCGGCGAAGCATGCAGCAAGCGATATGGCTTACCGTTTGCTGTTGTTGAGCCTGTTGGCTGGGGCGTTGTTGCTGGCTTTGGGTTTCCAGTTACATTTCTTTGTAAACAGCGCGCCGTTGTACCTGCAATTCGCCCAAGCGGAACAACTGGCTTATTTGATGCCGGTTTTCTGGATCGGCTTTAATTTGCTGGTATTTCCGGGCAGCGGTTTGAGCAGTAAACATGATCCTTTGCTGGTCATGGTGCTGGCGGTGTTGCTGGGCACTGCTTCTTTATGGCTGGTTGCCCACAACTTCGGCCTGAATTCGCTGATTGTCGCCCAGTTGTTGGCTGGTGGAGCCTGGGGCGTGTTGTTCATGGCGGGCATTTCCGCTTCGCTGTATATCGGTGGCAAGGCGCATGGTGGTCTGGTGCTGGGTTCCTGGTTCAGCATGTTGGCATTGGGAGCGCTGCTGCGGGTACTGATTGTGCTGAATGGGCTGCCGAAACAGACGGAATTTTCCGCTTGGCTGGGTGTTTTACCGGTGGTTTGTTGGGTGCTGGCGGGTGTTTGCCTGATGCTGGCGTACAGGTTTTACCGGCAGCATGAGGCTCGCCAGCTGGAACGCAGGTTTAGCACTTAGGAACGTGCACGAAACAATATCCCCGACCCGGCGTAACCGTGAAGAGGGCGTATGCAATACGCCCCTACAGGGGACGATCTCCGTAGGGGCGTATTGCATACGCCCTCTTTGGGAAGTTATTTCGTGCACGTTCCTTAGCTGAAAGTTAAAGGGAGCAAGGCTGATATGAGTACCCGGTTTTCTTCACACGAGCAGTACATTGCTGCCGCTGCGCCACAAGCGCAACCACACCTGCAACGCATCCACTCGCTGGTGCTGGAACTCGTGCCCGATGCGCAAGCCTGTATTGGCTATAACATACCTGCTTTCAGGCGGGGGAA
This sequence comes from Gammaproteobacteria bacterium, assembly GCA_018822845.1. GTDB lineage: Bacteria > Pseudomonadota > Gammaproteobacteria > Thiotrichales > Thiotrichaceae > Thiothrix. Next base: position 10,891 of record JAHJJD010000015.1, on the reverse strand, counting down.
AGTTTTCTTTTACTTCGCGGCGTTCAAGCGGCATATCGGTGTTTATCCGCCAGTGACGGGGGATGCTGAACTTCAGGCTGAGCTTGCGCGCTATCGGGGGCCGAAAGGGAATCTGAGCTTTCCGCTGGATGAGCCGATGCCGTATGAGTTGATTGGCAGGGTGGCGGTTGCGTTGGCGGGGGAGTATGCAGGGCGCTAAAAGTGCTTGAGGTGGTTGATTTATGATAACGTTGTCCATCCGAGTGTATCGCCAAAGTCCGTGACATAAGCCTGAACAAGCTGATGTTTGACGGCACAGGTTTTAACTGAGGAAGAAGCCAAACAGCGGTTTATGGCGGTGTAATTGCGGGGTGATCCCAAGTGGGCGCTGCAATTGCTGGATGAGCTTGATGCAACGGGATTATAAAAATATCAGGTGGTTAGAATTTGCTGGATTGAGCAGATTATTGCTCTTGCCACTACATCTCTGAATTCCTGGTAATGGAGCTTAACCCTCAAGATTCTATCGACGTGTACACCTGTCAATATGGATGGGTGCTCAGATGTGGCAAAATCAAAGCCCCAATAGGTACCCTCATGAACAACGTCACACCGAATGTCATACAAGACGTCAATCACATCATCTAAGGTGCTAGTTTCTTCGCTTATCCCGATACCATTTATGATTTTTTGTTTATCTTCTTCAGAGCAAAATTGATTGAAAAATCGTTTAACATGGTATTTAGAACTTCCATTTTCGTTCCGAGATATATGAAGTTTTGAAATGTTTTCTGCTGCAATTAATAGGAAAAGCAACTTGAGAGGAGTATATCCGGGTGAAATTTCTTCCATGGAATCAGCTATAACCAATAAGCGCTGCCCTTGGTGCATCATTATCTTAGCCCGATGATTATGATCTTCAGGCTGAAGGTTCTCACAACCTGTAACGAATTCTTGTAATTCACTTTCGGTTGCAATATATGGGCGATAGAAATTAATCCACTTTTCCATTTTCTGAATTAATATATTGTGATAGGGGGTATACGGTAATTCCCCGTATACCCCGAAGTCTTCAAAAAATATAGCGGTGTATGACTAAGCCTCATACCCCAACACCGGAGCCAACCACCGTTCCGCTTCCTCCACGCTCATCCCTTTCCGCTTGGCATAATCATCCACCTGATCGCGTGCAATTCGCCCGATACCGAAGTAACGCGAATCCGGGTGGCTGAAATACCAGCCAGACACAGACGAAGCCGGATACATCGCAAACGAACTGGTCAGTTCCATGCCCACATTCGCCTGCACATCCAGCAGCTCCCACAGCGTAGCTTTCTCGGTGTGATCCGGGCAGGCTGGGTAGCCGGGGGCAGGGCGGATGCCCTGATATTTCTCGGCAATCATCGCGTCGTTATCCAGCGTTTCACTGGTCGCATAGCCCCAGAATTCCTTGCGCACCCGCTCGTGAACACGTTCCGCCAGCGCTTCCGCCAGCCGGTCGCACAATGCTTCCAGCATGATGGCGCTGAAATCGTCGTGCTGGGCACGGAACGCTTGCAGATGCGGCTCAATACCAAACCCGGCACTGACCGCAAATACACCCATCCAGTCAGGTACAGCTTCTTGGCTCCCCCCTTTGAAAAAGGGGGGCTGGGGGGGATTTAACGGCGCAACAAAATCACTCAAACAATAATTCGGCTGCTGCCCGTTCCGATCCATCTGCATCCGCAGATTGTGCAGCGTGGTGCGCGGCTTGGTGCGGGCTTCGTCCTCAAACAGCACTACGTCATCGCCCTGCGCATTCGCCGGGAAGAAACCGACCAGCGCCTTCGCCTGCACCCACTTTTCCGCCACCAGCTTGCCCAGCATGGCTTTGGCGTCGGCGAACAGCTTGGTAGCTTCCTCGCCCACCACCTCGTCAGTCAGGATCGCCGGGAATTTACCCGCCAGTTCCCAGCTACGGAAAAACGGCGTCCAGTCAATGCGTTCCACCAGCTCATCCAGCGGATAATCCTCAAACCTGAGGATGCAACCATCCCCGGAATGCAGCAGTTCCGCACCAGCCGGAATGACGTTTTGTGCACTCTGCTGCTGCTTGGCCGCCTTCTGCTCCGCCATCTTCGCCTGCAACTCATGCGCAATACAGCAATACTGTTTCTTCTCCCCCTCTCCCCTTGAGGGAGAGGGGCTAGGGGTGAGGGGTAAACACGCTTCAAGCAAAACCGGCTTCGGCGGCGTATAAGCCTCCCAATCCACCTTAAACCCATTAGCCCGCGCATCGGCAATGCTGATCAACTTGCGCTCAGTCTGATTCGCCGCCCGCTTCACCCGCACCTGCTCATACTCAGCCCGAATATTGGCCACATAACCCGGCTTTTGCTCCTTCGACAGCAGCGCACTGGCAACACCGACCGCACGCGAGGCATCCTGCACATACACCACGATGTCGTTCTTGTACTGTGGTTCAATCTTGACCGCCGTATGAATCTTGGAAGTGGTTGCGCCACCAATCAGCAGCGGGAGGTGGAAATCCTGCCGCTGCATTTCCTTGGCCACATGCACCATTTCGTCCAGTGATGGCGTGATCAGGCCGGAAAGGCCGATGATGTCTACCTTCTCATCCCGCGCCACTTGCAGGATGCGTTCGGCGGAAACCATTACGCCGAGATCAATGACTTCGTAGCTGTTGCATTGCAGTACCACGCCGACAATGTTCTTGCCGATGTCGTGCACGTCGCCCTTGACGGTCGCCATCAGGATTTTGCCGTTGGCTTGCACTTCGCAACCGGCCTTTTCCGCTTCCATGAACGGGTCGAGGTAAGCCACTGCCTTTTTCATCACGCGCGCGGATTTGACCACCTGCGGCAGGAACATCTTGCCTGCGCCGAACAGGTCGCCGACCACGTTCATGCCATCCATCAACGGGCCTTCAATAACCAGCAGTGGGCGACCGAGTTTGACGCGGGCGGCTTCGGTGTCTTCGTCGACAAAGGCGTCGATGCCCTTGACCAGCGCGTGTTCGAGGCGCTTTTCCACCGGCCAGCTACGCCATTCGAGGTCTTCTTTCTTGGCTTCGGTTTTGCCATCGCCCTTGTATTTATCGGCGATGTCGAGCAGCCGTTCGGTCGCGCCCGTATCCTTGTTCTGGATCACGTCTTCGACCGCCGCGCGCAATTCGGCAGGAATGTCGTCGTAGACCGCCATTTGCGCGGCGTTGACGATACCCATGTTCATCCCGGCCTTGATGGCGTGGTAGAGGAACACGCTGTGGATGGCTTCGCGCACCGGGTTATTGCCCCGGAACGAGAACGATACGTTGGAAACGCCGCCGGAAATGCTGGCATACGGCAGGTTCTGCCTGATCCAGCGGGTCGCTTCGATGAAATCAACCGCGTAGTTGTTGTGCTCGTCGATGCCGGTGGCAACTGCGAAAATATTGGGGTCGAAAATGATGTCTTCGGGCGGGAAGCCAACCTGTTCGGTCAGAATCTTGTAAGCACGGGCGCAGATTTCAGTCTTGCGTGCTTCGGTGTCAGCCTGACCTTGTTCGTCGAAAGCCATCACGATCACGGCAGCCCCGTAACGGCGCACCAGCTTGGCTTGCTGGATGAATTTTTCCTCGCCTTCCTTCATCGAAATCGAGTTGACGATGCCCTTGCCCTGGATGCATTTCAGGCCAGCTTCGATAACTTCCCACTTGGAGGAGTCGACCATGACGGGCACGCGCGCGATGTCGGGTTCGGAGGCGACCAGATTGAGGAAACGGTGCATTTCCTTTTCGGCGTCGAGCAAACCTTCGTCCATGTTCACGTCGATGACCTGTGCGCCGTTTTCGACCTGATCCAATGCCACTTGCAGCGCTTCGCTGTACTGGCCATCCTTGATCAGGCGCTTGAATTTGGCGGAACCGGTCACGTTGGTGCGTTCGCCGACGTTGACGAACAGGCTGTCCTTGCCAACGTTGAACGGCTCCAGCCCGGACAGGCGCATTTCACGCGGCAGGTCAGGAATCTGCCGTGGCGCACAGTCTTTCACCGCTTCCGCAATCGCCTTGATGTGCGGCGGGGTAGTGCCACAGCAGCCACCGACGATATTGAGGAAGCCGCTTTCTGCCCATTCGCGGATGTGTTTGGCAACCTCATCCGGCCCCATGTCGTATTCGCCCATTTCATTCGGTAAACCGGCGTTGGGGTGGGCGGAAATGTGGGTGGCGCTGACGCGCGACATTTCTTCGACATACTGGCGCAGCAGGTCAGGCCCCAGCGCGCAGTTGAGGCCGAACGACAGTGCATCGGCGTGTGACAGCGAGTTGTAGAACGCTTCGGTAGTCTGGCCGGAAAGTGTCCGCCCGGAGGCGTCGGTAATGGTGCCGGAAATCATGATCGGCAGTTCCACCCCGTCTTCGTCGAACACCTGCTTGACCGCGAACACGGCAGCCTTGGCATTGAGCGTGTCGAAAATGGTTTCGATCAGGATAATGTCCGCGCCGCCCTCGATCAGGCCACGGGTGGATTCCATGTAATTCATCACCAGATCGTCGAAGGTGACGTTGCGGAAACCGGGGTCGTTCACATCCGGGGAAATGCTGCATGTGCGGCTGGTGGGGCCGAGTACGCCTGCTACGAAGCGTGGCTTTTCCGGCGTGCTGTATTGGTCGGCGATGGAACGCGCCAGTTTCGCGCCTTCTACGTTGATTTCATACGCCAGTTCCGCCATGTCGTAGTCGTGCATGGAAATGCGCGTGGCATTGAACGTACAGGTTTCGAGAATGTCCGCGCCCGCCGCCAGATACTGGCCGTGGATTTCGCGGATGACTTGCGGCTGGGTCAGTACCAGCAGGTCGTTATTGCCCTTCACATCCGTATGCCAATCGTGGAAACGTTCGCCGCGATAATCGGCTTCCTGCAATTTGTAGCGCTGGATCATGGTGCCCATCGCACCGTCGAGGATCAGGATGCGTTGGGAAAGGGCCTGGCTTAATTGGGCTGTGCGGGTCATTGTCGAAACCATTTGCCTGAATTAAAAGTCAGGTATCGTAGCAGAATCCGGCGTCCTGCCATATCCGAAATGGGCACTTATGCTTTGTTGACCGATGGTTTATGCTTCCGTTTCAGGATCATGACACAGTTAGAGAGGATAGATAATGTCGGCAGAACATCCAATTGTTGCCATTACCGGTGCTTCCGGGGCAGGTTCCACTGCTGTAATCAAGGCGCTGGAACGTATTTTCTATCGTGAGCGGATCAAGGGCGTCTATATCGATGGTAGCGCTTTCCATCGTTATGACCGCAAAACCATGCGCGAAGAAGTCCGCAAGGCGGAAGCGGAAGGGCGGGTGCTCAGCCATTTCAGCCCCTCAGGCAACCATCTGGATAAACTGGAGACGCTGTTTTTCCAGTATGCTTCGACCGGAACCGGGATTTATCGCCACTACATCCATACCCAGGCGCAGGCAAATCGTTTCGCTCAGGAAGCGGGCACGTTTACGGCGTGGCAGGAAATGGACCCTGATAGCGACCTGCTGTTGTACCGGGGCTTGCATGGCGCTGCCGTGATTGATGATGTCGATGTTTCCCAGTACCCGGATTTGAGTATTGGCATGGCACCGAACGCCAATCTGGAATGGATGCGCAAAATCCAGCGCGATACCAGTCTGCGCGGCTATAGCAAAGATGAAGTACAGGCTTCCATACTCGAACGCCTGCATGATTACGTGCATTACATCACCCCGCAATTTTCCCGCACCCACATCAACTTCCAGATGGTGCCGATGGTGGATACCTCCGACCCGTTTGGCGTGGAAGCCGTGCCGGATGCGCAGGAATGTTTCCTGGTGATGCGTTTTACACCAAAATTCCAGCCAAAATTCCAGCCACTGCTGAAGGACATTCCCGGTGCCTTCATGTCGCGCCGCAATACGCTGGTGGTGCCTGGCAGCAAGATGGGATCAGCGATTGAGCTGATTTTGATGCCCATCATTCATGACCTGATTGGCAAAAGCCGTGAAATCAGGGGCATAACTAACGTGCCGGAAGACCGGGGCGCGGGCGTGCTGGGGCTGGCGGAGTAGCCCATCATGATTCCCGCTTTCGCCATCGCCCGTCTGCCACGTATCGAGTTCGGTGCAGGCAGCATCCGCAAGCTGCCCGCCATTGCCGGGCAATACGGCAAGCGTTTGCTGATTGTGACCGGTGCTGCTTCGTTCACGGGTTCGGCGGCGGGTGAACGCCTGTTCCGCGACTTGCATGCGGCTGGTTTCAGTTGGGAAATCCGCCGCGTGAGCGAAGAGCCTTCCCCCCAATGGGTAGATGCAACCGTGGCGGAACTGCAAGGCGAGCGCTTCGACGCGGTGATCGGCATCGGTGGCGGCAGTCCGCTGGATGCTGCGAAAGCGGTGGCTGGTCTGCTCCAGCCGGGCAATTCGGTGATGGATCATCTGGAAGGCGTTGGCCCGGAATTGCCGTACCAAGGCCCATCAACCCCGTTCATAGCTGTGCCGACTACTGCTGGCACCGGTTCGGAAGCGACCAAAAATGCGGTGCTGTCGGTCAGTGGGCAGTTCAAGAAATCTTTCCGTGACGACAAGCTGGTGGCTGAATACGCCATTGTCGACCCTGAGTTGCTCGCTACCTGCCCGCCCGCGCAGATTGCTGCCAATGGTATGGATGCGTTTACGCAACTGATGGAATCCTGTGTTTCCACCCGCTCTAACCCGTTGACCGATGCGCTTGCCATGTCGGGGATGGAAGCGGTGCGTGACGGTCTGCTGGCTCTGTACGAAAACCCGGCAGATAGTGCCGCACAGGCACGGATGGCTTACGCCTCGCTGCTTTCCGGCATTTGTCTGGCGCAAACGGGGTTGGGTTCGGTACATGGCATTGTTGCGCCGCTGGGCGCTTTCCACCCCATAGGTCACGGCGTTGGCTGTGGCATGCTGGTGATGGAAGCCACCCACCTGAATATCGACCTGATGGAAGCCCGCGAGCCTGATAACCCGGCACTGGAAAAATACGCCAGCATTGGCAAGCTGTTCCGTGGCCGCAAACATGTTGACCCCGAAGGTGCGCGTGTATTTCTGATGTATACGCTGGAAAGCTGGAGCCGCAAGCTCAAGCTGCCACGCCTGCTGGATTTTGGCGTAACCGAGGCGGATATTCCCCGGCTGGTGGCGAATTCGCGCGGCTCCAGCATGAAAACCAACCCGGTCATGCTGACGGATGCGGAAATCGGTGCAGTCATCCGGGCCAGCCTGTGAAAAGGGTCAGCCTGTTTGTAGATGTGCAGAATATCTACTACACCACCCGTAGCGCCTATCAATGCAGTTTCGATTACAACCGCTTCTGGCGGCAGGCAACTGCGGGCAGGCAGGTTGTGCAGGCAGCCGCTTACGCGATCGGGCGGGATGATGAAAAGCAGAAACAGTTCCAGAACATCCTGCGCGGCATCGGTTTCGAGGTAAAGCTCAAGCCTTACATCCAGCGCAGTGATGGTTCCTCCAAGGGTGACTGGGATGTCGGTATCACCCTGGATGTGATCGAAGCTGCCGCACAAACCGATATTATTGTGCTGGCTTCTGGCGATGGCGATTTTGACCTGTTGCTAGAACGCGCCCACGAACGCTATGGGGTGGAAACCGAGGTTTATGGTGTGCCAGCCCTGACGGCGGCCTCCCTGATCAAGGCGGCTACCCGCTATGTGCCGATAGCAGACCAACTGCTGCTGAACCGCAAAAAGACCTGAACGGTCGTATCAATAAACGTTAAGTTAATGGTCGGGCAAGGCAACCCGCTCTGGCCGCCAGCGAAAACGTTTCAGCTCGACCTTGCCATTGGCATCGAATTCCACGCCTTCGGCTTCCAGCAAATGGCGCTGACGCAACTCGCCGCCAGGGTAGGCGCGCCCCAGACTGATTGCGCCTTTGGCGTTGATGACCCGTTGCCAGGGAACGTCGGAAAACTCAGGCAGGGCATGCAGCGCATAGCCAACCAGTCGTGCGTGACCGGGCAGCCCGGCCAGCGTCGCTACATCGCCATAGGTGGATACACAGCCGGGCGGGATCTGCCGCACGATAGCGTAAATGCGTTGGTGTTTGCTCATGCTGTTCATTCGGGGGCATGTTGCATGATTTCAATCGCATTGTTGTCAGGGTCACGGCAAAACAGTGCTTTTCTGCCGGATTTGCTGCGGCTGAAAGGGATGCCTGCGTTTTCCAGGCGCTGTGCGATAGTGTCCAGGTCGTGGCACCGTAGCGCCAGATGGCGGTCACGCCCCCCATGGGCAGGGCGAGCCAGCCCAGCTTCCGGGTTGGGGAGTTCCAGCAGGTGGATTTGTTGCCCGGCGTTGATGTTGATCCATGCGCCGGGAAAGCCAAGATCGGGGCGGGAAGTGTCTACCGTCAGGCTGAGCAGGTCGCAGTAAAAGGCGGTGGAACGAGCAGTGTCACTGACGATAAGGCTGACGTGATGCAGATCGAAGATGCTCATGTGCTTAAACCTTCTTGACGAACTCCGACTTCAGGCTCATGGAACCAATGCCGTCGATCTTGCAATCGATATCGTGGTCGCCTTCCACCAGACGGATGTTCTTGACCTTGGTGCCGACCTTGACGACCAGTGAGGAACCTTTCACTTTCAGATCCTTGATTACGGTAACGGTATCGCCATCTTGCAGGATGTTGCCGTTGGAATCCTTGATGACGCGCTCGTCACTGGTTGCGGCTGCGGCGACTTGTGGCCATTCGTGGGCGCATTCCGGGCAGACGTACATTGCGCCGTCTTCGTAGGTGTATTCAGAGCCGCATTTCGGACAGTTAGGCAGGTTGCTCATGATGGTTCCAGCTTGTCTAAAGTGGCAGATACTAGCATTTTCTGTGGGTGGCTGATACCGTGGCGGCGGTGGCAAACTCAGGGAAGATGGTGATGGAAGCAGGCTGGATTCGTTTATTGGCAGGCGCATTGTTGTGGGTGGTAGCCAGCGCTGCTGGGGCCGTGGATTGCGCAACCATCCAGGCGAAATACCATTGTCCTGCCGATGGCAGATACCCCTTGCACCTCAGCTTCGACGATGGCCCGGCCTTGCAGACGATGGATGTGCTGGATGTGTTGCAGCGTGAGCGTGTTCCCGCCACTTTTTTCATCCTGGCGGAAAAAATCGATTGTGATGCCATCCTGCAACAATGCAGGCAGAAAGCCCCTTCTGCGGCGACAGATGGCAGCCAGTGCCTTGAATTCCAGCAATGCCAGACCCGGCGGCAAATCCTTGCCCGTGCCAAACAGGAAGGGCACATGATCGGCTCGCATTCCTATTCCCACCTGCATTATTCGACAGTGGAGCCGGATTTGATGGCGCTGCATTTGCGTGATGCGCGCCGTTTGACTATGCCGTATTTCACCACGAATCCGCCGCTATTCCGCCTGCCTTATGGCGATGGCTGGTTTAACCGGAAAAAAGATGGGCATGTGATGCAGGCGTTGCAGGAACTGGGTTTCCTGCATGTCGACTGGCAGTTATCTGCTTTTGACTGGGATGAAAACAACCAGCACGACGACAAGATTCTGGAAAACGTGCTGACCCAGGTGTGTTCGCGCAAAACCGGTGGGGTGGTGCTGTTTCACGATGGCGTTGATAACCAGATGCACGAAGGGCGCTTGTTCACGACTGAGCATATTGGTGAGTGGATTCCGGCGATGCGCTGTGTGGTCGATTTCAAGCCGCTGGAGTATTTTGTGAAGGGGTTTCGGAAGTGGTAGGCGCGAAACGCTTTGACCCGCGCTATTACCAGCTTGCAGTGCAGTGCGCTTTGCTGCTGGTAGGGGCGTTGAGCCTGCAATTCACGATTCCGTGGCAAAATATTGTGGCTGTGCTGGTAGCAGCCTTGTTGACGCAATGGGGTTTCCTGCGCGTTTACGGGTTGCCGCTGCAAACCTTGAGTGCATTCAATACCGGCTTTTCCATCATTATCCTGCTGTATGCTGCGCATTGGGGCTGGCTGGCACTGGCGGCCTGTATGGCGATTGCCAGCAAGTTCCTGATCCGCTTTCATGGAAGGCATGTGTTCAACCCGTCGAATCTTGGCATTGTCGCCGTGTTGCTGGCTACAGATGCTGCGTGGGTGGCGCACGGGAAATGGGGGCAGGCGTTGTGGTTGGGTTTGCTGCTGGCCGGATTCGGGCTGGTGTGGTTGCTAGGTTGGCGACAGATGCTGACCAGTCTGGTGTTTATGGGTGTGTATGCCGGGTTGCTGCTCGCCCGTGCCGCGTGGTTGGGCGACCCGTGGGCGATTCCACTGCATCAGTTGCAGAATGGCGCATTGCTGATTTTTACCTTCTTTATGTTGTCTGACCCGATGACCACGCCGCAATCAGTGGCAGGGCGTATCCTGTTTGGCACGTGGGTCGCTGTGCTGGGTTGGGTGTTGCAGTTCGGGTATTTTATTCCGAATGCGTTTTTGTATGCGTTGGTGGTATCTTCACCACTGGTGTTGCTGATCAATGGGCGTTTTGCCGGTGCGCCGTTTCACTGGCCAGTCAGGAGCCAAACATGAGAAAAACACAAGACAAAATCCCCCCTAGCCCCCCTTTTGCAAAGGGGGGAACTGAAGGGTGGTGCGCTCTGGCTTCCCCCTTTGCAAAAGGGGGACTGAGGGGGATTTTCTTTTTCTTGTTATTGGGAGTTTCCTCCCAAGCCGCCGCCTTTTGTGGTTTCTACGTCGCCAAGGCAGATACCGGCCTGTTCAACGAATCTTCGCAGGTGGTGTATGTCCGCGATGAAAACCGCAACGTCGTCACCATGGCCAGTGATTTCAAAGGGGATGTGAAGGATTTCGCCCTGGTCGTGCCGGTGCCAACCGTGCTCAAGCGCGAACAGATCAACGTCGCCAACCACGCCACGCTGGAGCATCTTGATGCCTATT
>JAHJJD010000111.1 GCA_018822845.1 Gammaproteobacteria bacterium | reverse complement strand
CTGAGCGATTGGCTGTCGGCCAGTTCCACTTTCGCTGTGGTATCCTTGCTGACTTTCTGTTCGTGGGTCAGCTTGATTTCACGGCGGTCAGCCTGTACGCCACTGCTGTTGTTGGTGAAACCCGCTTCACCCTGCACCGCGATCAACTCGGTACGGCTACCGTCATCCCATTTCCGGGTGGCTTGCAAGCGTACTGCATTGCCGGAAGGGTCGCCGTTGTTGTGTTCCATGCGGGCCACGCCTGCCTGTATGGCCGTGCTTTCATCCTTGTACTCGACGTGTGCACCTGCAACCTTGTAGCCGTCAGTGCTGTGTTCGTCATTGCTGTAGCTGGCCCCTGCGGTGATTTCGTCGGTAATCTTGTGCTCGGCGCGGATGCCTGACACCAGATATTCCTCAGTTGCCTGTTCCCTGTCGTAGGAAATCCGCACGGCAACCGGGTTGAGGTTGTCGTCCAGCGTCGGAATCACACGGTGGAAGGTGATACTGCCAGTCACTTCATCGATGGAGTAATCGCGGAAGCGTTCCAGTTTCTCGACCTTGATCAGCAAACCGGCATTGGCACGGTCGCGGGTAACGATTTCCACGATTTCAGAGTTACGCACCATTGGTACGCCCTGCAACTGGTAATGCAGGGCGGTGCCGTTACCGGGAATCTCTTCATGGGCACGTGGGTTATCCTGGCGGGCGGCAAACGCCTGTACACGGGTCTGGCCGTCATCGTAAATGCCGTTGACGCCAGTCAGGGTGCGCTGCACCTTGGCAATGTCGGCAGGCGAGGTATTGTTGTCAGTGATGTAGTCACCGTACATGACGCTGTGACGGTCTTTTTCCAGCTTGGCGTACAGCTTGCTGCGGCTTTGCGCCTCATAACCACGGACGGAAGAATCGCCGTAAACCTCGTAGTAGGCTTCCGGGTCGATGTCGCGCAGCAGTTCCGCATCCGGGTCTTTCTGGTTGTCATAGGAAAGGGTCAGGTGCATGTCACCCTTAACGCGCCCTTTCATGAACAGCGCGGCGCGGCCATCGACTTCCACATCATTGCTGGCCTCATCCAGTTGTTCCAGCACCAGACTTTCATAGCCATCGCCAAAACCCTGATGGGCGCGGATGTCGAGCAGGCCGACGGCCACCAGTGGACGCATTTCAGCCACCTGGGCGACATCGGCTTCGCTTTGCAGCGTACCGGTGGAAGCGCGCAACTTGAGCTGGCCGGTCTGGCTGCTGCTGCGCAGGTGCACAATACGCTCGCCACTGGTGACCTTGACCTGATGACCGGGAACCTTGTCCTGGATATCGCGCTCCAGCCATTCGCCATCACTGGCTTCCAAGGTCAGGAAGTAAGTGCCCTTGGCCGGGTAACCATTCTTGTCCAGTATCTGGATTTTGACTGGTACGGCGGAACGGCCACGGTCAGCGGTCAGGTTACCTTCCACCGTCATCTTGATGGCGACTCCGGCAGAAGGGCGCTTGAAAGTTTTTTCGGCCAGTATCCGGTCGTTACCGAAAGCATCTTTGGCGGCAATCTTGATGTGGTTTTCACCTTCATCCAGCTCCACCCCGTACCAGGCCATGACTTGCGCCTGTTCTTTCTTGTTGACGATTTGTTCGCCCAGATGCCTGTCGGAGACGGCCTTGCCGTTCACATACAGGCTTGGTGTAATGTCGGTGCGCACCACGATCATGAAACGTCCATCCAGACTGGTATCTCCCTGCGGCCACAACCATGTTCCGGCCTTGGCCTGAGCGTTGGTGATGGTGCGCACAGCCTCCTTGGCGAGCGGAATGGCGGCTTCCTGTTTGGCCTCTTCTTCGGCCACGGCGGCAGCATGGGATTGCTGCTGCTGTTTGGCTTTCTGCTCGTAAGCCTCCATCAGGCCGCTGGAAATATCACCATCCTGCGCTGCTTCAGCCTGACGGGCAAGGTTACGCAGGCTGTCAAGATTGCCGGGGTCGAGGGAATCCACCTCGTCACGCCAACCCTGCTGGCTGGCCTTGCTGCGCGCCAGGATGCGCTGGGCGACAATGTTTTCACCCGCTACCTGTAACGGCTTGCAATCGAAAACGGTTGGGCTTGCAATCAGCGCGTTTTTCGGCTCACATTAGTTGCGAATGAAAACGGGGTTCGGCTCACATTAACTGCAACTGAGCTTGCAATCATCCGTTTGGGCTTGCAATCCATT
>JAHJJD010000110.1 GCA_018822845.1 Gammaproteobacteria bacterium | reverse complement strand
CCGGGGTGGCGCACTGGACAAGACTTACCAGATTACCGTACCCCGCCATATGCTTGAGGAACAGGATGCACCCGATTTTTTCTGAACAGGTCAGATTGCTGGTGACCGTCATGCCGTATATATCTCAGGAAACCTGTTTTGCCCTGAAAGGTGGCACAGCCATCAACCTGTTTTTACGCGATATGCCACGCTTATCGGTTGACCTTGATTACGCCGGAAAACTCTGCGCCGCCCTCGACCGCCAACACCCGCGTGACCTGTTCGACGTGCATTTCCTGCTGGCAAATGAAGGCATCACACCTGCTCTGAAAGACACCTTCCTCATCTACCTGATCAGTAGTAACCGCCCGATGGCGGAACTGCTTGCCCCCAACCGCCACGACATCAGCGCCGTGTACGCCAGCGAATTTGTTGGCATGACCCATGCACACGTGCCGCTGGCGCAATTGCTGGCTGCCCGCGAACAGATGATTGCCACCATACATACTTTGTTGACCGACCATGACCGTGAATTCCTGCTATCAATCAAACGTGGCAAACCGGATTGGTCGTTGTGCGCATTCCCACAAGCGGCCAATTTGCCTGCGGTACGCTGGAAATTGCACAATCTGGCGAATATGCAACCCAACCAGCACAGACAGGCATTGGCCAAACTGGCGACGGTGCTGACAGAGAGGCGCTAAACACCATGCTCAAACACATCCCCGACTTCCTCAAAGCCCTGCCCACCGCCCTGTTCCACGACATGCAGCGCGGTGAAATCACCCTGCGCGCCATGAGCCTGGTCTACACCACCTTGTTGTCGCTTGCGCCGCTACTGGCGCTGAGCTTTTCGGTGCTAAAGGGTTTTGGCGTGCACAACCAGATGGAGCCGGTACTGCTCAGCCTGCTGACGCCGCTGGGGGAAAAGTCCGGGGAATTCACCCGCCAGATACTCGGTTTCGTCGACAACATGCAGGTTGGGGTGCTGGGCGTGACCGGCCTCGCCATCCTGCTGTACACCGTCGTTACGCTGATGCAGAAGGTCGAAAGCGCCTTCAACCATATCTGGCATGTGAAACAGGCGCGTTCCCTGACCGCCCAGTTCCGCGATTACCTGAGCGTGATCATGGTCGGGCCGATCCTGATGTTTACTGCGCTGGGGCTGTGGACTTCGCTGCAAAACACCGATCTGGTGCAAACCATTACGCAGGCGGAACCGTTCGGCTCGGTGCTGGCGGCGCTGCTGAAACTGCTGCCGGTGCTGCTGATTGTGCTGGCATTTACCTTTCTGTACCTGTTCATGCCCAATACACGGGTTAAACCACTGGCTGCACTCGGCGGAGCAGCGCTTGCCGGAGTCGTGTGGCAGGTGGCGGGTTGGCTGTTTGCTTCATTCGTGGTCAGCTCGGGGCAGCAGACCGCGATTTATTCCATTTTCGCCAGCCTGTTCCTGTTCATGCTGTGGCTGTACGTCGGCTGGGTCATTGTGCTGACTGGCGCACGGCTGGCCTATTACTTCCAGTATCCGGACGCCGTGCGGATGTGCCAGCAGCCGGAAGAAACCAGCGTGCAAACCCGCGAACTGCTGGCGGCAGTCATCCTGCGCGAGGTGGGCCAACGCTTCCTCAACAAACAGACGCCCCCTACCCTCAACGAATTACGCCGTAATATCCCGGTTTCCCGCTTTCTGCTGGAAGATTCACTGGAAGACCTGATCAGCTACGGCATCCTCAGCCGCGATGATGGGGAGCCACCCCACTATCTGCTGCGTGTATCGCCGGAAACGCTGACGGTCGCCGACATCCGCCGCCATTTCTGGCAAGGCACTACCCGGCAGCAACGTCAGGCACAGCAAATCCAGCAACAAACTGGGCTGGAAGAGGCATGGCTGGCAGAAACGGCCATGACGCCAACGGCAACCGTCCAGCAACTGCTCGAAAACGCTGCAAGCAACCGGTCGAAAAGTTGACAAAAATTTATTGCGACTTCTCATGGAAAATTTTATGTTATCAGGCATCCGCCAGCATCCCCGCTGGAAATGAATCACCTCAGGATACCCCAACATGAAATCACGTTTGCGCCCGCTATTGACCACTCTTTTGCTTGTGTCACCCCTGCTATTGTCTGCCTGCGCCCCCTTGGCGACTGCCCCGGACAGTAGCGCGCTCAAACAAGCCTACGACAACGCGGTAAAAGACGCTGAGCAGGTTGAACCCGACGAGATTTCCACCCAACTGACCGCCATTACCCCCGACAACCCGCGTCTGGTCTGGCAACAGAAAAATACACCCAACGCACAATTGCTGGTCGCCACCTGGACAAACTACAACGGCTATGACGACAAGCTCAGGCAGTCAGTGCGGGTTTCACGCGAAGTTTGGGTAACGGCAGCGCCTGAACTCAAGGAGTTTTGCCAGCAAATCCGTGGCGACAAAACCTTGCGGTTGGAACAACGGCTGGGCTTGCCACCGAATTCCGGCAAAACCAAAGTTGTGGAAATGTGGGTGAAACCCGAAGACCTGTTCCGCCCCAGCCCTGACCCGGAAATCAGTGACCGCGAAGCTGGCGCGGATTTCCCTACATCCAGCCGTTTCATGAGCATCAGCCCGGCCTACCGTAACTGGTTCAAGCAACAACAGGAAAAATCCTACGGCAGCAATGGCTACCCGTGGACACGGCTGGGCTACACATATGACTGGGGTAATACCAGCAATCCCGTAGGCTTGAGCGAGTTTGTCATTGCCAAAGGCGCAGCAGTGGAAATCAAGGGCGTGACGCCCACGGCGCAATACTGCCAGTGAAGCTGCTCAGCCCGGCCCCGACAAATCAAACAACTGCCCGTATTCGCGTATGGCGTAACGGTCAGTCATGCCCGCAATGAAATCGGCAATCGCCCGCGCCCGTCCGGCTTCGCCCTCGTCTGCTTCGTAGCGCCTGGCGAACGCCTGGTACTTGGGTGTCAGCAGGCGCACATCCTGCATGTAGGCTTCAAACAATGAACGCACCACCTTGCGCGCCCGCCAGGTCATGCGGTACACCGTCGGGTGGAAATACAGGTTTTCCCGCAGGAATTTTTTCAGCACATTTTTGCGGGCGCGCATGTCATCACCGTAACGCATCAGCGCAACTGGCTGGGCGCGCACTTCATCCAGCGTCTGTACGCCAGAGGCTGTTATCGCCACCTGACTGCTTTCAATCAGGTCGATGACCATGTGCCCGATCATGCGCCGCAAGATTTCGCGGATCAACCGCCTCCCCTGCAAATCGGGGTATTTCCGCATAACCTGCCGGTATTCCAGCGCAAACACCGGCACATCCTGCAACTGTTCCAGCGTGATCAGGCCAGAACGCAGGCCATCTTCAATGTCGTGATTGTTGTAGGCAATTTCGTCGGCCAGATTGGTCAGTTGCGCCTCCAGCGAGGGCTGGGTTTTGTTGAGGAAGCGTTCGCCCACTTCACCCAGCAGTCTGGCCTGTTTGACTGCGCAATGCTTGAGGATGCCTTCGCGGGTTTCAAACGTCAGGTTGATGCCAGGGAAATCGGCATAGCTGTCTTCCAGCCAGTCAACCACGCGCAATGACTGGATATTGTGCTCGAACCCGCCGAACGCTTTCATACAGTCGTTGAGTTCATCCTGCCCGGCATGGCCGAACGGCGTGTGACCGAGGTCGTGGGAAAGTGCAATCGCTTCGGTAAGGTCTTCGTTCAGCCCCATGCTACGGGCAACGGAGCGGGCGATCTGCGCCACTTCCAGCGAATGGGTCAGACGGGTGCGGTACAGGTCGCCTTCGTGATTGACGAAAACCTGCGTCTTGTATTCCAGCCGCCGGAACGCCTTGGAATGGATGATACGGTCACGGTCACGCTGGAATTCGCTGCGGTATTGCGGCGCGGGTTCGGTATAACGCCGACCCTGCGTATTGGCGGGGTCGGCGGCATAGCTTGCGATAGTGCTCATGTCGGCTAGTTTAGTGCGGAATCCAGCGGAACAGAAATTCCTTTTTCACCATCACCCAGACAATCGCCAGCAAACCAGCATGGATGCCGGTGTTAATCCAGAAATTGTCATAACCCGGCAACGGTGTATTGGCGATTGCCAACAACAGGAAAACATGGATGAAAAACACATACAGCGACGCCTGGCCCAGCGGTATCAGGAACCAGCCCAGCGCCTTGTTGATCGGCTGCCAGCAACGGGTCATCAAGGCATAAATGGCCACGAACAGCACCACCGCATTGATCAGACGGCCAATGCCGATTTTGTTTTTGGGAAAATACTGGTCATACCATTGCAGGAACAGATCCGGCGGTACGAAATGCAGTTGCGTCCATTCGGGAAACATATCCAGCGGGTGATTCCAGGCAAACACCATGAACCCCAGCGCCAGTACAATACTGATTTGCAGCAGGCGCTTGCCCCAATCGGTGTTGCTGAAAAATGCAACCAGTTCCTGCTTGTAGTAACCGGCAGCAACGCCATGGATATAAATCAGCTGCCAGCTCAGGATTGGAAATGCGTATTCAAACTGCGCACCTGTCGGCTTGATGGAAGGGTTCGCCCCCAGGTTAATCAGATACAGCACCCAACTCAAACCCAGCAACAAGCCGACCCGCTGTTTGGACAACATGAAAAACACCAACGGTGTAAACAGGATAAACATGGCGACATACATGCCAATGATCTGGAACTGGTGCGGCCCGATCTGCAATAGCAGCGCCTTGCTGATGACCGTAAAAATACTGGCGTCCATTGCCGGGTAAAGCTGGAAGGTTTCCCCTGAATAAGGATTGTGGAAAGTCGTGATGACCGCACTGTCAATCCACGGAATGTAACGGATTGCCGCCACAATCAGGATCATCACCACACTGATCCGGTACAAATCCACCGAGCGTTTGACCAGCCCCGGAATGGCCGCATTCAACCCATCACGTTTGACCTTCTTGCCATACACCATCCCCACCACAATGCCGGACAGGATGACGAAAATTTCGGCGGTGGAAACCACACCGATCCGTTCCCAACCAATAAACATCAGTGCTGAAAAGTATTCAAAGTGGCTGGCAAACAGTAGTGGAATAACAAAGCCGCGCATGAAGTCGAGACGCAGGTCGCGGGTAGCGCCGGTATCGGGGTAAGTCCAGGTTTCCGGCAAGGAAAAAAGGCTGCGTGGCCCTGACAGGGTTTGTGTCGTCATGATGCCATCCTGTGTTTTTATGATTAATCACTTTATATTATTAAAGACGCCTTCTGTCGGGCAAGCAAAGATTACATGCTCCGACCAACGGGCTGCTTAATCGGCGTAACCACGACCCTGCGGTTGGCCGCCCAGACTTCCTCGCTATCGTCGTCCACCAAGAGTTTGTGTTCACCGTAGAAACAATGGTAAAGCTGCGCTTATCCGGCTGCAATTGACTTCCGACGATTGCGTGGGCGAGAATCAGGCATCCCCAAGAGCCGGAATAACAACAATCATGCTGCGCTTTACCCCAACCTTGCCCGTAATCCTGTGTTGCAGTGCATGGCTGAATCTTGCCCATGCTGCTGAACCACCCAAAGCAGCCCCCCAGCATTGTCCCGCCCGCATTGGGCAACTGGATGAACGCGACCGGGCAATGGCAAAGCTGGCGTGGCAGTATTTCGAGAACAACCGCCAGCCGGAAACCGGGCTGGTGAATGCAGCGGATAAATACCCCTCTACCACGTTGTGGGATGTCGGCTCAACGCTGGCAGCCTTTATCACTGCCGAAAAGCTGGGGTTGATTGAGCGCGGGCGTTTCGACAAGAATATCGGGCAGATGCTTTACACCCTGCGCCACCTTGGCCTGTTCAGTGGCGAAGCCCCCAACAAGGTGTACAACACCAAAACCGCACAGAAAGTGGATTACCGCAACAAGCCCTCACAGACCGGTATCGGGGTTTCCACGCTGGACTTGGGGCGGCTGGTGTCCTGGCTGAATATCCTTGCCTGCCTGCACCCGCAACACGCTGAGCAAGCCCGCAAGGTGCTGGAAAGCTGGAATTTCTGCCGCTTGCTGAAACACGGGCAAATGTACGGTCTGGCTTTCAAAGACGAGACCGGCAAGGTGGAAGTGCAGCAGGAAGGTCGCCTCGGTTACGAGCAATATGCAGCCAAAGCCTTCCGCCAATTAGGTTTCGACATGAGCCAGTCGGCGCGTTACCACAATCAATATGCCACCGATGCCACCGTTTCCGGGGTGAAATTGCTGGTGGATTCACGCGATGCCTCAACATTGGGGGCGCACAACTACGTGGTATCCGAATCCTACGCGATGGATGCGATGGAACACGGGCTAGATAGCGAAAACAAGCCGCTGCTGGAAGCCATCTATCAGGTACAGCAACGCCGCTGGGAACAAACCGGCACAGTCACGGCGGTTTCCGAAGACAACCTCGACCGTAAACCCTATTTTGTCTACAACACCATTTTCAGCGATGACATCCCCTGGGCAGCGATTACCGACAAGGGCGCAGACATGTCGGCGTTACGCACGGTTTCGGTGAAGGCTGCGATTTCCATGGCATATTTGTTCCCGGAGCGTGACTACAGCAAGGTGTTGCTGGCAGCGGTGCAACATGCCAAAAACCCCAAAGGTGGCTGGTACTCCGGCATTTACGAAGACCCGGCACTCGGCTTGAACAAGGCAACCACTGCGAATACCAATGGGGTTATCCTGTCGGTGTTGCTGCATAAACTGTACGGCTCGCTTAACCAGCAATGTAAGCAATGCGGCAAAGGGGTGACGCTGACGCCGGATTTTCTGGCGTTTAACCAGAACAGGAAGCAGTGTCTGGCTGAGGGGAAATTCTAAAACTGCCAGCCCCGGCTGACCATCACCGAGCCATCCTTGAGGTTATCGCCGGGGAACACATTCTTGCCGTAGTTGCTGTATTCCACTTTCCACTTGCCCAGCTTTTGCGGGTTGCTGTAGCCGACCACGTAATTCCAGTTGGGATTGCCACCTTCCAACGGCACACTGGCAGTGGTGCGGGCATACCAGTGGGGAGTGGGGTTCCATTGCAGTGTCCCGCTCACACTGGGCTTGCCTTTCACCGGGATACTGAGGTTAGTCGATGCCGCCAGTTTGTGCTGTTTCAGTGTGGTGGATTTGACCTTGTGCCCGATATTGACTACCGCCTTGTCCAGCCCCAACCCGTCACCGGGTTTGAGCGGCCCCCAGTTGTTGACCTGGGCTGACCAGCCACCCGGCTTGTAGTCCGCATACCCGGCACTCCACGCATAACCCGGTTCTCCATCCTTGAGTGAAAGATTGCCACTGACAAACCAGTCGGGTTTGGGCGACCAGGTGACGCTGGTGGCAAGGGTGTTGCTACCATCCTTGAGCGATACACTATCCGCAAAGCTACCCGCGACCCGCAACCTGGACTTGCCCTTTTTGCCATCAATAATACCGGTCGTACTGTGTGACTGAATACTGTCATCGGCTTGCGGCTCCACATACATGGGAATATCCATGGGAATGTCGCCTGTAGCAGAAACCGCTGCTACGGCGGGTAATGCCATGTCTGCTGTCGGTACAATAGCTGCCTGTAATCCAGTAATTTTTTTGCGTTCTGCTGCTTCTTTCTGTGTCGATGCGTCCCCTGAATTTCCTTTCACTCCTGCTACTTGCGTGGGCAATGCCGGGGAGGATGGAGAAACAATGATAGTCGGCACAACCGGAGGTTCTTCGATAGGCAAAGCTGCAATCGGCGGTATTGTTACTGCTGACGCAGTGGTCATCGTCCCTGGTCTGGTGCGTGGCGTTGTGGTACTTGATGCAGCGGTACGTGGTGCAGCAGCTTTCGATGCAGTTGTGCGAGGCGTTTCAACTCGCTTGACCGTAGCAGAGGGAGGCGTTTTTGCTACCGCCGGTTTTGCCGGAACTGCTGCAACACTATGGTTTTTTGCAATCGGGCAAAGCGCTTGCCATGCAAATGGGTAGGGTGTGGCGGATTCAGTCTGTACCGGCACAGGCCCAACCGATTCCCGGCGTTGACTGGTATCAGGGGCTGCCTCTTCCCACGCCAACAGCCCGGTTTCAGGGTGCGGAAAACAATGTTTGCGGTAAATTCGGTGCAGGAACAAATGATAAGCACTCGGCGCGATGCGGATTTCATCCAGCAGTAACGGTACAAAGCGTTCAGGCGGATCAGGAGTAAAAAATCCCCATTGCCGGAAACCTGCCCATTTCAAGGGCGCATCACCCGCAGGCGTTTTACTCAAGCCAGATGATTGTAACCACAGGTCGTAAAACTTCTGCTCCTCCAGTACTGCGCAGTAATCCCATTGCAACGCCACCTGTTCAGCGGTGATACGCAAATCGGGAAAACGGGTCACGGTTTGTTGCAGGGTGTGCAGGGCAATGTCGAGTGTCCCGGCGTGCAGGCTGGCTTGCCCCGGCTGTTTACCCAGCCATTCATCAGGCCACTGCTGACCGGGGGCAGAAATATTGAATAGCCGCTCAAGCTGACTCGCTGCCACCTGCCTGTCAGCCGCACAAGCGAGTTTTTCCAGCGTTTGCAGCAAGGGAGGCTGTGCCAGCGTAACCGGCATCCATAAACAGCCCCCTGTTACCAGCAGCAACAGGCTTTTATTTGACCTCGCAGGCTTCACAGGTTTTGGCTTTGGCAACGTCCAGCGTCAAACTACGCTGGCAGCGTTTGCAAACCGGATAAAACTCACCGTATTTCTTGTACAGCAGCAAGCTCAGGACGATACCATTGGTATTCGCCGTAATCGCCTTGTTGTAACCGCCACCATTTTCGTAAATACCGGAATACCAGCCACGATCAGGGTTATAGGCAGTACTGATGGTGTAGGCCAATGCCTTGCTGTATGGGTCTTCCGGGAACAGCAAGGCCAGCGACATGGCAGCCTTGACCGAAAGGGTTTTAAGGTTGTCATAACGCACCCCTTTATCCGTGGTGGTGTTCCACGGTAGCCCGGCAGTAAAAATGGTGTTGTAGAGGAAGTACGGTTTCTGGTCGATGTTGTCTTCCGACACTGCGGTGACGATGCCGGTTTTTTCCCAACGGCGTTTTTGTACCTGGTAAATGTTTTCCAGCAATGGCTTGTTTTCAGCATCAAGACCGTTTTCCATGGCATCCAGCGCATACGATTCGGTCACGACGTAGTTGTACGCCCCCAGATCACGCGGATCACGGCGGTCATAGGCAACCGGTACGTCGTAGAT
>JAHJJD010000109.1 GCA_018822845.1 Gammaproteobacteria bacterium | reverse complement strand
GCCGAAGCCCGCGAGCGGGAAGCACTGGCAGAAGCCAAAGCCACCCAGATGGTCTCCAAAGCCGTGGCAGAAGGCGACGTGCAGGCACTCAACTACTTCGTTGCGCAGAAATACGTCGAAGCGCTGGGTCGGTTTGCCGATTCCGATCAGCAGAAAACCATTTTCATGCCGCTGGACACCAGTGGCCTGATGGGTTCCATCGGCAGCATCAATGAACTGTGGAAAGCGGTGAAGGACAAGTAACGTCATGGAAAGCATGCAGATCGAATTCTGGCACTGGCTGATTTTCGGCTTCCTGCTGATGGCGCTGGAAGTATTCGCCCCCGCCATGGTGGTGATGTGGTTCGGCTTCGGTGCAATCATCGCGGGCGGCGCTTTATGGCTGCTTCCCTCGCTAGCATTTGGCTGGCAAATCATCATTTTTGGGCTGGTATCGCTGGTCAGCGTGTTCGGCTGGCGCAAGTCGCGCTTTTTCCGCGAGGAAAACGTCACTTCCTACACGCCCGACCTCAACAACCGGCTGCACAGCCATATCGGCAAGGAATATACCCTGACCGAAGCCATCATCAACGGGCGTGGTTCCATGCGGGTGGGCGATACGGCGTGGCGGGTGCGTGGCGCTGATTTGCCTGCCGGAACGCGGGTGCGTGTTACCGGCGTGGATGGGGTGATTTTTATGGTGGAAAAGGCCTGATATTGTGCCTGCTGTGAGTTGCCTTCGACTCCGCTCAGGCAACGGGCAGTGCCGTTGTTCGAAGGGGGAACCCGAGGGCTGAGCGCGGCGTGCTGAGCCTGTCGAAGTAGAGTCGAAGCCCGGCGTCTTACCCCCGCCGCATCTTGGCGAAATCCAGCATCCGTTGGGTTGACTGCAATGCCTTCACGCGGATGTCTTCGTCCACAAAGATTTCGTTGTTGCCGGTTTCCAGCACTTGCAGCAGGTTGTGCAGGCCATTCATTGCCATCCATGGGCAGTGCGCGCAACTTTTGCAGGTAGCACCTTCGCCCATGGTTGGCGCGGCGATGAACTCCTTATCCGGCGCGGCCTGCTGCATCTTGTAGAAAATGCCATTATCGGTGGCGACGATGAAACGCTTGTGCGGTAAGGTTTGCGCCGCCTTGATGATCTGGGTGGTGGAACCGACCGCATCGGCCAACTTGATGATTTCTTCCGGCGACTCGGGGTGAACCAGCACACCCGCATCGGGGTATTTCTCGATCATCTCGCCCAGCGCGCGGAATTTGAATTCGTCATGCACCACGCAGGCGGCTTGCCACAGCAGCATGTCTGCCCCGGTGATGCGCTGGATGTAGCGCCCCAGATGCTTGTCGGGTGCCCAGAGGATTTTCTTGCCCTGTTCATCCAGCCATGTGACCAGTTCCACCGCAATGCTGGAAGTGACGACGTAATCGGCGCGCGCTTTCACTTCGGCGCTGGTGTTGGAATAAACCACGACCACGCGGTCGGGGTGTTCATCGCAAAACGGGATGAACTGGTCGGCGGGGCATTCCAGATCCAGCGAACATTCGGCTTCCAGCGTTGGCATCAGCACGCGCTTTTCGGGGTTCAGGATCTTGGCGGTTTCGCCCATGAAACGCACCCCGGCGACGATCAGGGTTTTGGCCGGGTGTTCATTGCCAAAGCGCGCCATGTCGAGCGAGTCGGAAACATAGCCACCGGTTTCTTCCGCCAGCTCCTGCAAATCGCGGCTAACGTAGTAGTGGGCAACCAGCACCGCGTCTTGCTCTTTCAGCAGGCGTTTGATTTTATCCTTTACCACCGCTTTTTGTTCGGGGGTGTAATGCGGGTTCAGGGACTCAATCAGTGCCGTAGGTGGAACCTTGATGACCGGAATATTGATGGCTGTTTTCATGATTAACGCTTCTTTCCTTTCTTGGCTGCCGCTTTTTTGGTAAGTTTCTTCTTTTTACTGCCTGCCGCTTTGCCGGAGGCTTTGAGTTTTTTCGGCCCGCTATACGTGCCTTCCAATCCCTTAATGGTACGGCGTTTGATGCGCTGTTTCAAAAACCGCTCGATACCTACCATTAAATTCCATTCGCTGTCCTGCACCAGCGCAATGGTCAAGCCTTGGGCATTGTTACGCCCGGTACGCCCAATGCGGTGGATGTAATGGATGCCGGTACGCGGCACGTCAACATTCACCACCAGTTCCACGCCGGGGATGTCGAGGCCACGGGCAGCAAGGTCTGTACCTAACAATGTGGTGATTGTGCCTTGGCGAAACAAGGCCATAATGCGGTTGCGCTCTTTCTGATCCATATCGCCATGCAATACGCCGCAACGCACGCCCTTACCCTGTAAAAACCCGCCCAGTTGATCAGCTTTAGCACGGCTATTGGTGAAAACCAGCGCTTTATTGAAGGTTTCGTTTAGCAGCAACCACGCCACGATGCGCTGTTTATGCTCCGTATTGTCGGCGAGGATAACTTGCTGCTCGATATTGTCGTGCTGATCCTGCAAGCTATTGAGCCTGAGCATTTCAGGGTCACGCAACACCCGGTCGGCAATGGTGAGGATGCCATCATG
>JAHJJD010000108.1 GCA_018822845.1 Gammaproteobacteria bacterium | reverse complement strand
CTCCTGGCCAGCGAACTCGCCAGCGGCAGCCTCAGCAATACCGCTGTAGACCCCGAAGTTCACGGCAGCACTGGCACCGGGCTGGACAGCTTGGTCGACATCATCAACAGCGACAGCGAACTCGAACGGAACGTCTCCAACCAGGGCATCCGTGAGGCAGCCATGGCGGCAGACGCTATGAATACCATCATTACCGAAGCTATCCAGCAAGGAGGTCTTGCCAACGATGGAGAGATTACAGCGTCGGATGTTTATGATGTAAACACTTACATCCAGGTGCATTACGGCGCTGAATGGGTGGTTTTGCATGGTGACGATGAAAGCGGCGAAGAAACCGGTTTCCATCTGGTTCAGAATGATGGCGCAATAACCCGCCTGACGGATGACAATGCAATTAATACCGTGGCCGATGGTATTTACCATATAGGTTTCGATATTAAAAATGGTTACTTCCTAAATGAGGATGGTAATTCCAACGTTTCCGTGGAGCAGGTAGCTGTATGGCTTGATGAACTTCTCAAGGAAGATTTGGTAATAGAAATTCCTGAAGAACTGGTACTTTCTGCGGGTGGGTCAAAACCTGAAATGAACACGGATCAGGTAGCGGCCACTCTGTATAATGCAACGGCATATACCAACTCAGCAGGACAGGCTATTGTTGAAGAAAACAGCGATGGACAAATGGATGCGGATCAAGCGGCAGCTCTTACATTTGCTGATGATATTGCATAAATTTTACTTGTTGAAGCAGGAAAGCTTTGGTTAGAGTATATTGATGTCAAACAGTCAAGCAAAGTTTTCCTTATTCAAAGTGCTGCAAGGCACACTTGCAAGCCTGATAGCTTTCAGCATGGTAGTGAATATTCTGGCCCTTACCGGGCCGTTATTCATGATGCAGGTTTATGACCGTGTGCTTACCAGTGGTTCTGTACCGACGCTGGCAGGGCTTGTTGTGCTACTGGTTTTGCTGTTCACCTTCATGGGCTTGCTGGATCTTGTGCGGAGCCGGGTGATGGTGAGGATCAGCCAGCGGCTGGATTATTTGATCGGCCCTGCTACGGTTTTATCCCTGCTTTCAGTGCCTAAGGCCAAATCCGGCTCACTGGGTATCCAACCCATTCAGGATCTGGACAAAATCAAGCGTTTCATCGGTTCGCCGGGGGCATTGGCGCTATTTGATTTGCCCTGGATTCCTGTTTACCTTTCCATTGTCTACCTGTTTCATCCCTGGGCCGGGTTGCTGGTGACGGTAGCCATGGTGTTTATGTTGTTTCTGACGTTTTTTAATGAGCATCTGTCCAGTAAACCCGCACAGGAAAGTTCCGAATTCGGCCAGAAACGGCAAAGCCTGATGGAAGATGCCCGGCGTAATGTGGAAGTGGTCACTGCCTTGGGTATGCACAATGCCATTCTGAGCCGCTGGCAGGCATTGAATGACACGTATCGTCAGGCTTCTTCGCGGGCAAGCGATGTTTCCGGTTTCTTTTCCATTTTCACCAAAACCTTCCGGATGTTATTGCAGTCCTGCATGTTGGCATTGGGGGCTCTTCTGTCATTGAAGGGGGAAATGTCGTCAGGGATGATCATTGCCATTTCAGTCATAGGTGCACGTGCTTTAGCTCCTATCGAACAAAGCACCACCAACTGGAAAGCTTTTGTGGAATCAAGGCAGGCATGGCGGCGGCTGCGCGAGTTCGTAGACATGGATGGTAAAAACCCGCAGACGGTTTCTCTGCCTAAACCCGATAAATATCTGAAGCTGGAAAAGGTATCCATCACTCCGGTTGGTGAACAACTACCGTTTTTGACCGAGATAAATTTCCAGGCTGATGCGGGGGATGTCATCGGCATCATCGGCAATACTGGTTCGGGCAAGACATCCCTTGCGCGCGGCATCACTGGCGTATGGCCGGTTACGGAAGGAAGCATCCGTTTCGACGGTGCTACCCTGGATCAATGGACGATGGATCAGAGAAGCAGCGTCATTGGCTATCTGCCGCAGGATATTGAGTTGTTTGACGGTACGGTTGGGGAAAATATTGCCCGTTTCCAGAAGAATGTGCCGGAACAGGAAACCCTTCGTGCCGCTCAGCTTGCAGGTGCTCACGAGATGATACTGGCATTGCCGGACGGATACGAAACCCGGATTCTGAACCAGGGCAAGTCATTATCAGGCGGGCAACGACAGCTTATTGCGCTTGCCCGCGCCGTTTATAACTCCCCTTTCGTTGTGGTGCTGGATGAACCTAACTCCAATCTGGACAACCTCGGGTTGAAGGCACTGCTCTCCGCCATTACTGCGCTGAAGGAAGCCGGGGTCATTGTTTTCGTTATTACCCATAGCCCGCAAATGCTTGCTGTCATGGAAAAAGTGTTAGTGCTCGTCAACGGGCGGCAAGTGGCCTTTGGCAAGCAGAGTGAAATTTTATCCAAGCCAAATGCCGTCAGTTCAATAAAAAATAAAGTCAGCAGCAAGACTAACGATGATGGGGAAACCAAGGTGTGAGCACGGCTGAATCCACTTCTCTGGAGCGTAGCATCCGACGTTATATTACTGTCGGTGTGATGATGTTGGCTTTGCTGTTCCTTGGGATTGGTGGCTGGACAGTCATGACCCGACTGAGTGGCGCAGTTATCGCATCCGGCAAGGTCATTGTTGAAGGTAATCAGAAAGCCGTACAACACGTTCAGGGTGGGCAGGTCAGCCAGTTGAAGGTCACGGAAGGGGCGTCAGTCGAAGCCGGGGATTTGCTGATGACACTTGATGGCACCTCCATCCGCGCAACACTGGCGGTTGTGGAACGTCAGGCCATTGAGTTGCTGGCCAACAATCTGCGTTTAAGTGCTGAACGTGACGGCGATGAAGCCATCAAGCCTGTCAGCGAGCTGGCTGGTTTGGTTGTTGATCTGGATATTCCCCCTGAAATTTTAAGTGCGCAGGAAAAGCTGTTTCTTTCCAGAAAAAAGTCGGATGAAGGCCAGATAAACCAGTTACACGAACGTATTGCGCAGCATAAGGAAACCATCACGGGGTTGGAAACCCAAAAAAAAGCCAAGGAAGACGAGTTTGCTTTGGTGAACAGTCACCTGAATCGCTCAAAAAAACTGGTTGATAAAAAGCTGCTACCCAAGGATCAGTTGATTACTGTTGAAACGGATCTGGCGGTGGCGCGTGGCGAAATCGGCCAACTGACTGCTGAAATTGCGCGTACCAAGGGCATGATCAGCGAGTTACAGTACCAGATATTCCAGCTACATGAGCAGCGGCTTTCCAATATCATCGCCGAATTGAATGACAATAAAACCCGTCTGGCTGAATTACTCGAAAACCGTGCGGAACTGAAAAGCTCATTGTCAAAGTTGGAAATCCGCGCGCCTTCTTCCGGGAAAGTACATCAACTGGCTGTCCATACGGTAGGTGGCGTGCTGGGGAGTGGCGATGTTGCCATGTATATCGTCCCGGAAAATGAACGCCTGATTGTCGAAGCCAACGTGGCTCCGGTCGATATTGATGAAGTCGCTATTGGCCAGCAGGTCAGGCTGCGGCTATCCTCTTTTGACCAGAATGAAGTGCCCGACCTGTTGGGCGCTGTGATCAATATTGCTGCCGATGTTGTGCATGACTCCCAAACCGGAGGTGACCATTATCCTGTCCGTTTCCTGATTAACCCGGAAGAAATGGAAAAGCTGGCTGGCAAGAAATTGCAGCCCGGCATTCCGGTGCAAGCTTTCATCGAAACCAAAAGCCGCACCGTGCTGACCTATCTGCTTGAGCCGTTGGCGGATCATCTGGCCCGGGCGTTTCGGGAGTGATCAGGACTGCTTCCTGCGCGCAATCTCATCCCAGTCAATATTGTTACAGGCTGCGCATTCCTCTTTGAGGATACCCAGCTTCACCAGCAATGAGTGAACCTGACAACCCGCGCAAAAACCCAGCACCGTTTCCATCCACATGAAGCCGAGACATACCCAGACCAGTGTTAACGGTATCCAGCCAGGCATGTAGTTAGAGGTAGTCGGCAGCCATTCATCCACACCCACCAGCTTGTTTACCCAGCCAGCGAAGACTTCCGGGTTGAAAAAGATCAGGCAGGTAATGATCAGGCTTGCCCCGATAGTCCAGGCAAAACGCTTGGGGAGCAGGGGTTTCCATACCTCCGGCCTGCCTCTGGCCAGGAAGCAACTGAGCAGGATCGTCGGCGACAGGCGCGAAGTGGTGACGGACATGCCCGCCAGCATTTCAAACAGCGCATAAAACAGCACAAAGGTCTGGGTGGAAAAATCGAGGGTGCGCCGGATGGCTTCGACACTGTAAATGATGTGGCCATCCCAATCGGTTTCCAGCGTATCCGTGATCATGTCCCCCGTCACTTCCCACCTGGAACCGTAGATCGCGGTGTAAAGCGTCAGCCCCATGAACAAGGGGATTACCAACAACAAACCTGCACGGATGCGCACTGCCGTATCGTTGATATACGGGGTTTCCTCGGCAGGGTCACGGAACCAAAGGTTTTTGCAAGTAGTGCCGATGGTACTCAGTGCGGAACTGATCCGGTTTATGGGCATGGGCGAACCTCCAGTTGCTGTTATGCTTACTGTGATGTAACAGCCGTGCAATATATTCCCTGTTTTTGAATTTTTTGTTGAGGAGGGGCTGATTCAGGTTAAGCCTGAGCAGCGGGAAGTAAAAATATTTAATCAGGCAGTATCTATTTCCCGGTGACTGTGGTAAACAAGCAACTTTCACCATTAGTAAACACTAATATTCTCGATTGCAGTGCAACACGCGAGGAAGGATCATGAAACAACATGACACCACACCGACACAAAGCTTCAAACTCAAAGCCATTAATATACTGATTAGCCTTGTCATCGTATTTCTAACGGCGGCTAACGGCATCTTCACCTATTCCGGTGCCTATCTGTATCTGGAAGAGCACCTCTATGCGATCCTGTTTGCAGCTGCGGTGCAGTTTGCCATTGCCATTTCCTTGCTGGCCCTGCCTTATGTGCACGGCATCGGCAAGATTTCCCTGGGTCTTGTGTATGCCGCAGCGCTATTGCTGTCTACCCTCAGCGCCTACACCTATATCTACAACAGCAGCTTGCCGGGCAAAAACACGGTGTACTCAGTGGATACCGGCCTGAAGGCTGTCATTACCACTACCCTGAGCGATGTGCTGGCGGGGGAACAGAAATTCCTGCGCGAGTCTGAAAGCCAGGTTGCGGAAAACAAGCGTCTGATGGATGAGGAAGGCCGTAACGGTGGCCGTTCAGGTCTTGGCCCTGGCAAAGGCCCCGAGTATTACCGCAAGGTGGATGCCTACCAACAGTCAGCTTCCCATCTGGAAACGCACCAGAGCAACTTTGCCGCGCTGCGTGAGCAACTCAACCTGATCAATCAGCAACTGGCAGCTTCCAGCGATGATGTGGTGCGTGATGG
This sequence comes from Gammaproteobacteria bacterium, assembly GCA_018822845.1. Taxonomy (GTDB): domain Bacteria; phylum Pseudomonadota; class Gammaproteobacteria; order Thiotrichales; family Thiotrichaceae; genus Thiothrix. The sequence goes on along the minus strand of JAHJJD010000108.1, from coordinate 40,222 downwards.
CTTGCTGGTGGAAATTGCCAAGATGCGCGCGGTGACCAATGCGGACAGCAGCCGTGAAGCCCTGACCGGCATGATCAAGAATGATCTGGGTAGCTTGCAGAACCCTGTCGAAAAGGCGATGGCGACACTGATGGAACCGCCTGCCGGTTATTCCATTCAGGTCATCGTCGGCATTATCTGGGCGGGCGTATTCGACCTGGTGGCGCTGTTCCTGGGGATCGTGCGTTACTACATTCTCAGCCCCGGCAAGCCGTTTTTCCAGAGTGTGTACGATGGTTTGCTGAATACCGCACTGTTCTTCATGCGCCTGTTCCACCTGCGTAAGGAGGCCGCTTTCCAGTTCAGCAAAGCGCCGGGCTATCAGCAGCACAAGCATGAAATTCCACTCAATTCGCCGGAAATGCAGACTTTCGCCACCCGTCTACTGGTCGGCAGCCAGATGGCAACTGATGACGACGAAGATCCAGCGGAACCGTTACATACCCTGATCGGCCATATCCAGCCCCTGCATCTGGAGGGTGAAGAGCAGCAGGTGGGCATTCCGTTTGAAACGGTGGAATCCGAGCCACGCCTGAAAACCCTGCTGGCGATGCTGATCCAGAGCGAAGTGTTGTTATATCGTCGTGAAGCTGCGTGCTATGTGCTAAATCCGGCGGAAGGCATGGCACAGAAAGTGATGATCTTCATCCGCATGGGCATGCGCAACAGCCCGGATAGTTTGCTGGCCCCGGCTGCTTTCCTGCTTGGCCCGGATCAGCGCCAGACTGCTTTGCCGTAACCCGTCCCCACCTGCCTTCGAATTGGGCGTGATTTTTCACGCCCTTAAAGTACTTGGTAGCCAGCGAAGCCTTCGAAGTCACTCACCAGGATTATCTTCCCGTTCCTTGCGGAACTTTTCCTCCATCGCCCCGAATTCCTTGTCGAGCTTTTCCAGCTCCGCTTCCATTTCCTCTTCGGTCATGGGACGGAACTCCTCATCATCGGTGGACTGTGTTGCAACCGTTTCTTCGTAAGTGTATTGCCCGTCTTCCCAGATGGAGCCAGCCGCAGCAGCTACTCCAGCACCGGTCGCAGCTCCAGCAGCAGTGGCGGTGGAAGCCGTATTGGCAGGGTCGGCTGGCGGCCTGATTTCACGCGGGTATTCCGCCATTTCGCGCGCTTCCTTTGCCTCACTGGCTGTTTTGATCTGCTTGTCGAACAGGCGACTGGCCAGCAAACCAACTTCAAACAGCAGCCACATTGGCACCGCCAGCATGACTTGCGACAGCACGTCTGGCGGGGTCAGGAACATACCAATAATAAAAGCAATGACGACGACATAGGGGCGGGATTTTTCCAGTGCTTCACGACTGGCGATACCGGTACTGATCAGCAGGATGGTGGCTACCGGCATTTCAAAGCCGATACCAAAAGCCATGAACATCATCATGACGAAATTGAGATATTCGGCAATATCTGGCGTCACGTTGACGTTGCTTGGGGCAAAACCGGGCAGGATGCTGAAAATCATCGGCAGCACGACAAAGTAGGCAAACGCCATGCCCAGATAAAACAGCGCAACACTGGACACCAGCAGCGGCGTCACCAGTTTCTTTTCATGCTGGTAAAGACCCGGCGCAATAAACCCCCAAACCTGATATAGCACATACGGCAAGGCCAGCACAAAGGCGACCATCAAGGCAAGCTTGTAGGGGATGAAAAACGGCGAAGCCACCCCCACTGCAATCAGCTTCTGGCCTTCTGGCAGTTGCCGCACCAGCGGATCAGATAGCAGGTTATAAAGATCCTGCGCAAACGGCGTCAGGATCAGGAACACAATACCAATCGCCATCACCATGCGCAGCAGGCGGTCGCGCAACTCAATCAGGTGCGCAAGGAAGCCGAGTTCCTCACCGTCTGCGGCGGAAGGTTTGTTAGCGTTTTTGCTCATCGTTTACCGGGGTTGTGGCGTCTTCGATGGAATGGCGAACGTCGTCGGTGTTTTTCTGCATCATATTGCGCAGTTCGCGGATTTCCTCTTCCTGCTTGTGCAACATGCTGCGCATTTCCTCTGTGCGTAACTCGCGCTCAATATCAGCGCGGGTGGTGGCAATGAAGGCGCGTGCCTTGCCGACCAGACGGCCAGCCTTACGCGCCAGTCCCGGCAAACGCTCGGGGCCGATTACCAGCAGGGCGATAACGCCTACCAGCAGCATTTCGAGGAAACTGGATTCAAACATGGTTCGTACCTGTCAGTAAGGTGTCAAACCTTGTCTTTTTCCTTCGCTTCCGAGTCGATCACACGCCCACTATCCTTATGGGTCACCTGATCCTGCGATACATCATCCTCTCCATCCTTCATGGACTTTTTGAAGTTCTTGAAGGTTTCACCCAGATCACTACCCATGTTGCGCAGGCGCTTGGTGCCGAACAGCAACAAAATGATGACCAGAATCAGTAATAATGACCAGGGGCTGATACCACCTAAACCCATTTCGTCTCTCCTCAGTTGTCTTGACGGCTGGCTTTTTCCACCAGACCGGAAATACCGTTGCGGCGTGCCAGCTCAGCGAGCACATCTTGTGGATGCAACCCTTGCTGAGCCAGCAATACCATAGTATGAAACCACAAATCCGCGACTTCATACACAATCTTGTCTTTTTTACCGTCTTTTGCCGCCATCACGACTTCGGTGGCTTCTTCGCCCACCTTTTTCAGGATGGCATCCAGCCCCTTGTGGTAAAGCTTCGCCACATAGGAGGCATCCGGCGTGGCCTGTTTACGCTCTTCCAACACAGCGGCCAGTTGTGCGAGTACGTTATCGTTGATCATGATGCGGCATTATATAGAAGAAGTTGTATAAGAACAGTTAACGACTGTTGTAACAGTGACGGGGCCGCCATTACAACCTCATTTCAATACCTTGTGCCGCCATGTACTGCTTGGCTTCGCCAACGGTGTATTCGCCAAAGTGGAAAATACTGGCTGCCAACACCGCATCCGCACCGCCTTTGAGCACACCATCTGCCAGATGTTGCAGGTTACCCACGCCACCGGAGGCAATCAGCGGAATGTTTACCCGGTCAGTAATCGCCCTGGTCAGGCCAAGGTCGAAGCCAATCTTGGTACCGTCACGATCCATGCTGGTAACCAGCAGTTCGCCCGCGCCGTATGCGGCCATTTTCTCTGCCCATTCAACGGCATCAATACCGGTGCGCTTGCGTCCGCCGTGGGTAAACACTTCCCAGCGGTCAGGTTCGCCCGGTTCATTGACGCGCTTGGCGTCAATGGCGACCACGATGCATTGCGAACCGAAGTAATCAGTGCATTCGCGCACCAGTTCCGGGTTGAATACAGCAGCGGTGTTGATGCCTACCTTGTCGGCCCCGGCGTTGAGCATGCGGCGCACGTCTTCCGGCTTGCGGATGCCACCACCAACCGTGAGGGGAATGAACACCTGCGAGGCGACTGCTTCCACCACATGCACGATGGTGTCGCGGTTGTCGGAACTGGCAGTGATGTCGAGGAAGGTGATTTCATCCGCGCCTTCACGGTTGTAGCGGGCGGCGATTTCTACCGGATCGCCCGCGTCACGGATGTCGACGAAATTCACGCCTTTGACCACGCGGCCATTGTCCACGTCGAGGCAGGGGATGATGCGTTTGGCTAGGCCCATGTTATTTCACCGAATCCACATATTGCTGCGCTTCCGCCAGATCAATCGTACCTTCGTAGATCGAACGGCCAAGAATCGCGCCCATGATGCCCTTGTCTTCCACCGCACACAACGCTGTAATGTCATCCATGTTGGTGATGCCACCAGATGCGACCACTGGAATGGAAATGCTGGCCGCCAGATGCGCGGTTTCTTCCACATTTACACCCTTCATCATGCCGTCGCGGGAAATGTCGGTGTAGACAATGGCACTGACGCCTGCCTGTTCAAACTGTTTTGCCAGTTCTACGGCGGAAACGGAGGAAACTTCCGCCCAGCCATCCGTCGCCACCATACCGTTTTTGGCATCGATACCAACAATGATGTGGCCGGGGAACTGTTCGCACAGATCAATGACGAATTGCGGTTCCTGCACGGCCTTGGTGCCAATGATGCAGTATTGCACCCCCGCCTCCAGATAAGCCGCCACAGTCGCAGCATCACGGATGCCGCCGCCAATTTGCACGGGTACATCCGGGAAGCTGGCAGCCACAGCACGGACTACTTCGCCATTGACCGGCTTGCCCTCAAATGCACCATTCAGGTCGACCAGATGCAGGCGGCGCGCGCCCGCTTCGACCCAGCGTTGCGCCATGTCGACAGGGTTATTGGCGAATACGGTAGTATCTTCCATGCGACCCTGGCGCAAACGCACACATTGGCCGTCTTTCAAATCAATGGCGGGGATCAGCAGCATCGTTCAATCCTTGGTTGTGAAGCCTGAATCCTACCGCAAAACACCGGTAGCGTCTGCCCCCGTAACCAGTTAAGCCGTGATTGCGTTTATCTGCCATATATTTACATTGCAGACAGCAGACTATAGGCTTTTCCCCAATAGCGCCTCACGCAGGCAGAATAATAAAATATGGACTAAAGCCATGGCAGATTCAGAACAACTGTTTGATCTCGTTGTACTCGGGCACGATTCCCACAAACCGGTGGAAATACTGGTAAAAGACATCCTTAACCTACTGGATGACAACAGCCCTTATCTGGAATTCAAGCTTTCAGACGCCTTGCTGTTCAACAACGGCATGGTATCCATCCGTGACGGCATCACCTTCGAAGCAGCGCAGGAAATACGTAAGAAACTCGCCACACTGGCAGTCGATTGCGACATCCGCCCCACCTTGCAACTCATCCCCAAGGAAATGGAAGAAACCGGGGTGGAAGCCGCCATTTATACCTGCCCGGCCTGTGGCCACAAACAGGCCAAACGCAAGCAGCAGAACGGGCGTCTGGAATCCTGCGAAGTCTGTGGCATCGTCGGCGAGCGCTATCTCCAAAAGCAGAAACTGGAACAGGTTATGGATGCTGAGCGCCATCGGCATGAAAATGACCGGGCCAAACGCATCCGTGAAGTTCTGGAACGCGCCAAGCAGGAAGAAGAAGCCCTGTTACAGGCAGAAGCCCGTCGCCGCCTTGGTCTGGCGGAAAAGCCTGACAATATCGGCATCAAGATCGCAGCCGTCGTAGCCGCCCTCAGCATCAGCTTCGGCACGGTTTACTATCTTAACCAGCCCACCCCTGAAGAAATTGCCCAACAGGAAAAACAGGCAGCAGAACAACAACAGGCCAAGGAAGAACAGCAGAAGGAAGCCATGGCCAAAACCATGGCAGCCGCCACGGAGAGAGCCGGGGACATGACTGACATGCTCGAAAAAATACCCGCCTCGGGCGCAGCAGAGCCAACCGGTAATCCGGAAGAAGCCATCGCTGAGACTGTATCACCTATGCCCCCTGCTGCCCCTCCTGAAAACAAGCCGGAACCAAAAACGGAAGAACGCCAGGCGCAAATGACCGAAGCGCTGAAGGCTGACAGCCAGCAGCCTGAAACGCCTGCTGAAGTCACCGAAGCAAAGGTCAAGGAAGAAGCATCCAGTAGCGCCATTATCGCCATGGAAGAAGAAAAACTGACGCCACCGCGCTTGCAGGTTTTCCCTGACGTACATGCCGAAAACCGCCGCCGCATCCAGCAACTTCTCAAACTGGATGAATCCGACCTGACTGACATGATCATCGACAAGGCTGAGGAACCCTACCAACGCGCTTTGCTGTTACTCGACATAGTGGAATGGCAACTCCAGAACAACAAGCCAGACAAGGCTCAGGAAACCATTGCCCGCATCCCGCAGGAACTGGATAAAACCCAGGACATCAGCCAGCAGGCCCTGATTCTCGGCTGCATCAGCAAAACCCATTTGTTGCAGGATGCCTGGGAAGAGGCTGGCAACAGCCTGCAACAGGCCATGGAAAAAGCCGAAACGCTGCCACAACTGCCAGAGCAGATCAGCTTGCTGACCCGGCTGGCCAACGAACAATCATTGTTCGGCAACCAGATTGCAGCACGCCAGATACTGGAAACAGCAGGCAAACTGAGCGAAAGCCTGCCGGAAAGTGTCGAGCCACGTTCCAGCGCCTTGGTGCAACTGGCCTCAGGTTACGCCATGATCACTGATTTCGCTGAAGCCAACAAACTGATGGACAAGGTGCAAGACCCTGCCAAACGCCAGAAACTGGCCGAATTCATCGACAAGTTGCAACACCGGGTTGAACAGGTACGTGCCGAATACCAGCAAGCAGCAGTCAACTGAGTTTGTAGACTTTTTCGTCCAGCCGGGTCAGCCCGCGCTGGCGGAAACCGGGATTCTCATCCAGCACACTGGCCGCAAACAGGCGTTCCACGGCGAAAGTGTTCTCATAGTAACCACGCACCTCCTCCTCACTGACCGAAAACGGCGGCCCCTTCATTTCCGCCTGAGCGTATTCCAGCGTCACCAACAGGGTCTGGATATGGGAAGGTAAAATCGTCTGGAAATGCTCCGCGTAACGGGGCCGCATTTCAGGGGGCAGGGCGATCAGGGAAGCACGGTCAAACACCCCCGCACAATCCGCCACGTCTGCTGCCGTCATATCAAAAAAATCCCCCACCAGGATGGCCAGGCCATCGCTTTCCCAACGCTCTAGTTTGCCTTGTTGCGTAATAACTACCTCAAGATTATTTTCTGAGAAAAAATCACGCACCGCAATTGGGCTGAGTTCCACGCCAGTCACTAGCAAGCCTTGCGCGCGCAGCCACAACATATCGCGGCTTTTGCCACACAACGGTACAAAGATTCGGCTACCGGCAACGACGGACAGTTTGTCCCAGAAAGCCTGCAAGTGATTGTTGAATTCGTCCTGGTGGAAGCCGATCTGGTTCTGTTCCCAGCGTTCATGCCAAAACTCTGCTTTCATTTGATTCTCCAAAGAAAAAACCGACAAACGGTATAGTAATTTTGCTTATAGGCACTAAAAAACTTTGTCTTATATTTACCACAACAATATGTGAGTATCACTACTGAGTATTGTCATCAAACAACCAACTTGGGGGACAAGTATGAGTGGCGCAAACTCCTCTCATTTGCCCGATAACGTGCGTGTTGCCAGCGTGCAGTTCATGCAATGTCGGGTTGATTCTTTCGACGACTTCATTAACCAGATTGGGCACTGGGCAGAAGTCGCAGCGGATCAGGATGCTGATTTTATCGTATTCCCTGAACTATTCACCCTGCAATTACTCAGCTTGCAACACCGCAAGCTGACGGCTACCGAAGCAGTCGGCATCCTCAATCAGTATACCTTCAAGATTGAGAAACGCCTGCGCAGTCTGGCGTTACAGCACGGCATCAACATTATCGGCGGCTCACACCTGGTCAGCAGACCTAATGGGCAAGTGGAAAACACCTGTCTGATCGCCCTGCGTGACGGCAAGTTACACCGTCAGTCCAAAATCCTGATTCCGGCGCATGAAAGCAAAACCTGGAGCACCTGTTCCGGCAACTTTGCCCACGCCATCGAGACCGATTGCGGGACTGTCGGCATTTTGATCGGGCAGGATGTGGAAAGCCCTGAACTGGCGAGAAGACTGGTGGATCAGGGTGCAACCATCCTGTTTACCCCGTTCAACACCACCCTGCGGGAACAATACCTGCGCATCCGTCATGCAGCACAGGCGCGTGTGCTGGAAAACGATGTATACAGTGTATTGTGTGGCAACATCGGCCATCTGCCGAATGTGTCCGGCATGGGCAGCCAGTATGCGCAGAACGCCATGCTAAGCGCCTGTGACTTTGCCTATTCGCATGAAGGTGTGATCAGGGAAGGCACGCCCAACACCGAAATGCTGGTGATGGCCGACCTGCAACCTGCCAGACTGGTAGAAATGCGCAAACCCAGCGCACGCCCAGCATGGTCGCTGGACTTCACTTCCGTGTTTGTGGATTATCAGAAACACCGCGCCAACAAACAGGTCAATGCTGAACGACCCGTCCGTGAAGTGGAAATGCCAACCGAAGAAAACCTGCTACAACGCCGGATCGGCTAGCGCAAAACAGCGCCTGGCGTTAGCGTCAGGCTCTCTTGCCATTTTCGAAATAAACCTGCAAAAGTGTCATGGGGTGTGTTTCCAGCGCACCGGCAATCTGCACAATTGTAGAAAGTTTTGTATCTGCTGCTTCAGCACCTTCCAGCCTGTACCAGGTCTGACGGGAAATATCTGCCCGCCGGGCAGCCTCCGACTTGGAAAGGCCCAATTCCTTTAATTTCTCTTCCAGATAAACTGCCAGATTTTCCCCAGACATATTTGCCTCATTCGTTAGTCAGTCAAGCGTATTTCACACCATGCAATATTCACAGTAAGTCGCTATATAGTACAAATACGTTCAAATAATCAGGGATAAATTACAAGCTGCTATGATGTGGGCATGACACGCAAGATTATCCACGTTGATATGGACTGTTTTTTCGCCGCCATTGAAGTGCGCGAAAATCCTCTGTTACGTGGCAAACCTGTCGCAGTAGGGGGTTCAGCCGCAGGTCGCGGCGTGGTTGCAACCTGTTCCTATGAAGCACGCAAATTCGGGGTACATTCCGCCATGCCGATGGGACTGGCGAAACGCTTGTGCCCGGATTTGCTGGTCTTGCCCGTCAACATGCCGCTTTACAAACAGGCATCAACGGAAATCCGCGCCATATTCGAAGACTACACTGATCTGGTCGAACCGCTGTCACTGGATGAAGCCTTTCTGGATGTCTCGGAAGCAGGCCACTTCCGGGGCAGCGCGACCCGTATGGCGGAAGAAATCCGCCGCCGTATTGCCGAATCCCAGCGGTTGACGGCATCTGCCGGGGTCGCACCCAACAAGTTTCTGGCCAAAGTGGCAAGCGACTGGAAGAAACCGGATGGCCTGTTCGTCATACGCCCGCAAGATGTGGATGCCTTTATGCTGGATTTGCCAGTCAGGCGCGTTCCCGGCGTAGGCAAGGTGACAGCCTTGCACATGGAAAAGCTCGGCATCCAGAGCTGCGGCCAGTTGCAGCGCCTGCCATTGGCCGAGCTGGAATTTGAATTCGGCAGTTTTGGTACCAGCCTCTACCGCTTGTGCAGGGGCATTGACGAACGCCCGGTAAACACTTCGCGGGTACGCAAATCCCTCAGCGTAGAAGACACCTTCGCCCAGGATCTGCCGACGCTGGAAGCTTGTTTGCTGGAAATTCCTGCCCTATACACCGAGCTGCTCAAACGGCTGGAACGCGCCCGCGAACACCAGCGCCTGCTGCCCAAGGCACTGTTCGTCAAACTGCGTTTTCATGATTTCGTCACCACCACTGTGCAGATCCCCGCCAGCGGGCTGGAACGCAAGCTGTATTACCAGCTATGCGCACAAGCCTGGGAACGTGGTCAACGCCCGGTGCGACTATTGGGAGTAGGGGTGCAGTTCGAAGACCCACACCTGCCGGAACAACTGCCGCTGCCACTAAAAACCTGAGCAGGAACCTACTGCAAGATGACGCTGAAGGTTTGTAAACCTTTTATCCCGCTGCGCTCTATTGCCACACTGACCTTTTCACCCGGCTTGTGGCTAGCCAGCGCCAGCATCAGGTCAGCCAGGCCGCCAACTGCCTTTTCATTGAGACTGGCAATCCGGTCACCGCTTTGCAGACCGGCTTTTTTTGCTGCACTGCCATCCTGCATCTCACCGATATGGATACCATTACTGGCTGATTTCAACCACACACCCAGTTTGCCGGAACGCGGCAACTCCAGCATTTTGCTCAGGATGAAATAATCCACTACACCCGGCTCCACTTCTTGTGGGTCACTGCTGGTCACTGTCGCCAGACGGATGCCGGGCATCTGCCTTTTCACATCCTGCGGAATGCCTGAGCGGTAACTGATATGACCCGAGCCGGAAAACACCACCATGCGATGCTGCGGGTGTAGTTGCAAATAGCGCACGATGTTGCCTGCCATGGTTTCATCCCAGATACGCTGCACCAGCATGAAGTTGTCGAACTCCTTGTCATCACGGGAATGTTCCGCAAAAATCTTTTGCAGCCGCTCACGGTAACTGATGTCAGGCGGTGTAATTCTGGCAGGTAATTGTGCCCGCTCACCCGCACTCAGGGATTCAAGCCCGCCGCCCGATACCTTGCGGGTCAGTTCCAGCGGTGCATTGAGGGCAATCACGGGCAGATGGTTTGCCTTGGCGTATTCCATGATCGGGCGCAGCAAACGGTAATCATAACGCCAGCGGTCGTAGTATTCGCTGCGTTTCAGCAGTTCCGCCTCACTGATTTTTCCCGCCAGAAAATCGTTGATGACTGGCTGGAAAGGTTGCTGGAACCATTCCACACCAATCGCAATATTGCGGTTTCTCTGGTGTAATGCCTGCAACAGCGCAAGCTGGTTCAGATGATGGTCGTAACGGTCATGCACTTCACCGACAAATACCACCCGGTTCTGATCCAGCGCATCGATCAGTGCGGGAAATGGCAAATGCTTGTCCTGATTGACGCCCTGCGGTGGATGCTCGGCAACATAGGCCAATGCTTCCGCCAGCGTCTGGTGATTGACTGTCACAGCGCTGGTGGATACCGGCATCAGCCCAAGCAGGGCACAAACAATGCCCGCGAGACGATGACTGATAACCCTGGAAAACCATCCATGCATATTCTGAAACATGTTCTTGTCCTGATTGTTTTGTTCCTGCCGCCAACTGTGATGGCAGACAGCCTGCCCGTATTGCATCATGTTCTGCGGGTATCACCTGATATCCAGACTGGTGAACTTGAGGTGGAAGATACCCTGACTATACCTGCCAGCCTGCGCCGCGACAGCAGGTTCGTCTTTACGCTTAATCCGGCATTCCAGCTGAATCCTGATATTCTCTTCGATACCGGCAAGGAAACAGGCAGTTATAGTATTCCACTTCCCGCTGCACAAGGGGAAATCACCCTCAAATATCGAGGTAAGCTTGCGTCTACAGCCGATTGCGCCTGGCTGGTACAGAATTGCCTCATGCTCAGCCAACGCGGCATCTATCTGGACAGCAGTAGCCAATGGTACGCGCAGATAAATAATGCCCTGCATACCTTCACCTTGCATCTTGAGCTGCCGGATGGTTGGGTCAGCCTCAGCCAAGGAGAAGAAACACCCGATGGCTGGCACGAAACCCATCCACAGGACGCCATTTATCTGTTGGCAGGCAAATTCCACGTCTACAAACAGCCGGGCAAACATGCTGAAGCCCGTGTGTATTTGCAGCAAGCCGATGACGCACTTGCCCAGCGTTACCTGCAAGCCACCCAGCACTATCTGGATGAATATTCCAATCTGCTGGGCGTATACCCCTACACCAAATTTGCCACGGTGGAAAGCTTCTGGGAAACAGGCTGGGGAATGCCCTCATTCACCCTGCTCGGATCACGGGTGATGCGCCTGCCGTTCATCCTGCATTCGTCCTTTCCGCACGAAATCCTGCACAACTGGTGGGGCAACGGCGTTTACGTCGATGCCAGTCAGGGTAACTGGTCGGAAGGGCTGACTGCCTATCTGGCCGATCAACGCATCAAGCAGCAAAGCGGGGAAGGCGCGGAATACCGCCGCAGCACCCTGCAAAAATATGCCACCTTTGTCGGCGCGCATGATGATTTTCCGTTGCAGGATTTTCGCAGCCGCCACGACGAAGCTACCCAGGCTATTGGCTACGGCAAGTCACTGATGCTTTTCCACATGCTGCACCAGCAACTGGGGGATGAGAAATTTTACACCGGGCTGCGGAAGTTCTATCAGCAAAACCTGTTCCAGCCAGCCACTTTCGGCAAGCTGCTGGATGCCTTGCAGGCAGACAAGGCTTTCCGCCAACACTGGCTGGAAAGCACCGGTGCGCCGCAACTCGCCATCAGCAAGCATTCACTCCAGCAAGCAGGTTCCGGCTACCAACTGCAACTGACCCTGCGCCAGACACAGACGGGGGAGGCTTTCCCGCTGAATATTCCGCTGCGCATAAAGCTTTCCGGCCAGACCGAGGCGCAAGCAGAAACCCTGCACATGGCGCAAACCGAACAAACCTTCACCCTGCCATTGTCCGCCAAACCGGAACGGTTGGCAGTCGACCCTGATTTCGACCTGTTCCGGCTGCCGGATGCGGCGGAACTGCCTGCCTCCATCGGTGTGCTGTACGGCAGCGAGGCAAAGACCTATGTGCTGTCGCGCCAGACCGATGAAGCCATGCAGGTAGCGTGGGAAAGCTGGCTGGATGAGCTGAAAGCCCATGACAAAAACCTGCGCGTACAGTACGACGACGAGCCTTTACCCGATACCGGTACAGCCATCCTGCTGGGTGCTGACAACGCCGCCCTGCAAGGTCTGCTTGAGCGTGCACAAGAGCCGTTCCGCCTGACCGATGCTGCCTATACGCTCAACAGCGTCAATTACACCTGCGGCTTGCATACCTTGGCTCTGGCCTTGCGGGCGGGGAAACAAAACATGGTGCTGCTGGATGCGTCTTCCCCTGACGGGCTGGACAGGATGCTGGCCAAGCTGCCGCATTACAGCAAGTACAGCTATCTGCTGTTCAACAGTGTGAGCGGGGAAAATGTAGCGAAAGGGCAGTGGGAGATAACGGATTCACCGCTAATGGTAGCGTTCTGAGTCCGGAGACGAGCTACTTGCCGATGCAGAAGGAACTGAAGATTTCCCCCAGCAAATCATCCGGGGTAAACCTGCCGGTGATCTGCCCCAGGGCTTCCTGCGCAGTACGCAATTCCTCCGCCATCAGTTCGCCTGCGTTGAATTCACGTAGCTGGAATTCGGCACGTTCGACAGCCACCTGGGTTGCTTCCAGCGCCTGTAAATGACGGCGACGGGCGATAAAGGTGTCTTCCGCTTCACCCTGATAACCCATGCGGGTTTTGAGTTCCGCCCGCAGTTCCTCAATTCCCTGCGCATGTTTGGCGGAAATATAGATATGTTCCCCCTGTTTGCCGCAAGGCTTGCCACTAAGGTCAATTTTGTTGTGCACGGTAATACGCGGCAAGCGCGGGGGAAGGCGTGCCAGTATGGCGGCATTTTCCGGCTCGTCGTGCCGGGTATCGTCGACCAGCAACAGAATCAGGTCGGCTTTTTCCACTTCCAACCAGGCGCGTTCAATACCGATCTTTTCCACCGGGTCATCGCTGTCGCGTAGACCGGCAGTATCGACGATATGCAGCGGCATTCCATCCAGATTAATATGTTCGCGCAATACGTCACGGGTAGTACCGGCTATCTCGGTAACAATGGCGGTTTCCTGCCCGGCCAGCGCATTCAGCAGACTGGATTTGCCTGCATTTGGCCTGCCAACGATCACCAAATGCATCCCGTCACGCAACAGGCTGCCCTGACGGGCTTTCTGGAAAATCTTATGCAGTTGCTGCTTGATACTATCCAGTCGCCGGGTAACTTCGTTGTCGGCGAGGAAGTCGATTTCCTCATCAGGGAAATCCAGTGACGCTTCCACATAAACACGCAGTTCAATCAGCACTGTCAGCAAGGTATTGACCTCGGTGGAAAACTCGCCTTGCAGGGAACGCAAGGCCGATCTTGCTGCCTGTTCCGATCCCGAATCAATCAGGTCAGCAATAGCTTCTGCCTGCGCCAGATCCAGCTTGTCATTGAGGAATGCGCGTTCGGAAAATTCCCCCGGTCGCGCCAACCTTGCACCCAGTTCCACACAACGCTTGAGCAGCATGTCGAGCACCACGGTGCCGCCATGACCTTGCAGTTCCAGCACATCTTCGCCGGTAAAGGAATGCGGGGCAGGGAAATACAACGCGATGCCATCATCCAGCGGTGAACCATCAGCGGCACGGAACAAACGGTGGGAAGCTTTACGCGGAGCTGGCAGGGAACCGAGAATACTGTCGGCAAGCGCGGCAACCAGCGTGCCGGAGATACGGATAATCCCGACCCCACCGCGCCCCGGCGGGGTAGCCACAGCTGCGATGGTATCAGGATTGTTCCACATGAAACATTCTTGCACCTTCCCCCCTTGCGGGGGAAGGCCGGGATGGGGGGTAAATCATGCATGACCCACGATTTTCTTGTTGATGTACCACTGCTGGGCCATCGACAGGATGTTGTTGACCACCCAGTACAGCACCAGACCAGCCGGGAAGAACAGGAACATCACGGTGAAAATGATCGGCATGAACTGGAAGATTTTCTGCTGCATCGGGTCAACCTGCGGCGGGTTGAGCTTTTGTTGCAGGAACATCGACCCACCCATGATCAGTGGCAGCACGTAGTACGGATCCATGATGGACAAGTCTTTGTACCACAACAACCATGGAGCTTGGCGCAATTCCACGCTTTCCAGCAACACCCAGTACAAGCCCATGAATACCGGAATCTGGATCAGGATCGGCAAGCAACCACCCAACGGGTTGATCTTTTCCTTGCGGTAAATCTCCATCATCGCCTTCTGCTTGCCTTGCGGGTCATCGGCGTAACGCTCATTGATGTCTTTGAGCTTGGGCGAAACCGCTTTCATTTTCGCCATCGACTTGTAACTCATCGCCGAGGGGTAGAAGAATGCCAGCTTGATCAGGATGGTAAGGAAAATGATCGTCCAGCCCCAGTTACCCACCACGTTATGGATCATCTGCATCAGCCAGAAAATCGGCTTGGAGATGAAGGCAAAAATGCCATAATCCACTGTCAGGTCGAGGCCAGTGGCAATCTTTTCCAGCGTATCCTGATCTTTGGGGCCTACGTAGAAACCGCTCTTGAAGATACCTGTTGCCCCTGGTGCTACCTGCTGGGCGACACTGCGCATCCCCAATACATAGCCTTTCACGCCCTGGTTCTGGGTCACCATGCTGTAGTACTGGGTTTCCTGCTCTTGTTGCGGAATCCACGCACTCAGGAAATAGTGTTCCTGCATCGCCACCCAGCCACCGTTGACCGTTTCATTGACCTGCTTGTCATCCAGATCAGAGAATGACAGTTTGGTGTATTTGCCGTCATGGTAGTAAGCACCACCAACATAGGCTTGCACCCCACTCAACAAGCTGCCAGCGTTTTCTGCATAGCCATGCTTAAGCTGGCGGTATTCCGTGCCACTCCAGATGCTGGTGGACTGGTTGTTGACTTCGTGTTCGACATTCACCAGGAAACTGCCACGCTTGAACACAAAACGTTTGGTGACCATGACACCGTTGGCACTTTGCCAGGTGAGCGGCACGACCAGTTCATCCTGCCCGTCAGCCAAAGTGTATTCATTTTGCGCAGCAGCATAGGTTGCCAGATGGTCTGGGGCAAGCGCCTTGGCATCCACACCTTCCACCACCTGATGTTGCAAACCGGATTGTGCGACGTAATTGCGCCCGTTCAGGTCGAGAATCTTCACCGGCTTGTCCGGGGTATCAAGACTGACCGGGTAAGTCGGCAAGTCTGTTTCCAGGATTTCACCACCACGGGTATTAATGCGCAATACCAGCGTATCGGTACGCACCGTTACCGTTTGCCCGGCCACACCATTTTCGGCGGGAGGTGCTGCTTGTTGCCCCGGTACGGCAGGGGCATTGCCCTGTACAGGAACATCCTGCGCCGAACTGTCGCCATTAGTAGGTGCACTAACAGTGCTGGCAGCAGTAACAGGGGGTTTGGGTGCATGATCCTGCTGCCAGGTCGTCCAGATCAGGAACAACATGAATAACAGGGTGAGGTACAGGAAAGGACGTTGCGAATCCATGGGTAATGCAATCCGGTTATTGGCGATTAGGGTAGGGCAGTCCCAGCGGGTTTGCCCAGACCGGCAGAGTATAGCTTGTGCAAGCGCAACCATAAACCTTCCAGTTGCTGGAAAAGTTCGGCATTGCTCATATTGAGGACATCAGACCGGCACATGATAACGATGTCGACAGCGGGGAGGGAAACCTGATGTAAGCGAAAGCTTTCGCGAACCAGACGGCGAATGCGGTTGCGGTCATGCGCACGGCGCAGCGCTTTTTTGGCAATGGCCATTCCCAAGCGGGGATAGCCTGCCTCATTCAAGGCAGCACGGGCGGTCAGCCCGCCTTCATAGCAACGCCTGCCGTGTTGGAAAACCCGCTGGAATTCAGCCGGGCGGGTCAGACGCACATGACGCGGGAAGCCGGTCACTCCCTGCTGGCCTGCTTTGATACCAATTTACGGGATCAGGCGGGCACGACCCTTGGCACGACGGGCGCTCAGGATTTTACGGCCATCCGCAGTCGCCATACGGGCGCGGAAACCGTGGGTACGGGCACGGTGCAGCTTGCTCGGTTGAAAGGTTCTTTTCATGACAAATCACCAAATAATCTATTAAATCGTTCATCGGCCTGCCGCAAAAAAGTTTTGTGTTCGCAGGAGGCCAAAAAGGTGAGGCACATTAAGGGATTGCACCTGTTTTGTCAATACCGTGATCAAGTAGCGACGCTAGCTTGCGCTTGTGGATAACTCCTGCGGGCGTCTATAATTGAGGGTTCCAACACACCCTATCCACCCGTTTCAACTACCTTGGAACCGCCTTTCTATGCTCTGGCAACAATGTTTACAACAATTGGAACAGGAAGTACCTGCCCATGAAATCAGTACATGGCTACGCTCCCTGCACGCAGTCGAAAAACGTAACGCCATGTACTTGCTCGCACCCAACACCATTGTTTTACAACAGGTGCATGAAAACTACCTGACACGCATTGTATTTCATGCGCGCATTCTCAGTGGCGATAATGAATTTAATGTCCTGTTGCAGGTTGGCTCCTCCACCCCGGCACCTCAGCCCCCCATACCGGTACGGCCCGAAACACTGCGCCATCCCGTTTTACAAGAACACAACGGATACCGGGGCCACAATGGTTCTCCACCGCCAGGCACACACATGCCAGCTCCGGTCAGCGAGCGCTTTGCCAATGCACTCAACCCGCGCATGACCTTTGACAATTTCGTGGAAGGCAAATCCAACCAGTTGGCATGTGCAGCGGCGCAACAGGTTGGCGACCAGCCGGATACCTCCTACAACCCACTGTTCATTTACGGCGGGGTAGGTTTGGGCAAAACCCACCTGATGCATGCCATTGGCAACCGCATACTGGAGCGCAACCCGAATGCGCGCGTGATTTATGTATACGCAGAACGTTTCGTCAACGACATGATCGCCGCCATCCGCAATTCACGCATGGAAGAATTCAAGCTGCACTACCGCAGCGTCGATGCCCTGTTGATTGATGACATACAGTTCTTTGCTGGCAAGGACCGTTCCATGGAAGAATTCTTCCATACCTTCAACGCCCTGCTGGAAGGCCAGAAACGCATCATTCTCGCCAGCGACAAATTCCCCAAGGATCTGGACGGCATCGAAGACCGCCTCAAGACCCGATTCAACTGGGGGTTGACGGTACAGATCGAATCCCCCGACCTTGAAACCAGGGTCGCCATCCTGCGCAAGAAGGCTGAAGACGCGGGTTTGCTGCTGCCCAACGATGTCAGTTTCTTTATCGGCAAACGCTTCCATTCCAACATCCGCGACCTGGAAGGCGCATTGCAACGGGTTATTGCCAGCATGCGGCTCAAGTGCATCAGCCACGTGACCATGGATTTCGTGCAGGAAGCACTACGCGACCAACTGGCCAGCCAGGACAAAATGGTCTCCATGGGCAACATCAAGAAAGTGGTCGCCCAGTATTACAACATACGGGTGAATGATCTGGATTCCAAAAGCCGCACCCGTTCGCTGGCACGGCCTCGGCAGATTGCCATGACGCTGGCCAAGGAACTGACCAACCACAGCCTGCCGGAAATTGGTGAAGAATTCGGTGGGCGTGACCATACCACGGTGTTGCATGCCTGCCGCAAGGTAGCAGAACTACGCGAATCAACACCGAAACTGGATGAGGAGTACCGCATTCTGCTGCGCACCTTAACAAACTGAGGACAAGTAACAGAGCAACCCATTGAACAACCTGTGGATAACGCCTGTGGATAATTTTACCCACAGGTTGCCGACAGGCTGGCAGTGGGTAAAGCCACAGGTTTATCCTTACAGAATAGACCCCTGGCAACCTTGTAAATCAGGCAGATAAAGAAAGTATCCACAAACAGGACTTCCCTTTACTATTACTACTGTTTTAAATATACAAGATAGATATTAGAAGCATGAAACTGACCCAAACCCGCGAACATTTGCTCGAATCCCTGCAAGCCACCCTGGGAGCGATTGAGAAACGTCATACAGCCCCTATTCTGGAAAATGTCCTGCTACGCATTGAAGGCACACAGTCTTTCTGGCGAGGGACTGATCTGGAACTCGAAATTTCCACCCATTCGCCGATCATGGATGGTGCTGATGGCAGCATTACCCTGCCTGCCCGCAAGCTGGCCGATATCTGCAAATCCCTGCCTGCTGAAAGCATCGTTAATCTTGAGGTTCAGGAAGACAACCGTGCACGGGTTACTTCAGGACGGAGCCGTTTTGAACTTGCTACCCTGCCCGCCAGCGAATTCCCTGATCTGGAAGACATTGGTGAAATGCATTCCTTTGAATTGCCCGAAAACCAGTTGAAACATTTGCTTGATAGCACGGCTTTCGCCATGGCTAACCAGGATGTGCGTTACTATCTCAATGGCATGTTGCTGGAAGTGAATCCCGATGGAGTCCGCACGGTTTCAACGGACGGTCACCGGCTTGCCTTGTGTTTCCATAATGACGCAATCAACGGTGTGACTGAACCACGCCAATTGATCATTCCACGCAAGGGTGTGTTGGAACTTTCCCGTCTGTTGCGTTCTGATTCACAGGTGCCAGTCTTGGTTCAAGCCAGTCAAAACCACTTGCGGGTACAGCTCGACAACCTGCGTTTCACCACCAAACTGGTGGACGGGCGTTACCCGGACTACCGTGCTGCGGTACCGGGTGGTGGCCAGATCCAGATCGATATTGACCGCAAGACATTCAAGGACATGCTTAACCGCGTGGCAATCCTTTCCAATGAGAAATTCCGGGGAGTGCGTCTTTCCTTAAGCGAAAACCTGTTACAGGTGCAAGCCCATAACCCTGAACAGGAAGTGGCTACAGATGAACTGGACATTGCCTATTCCGGTAACGATTTCAGTATCGGCTTTAACGTAACCTACCTGCTGGATGCCGTTAGCCACCTTTCAGGCGATACCTTACGTTTGCATTGCAACTCGCCGGAAAGCAGCGCACTGGCGACTGATCCCGAAGATGAAACAGTACGCAATGTCATTATGCCGATTCGCCTGTAACCGGACTATTCCCGCGTGTGGTTAAGCAGGCTTACGGTTAACCATTGCCGTATTATTGCCAGTACAGAACTGGAACTGGCCGCACACGCCAATGTCCTGTACGGTGGCAATGCTTCCGGCAAATCCAGCCTGCTGGAAGCATTGGCTGTCCTCTCACGTGGACGTTCATTTCGCACGCCGCGCATTGCCGAACTGATACAACGTGGTGAAAGCGAGCTGACCGTTAGTGCCAAAGTGGAAAATGGGGTCGCTGGTGGCAGTTATCCGCTTGGTGTCAGCAAGGGCATCCAGACAACCCGTATCCGCATCAACCACGCGGACGTACAGCAACAAGCGGAACTCAGCAGCCACATTCCCCTGACCCTGATCCACCCTGGTTCGGTGGAATTGGTGACGGGTAGCCCTTCCCTGCGGCGCGCCTTCCTCGACTGGATTGCCTTTTACCGTTTCGCTGATTTCAATCAGGCATGGCGCAACTATCAGCGTATACTCAAGCAACGCAATACCTGCTTGCGCGATCCTAAACAACGTTATGCCCTCGGCCACTGGACAGGGCAACTGATTACCCTGCAACCAATATTGTACCGGTACAGGGTTCAGGCACTGGCGGCACTGCAAGTTGATCTGGAAGCCAGTGATGGATTACTGGTGAATCTGGGAATTCCGCATTTGCAGCTCAGCAACGGCTTTCCGGGCAATATCGATGCGGAAGACATAGCGGGATTGCAGCAGTTCTTCCGCCAAAAAGAGGAACAGGAACTCAAGCAGGGTTTCAGCCTGTACGGTGCCCATCGCGCTGATTTGCACATTCTGCTGGAAGGCGTTCCGGCAGTGCGGGTGGCTTCGCGCGGGCAGATGAAACTGCTGGCGGTTGCCCTGTTACTTGCGCAAAGCCACGCCGCTGCCGATGATGCGGCAAAGCGCGGTATAATCGCCATAGACGACCTTGCTTCGGAACTGGATGAGCAAAACCAGCAAGCGTTGTACAATACCTTACGCACGACGCAACAACAGTTGATTATTACCGGCACTCACCACGAGCCACTACGTAACAGGTTCGCTGATGCCCGCGTGTTTCACGTGGAACAAGGCAAAGCCAGCCTGCGGTGAGACCGTTTGCCTACATGAAAATGGATAAGACATGACTGACAACAACACCTACGATTCATCGAATATCAAGGTACTCAAAGGGCTGGAAGCAGTACGTAAACGCCCCGGCATGTATATCGGCGATACCGACGATGGTACTGGCCTGCACCACATGGTGTTCGAGGTCGTGGATAACTCCATCGATGAAGCCCTCGCCGGTTACTGCTCAGAAGTAAAGGTGGAGTTGTTCAGTGATGGCTCGGTAAAAGTGTCGGACGATGGGCGTGGTATCCCGGTCGACATCCACCCGGAAGAAGGCCGTTCTGCCGCCGAGGTCATCATGACTGTGCTGCACGCAGGTGGTAAGTTCGACGATAACTCGTACAAGGTTTCGGGCGGCTTGCACGGTGTGGGCGTATCGGTGGTCAATGCCTTGTCGGATGAACTGGAACTCATGGTGCGTCGCAACGGCAGACTCTACAAGCAGATTTACCACCTGGGTGAACCGGAAGCACCACTGGCTGAAGTTGGCGATACCGAAGGCACTGGCACCTCGGTGCGTTTCCACCCCAGCCCGACCATTTTCACCCAGACTGAATTCCACTATGACATCCTCGCCAAGCGTTTGCGCGAGCTGTCGTTCCTGAATTCCGGGGTACGCATCCACCTGATCGACCGCCGGGGAGAAGGCCGTGAAGACGTGTTTGAATACGAAGGCGGTATCCGCGCTTTTGTGCAACACCTCAACCGCAACAAGAACCCGATCCATGCCAACATCATCTATTTCAGCACCATGCAAGACGGCGTTGGTGTGGAAGTTGCCCTGCAATGGAACGATTCCTATCAGGAAAACGTGTTCTGTTACACTAACAACATCCCGCAACGCGATGGTGGCTCCCATCTGTCCGGTTTCCGTGCTGCCCTGACCCGCACCCTCAATAGCTACATTGAAAGTGCCGGTCTGGCGAAAAAGGAAAAAGTCAGCCCGACTGGTGACGATAGCCGCGAAGGTCTTACTGCCGTGCTATCGGTGAAGGTGCCTGACCCCAAATTTTCCTCCCAGACCAAAGACAAGCTGGTCTCCTCGGAAGTCAAAGGCATCGTCGAATCGGCTATGAACGACAAGTTGGCGGAATTCTTGCTGGAAAACCCTGGTGACGCCAAGCTGGTTGCAGGCAAGATGATCGAAGCCGCCCGTGCCCGTGAGGCCGCCCGTAAGGCGCGCGAAATGACCCGCCGTAAAGGTGCGCTCGACATCGCCGGTCTGCCTGGCAAACTCGCTGACTGCCAGGAAAAAGACCCTGCCCTGTCCGAACTGTTCCTGGTGGAAGGGGACTCGGCGGGCGGTTCCGCCAAGCAAGGCCGTGACCGTCGCACCCAGGCCATCCTGCCGCTCAAGGGTAAAATCCTCAATGTGGAACGCGCCCGTTTCGACAAGATGATCAGCTCGCAGGAAGTGGGCACACTCATCACCGCACTCGGCTGCGGTATCGGGCGTGAGGAATACAACCCTGACAAACTGCGCTACCACCGCATCATCATCATGACGGATGCGGACGTGGACGGTTCCCACATCCGTACCCTGCTGCTGACCTTCTTCTACCGCCAGATGCCGGAACTGGTCGACCGTGGCTATATCTACATCGCCCAACCACCGCTCTATAAGGTCAAGCGTGGCAAGCAGGAACAGTACGTCAAGGACGATAGCGAAATGGAACGCTACCTGTTACAACTGGCGCTGGATAATGCCAACCTGCACCTCAACGCTGCCGCCCCGGCCATCAGTGGTGAAGCACTGGAAACACTGGTACGCCAGTACAATGCCGTCAAACAGGTGATCAGCCGTCTGTCACGTCGTTATGACCGCAACCTGCTGGAAGCCCTGTTGTTTGAATCGCTGCCCTCTGCTGCTGAAGTGGCTACGGTCGATGCAGAGTCCTTTGCTGCCTGGGTGGAGAATGCGATTTCCTCCCTCAACGCTGGGGCTAATGGTGCACGCAGCTATTCTTCGGTATTAAATAAGATAGATGACAGCGCGTGGTTCCTCACCGTCACCCGCCGCCAGCATGGTCTGGATCACAAGATTGAACTCGACCGCGATTTCTTCCTGATGCCAGAAACCAAACTGCTGATCAAGACCAGCCGCGAACTGGATGGCCTGCTGGGCGAAGGTGCCGTGATCGCGCGTGGCGAACGCAAACTGGAAGTGAACCGTTTTGACCAGGTGGTGGAATGGCTGATGAAAGAAGCCAATCGCGGCCTGCAAATCAGCCGCTACAAAGGTCTGGGTGAAATGAATCCTGACCAGTTGTGGGAAACCACCCTCAATCCGGAAAGCCGCCGCCTGATGCAGGTACGGATCGAGGATGCGGTTGCTGCGGATGAAGTCTTCACTACCCTGATGGGTGATGAAGTCGAGCCACGCCGTGCCTTCATCGAGAAAAACGCACTGTCGGTTGTCAATCTGGACGTGTAGAGGTTTCACGTGAAACAGGAAAATCCATTGCTGAACATCAGCAAGCTGCCGCTGTTTTCGCAAATCAGGCCGGAGCACATCACCCCTGCGCTGGATGTGGTGTTGCAGGAAAATCGTGACTGGCTGGCACAACGACTGTCCGAAGATGGCGGCTTTAGCTGGGACAACCTGATTGCCCCGCTGAACGAAGCTGGTAACAAACTGGAACGCGCCTGGTCGCCGGTCAGCCACATGAATGCCGTGGTCAACACCGACGCGCTGCGGCAGGAGTACAACGCCAGCCTGCCACGCCTGAGCGACTACCACACCGAACTGGGGCAGAACGCCCAACTGTATGAAGCCATCCGCTTCATCCGCGAACAGGATGGCAGTCTGGATGCGGCGCAACAGAAAAGCCTCGACGATAGCCTGCTTGGTTTCAAGCTTTCCGGTGTTGCCCTGCCGCCGGAGCAGAAGGAACGTTTCCGCGCAATCAGCCAGCAACTGTCGCAACTGACGTCACGCTTTTCCGACAATGTGCTGGACGCCACCAATGCGTGGAGCAAACAGATTACCGATGTTTCCGAACTGGCGGGCCTGCCGGAATCTGCCCTCGACATGGCGGCACAAACAGCCAGACAGCGCGATATGGAGGGCTGGTTGCTGACCCTGCAATTCCCCTCCTACATCGCGGTGATGACTTACGCCGACAAGCGTGAATTGCGGGAAGAAATGTACCGCGCTTACACTACCCGAGGTTCCGAACTCGGTGCCAACCCTGACTGGGATAACACCCCGGTCATGCGCGACATCCTGCGCCTGCGGCAGGAAGAAGCCACCCTGCTCGGTTACAGTAATTACGCCGAACTGTCACTCGCAACCAAGATGGCGGAAAGCCCGCAACAGGTGCTCGATTTCCTTGAGGATCTTGCTCCCAAAGCCAAGCCGTTTGCTGAAACCGAATTTGCCGAAGTCCAGGCTTTCGCCCGCACCGAACTGGGCATGGATGACGTGCAGGCATGGGATGTAGCCTATATCAGCGAAAAGATGAAACAGGCACGTTTTGATTTCAGTGAAGAAGACCTCAAGCCTTACTTCCCTGCCGACCGTGTGATCAGTGGGCTGTTTACGCTGGTGGAAAAACTGTTCGGCGTGCGTATCGAACAGCAACAAGCACATATCGATCTATGGCATCCCGACGTGCGTTTCTATCTGGTGCATGACCGTACCGGTACGGTACAGGCGTGTTTCTACCTTGACCTGTATGCACGCCAGCATAAACGTGGCGGTGCGTGGATGAGCGATTTCTGCGGGCGTTTCCGCCGTGCTGATGGCGTACAGATACCGGTTGCTTTCATGACCTGCAATAGCAGTGCTCCTGTTGGTGACAAGCCTGCGCTGTTTACCCACGATGAAGTCGTTACCCTGTTCCACGAATTCGGCCACGGCTTGCACCACATGCTCACCCAGGTTGATTACCCGGATATTGCCGGGATCAACGGAGTGGAATGGGATGCGGTCGAACTGCCCAGCCAGTTCATGGAAAACTGGTGCTGGGAACGCAGCGTGCTGGACATGATCGCTGCCCACTGGCAAACCGGCGCACCCTTGCCGGAAGACCTGTACCAGAAAATGCAGGCTGCGCGCCATTTCCAGACGGCCATGGCTACCGTGCGCCAGCTCGAATTCGCTCTGTTCGACATGCGCCTGCACCTTGACCCGCAGGCAGCAGAACCCGGCAGGCTGGAAACCATCCAGCAGCAGGTGCGGGATCAGGTTGCGGTGATCAAGCCGCCCGCCTTCAACCGCATGGCGCACAGTTTCTCGCACGTCTTTGCCGGTGGTTACGCCGCAGGCTACTACAGCTACAAATGGGCGGAAGTGCTGTCCGCCGACGCCTTTGCCCGCTTCGAGGAAGAAGGTCTGTTCGATGCGGGAGTCGGCGCAGCTTTCCTGCACGAAATCCTGGAAGTCGGTGGCTCGCGCAAGGCAATGGAGTCCTTCACTGCCTTCCGTGGCCGCAAACCGACGGTGGACGCCTTGCTGCGGCACAATGGACTGGCTTCATGAAAATCGCCACCTGGAACGTCAATTCACTGAAAGTACGCTTGCCGCACGTCCTGCAATGGTTGGCAGCTGCGCAGCCGGATGTCTTGGCGATACAGGAAACCAAGACCGTCGATGAAAACTTTCCGTTGGCAGAGATTGAGGCGGCAGGTTATCAATCCATTTTTTCTGGTCAAAAAACATACAATGGCGTGGCCATTCTCAGTAAGCAGGATGCTAGCGACATTGTGACCGATATTCCGGGGCTGGATGATCCGCAGCGGCGCATCCTCGCCGCTACCATCAACGGTGTGCGTGTCGTCAACCTGTACGTGGTGAATGGCTCTGAAGTCGGTTCCGAAAAATACGCTTACAAAATCGACTGGCTGGCGAAAGTAACTACATGGTTGCAGGAACAAGCCAGCCAGTATCCCCAACTGGTGGTGCTGGGTGATTTCAATATTGCGCCGGAAGATCAGGATGTACATGACCCGCTTGCATGGGCCGGGCAAATCCTCTGTTCCGAACCGGAACGCACTGCCCTGCAAGGCATCCAGTCCATTGGCCTGAGCGACGTGTTCCGCCAGTTCAAGCAACCGGAAAAGGCCTTCAGTTGGTGGGATTACCGCGCTGCCGGTTTTCGCCGCAACCTCGGCCTGCGCATTGACCTGATTCTTGCCAGCAAGCCGCTGGCGGATGCCTGCACCAGTTGCGTGATTGACCGTGAGCCACGTACCTGGGAAAAGCCTTCCGACCATACGCCTGTCGTTGCGGAGTTCGTGGTATGAAACGTTACGCGCTGATTGGAGCAGGCGCATTCCTGCTGGCCGTGATCGGGAAACATTTTCTGCTGGAATCCTCTGCTCCCCCGGCAGACACCGAAGCGCTACCCCAACAACAATTGACGCTCCAGGAACCTTGCGACCTGCGGCAAGCACCCTGCATCGCCAGTGACGCCAGTGGCCGTAGCATCCGTTTCAACATTGCTCCCAACACCATTCCATTGATGAAAGACTTGCTGGTAACGGTTGAAACCACTGGCATGAGCAACATCCAGGCTGCCCGAGTAACAGTAGAAGGCGTCAATATGTACATGGGTTTCCAGTATGCCAATCTTCAGCCAACAGGCAGCGACAAATTGGCTGGAAAATTGGTATTGCCGGTTTGTTCGATGGAAAAAATGCAATGGAAAGCAAACCTTGAAATAAGTACCGATACCGTCCGCCTGCTGGCTGTCTTTCCTTTCGAGACCATGCGCGAATAAGCCTACCGCTTATCCTGTCAATCTTTCCTGCTTCCCTACACTATTGATCCCCAACCCTGCCCGTCAGGCGTAAAAAACCTTTTGCTCGTCGGTTCAGTCTTGTTATCACCGCCATAATATCATTCCATTGGGAATGTGTCAGAACCCGGTATAAATTCAAATGAATGGGCAAAACAAGAATGGGTTGTTTCGCGTAGCTGCGGAAAAAAAAATATCCCTGAAAATACCGAGAGGGAAATGGATGGCAGTCCTCCGTAATGAGCTGAGTAAGGAAAGCCCCAATGAATAGTAAAATAATCCTGGTGAAATTACCCAGCTATCTACTGATGCTGGTCTTGAGTTTATCCAGCGCCACTGGCGCGGCAGCTTCAAATTACTACGATCAAGACAATGTGGGCAAGTTTGGGGAAAACCTGTGGGCAAAAGCCTGCGGATGGCTTCCAAACGTGTTGCCGTGCGCCCCGGATGAGCGCCCCGGATTCCGCTGGATCGAGACCGTCCCGGTAAGGGATGATCTCAGCCAGAATCAGGTAACACAGCCGTTAACAACACACCCCGGCAGCATGACCTATCAACGGGTGGTGGCTCCAGGGGGTATGTTCCGCCGCTTTGAACAGGGGCCAGCTTCGACATTCAGTAATCGCAAACACATGGCTGGCGATGCTAGCGCTGGACAAAATCTTGCCTTGATCGCGAACATCCCAGCCGACCTGTTGGTTGTGGATAGTGAAATCATCTGGCAGATACGTTCCCTCAGGGATGGTGTTGAGCGTGAGCTGTACGGGCGCAAGCTGGGGTTGTCATTGCCCGATGGCCCTTATGCAATCCGCTTGCGGATTGATGCCTACGAAGAACGTGCCAGCGTAGATGTTCAGCATGGCAAACTGGCCGTACCGCGATTTGCAACCAATATAGGCAGGCTGAAAGCCAGCAGCGAGACTCCGGCCAACTGGGAAGTTGTCCAGATGCAGGGTGCGACACCTGTACGCAAGATCATGGGGCGTGCTGACAGTTATCAGATCAGTGGGGTTGTGCCTGCTGGTGAATATGATGTGATAGCCACCATCAATGACGCCAGCAGGCGTTCCCGCGTGCATGTAGGGCTTGGCCAGACAGCCCTTGCCAACTTGACTGTGCCGACAGGCCGGGTCAATCTGGTGGCCACACTGGGCAATTCGCCTGCCATGCGCCCCATGAGCTGGAAACTGTTCCGGCTGGATGGGGGACGCCGTGAAGTGGCTTCCCCGCGTCGCCATGCTGCGAGTCTGGTTGTGCCACCCGGCCAATATGAAGCCATTGCCCGACTGGATGGCAAGGAACGCCGTCGTGAATTCACCGTTATGCAGGGAAGCAACAACAGCGTCGTATTGGCTATGGATTAATCGCTTCTCTGGGTACGTTCCGCCAGCTTTGCGTAATAGTTGGCGGAATAACCGAAGTAAGCCTTTTCCTTGTCGGTCAGTGCGCGTGCTTGCTTGACCGGGCTGCCTACATACAGATAACCGCTTTCCAGCCGTTTGCCGGGGGGAACCAGGCTTCCTGCCCCAATCATCACATCATCTTCCACCACTGCCCCGTCCAGCACGATTGCGCCCATGCCAACCAGACAGCGGCTGCCGATGGTGCAGGCGTGCAGTACTGCCCGGTGGCCGATCGTAACCTCATCACCAATGATCAGCGGCAAACCGTCCGGGCGGGTGTATTCACCACCATGCGTGACATGTAACACAGCCCCATCCTGTACATTGGTCAAGCGTCCGATGCGGATATGGTTGATGTCGCCGCGCACCACCGCCATTGGCCAGACGGATGTCCCTTCCCCCAGGGTGGTTTGCCCGCTGACATAGGCCGAGGGGGCAACATAAGCGGCAGGGTGAATATCGGGCGTATGGGCTTCAAAAGTTCTGACAGTCATGAATGGTGTTCCAGAGGCAGGCGTTTCATCAGGTAGCACAGACAATCCTGGCGGATGATGGTTTCATCCAGGGTAAGCATGGCTGGCATTAGCGGCAGCTTGAGTTCAATGCTACCGTTTTCACGGGTAAAGAAATGGTCGCCGACATCCACGTTTTCATCATCCCAGGCTTGCAGGCGCGCATGTGGGTGTGCGGTGTTGGCGAATACCGTTCCGGCAGGCAGTTCCGAAAAATTGTAACGGTCCAGCGCCGGTAGCAACTGGATATCGGCTTGTGGATTATTGAAACTGAAACTGTGCTCCTCCGGCAGGGTCACGCGCGCTACAGTCTGGTAGATGTTTACGTCATGCGGTGGTAGCGGGTGGTCAGGCAGTTCCTGCAAATGCAGCGCTGCATCGAGGAATTCCAGCACGTGCTCTATGCCACGCGATACGCCGGGTTTGCCGCATTCGATGGTGACAGCCGGGCAGTAGGCGGCCATGGCCATCGACTGCACCCCGCGTGGTGTTTCAAAGAAAACAGCGATGTTGGAAAACAGCCGTGCCAGTTGCAGCGAGCGGTTGTCCAGCACGTTAATGCAGCCGTAATGAGGGTTCTTGCCGGTATTGTTGTGTACATCAATGCTGGCGAACATGCCTTTGTCCGCCATGATGTCAGTTACTTCCTGCATCAGGCGGGATTCCTCGCAATCTTCCATGTCGCCGCCCGGCCACACCCGGTTGTAATCCGGCTGGTCTTGCAGACGCCGTTTACCAAAGCTGGCAGCTTCGATGTTGCCGAAGAAAACTGACAGTGAACGTGGCAGCGGTTGTTGCTGATACTTGCGCAGCAGTTGCTGGATGGCGAAAAAACCGGTGTCCTCGTTGCCATGCAGCAGCACGGAAACGAACAGGCAGGGCCCGTGCCGCCCTTGCAGATGCAACAGGGTCGGGTTCGGCATCAGGGTGTGCAGTTCGCGCGGGCTTTTCAGTGCGAAAAAGCCTTGCGGTAATTCATTCAGTTCAGTCAGTTTCAACATGATGTTTGGTGTTCTCAGCAATCCAGTGTCCAGGTATGGACAGGTGTATGAGTATGCTGCAAACGGGCGTAATCCAGCAACAGGCGATAAATGTCGCCCTGTGTGCGTTGCATGTGATGTTGCTGCCAGACTGCACCGGTTTGCCCGGTTTCGATGCGGGCAGCGATGATGCTCAGGTAATGGCGGATGTCGGCTTCATCAATGCCCAGTTGCTCCAGCCCCTCTGCGGCTTGCGGGAGCAATTCATCCAGCATCAGTTTCTGTACCGGCCATTCCTCCCGATGCCAGCGCAGCTGGGTATCCAGCCCCACCCGTGCAGCATTGTAGAAATTTTCCCGCGCCGTGGCGAAAGCCATGGGAATAGGTTCGCCGCTTTCCAGTTGGGTACCCAGATATTGGGTCAGGCCGTAAAACAGTGCGGCATTGGCCAGCATGTCAGGCACGCTGGGGCCAGCGGGCAGGATGCGGTGTTCCACCCGGATATGCGGCCTTCCATCGGGGTCGAAACCAACCAGTGGCCGGTTCCAGCGCCAGGTCGCGCCATTATGCAGGCGCAGGTGGGCGAAGCGGTCAGCAGGCTTGTCCAGCAACATCGGCAATAGCACCGGATAAATGTCGAGATTTTCCTCGAAGCATTCCGCAATGCTGGCATCGGCGAAACCGGAGCCGAAACTGACCCGCGCCGGGAATTCGCGCCCGGTATCCACCGCCTGTTCAAATACCGGGATACGGGTTTCCTGCCACAGCGAGCGCCCGAACAGGAACGGTGAATTGCCCGCAACTGCCATGATTGGCCCGGAAGCCACGATCGCGGCATTGTAGAAATGGTGTGCTGCCGTCGCCGGAACCTGCATGTGCACCTGGAACGAGGTAGTGGCTGCCTCCAGCATCACGCTGTCGTGGTGGATATGCAGCGATTC
The DNA here is from genome assembly GCA_018822845.1 of Gammaproteobacteria bacterium. Lineage (GTDB taxonomy): Bacteria > Pseudomonadota > Gammaproteobacteria > Thiotrichales > Thiotrichaceae > Thiothrix. The sequence continues at coordinate 10,225 of JAHJJD010000108.1, read as the reverse complement.
GCGCCCGTCGATTTCCATGCGCAATGAGCGCCCGTGCCGCGCCTTGAGGATTTCGGCATTCAGCGCATGATAGCGGTTGGAAGTCGTCATGGTTTCCATGCAAAAGTCGCCCTGCTCACAACTGGGCAGGATACCGATCAGCAACAGCTTTGCTTCCACCGATTCTGCGGCGCTGCTTGCCTGCTCCAGCAATGCGTGCAAGGCATGCTCGAAATCACGCAACGCGCAGCCGGTCAGCGCGCGTGGCGGGGTATTCAGCTCGATGTTGAATCTGGCAAGCTCGGTCGTCGCCAGTGGATTGTTGAGGGCTTGCAGGAAAGTGCCGTTCAGGGGCACGGGGCGAAAGCGGTTATCGGTCAGCCAGCCTTCCAGCTCGAAGCCGCCAACCGCAGGCTGGCCGGAGAATTCCCCCGCTTCCAGCATTTGCCGCAACAGCCGGGTTTCGGCTTGCAAGCGCGCGGCGTATTCTTGCCTGTCTTCGGGGCTGAAATGATCACTTGCGATTTCCTGACCCATAAAAGCACCTCCAGCACTCTTGGCTTCATTATGCCACGTTTTGCGGAAGGGGCATTGATGCTAGTCAGCAGACTGTTCTTCGCTTGGTGGCAGTTGCAGGAAAAAGCCGTTTTCCCGCATGACCCGTAACACCTCGCTGGCTTCCGCCTTCATCACCAACTGGCGGTCGGGTGTCAGGTCGAAATCGAACGAGAATTCCGGTTCGCCGAAAATCTTCATCAGGACTTCGGGGATACGGCTGAAGTCATCCCTGTCTGGAACGAACAGAAATGAACCCTGTTTGCGACGGCTGCGGTAAACGTAGCATTGCATGGCCTTATTCCCCCCCCTTCTCGCGGGACATGGCGGAAGCCTCGCGGATGTCCTCCAGCTTGATGGTACGGGTTACGGAACCGCCATCCATGCGCTCTTCCAGCAGTATTTCGTTAGCTGACGAGGTTTGCACCTTGCCTTCGCGGCGCTGGCCATCTTTCTGGACGATGCGCACATACTGGCCGCTGGCACTGGCAAGCTCGTTGACCGCAATGCTTTTGAAGACGATGTGATACAAGGCGCTGGCAGGCAGATCCTGGTCGGGTGCAAGCGGGGTCGCAGGCGTGGTTGGTGTAGGCGCTGCCAGTGGCGCTTCGGTGGGCGTGGCGGCCTGCTGTACCGGTACGCTTTGCTCTGCTGGTTTGGCGTTGGCAGGTGGCAAAGCCAGTGGTTCAGTCACTACCGGTGCTGGCGTAGCAGCAGCCGGGGCAGGCGCAGCGGAAGGAGCTGGTGCGGTAGCTGCTGCTGGTTTGGCGCGGGCTTCCAGCGGAATGTCGATGGTGTGGGTTGCACGCTGCTGGCTTGCTTCGGGTGTTGCCCCGGCGTCAGGCTCCGCTGCGGGCGAGGTAACGTGCATGCCCAGGGACTTCGCCTGCGTGTACAGGTACGAGTCGGCACCGCTGAACCATGCACCTGTTGCCAGCAGTAGCCCGACAAAGCCGGTAATGACCCAGCCGGAAACGCGGTGCCACAAGGAAGGCAGGGTAATGAGGTTAAGGCCGGGAATCAGGGCGAACAGGCCGGTAACCGGGTGGCGCTGAAAGCCGCTTACCACCACCACTAGCCAGCCAATCACAAACAGCAGAATGCCCAAAAACAAAGCGCCAAGCAGTACGTATTCCATGTTGATTCCATCAATATCCTGTCAATTAATCTTCCAGGTAAGTATAACCGATTAAACCGGCTTCTATTTCACGCAGCAGCATTTTTTGCCGTTCACTGTCTTCCACGGCGGCAGCCAGCTTACGGCGGCACTGCGCCAGCAGGTCTTTCGGCTCGAAGTGGATATAGCGTAACAATTCGTCGATGGTGTCGCCACGTTCCGGTTCGGACAGTACATAACTGCCATCGGCCTGCAATTCCACGTTGATGGAATCGGTGTCGCCGAACAGGTTGTGCAGGTCGCCGAGGATTTCCTGATACGCGCCGATCATGAAAATACCCAGCAGATAGGGCGTGCCTTGTTGCAGGGAATGCAGCGGCAGGGTGCTTTCCAGCCGTCCGTTTTCCACATAAGTCGAGACCGTACCATCGGAATCGCAGGTCAGATCCTGCATGGTGACGCGCCGGTCAGGCTGTTCGCCCAGCCGGTGCAACGGCATGATGGGGAAAATCTGTTCGATCGCCCACACATCCGGCATCGACTGGAACAGCGAGAAATTGCAGAAATACTTGTCGGCCAGCTTTTCCTGCAAGCCTGTCTGGATTTCAGGCTCAAGCTCATTGAACAACTCAGGCTGGCGCAGCAGTTTCTGGCAAATAGCGCGGTGGAATTCCTCCGCCCTGGCGCGCTGGTCAAGGTCGATGGAGCCGTGTGCGTACATGCCGTGCGCCTCGCCCAGCCAGTAGGCGGCATCGTGGTAGATTTCCGACGCAGGCAGGTTACGGCGGTTTGCAAACAAACGGGACAGGTTGTGCAGGATCGCGGGTTCCTCATACTCCGGCTCCAGCAATAACGGCTCTTCCTCCGGTTGCTGCGGGTCGGTGTCGATGACGTTGGTGATCAGCATGGCGTGATGGGCCGTCAGGCCGCGCCCGGATTCGCTGATGAAATCGGGGAACGGCAATTCGTATTCCTCGCACACATCCTGCACGCTGCGCACGATGGTGTTGGCGTATTCCTGCAAGCTGTAGTTGATGGAACAGTCATTGCGCGAACGCGAACCGTCGTAATCCACCCCGAGACCGCCGCCCACATCGACCACGCGGATGTTTGCGCCCAAGCGGTGCAGTTCGGCGAAATAGCGGCTGGCTTCACGCATCCCGCGCTGGATGTCCTGGATATTGGCGATCTGCGAACCCATGTGGAAATGCAACAGTTGCAGGCAGTCGAGTTTGCCCGCTGCTTGCAGTTGCTCAATCATGTGCAGGGATTGCGCGGCAGACAGGCCAAATTTGGACTTTTCCCCGCCGGTATTCTGCCATTTGCCCTTGCCGAGCGAATACAGGCGCACGCGGATGCCGAGCAGTGGTTCGATGCCGAGTTTGGCCGCCTCTTCCAGCGTTTCCGGCAGTTCGGAAGGCTTTTCTATTACGATGAAAATGCGGTGGCCCATTTGCCGCCCGATCAGGGCGAGGCGCAGGTATTCGCGATCCTTGTAACCGTTGCAGATGATGGTACTGCCAGCGGGTGCGCTGCCCAACACGGCCATCAGTTCCGGTTTGCTGCCTGCTTCCAGCCCGACCTGTTCGCCGCCACCCTTGAGGATTTCCTGCACCACGCTGCGTTGCTGGTTGACCTTGATCGGGTAAATGGCGGTGTAACGGCTCTCTTGCCCGCAATCGGCAATTGCGTGGTTGAAAGCGGCTTGCAGGCGCTGCACCCGGTCGTGCAACACATTGACGAAGCGCACCAGCAGCGGGAAGCGCATGCCATCCTCGTTATGTACGCGCATGGCGAGCTGGTGCAGGTCGATTTGCTGCTTGCCGCCCGGCAATTGCATGGCGACATTGCCCGCCTTGTTGATGTCGAAATAGCCATCGCCCCAGTGCTGAATGCTGTACAGGCGGCGGGCGGCGTCGAGGTTCCAGGTTGTGTTGTTCATGGTGTTCCTGCTGCGAGAGGGTGCACGGTTCAAGGTGTGCAGGATACTAGGTATGGAGGGGGTTGAGAATGGGTAGTCTTCTCTCACAGAAATGATCTTGGTTCGAAGCGCTAATTTCTCCATAAAACCGGTACGAAGTTCAGAGAACGCCGGTTTATGGCCAAAAATGAAAATGGCTCTAACCTTAATAAGCGGACGACCTTGAAACAACAATAGCAACAAAAAATATCTGTTTCATACTTACAAGTGAAAAACTTACTATACATGTTCAAGTGACATGACCTATAATGTTGATTAATGAGTGAATGGGCAGAAAACATTTATGATGATAGGAAGTTCATTGTCCAGAGAATCTTTACTGATAGGCTTGATCTATCTACGAGGAGACTTTCGTGAATACTAAAGATAAAATTGATTTTTGCTTTGACGTTATTAAAAGACATGATCACTATGTTGCGACTACAAACTTCAAAGTGGCTTTACTAATGTCTTTTCTCACCTTGGTGATTTCAGGAGTTGCAATAAAGATTGTTTCTTTGCCTTTGCCGAAGATACTATCTTCCCTCCATTATTTATCTGTAGCATTTGGCATACTAACTATTCTTTCCTCATTAATGGCGATAATTCAACTTTTAAGGGTTGTTTTTCCTCGTTTGGATACTAAATCGACCGAAGACTCTCTTATTTTCTTTGGTGATATATCAAAGCTAAAAAACTCTGAGAATACTTATTATAAGAGGATAAAAGAGTGTAATGAGGACGAAGTCTTAGAGGATTTATCCCAGCAAATAGAAATTGTAGCGCAGATAACGACGGAGAAGTTTAGAATATTGTCTCTCGCTACGATGATCATACTTTTTTTAGTCTCTCCCCTTCTTTTAATATCTGTAATACTTTTAAGTATCAATACATCTTTATAGCATGAATACAAACCTAAATTTCGAGTCTTTATTTGACTCTGCATATAAATCAGTCCTTGGCAAAAATGTCGACTTTCGAGAAAGTATAAGTTTCTCAACGGAGGTATTCGATAGTGCAGCAGTACCACAAGCTCCACAAGAGCAATATGAATTACAACGTGCCTTAAGACCCATCTTTGGAAAGCAGGGTATAAATAGATGGCCAATTGGAACACACCCAAATTTTATTAATCTTGAAAATACTGATGGAGAAATACAAAACCATTATACTTGTACGGTCTTTGTGGATATAAAAGGCTCTACTCGCCTTTCTCTATTGTATCCATTGGAAAAAGTATTCAAGTTTAAAAATGCTGTCATTAAAACGTGTATTGAGGTAATAAGAGCACTAGATGGCCATGTTCATCGTATCATGGGCGATGCTGTAATGGCCTTTTTCGCACAAGGGGACGGAGATAAAGAAGACTCTATTGGTAATGTGATTAATTGCTCAGTTGCGTTAAGGATGATGCTAGAAGAGGGCATAAAGCCATGGATGGAAAAACAAGGTTTTGAAGGAAAAGACTTTGCCTTCAGAGTGGGGTGCGACTTCGGTGATGATGAACAGGTATTGTGGGGGAGTTATGGCTATGTTGGTGTTGGAGAGGTTTCTGCCACAGGTTTACAAGTTGATATGGCTTCCAAGCTCCAAGGATTGGCTAATAAGAATCAAACGATGCTTGGGCAATCTATACTTGAATATATTGATTTTCCTGACGCTTATTCGCGTGTTAAAACTGTGGAGCGAGACGGTAAATTAATAGAAAATCCTTTTGTAACGCCTAATCTAACTAAAAATGATGGAAGTCCTCTTAACTATGCTATGAAGTTAATTCAATATGAAAAATTTATTGAGCTTAGCCCATTGCCTATTTCGGCAAGAGAAAAAATAACACAGCGAAATGTTATTGGTAATCCATTAATAGAATATAAATGCTATATAGTCAATGAGGGAAAGCAACGAGAAGAGTATATCTCGGTGTCCAAATTCTTAGAAAAGAGAGTTTCTATAGAATTTAAAGTAAGTGTAGTAACATCAAATAGAATTAGTTTTCCTCTAAGTGTAAGTTTTGTCAAGACAAATTATGGAAAAGAAGCTAGAGATAATAATGAGGAAAAGACATATTTGCCAGTTACAAAAACTATTTATAATGCATCATCACGTTATTTGCACTTATCTAAACAATATGTTTCAATTGACGAGTCTACCCTATATCGTGGCTTACATACTATGATGTGTGTTGTTTCTGAGTCGGGGGGGAGAATAATATTCAGGGATTGGGTTGGTGTAATGATTAAATAAAAAGTTATATTTTCTGTTATTTGTATTTATTTCTCAGTTATATGATTTTTAGTGTTAGGCTTGAGGAAGCCTGATGCGCTATTTACTTCCCCGGTTCTTCCCGCATACTCTGCTTGAAAGTTTCACGGTCGAAGGATTGGGGTTGGCCGCTGTTTTCACCGGCAATCAGGGCTTCGCGCAGCCGCTGCACGCGGAGTTCCTGTTCTTCCAGCAGGCGCAAGCCAGCGCGGATCACTTCACTGACGGAATGGTAATGACCTTGGTTAACCATCTGGTCAACGAAGGTTTCAAGGTGCCCACCGAGTGAGACAGATGTATTTCTAGGCACGGGATGTACCTCCAGAATGCGACAGAAACCCGATTATACCAAAAATTGGTATTTAGGAATGATAGAGGTAAAAAGCACTATCACCTTTATTAAAGCCACAACGAATCCAACGGTATCCCCACCGCATCAAACGGCGGAATATTCGCCACATCATCATCACCCCATGCGCCCAGCAGTACCCAGTGGCCATTGAGGGACTGGTACGCTTCCAGCGTCTTGTGTTCCGGGTCAACCATCCATAACCATTCCACCCCCTGCTCACGGTAGATGGGCATCTTGAGTATCCTGTCCTTGCTGGCGGTGGATGGGGAAATGACTTCGCATACCCAGTCTGGAGCCAGTTCGATCCATGCCGTGTCCGGCAGTTGCTGCATCCGTTCCCGCCGCCAGCCTGCCAGATCGGGGACGAGAATGTGCGGTTTGCTGCCAAGGTGCAGTTCCGGTTCGAACAGGATGATCCATCCGCCCTGGCCACGGCTGCCGAAGTCGTATTCACCGCCTACTTCCCGGTCGAGCATGGAGGCCGCGCGTGCATGGCGTACAGTGGGGCGGGGTTGTGTATGCAGCTCACCGTTGATGATTTCGGCAATCAGGTGTTCGGGGACTTGCAGCAAATCCTCATAGGTGGCTTCCTGTTTGGCTTTGACGGGTTCTGCCATGACCTTGACCTTCATGTGCTTGCGGTTGCAGGGGACTTCACCTTGATTCTGCCACAGCCGGGTACAGTATTCATACTGCCGCTGCTGCGTAGCCGTGCTTCAGACTCCTTGCAGCGTGTGACTTATTCACGAATTAACTGTGTGATTCCTCACGGAATGAGAATCATCAAGCGGGTAACCTGTATCTCAAGGTAATTCATTCCTGATTCCCGAAAAATCCAGCGGAAGAAGATTGAATCTACCTGTGTCAGTTCAATACTTTCAGTGACTTGTAAGGAGATACACCATGAAACTGCGTAACTTGATCATCCCTGGACTCGTAGCAACCTGCCTGTCTGTTCCAGTAGTAGCAACCGCGCAAGAGCGTGCCGCCACCACCCTGACCGGAGCCGAGATCGCCAAGGTATCGGTAGTGAAAAGCGGTTTTGACACTTCACGCCTGGCTCAACAACAGCAGCAACAACAGCAACAGCAACAACAGCAGCAACAGTTGAAGAAGCGCGGGCTGATGTCACACGGCACATTGCTGCCAACCGCCGGTGATCGGGGTTTTGACGTGGAGTAAATGCCCTGAAAAGCAGGCTGGATTTTCCCAGCCTGCTTTATTTCCACTGACAGCGAGGAGAGTAAAGTCATGAGCAGCACCCAGTTGTATTACACCCTGAAGTGGCCCAAGGTTGCCCCGCCCATTGTGCATGGTGTACTGCGTGCGCATCTGGTGATGGTCGAAGGCTGGCTGGAGGAATGTTTGTGGTTGGCCCAGCACAATTCCCCACAGGAATTTCTTCAGCATCAGGAAATTATCCACAGTGCCACAGTAGAAGAGCGGCAAAACTTTCTGTTGTCGCCAGTCGCGTTCGCGTTATTGAGTTCAGCCGCCTGCAAGATGGAGTCTGACGATTATTGTGCGGTGATGGGGAAATACGCCGAAGATATTCGCCTGCAACGCGGGCAAGGGTCTGGCTGGACGGCCTTGACGGATCGCGAATATTTCGAGGGTGAGGAAAACCTGACCACAACTATCGCAAATAGCATTATTGTCGATTTTGATAGTCCACAGGCGCTGCGCAAGGATCTTACCAGCAGTGTTTTTTCTGAAACACCACTGCCTGTTTCCAAAGCCATACGCGCAGAAATCATTGATAAATTGAGCCAGGCAATGGTCCTGATTGATGCCGTCGCCAGCACTGCCGGTCAGTTGATACGCAATACCACCCGCTGTATTCGCATCCGGGTATCCGCCAGTGAAAACATTGCGGCTGAAACCGACCCCACCACCATTGGCGAGATGCGCCTGTTGAATTTCCATCTGGCGGATAAAGATATTTACGATGTGGCCGACGCCCTGATTCATGAATCGCTACACAGTTTTCTGGCGATGTATGAATTGCAGAACGGTGGCTTCGTGGGTTTCAACCAAACCTCATTGGTGCGGCCTGTTTCCCCGTGGAGTGGCAACCCCATTCCCTACAATGCCTTTACCCACGCGGTTTATATTTATTTCGCCTTGTTCGAGTTTTATAAACTGCTGTTCCATGCGCCCGACGTGCAGTGCGACAAACCGCAGGTGGCTCTGCTGATGAATCACTGTTCACGCGGTTTCCGGGTTACCGACATCGTGCATTTGCTCAATATGGTTGGCGAATCGCCGGACTGGGTAATGATGCAATACCGGTTAATGTCGCAAGATGTGCAAGCCTACTATCAGGATGCAAGGGGTGCGTTATGTTAAGTTTGTTATATTCACAGTTTTCGCCTGACGCCATTACCCAATCAGCTTTGCGCGTCAGTGAGCATGCCCGAAACATGCAAGCCTTGTGTGTGGAAGAAGGCATACGGCACGGCAAGTGGCAAATGGATGCCGCAGGCCGCTTTACCCTGAGCTTGCCGGAAGCGATGCAAGGGCCTTTCAGGAATGGCAGTTATCTGCTTAACCGGGCTTTTATTTATGATGAAAGCCTTCAGGTTTCCACGGAATTCCCCTTGAAGGTGGTTCAACTGGAAACAGAATGCGCATTCCGGCGCTTGATTGATTCCGCCGAACAGGCCAGCGCCCGGACAGGTTTATACGCGCTATGCGGGGATTATCTGCCGCTCTACCTGCAATGGAAACGTGTGCAAACGCTGGATTTACCGATAGCAACGCCGCGTTACGACTACGCCTTCGGCAACTTGCCACCCGTAACGGCAGGTTTTGCCAATACCATTTACAAATCACCGTTTGACTTGAGGTCATGGAAGCCAAATGAACGGCCGGAGCGTGACTGGCATACCTTTGTGGTCGAAAGGCCAGCGGGTATTCCGGTTGTCGCAACCGTCATCAATAACACGGTTCTGTTGAACAAGACGCTGGATCAGGATAGCGAACAGCTTTTGCATACTGCCAGCCGCCTGATCAGCCAGTTGTTTGGCACCGCTTTTGGAGAAGTCCTGTTTTTTGCCGATGATGACAAGCTTACATTTGCTGCCTTCAGCCATGTGACCAGCCAGAGCATCGATGCATCAATCATGGACGAAATCATGCAACAGGAACTTGTTTCACTGGAGGAAATATGAAATCCCGTCATTACGCCCGCAGCCTGTTATTCATTCTGATGATGTCCGGGGTGGAAGCTGCTGGCAACAGTATCGATATGCAGATCGTTGGCGAGGTTCCGGCGATTAACGCCCGCGATGACAGCAGGCTGGATTTTGCGGCGGGCAGCAGTTTGCGTGTCACCATTCAGCCGCAAGGTGAAACGGCTTCCACCGTGATTGCCTGGAATGCGTCGGGTTGCACCAGCACCCAATCCGGCCACAGCCGTCAGTGCCGGGTGGAAGAGCGTAGACAGGTGATTGCATTGATAAAACAATTGCCTACCCCGCCGGTACCGCCAGCCGTTTAAGTTTCCGCGCGGTAAAAATAAATACCCCCGTGGTGTAATTTGCTGTCTCACTTCGAACCTCCCCCCCATCCCCAACCCCTTCCCCCGCAAGGGGTGAAGGGGCTAAGAGGTGTGGTGACTGCGTTGTAAGGCGTAACAGATTTGTTGTAAAACGGCTTCCTGATGATTCAGGATTTCGTAATTCCAGAAGCGTAGTACCTTGAATTGCTGTTGCTGCATCCAGTTGTCGCGTTCGCGGTCGTAACCTTGCTGTTCATGATGATGATTGCCATCCAGTTCAATCACCAACCGTGCTTCCAAGCAAACAAAATCAGCGATATAACGCCCCAATACCGTTTGGCGGCGAAAACGATAGCCATTGACAATACCTTCGCCAAACCGGTGGTAAATTCATAGGTTAAAAAGCGAGCAGTCATTGTTACCATGGGCAATCACAACAAAGTCCAAAGAATAACAACAACTGCTCATGAACGAACTTACCATGCTTCTTGGCTGTCT
>JAHJJD010000107.1 GCA_018822845.1 Gammaproteobacteria bacterium | reverse complement strand
GTTTGTACCCCTCACCCCAACCCCTCTCCCTCAAGGGGAGAGGGGCTAAGAGAGAGGTTTCTTTCTCCCCCTCTCCCCTTGAGGGAGAGGGGGCCGGGGGGTGAGGGGTTCTTAACGAATCAAATCGTAGTTGTAATCCGTTGTCCCCATGCCGCGAGTATCCTCGTCCAGCTTTTCCAGCACTGCGTTGGTCAGGGTGCGCAGCATGTACATTGCACCCTCATAACCCAGTGTGGTGTCACGGTGCATATGGTGGCGGTCGAAGATCGGGAAGCCGATGCGGATCAGCGGCACCTCGAACTCCTTGCCTTTATGCAGCGTGTCACGCTGGATGAACTTGCCGTAGCTGTTGCCGATCATGAAGTCCGGCTTGTTGGTGAACATCAGTGAACGGAAATGCCACAAGTCCTTGCCGATATGCACTTCGCTGTTGGCACCGTAAGGGGAATCCGCCAGCATTTTTTCCACTTCCTTTTTCCAGCGCTTGTTGGCGTGGTTGCACAGGATCTGGGTAGGCTCAGCACCCACTTCCAGCAGGAACTTGACCATGCCCAGCACGAAATCCGCATCGCCATAGACGCCGAATTTCTTGCCATGCAGCCAGGCGTGTGAGTCAGTCAGCATGTCGACCAGACGGCCACGTTCAGTCAACAGGCTGTCAGGGATTGGCTGGCCAGTGATTTCGGAGACTTTCATCAGGAACTCGTCAGTCCAGTCCAGACCCATCGGGATGTTGAGCTTGGCCGCGTTGTGCTTCCAGGTGCCTTTGACGAACTTTTCGCTCTTGACCGACTGCCAGTTTTGCAGGAACAGGGTGTCATACGCATTCGGCGCGTCTTTCACCTCGTCCATGGTGGTGCCGCCGGAGTACATGCGGAACTTGCCGTCAGCAGGCGTATCCAGCACTTCGGTCGGGTCGGACAGCAGGGTAGCGTCCACGCCCATTTCCGCCATCATGCGCTTGATCACGCGGAAGTTGCCGAGGTAAGTCTCGAAGCCCGGCACGATGTTGAGCTTGCCGTTACTGCCGATTTCCTTGTCTTCCATGTGGTTGAGGGTGAAGTAGCGCAGGATGCCTTCAAACATATTGTCCCAGCCAGTGGTGTGCGAACCGACGAAACTGGGGGTATGCGCGAACGGGGTCGGGAAATCCTGCTCGATGTGGCCTTCCTTCTTGGCGTTGCCGATGAAGGCATTCAGGTCGTCACCGATAACTTCCGCCATACAGGTAGTGGAAACCGCGATCATTTCCGGCTTGTAAATCGCCTTGGCGTTTTCCAGACCGTCGAACATGTTTTTCTGGCCACCGAAAACCGCTGCGTCTTCCGTCATGGAGTCGGATACGCAAGAGATTGGCTCCTTGAAATGGCGGTTGAAGTAACTGCGGAAGTACGCCACACAACCTTGTGAACCATGCACATACGGCAGGGTTTTCTCAAATCCGAGTGCGCACAGCACAGCACCCAATGGCTGGCAGGCTTTCGCCGGGTTGATGGTCAGCGCTTCACGGGCGAAGTTCAGTTGCTTGTATTCTTCGCTCGTGGACCACAGAAAGGTTTCCTGAATCTTGTCCGCCGGGTGACGCTCTTCGTAGTTGTCCTGCTTGTTTTTCAGGTTGGCCTTGTATTCGTCATTGCGGAACAAGGGGTAGCTGGGAACGATGTTATCAACAGCTTGGCTCATGTCATTTCTCCTCCCGCGCCGCTAATCTGCGGACAACGGGTAGTAAATTTACAATCTGGAAGAGGGGCGTATTCAATACGCCCCTACAGGGGACGTTCTACCGTAGGGGCGTATTGCATACGCCCTCTTTGGTTTAAGCAGCAGCAGCTACCGCTGGTGCAGCTTCGTCCTTGATCCACGGCGCTTTCATCTTGCCCCAGCAAGGGTTGTTCAGCGTCATGTCCATATCACGGGCGAAGATGGCAAAGCCGTCATAGCCGTGGTATGGGCCGGAATAATCCCAGGAGTGCATCTGGCGGAATGGGATACCCATTTTCTGGAAGATGTACTTTTCCTTGATCCCGGAGCCGATCAGGTCTGGCTTGATCTTCTTGACGAATTCTTCAAATTCGTAGCCAGTCACGTCGTCATAGATCAGGGTGGCGTTGCCCATGTCTTTGATAGTACGGTCGTAATCGTCGTTGTGGGCGAACTCGTAACCAGTACCAACCACTTCCATGCCGAGGTCTTCGTATGCGCCGATGACGTGACGTGGGCGCAAGCCACCGACGTACAGCATGACGCGCTTGCCTTCCAGACGTGGACGGTATTTGGCAATGACTGCATCGTATTGGGCTTTGTAACGCTCAATCACGCGCTCTGCCCCTTCCTTGATGCTGTCGTCGAAGTAGCCAGCGATTTTGCGTAAGCTTTCGGCGATCTTGGTCGGGCCAAAGAAGTTGTATTCAACCCAAGGAATACCGTATTTCTCTTCCATGTGGCGGGAGATGTAGTTCATGGAACGGTAGCAGTGCAGCAGGTTCAGCTTCACTTTCGGGGTCAGTTCCATTTCAGCCAGGGTGCCGTCACCAGACCATTGGGAAACCACGCGCAGACCCATTTCTTCCAGCAAAGTGCGGGAAGACCAGGCGTCACCACCGATGTTGTAGTCGCCGATGATGGAAACGTCATACGGGGTGGTAACAAAGCTGTTGTCGCCATCGCGCTTGTCCAGAACCCAGTCACGGATCGCGTCATTGGCAATGTGGTGGCCGAGGGACTGGGAAACACCCCGGAAACCTTCGCAACGTACCGGCACAACCGGCTTGTTGATTTCCTTGGATGCTTTCTTGGAAACCGCTTCGATGTCGTCACCGATCAGGCCGATCGGGCATTCGGATTGCACGGAAATGCCTTTGGCCAGCGGGAACAGACCTTCGATTTCAGTAATCAGCTTGGCCAGTTTCTTGTCACCACCGAATACGATGTCTTTTTCCTGGAAGTCGGACGTGAAGTTCATCGTGCCGAAGGTGTTGATGCCTGTAGTGCCAACATAATAGTTACGGCGACCAGCGCGGGAATATTGTCCGCAACCGACCGGGCCGTGGGAAATGTGGATCATGTCCTTGATCGGACCCCAGACCACGCCTTTGGAACCTGCATAAGCGCAACCACGCACGGTCATGACGCCAGGCAAGGATTTACGGTTGGAAGTGATGCACTTTTTGGACTGTTCGATGCTCTGGTCATTGACAGCCAGGTGTTTGGCGCGGTCTTTCTTGGCTTTTTCGGGATAAACTTCCAGCACCTCGGAGATGAGGGCTTGAGTTTCTTCTTTGGTCAGGTTCGTCATGTCGTATCTCCTGATTCACCGCCACTAATCTGTGGACGGGTGAGGGGAAGTGTTGGGGGAAGATGGTGGGTATCGCTTGCGCTCCACCCACCCTACATACCCGGTCTTTGCTTATGCAGTTGCTTCTTCAGCAGCAGTTTTGCCGACGATGGATTCGTCTTCTTCGTCCATCAGGCCGAATTGCATCAACAGGTCTTCCAAAGCGTCCATGGTGATCGGGGTAGGGATCACGAACATTTTGTTGTCGATGATTTTCTGTGCCAGATCGCGGTATTCCTGCGCCTGCTTGGCAGTTGGTTCATATTCGATAACGGTCATGCGGCGGATTTCTGCACGCTGTACCACGTTGTCGCGCGGAACGAAGTGGATCATCTGGGTGCCAAGCTGGCGGGCCAGTTCCATGATCAGTTCGTCTTCACGGGCAGTGTTACGGGAGTTGCAGATCAGGCCAGCCAGACGCACGCCGCCAGAGTTGGCGTATTTCACGATACCTTTGGCGATGTTGTTGGCCGCGTACATGGCCATCATTTCGCCGGAGCATACGATGTAGATTTCCTGAGCCTTGTTTTCGCGGATAGGCATCGCGAAACCACCACATACAACGTCACCGAGTACGTCGTAGAATACGAAGTCGAGGTCTTCTTCATACGCGCCTTCCTCTTCCAGGAAGTTGATGGCGGTGATAACGCCACGACCTGCGCAGCCAACGCCTGGCTCTGGGCCGCCGGACTCAACGCATTTGATTTCGCGGTAGCCGGTTTTCAGCACGTCTTCGAGTTCGAGGTCTTCTACAGAACCGGCTTCAGCCGCCATCTGCATGATAGAGTTCTGGGCTTTCGCATGGAGGATCAGACGGGTGGAGTCTGCTTTGGGGTCACAACCGACGATCATGACTTTTTTGCCCAGTTCAGCCAGACCTGCAACCAGATTCTGGGTTGTGGTAGACTTGCCGATGCCGCCTTTACCGTAGATTGCACATTGACGCAGTGCCATATCTTGGTCTCCTTGTGTTGATGGATGAGAACAAATGTTTGCAGCAACGTTCTTGCAAGCTGCGTGCCAAGGCGGCTTTTTATTTTCAAATCATTGTTTATAAAGCGAAAAACTGTTTCTTCCATGAAAAATCCGGGTGTTGGTACAGGTCGCGTTCCCGACAATACCGATACAATTTGTATGGGTAAGGACAGTGCTTTCCTGCCCTTCAACCGTTGTAACCTGCCCGCCCGCCTGCTTGGCAGCCTGAGTTTCCAGCAACATCCCGTGCCATTAGTGCTGGATGGGGTGGAAACCCTGCACAAATCCCTGTTTACCCACCTGCAAGGCTTGCCGGATGCGTTGTCGCGTGGGCAACGTTTCATGGATTACATGACGGTACATTTCTGTCTGGAAGCGCTGGAAGAGGCCGGTCTGATGCCCGCTAGCGGGAATAAACGCGCCAACGCCAATTACTTGCGGGTGCTGCGCGGCTGGGCGTTTGATTCCAACGGGCGCGAGGGCGCGGTGCTGAAGGGCTGGGTGGAATCGCGCTTTGGCCTGACGGTGCAATACCATCAGGGGAATTTCCAGTTCGACCGTTGTAAGGGGCTGTATGGCACCAATGCGCTGGAAAGCCAGCTCGACCTTGTTTATACGTATTGTCAGTACGAACTGGGTTTGTCACATTCACTACAAAGCCACATCACGCTGTACCGGGGGGTGAATGCGCTGGATGAGTACCGGGTGTTGCAGCGCGATGGCAAGCGGGCGGTGGTGCTGATGAACAATGTCAGTTCCTTTACCAACAACCGTGAGCGGGCGGATGAGTTTGGGGATTATGTGATTGAGGCACGGGTGCCGGTGGTGAAGGTGATGGGGTATTACGATTTGCTGCCGAAGTTGTTGCGGGGGGAGGGGGAGTTTTTGGTGGTTGGTGGGGTGTATGAGGTGAACATTACCTCCTGAGCTGATTCTTTCGTAGGGGCGAATGGCATTCGCCCTCTTCATCGGTGGGCGGAAAAGAGGGCGAATGCCATTCGCCCCTACATCCGGGATTAGTCGGACGTTTCTTTCTTTTCCTTGGGGGCAAATTCCACTTTCACATTGACTGAACCTTCGGCTTTGCCGCTGGTGATGAAGGGAATGCCAGCCTCCCCGCCGAGTGTGATGCCAAACTCCAGCGTTACCTTGTCTACATTGCCGAAGGCGGAATCTTGCAGGGCTTTGGCGGCAGTGTCGGACATGGCGCGGATCACGTCGCCGAGTTTGTCCACGGCTTTGTGGGCTTGGGTTGCCAAACCTCTGGTGGTGTCGCCTTTGCGTTCAAAACCGCCGCCGCGTGTGACGGGCTGTGTGTCTGACGGAGTATCGGCAAAGGTGATGTTTTCATTGACCTGCACGTATACCCATTGCCCGTTTTCCAGTTCCATTGCTTTCAGCGTTGCCATGCGTTTTACCTTTTGTCGTGTGGAGTTTTCATACTATCATAGGGGCGTTTGCTGCTACAGAGAACCCGCTTATGTCGCGCCGTATCGCCCTGATTGTTGGTGTCAGCCAGTATGACAAAACCCGTACCGGATTGGATAGCCTTGCCGCGCCTGTCAATGATGCACAGCGGGTTTATGAGGTGTTGGCGGAATACGGTGGTTTTGATGAACTTTATCCGTTACCACTGGCACAGGGTGAGGTAGACCGTTCAGGTTGGGTAACGGCGCAAGAATTACGTGCCAAGCTGCATGAGGTATTGAACCCGCAGTTGGCGGATGAGGTGGAACTGGCGGTGTTCTACTTTTCCGGGCATGGGATTAATCCCGACGGGCAAGTGGCGTATTTGTCCGCCAGTGACAAGCCGTTGGCGGTTGCCATTTCCCATATCGCCAAACTGGCGAAGCACAGCGCGGTCAAGAATATTTGCATTTGGCTGGACTGCTGCCACAGCGGGGAAATGCTGGAATTTTCCGATTTGACCGACAAAGGGTTTTGCGTGGTGGCGGCATCCCATGCGGATGGGGAAGCCCTTGCCGCTGATGGCAACAGTCTGCTGACCAACCTGCTGTGTGAGGCGTTGACACCACTGAATGGCAACCCTCCAGAAATCAGGGTGATGGATTTCATCCAGACGATTGCCGCCAAAGGTAAAAACTTGCCACAACAGGTCGTCTGTCTGGCACGGGGCAACACGGCGTTTACCCTGACCCAGTTTCACGGCGAGACAACGGTCACGTCAGCGTATCCGCCGGATTACCCGCCGTACAAAGGTTTGTTGACCTTCACCAAGGACGACAGCCCATTCTTCTTCGGGCGTGACGGCATGATCCAGCAATTGCTCGACAAGCTCAGTGCCAGCCGCTTTGTAGCGCTGCTGGGGGCTTCGGGCAGTGGCAAGTCGTCGCTGGTGCTGGCGGGGTTGTTGCCGAAATTGCCGGAAAGCGATTGGCAGGTGTTGGTGATGCGCCCGACTGCCCAGCCGTTGCAGAACTTGCGGGATACGCTGGTGCGCGGTTTTCCTGATGCGCAGGTCGGTACGCTGGCGAGTGGTGCGGATTTGCAGCGTGAGGTATTGCGGCTGGTCACTGCGGGTAAACGGCTGCTGCTGGTGATTGACCAGTTTGAGGAAGTGTTCACCGAATGCCACGATGATGTGGCGCGGGCGGCGTTTTTCGCCTGCCTGCTGGAAGCCTTGGACAGCGACAATCCGCTGCATCTGGTGCTGACCTTGCGGGCGGATTTTCTGGGGCATTGCACCGAACAGGCATACTCCGGGCTGGGGCAACGCCTGCAACACCACACGCTGCTGCTGGTTGCGCCGACGGCGGGCGAATTGCGCGAAGCCATCACCCGTCCGCTGGCACTGGTGGGGATGCGCTGCGAACAGGCACTGGAAGACGAACTGGTTGACCAGACCCTACACGCCAAGGGCAGCTTGCCGCTGCTGCAATACGTGCTGGAAAAACTTTGGCAATCCGCACGGCAGGAACGCAGCCGCGAACTGACACTGGCGATGTACCGGCAATTGGGCGGGCAACACGGCGGCGGTTTGCGCGGCGTGCTGAACGAAAAAGCCGATGCCTTTTACCAGCAACTCGAACCCCAACAGCAACGCCTGATGGAATGGCTGATGGTGGAACTCACCCAAGTCGGCGACGGGCAGGACGACACGCGCCACACCGTCACCCTGCAAGAACTCCACAACCGCCAACCGCAATACACCGCAGCCCTTGATGCGCTGCTGGCGCAACTGGTCACGCACGAACGCCTACTGACCCAAGACCACGACGACTACGGGCAAGCCACCATCACCGTAGCGCATGAAGCTCTGATCCGCGACTGGCAGCGGCTACGTGGCTGGCTGGAAAGCAACCGCGAAATCAAAAGTTGGCGGTTGCGTTTGGAAGACAGCATCACCGCTTGGAAAAACAACGTAAGTGGTAGCTTGTTAAGGGAAAAACGGCTGGCGGAAGCCCAGCAAATCATTGGCAGAAATCCAAGTTCTTTACTTATTGGGCAAAACGAAAGAGCTTTTATAGCTGCTAGTCAAACTGAGGAAAAACGGCGTAAGCAATTGTGGATAGGCTCATCATTTGCTTTCGTTATGGTGCTATTGGTTGGCATTGCAGCAACTATTTGGCAGTGGCAGGAAGCTAAACAACAAGCTTATACCGCATTAGTCGCTAAATTATCTAATCAAGCCAAATTGGCAACAAGTTCACCATCACTGGCTAATGGGTATGTCACGCAGGGCTTATTATTGGTCATTCAATCATTTCGCTTAAATACCCAGCAATCGTTCACACAGGGTTTACTATGGGATACTTTGCAAGAAACACATTTACAGCGAGTGATTTATCTTGGATCAGTAGCAGAGTTGGATTTCAGTCCTGATGGAAAGTTTATTATAAGCGCTGATGACTCATTGCGGTTATGGAGTACTGATAATGGTCAGCTTATTGGTAGATCGAATAATAGCTATAAGCATATTTTTAACAATGTGACATTCAGTCCAACTGGTAGGCATGTAATTACTTGTGATAGTGAGGGAGCCTTATATCTATGGGATGTTACGACAGGTGTTCCAAGTTTAGTCGGTGAAGCATGGCGAGGACATGAGGGTAACATTAATGGATTAGCCTTTAGTCCCGATGGGAAATATGTGATTAGCGGGGGATGGGATAAAACTTTACGCCTTTGGGATGTTGAGTCAGGCAAAACTATTGGTGAACCATGGCAAGTGGTTAGTAACGATAAGGAGGAAGGAGGGAGGGTTACTGCGTTAGCATTTAGCCCTGATGGTAAGTACGTGATTAGTAGCAGTTGGGACAAGGCTCTGCGTCTTTGGGATGTTAGAACTGGGAAGACCATCGGTAGCCCATGGACAGGAAATGAATTCTTCGCATTTGCAATCGCATTCAGCCCAGACGGTAAATATATAGTTAGTGGCGATAACATTATGGAAAATACGTTGCGACTGTGGGACGTTGCCACGAGGAAGATTGTTGGAGAACCGTGGAAAGGTCATATAGCTGAAGGAGGAGTGACTTCGATCAGCTTTAGCCCTGATGGGAAATATGTGGTCAGTAGCGCAGATAATAACACAACATTTCTTTTATGGGATATTGCCACAGGTCAAACTATCAGTACTCCATGGCAAGGACATGAGGGTAATATTAGAGATGTTAAGTTTAGTCCAGATGGTAAATATATAGCCAGTACTGGCGTAGATAAGACATTACGGCTGTGGAATATTGCGAGTGGACAATCAATTACTGAATCATGGTCGCCAAAGCTGGAGTCTGGCATATCTGCTTTGGCATTTAGCCCTGATGGGAAATACATAGTTACAAGTGGATTCAGTGAATTATTATTATGGAACATTGCGAATAAAAAACCTGCTGACCAACCATGGCAGGGGCATAGGTTCACTATATCGACAATAGCATTCAGCCCGGATAGTAAGTACGTAGTTAGTGGTAGTTGGGACAAAACCTTACGCCAATGGAATGTAGCAAGCGGGCAAAGTGAGGGTGAGCCATGGCACGAATATAAACAAATTAATGCGCTCGCCTTCAGTCACGATGGGCACAGTTTAATTAGCGCCGCAGGTAATTGTTTGCGTCTTTGGAATGTAGCAATAAATACCCAACCTGTTGGGAAATTGTGGTGCGAACATGAAAAGACCGTTCGAGGGGTAGCTTTTAGTCCAGATGATCGTTACGTAATCAGCGGTAGTGATGATGAAACCTTACAGTTATGGGATACATCTACTGGTAAGACTATTGGTCAGCCATGGCGTGGGCATGAAGCTCCTGTGATGGCAGCAGCTTTTAGTCCAGATGGTCGCTATGTTATCAGCGGCAGCACTGATGAGACTTTACGATTATGGGATATTTCCACCGGTAAAACTATTGGCCAACCATGGCGTGGGCACGGGTTTGAAATCGATGATATAGCTTTCAGCCCTGATGGTCGGTTTGTTGTTAGCCGTAGCTTTAATTCCGTGCGTTTGTGGAATACAGCCAGTAGACAGGTTATTGGAACGCTTTGGCAGGGCTATAAAGAACCAATTCAGGCAGTAGCATTCAGCCCAGATGGCGGATATGTGGCCATCGGTGGGGATGAGGGCATCTTGCGTCTTTGGGACGCTGACCCCGAAAGCTGGGCAAAAAAAGCCTGCTCCATCGTCAACCGCAATTTCAGCCTCGCCGAATGGCAACGCTTCATCGGTGATGCCTTGCCATACGAAAAGACCTGCCCGGATTTGCCAGCCCCCGGCGAAGAAGGCTGGGTAGAGCCATATGCGGGAGGGTGAGGCGGTTCTACAAACTGCTGACAATCCGCGCAAAGATTGCCTGCAATGGCGCAAGATCAGCGAAATACCCCCGGATGTTGGCATCCAGCCATTCATCCCGGTTCACTTGTGACCAATCCACCTCATACCCCGCATTGAGGGCAATCGCCTCGAAAAACAAACGTTGGGTACGCCCGTTGCCTTCCCTGAACGGATGAATCACATTCAGTTCGCAATAATAATCCGCAATCTTGGTAACAAACTCAGGCAACGCCAGTCCCTCCAGCCATTGCTCAGATTGCAAACGGGCAAGCAAGCGGTCAGCCTCTTTCTGGATGTATTGGGTAGAACAGAAACGGGTAGTGCCTTTGCTGATGTCCACCGTGCGGAGTTGCCCCGCCCACGGGTAAATGTCCTGAAATAGATGCCGATGAATCGCCGCCAACGCACCTAAATCAAACGCGGCAAAATCCGGCTCAAAGGATTCGCTGCGAAGCTGGGTCAACTCAGCTTCAACAGCCTCCAACTCCTGCGCATCACGGATATTGAGCTTGTTGACCAGCACCAAACTGTTCGGGTAACAATCCGGGTCTTGGCTGACACCGTATTTATCCGACATACCTTGCCTTGATTTGGGCAATGCGGCTTTCAATATCTTGCGGGGAAAGCAAGGGTGCTTGTTCGTCCAAATGCGTTTGGCTTGATGGCGCAAACCCTTCCAAGCGCAAGCTGGCGCGGTAGTTACGGCGGCGAATTTGCCGGAAACGGGCGAGTTTTTTAGCCTGTGTCAGCATGGATGCGTTCCTTTGATATGATGAGTACATTGTAGCAAATTGCGGAATATTACCCTACCGGAAACATCCGAACTGGTATGGCTTCACGGTTTTTGCTCGTCCCGACAAACCCCACTGGGGGGTAGAGCCGTATGCGGGAGGATGAGGACACCACGCTTTCCATGCTAGAATTGCTCCATGCCACATACAGGAATAATCAAATGAATATGCCAATCCAAGCAAACCTGCCTGAAAATCTGCTGATGAAAGCCCAGCAACTGGTGCAGGCGGGCTGGGTCAGCAACCTTGATGACTTGCTGGCTGACGCTTTACGCCGTTATCTGGAATCCCATTCGGAAGAACTTGCCGAAAAATTCATCCGTGAAGATGTCCAATGGGGATTGTATGGCAAGCACTGATACAACCATCCGACTGGTTGTTTGTGATGCCGGGCCACTAATCCATCTGGACGAACTGGCTTGTCTCGATTTGCTGAGTAGCTTTGCTGTAGTCCTGATACCCGATACGGTGTGGGAGGAAGTCCTGTATCACCGTCCGCAAGCCATTGATGCCAGCCAAACGTGGGCAAAGCGGGTAACACCAACCCGTGTATTGCCCCCCGATCTGGAAGCCACTACCCGCCTGTTCTCGCTTCACGCAGGTGAGATTCAGGCAATCAATATCGCCCAAGAATGTCAGGCTGACTTGTTGTTGACGGACGATACCGCTGCCCGCCTTGCCGCTGCCTCAGCCGGAATTCAAGTCCGTGGCACACTCGGCATATTGCTACGCGCCATCCAGCACCAGCAGAAAACAGCTGATGAGGTATTGGCTATTCTCAGGAGCATTCCCATTCAATCTACCTTGCACATTCGCGCCTCCCTGTTGCAGGAGGTAACTGAACAGGTCCAAGCCTTCCATCGAACATGAGTTCCCACCTCGCCGAATGGCAACGCTTCATCGGCGATGCCTTGCCCTACCAGAAAACCTGCTGATCCAGTAATAGGAATCAACACATAATCCTGTGTTACACTTATCCATGTGTTTCCTCTAACGGAGCTTTGCCATGTCTGCCACCGTCAATTTCACAGGTTCGGTTGACCGCGACCTGTTGCGCCGCGCCAAGGTGATTGCGGCGAAATCCGATACTTCCGTCAATGCCTTGTTCAATGCCGAATTGCGTTATCTGGTGGAAACCTTCGAGGCTGCCGAAACTGCCAGCAACCAGAATTTCCGCACGCTGCTGGATTTCTCGCTGGGCAGGATCGACGACCTGACCGCAATGACTGCATTGGGTATCGACAGCAGCGAAGACCTGTTCCTGCTGATGGCGCAGGCGCACTTGCCGATGCCGCGCCTGCCGGATAGCGTGACCCAAAAGATGGTTGATGTCCTGAATGCTCTGCCGCCCGGAGCCGCCCATGGTGGATAACCCGGTTATCCTGCTGGCGGATGCCGGGCCGTTGATCACACTGGCCTATGCGGATGCGCTGGATGTGCTGCTGTTACCCGGCTGGACAGTACAAATGGTGGATATGGTGCTGCATGAAGTTACCCGTAACCAGACGCCTACCAGCCAGAAAATTGCTGCATGGCTGGCGCAACAGCAGTTGCCGGTACGGGAAACCCGCGTTTACCAGCGCTACACACAAGCCCTGGCAACCGGTGAGATACCCCGCAAAGCCAATCTGGGCGAGTTGGCGATACAGGAAGTGATGACGGACTTTGCCTTGCTGGCGAAGCCGCCAACGGGCATTTTCCTGTTTGAAGACCACAAGATTGCCCGCGCCAGCTTCTTGCTGCCGGAGGGTTGCCACAAAATCAGCACACGTGCTTTCCTGTTGTTTCTCGAACAAAAAGGCTGGTTGGCATCAGCCGCAGAGGTTGAGCGCAAGGCCGTTCAGGCTGGGCGGGCATTTTCCCGGCTACGTTTTCCACCAGTTTGATGGTGGGTATCGCTACGCTCCACCCACCCTACGTTGTCGGTAATATCACAATGCCATTATTATGTGATTGATATTCAAGTATAAAAATATATGGCCTCAAAATTGCAGAACACTCTTCATGTATTGCAATACCATTGAGGAACAGCCATGTCGGAGATGACACTCAAATCCCTGCTTGCCGGGGTTACCAGCGGCAAGATCGTCCCCTATCTCGGCGCAGGTGCGTTGCAGGGTTCAGTCGATAAAATCCACGGTCAGCCGATTCCTGCCGATAGCGACAGCCTGATTCTGGCGATGAATGGCGGCAAACCGATGGCGCAGCGCCTGATGTGGGAATTCCCGCGCGCGGCGATGAATGTGGAGCTGAAACGCGGGCGCAAGGCCGTCCACAATTTCCTGGAAGAAACCTATGGCAAGCGCCAGTGGACTCGCGCCCCGCTGCACGACTGGCTGGCCAGTATTGAGCCGCATTACGTGATCGATACCAACCGTGACACCCAGTTGCAGGATACCTACGCCGACCAACCGCATACGTTGATCCGGGGAACGGCGCGGATTGCGGGCACCAATTACCGTTTCGTGTTGAATGAATACGTGGGTAGCGGCGGCTATCGCGAAATTACCCAGGAAGAGGTCAATCCCGCACTGCCTATCTTGTTCAAGCCGATGGGCAGCCCGCGCCCGGATGCCAATTACATCGCTTCCGACGCCGATTACGTGGACTACATCACCGAGCTGATGGGCGGGTTTGCGATTCCTGATTTCCTTAAGGAATACCGTAAGGAAAAGCAGTATCTGTTCATTGGGCTGCGTTTCCAGCGCGATACTGACCGCATGGTGATGGCGGATATTACCTACGCCGCTGACGAACCCAAAGGCTGGGCGCTGATTTCGCAACCGACCGACAAGGAAAAACGCTACTGCGGGCGTCAGGGCATCGAAATCATCGAAGCGGATGTGCCCGACCTGCTGGCGGCTGCCGGTTTTTCCCCTGCCGAGGCGGCCTGACCATGCGCGAATTTGTTGCTTGCAAGGGCAAGGACGCTTGCCGTGACGACGGTGAACGTTGCCTGACCTGTGGCCGCAAGCTCAGCGAGGTGGCGCGCACGGTCTACCTGATGAATGAACTCAGCGATTTCGTGATTGAGCAGGATTACGCCAATGTGGAACAGTTTGCGGACTACATCGCCCGCAAACTGGTGAAGAAGGTCAAATACCGGCGGGAAAATAGCGCTTAAGCGTAGTTTTCATGTGTTTGCGCAAACTGGATAAGGTTTGCGCCAGGCGCTTCTTCAAAGGGGGCTGCTGGTGTTGCTGCCAGCCGGGGTAACCCCTGTGACAGAAACGGGTCGAATTGCGCATAGGTGTTATCCAGCCACACGGCGACGCGCTTGCGTTCGGCAATACTCATCAGGTCGCGGTTGTTGGCGGCGGCCCAGAAACTCAGGTTGCTGAAATCGACTTTCTGCATCAGGTTGGGTTGCAGCTTTTTCAGGGTGACGAAACGGACGCCCTGTTCCTGCGCCTTGCGGTAAGTGGCGGATTGTTCGAAATGGCTGAAGTCTTCGCTGCGCCCCAGGTTCTGCACGACAACGATCTGCACGCCTGCCGGTTGCTGTGCCAGCAGTTTTTCCAGCAGGAACATGGAATCCGCACCGTCATCCATCACATGCCACAGGTAAGCCGTGCGGTTCAGTTCGGCGAAAATGCCAAACACATCGCTTTCCTCAATCCACTGGTTCAGGTGTTTGCCGGTCTGGGCGGCAAGGTCGACCAGGATTTGCGTTTCCGGGTAGGTTTCCGCCGTTTCGAGGATCGCGTCCAGACTGTCGAATTTTTCCACGTCCAGCAGTGCGGTGAATTCGGCGTAAAAGCGTGAAAACGTGCCGTGCGACTGGTCAGAATCAAAACCGGCAAAGCTGACACCCCGATCGATGAAGTATTGCGCCAGCAGGCGTGTGGTGAGGGATTTGCCTACGCCGCCTTTCTCGCCGCCGATGAAATGGATACTACCCATTGTTTTCTCCGTATTGGTGGGGTCAAAAATCATTGTTGGTCATATTCAGGGGGAAACGCCTGATTATATGCGGTGCAGCATACGGGGTTATGAGCGTTGCATGAAGTTGTTATTGCTGGCGTGGTGGATTTGAAAGGTTAGTGCGGGAATTGCGGTTTGGCTTGACGTACAAACAGGCTAAGATGTGCGGTCATGATAACGCTACCCACCAACCTGCCCATTGAAGCTGTAATCGACGACCTCAGACAGGCGCTGAACGAACGCCACGAAGTCGTGCTGGAAGCCCCACCCGGTGCGGGTAAAACCACCCGCGTCCCCTTGGCCTTGCTGGATGAGCCGTGGCTTGCCGGTAACAAAATCCTCATGCTGGAACCGCGCCGCATTGCTGCCAAAAATGCCGCGCACCGCATGGCAAGCCTGCTGAATGAAAGCGCAGGCCAGACCGTCGGCTACCGGATGCGTCTCGACAACAGAACCAGCCGCCAGACCCGCATTGAAGTCATTACCGAAGGCATCCTCACCCGGCAATTACAGCAAGACCCGTCGCTGGAAGGCGTTGGTTTGGTCATTTTTGATGAATTTCACGAGCGCAATCTCGATTCTGACCTTGCGCTCAGTCTGTGTCTCAAAGGGCGCGAACTGTTCCGTGATGACAGTAATCCGCTGAAACTGCTGGTCATGTCCGCCACTTTGGATAGCGTTGCCATCGCCAGTCTGCTGGATGATGCACCCGTGGTGCGTAGTGAAGGCAGCACCTTTCCGGTCGACATTCGCTACGGGCAAGCGGCCAAGCCCAATGAGCGCATTGTCGAACGTATGGTTGCCACCTTGCGCCAAGCCTTGAGTGACAACCCCGACAGCAGCATCCTCGCCTTCCTGCCAGGTCAGGGGGAAATTCACCGCACCACCGAAGCCCTCGGCGAATGGCTGGTGGAACGCCGCATCCGTGGCGTGCATTTGCGCCCGATGTACGGCAACCTCACGCTGGACGAACAGCAACAAGCCATTGCCCCGCTTGCCAACCCGGACGAACGCAAAGTGGTGCTGGCAACCAATATCGCTGAAACCAGCCTGACCATCGAAGGCGTGGACGTGGTGGTCGATTCTGGTCTGGTGCGCGAAGCCCGTTTCGACCCCGGAACCGGCATGACAGGCTTACACACCACCCGTATTTCCCGCGCCTCCAGCACCCAACGTGCCGGACGGGCAGGGCGGCTTGCCCCCGGCATGTGCTACCGGCTTTGGACGGAAAGTCAGCAAGAGCAACTTGCTGCCCACAATACGCCAGAAATCTTACGCGCCGATCTCGCCCCACTCGCCCTGCAACTGCTGCAATGGGGTGTGGATGACCCGACGGAACTGCGCTGGCTGGATGTGCCGCCCGCTGGTCTTTGGCAACAAGCACTGGATTTGCTGGAAACGCTCGGCGCGATTCAACGCAAGGGCAAAGCCACGGTGCTGACCGCCCACGGGCAAGTGATGTGCAATCTGCCGGTGCATCCGCGCCTTGCCCACCTGCTGATTTGTGGCGCACAAGCCGGACATCTGAATGCCGCCGCCAACCTTGCCAGCCTGCTGTCTGAGCGTAATCTGTTCAGCCAGGATAATCCTGACATTAGCCACCCGCTGGAAATACTGGCAGGAAAGGCCAAATGCCCGTACCCCCAACAGGGCTGGTTACAGCGTACCCGCCAACTGGCAAACCAGTTCGTGGAACAAATCCGCAGCCAGAAACTGCCGGAAAGTGGTGTGAGTTTTTTGCTGCCCGCGACACAGATTCACGGTTATTTACTTGCCTGCGCTTACCCGGATCGTATTGCTAGGCGGCGGCATTCCGGCGGCTACCAACTCGCCAACGGACGCAGTGCCGACCTGCCCGACAAAC
The DNA here is from genome assembly GCA_018822845.1 of Gammaproteobacteria bacterium. GTDB lineage: Bacteria > Pseudomonadota > Gammaproteobacteria > Thiotrichales > Thiotrichaceae > Thiothrix. The sequence goes on along the minus strand of JAHJJD010000107.1, from coordinate 19,449 downwards.
ACGCACTCGGCAATCAGACATGGCTGGCGATTGCGGAAGTCAGCAGCATGGCGGGCAAAAGCAGCGACACCATCCGCTCCGCCGCCGCGCTGGATGACAAGCTGTTTGCGAGTGCATTAGCTGATCAGGTGCGCGAGCAAACCGTGGTGGAATGGGACAATAAAGCGGGGCGTTTCATCGCCGAAGCACAGCAAAAAATCGGCGCATTGGTACTACAGCGCAAAGCTTTGCAAGCGGTGCCGGGTGAAGCCAAAAGTGCCGCCCTGATCGGTTTCATCCGCAAGCAAGGGCTGGATGTATTGCCTTGGCAAGTGGAACAGGAACAATGGTGCGCACGGGTGAACCTGTTACGCAGCGTAGAACCCGAACAGCCTTGGCCTGATGTCAGCCGCGCCAACTTGCTGGCAACGCTGGAAGACTGGCTTGCCCCGTATCTGGATGCGGTGAATGTGTTGGCGGATTTCAAAAAGCTGGATTTGACCACTATTCTCAGCGGTATATTGCCGTGGGACATGCAGCAACGCCTCGAACAGCTTGCCCCCAAACGTCTGGAAGTGCCTTCCGGTCATGACATCGCCATCGACTACAGCCAATCGCCGCCGGTACTTGCGGTGAAGTTGCAGGAAATGTTTGGTTGCCAACAAACCCCGACCATTGCCAATGGCAGGGTGGCGCTGCTGGTGCATCTGCTGTCTCCTGCGGGCAGGCCGTTGCAGATTACGCAGGATTTGGCGGGGTTCTGGCGCACGTCTTACCATGAGGTGAAAAAGGATATGAAGGGGCGTTACCCCAAACACCCGTGGCCGGATGATCCGTTGCAGGCGATGGCGACGCGCAAGGTCAAGCGGTTAATGTGAGGCTTGCCGAGATATTCAGGGCGGCAATAAACGCCGGATCGTGCGACACCACCAGCAATGCACCGGGGTAATCTGTCAGCGTTTGTTCCAGCAAGAGGCGCGAATCCAGATCCAGATGGTTGTCGGGTTCGTCCAGCAACAGCAAGGCTGGGGCATTTTCCCCGATAAGCACCGCTAGCAGGGCGACTTTCAGGCGTTCGCCGCCGCTCAGTTCCTGCAAGGGTTGCAATGCTTTGTCGCCGCGCATCCGTAAGCCCGCCAGTTCGGTACGCAGGCTCGTTTCACTGCTGTCAGGGTGCAGGCGTTGCAGGTTGGTTAGCGCGGATTCGTGCTCATGCAGCAGGCTGAAATGCTGATCGAGATACACACAACGTCCATGTACTTCGCAAACACCTGAAATGGGCTGTTCCAGACCGGCAATCACGCGCAGCAGGGTGGATTTGCCAGAACCGTTGTTACCCTGAATATGCCAGCGTTCGCCCTGATGTAGCGTGAGTGTCAGCGGCGCGTTGTGTACGTAAGGCAATACCAGTTCGGACAGGTGCAGGCACAAGCTGCTTTGCGTTGAGGCAGGGGAGAAGCGCAAGGTTTGCGGTTTGATGGTTTCCAGCCGGGTTTGGGTAGTGCTCAATTCAGATGCCAACTGTTCAGCACGTTGCTGGTGTTGTTGCTTGAGTTTGGATAGCGTGTTTTCTGAGCGATCCTGTTGCGCGTCCATCAGCAGTTTGCTTTGTGAACCGGAATGGCGTTGGCGTTCACCCTGTTTACGGCGATGGGCGGATTTTTCCAACGCAGCTTGTTGTTCGAGTTTTTGTTGCTGGCGGTTGCGTTTGAGTGTCGCCAGTTGCTGTTCGGTGGCGGCAACTTGGGCATCACGGATGGTGTGGTAGATGGCGTAATTGCCACCGTATTCGTTCAAGCCGTGCTGATCCAGTTCCAGAATCCGTTCCACTTGTTGCAGCAGCTCGCGGTCGTGGGTGGCGACCAATGCGCCTGCCGGGTGTTGGGTTAGCTTTGCCAATAGCCACCGGCGACCTGCGGTATCCAGATGGTTGCTGGGTTCATCCAGCAGCAGGTAGTGGTCAGGTTGCAGGAATGCACGGCACAGTGCTAATCGGGTTTGTTCGCCGCCGCTCAGATGTTGGACGGGCGTGGACAGGGGCAAATCCAGACCCGCTTCATGCAGTTCCTGTTCCCACGAGGCGGGCAGATGCTAACGGTCTTCGACCTGTGCAAAATCTTCCGCGCTGGCTTCACCGGACTGGATGCGCTCGAAACTGTCATACAACGCGCCAACGCCGAGGGCATCCGCCAGATTCAAACCTTGCAGGCGTTGCAGTTGCCGCACCCAATAAAACGGCACAAGCCAGCGGATGCTGCCGCTGGTGGGTGGGAAATCTTGCGCGAGTAGAGCAAGCAAGACTGATTTGCCTTGCCCGTTGCGTCCGACCAATCCAGTCAATCCGTCGGTCAGGGTTGAGGAAAGCCCCGCAAATACCGTCTTGGTATCAAACTGTTGGGTTAACTGGGAAAACTGGCAGACTACATGTGTCATAAGGGTTGGCGTGGCAATGTGGCATAAGGATAGCCTGAATGTTTCATGCTATTCTTGGAAAAGCAAGCAAGGCATGAAACCAAACTCAGGAGACGCTTACATGGGCGCAGTGCCAAAATCTGCCTATATTTCCCCGGAAGAATACCTGCTCGGCGAAAATGACCGTGCCGATGGGGAAAAGTACGAATACGTCAACGGAGAAATCTATGCAATGGCGGGCGCGAGCCGTGGGCATAATCGGGTTGCTGGCAATTTTTTCCTTGCGCTGTCCCTGCATTTGAAAGGTAGCGGTTGCGAAGTTTTCCAGTCCGACATGAAGGTGGGGATCGAAACCATCGGCGACACCCGCTATTACTACCCTGATGTGCAAGTCACTTGCGAAGAAGAAACTGCGACTTACTACAACACCTCCCCGTGCCTGATCGTGGAAGTCCTGTCGGATGCCACCGCCCGCAAAGACCGCACCGAAAAACTGGCGGCTTATCGCCTGATTCCGGCGTTGCAAGAATACGTGCTGTGTTCGCAGGAAGTCCCATACGTCGAGATTTACCGTCGCCGCAGCGAATGGGGCAAAGAGATTTACACCGAAGGGCAGAAATTCACGCTGGAATCGGTTGGGTTGGATATGGATGTGAATGAGCTTTATGGGTTCTTGCTATAGTAGGAAAGTTAGCATTTCAATTAGTTTGTGTGACCTCAGCTCATCCTCCCTTACTCGACAGAGAGTCCTAGGTCAGCTCCCCGTTTACATTGCCAATGTCGTGCCAAATAAAATTTTCTTCATTAGTGAATTCTTTGCAATGATTGAGATGATGAAATACATGTGGTGAGATGATTGGCATCGCAATTTATTTGTGTATAATTATTGGCCTTTATGGGCAGGCTAGGGCAAGGTAATTATGGCTATTGTAGTTGCTGAAACAAAAATAAAAAATATTAAGGAAATTCTTAATGATCCACATCGTCCTTTAACTCTTCCTGAATATCAAAGACCCTATAAATGGTCTGAGAAACACGTTAAACAATTGATTAACGACATTATAAAGAACCAAGGAATAGGTAAATACAGAATTGGTAGTGTGGTTATTCATAAAGATAAAGATAAAGATAAAGATAAATGGGATATCGTTGATGGGCAACAACGTCTTGTTACTTTGAGTATAATCTTATATTACTTGGGGGAACTAGAAATATCACTTCTCTCACATAAATTTGATCAGGAAATTAGCAAAAAACATATAAGCAATAACTACCACTGTGTAATGAGAGAGCTTAAAACCAATGGCGGTAATAGGGATTTAAAGAAATTTATTTCAGAAAACTGCGAAATGGCTTATATTGTTATTGATGATTTATCGGAAGCATTTCAGTTTTTTGATTCGCAAAATGCCCGAGGAAAACCATTAGAAGCATATGATCTACTTAAGGCTTTTCATCTTGGAGAGATGCGTTATAACTCAGAAAGTGAAAAGTTTGAATGCAATGAAAGATGGAAAAAAAGAATTGACAATAAAGGTGATGATAGAATTAAAGTAATAAAAGATAACCCATTGCACGAAATTTTTAGCAATCACCTTTTCCGTATTCGGTCATGGCTAATGCATAATTCATCTGGTGCTAATTTCTCGAAAGATAATATTGATCTCTTCAAAGGCGTTGGCTTTTCTTCAAAAGAAACATTTTATCCTTACTTGAGTCAACAAACGTTAATTGAATCCCTATTTAAAACAATGGGACTTATTTCCGCAAACTCATTAGACTATGGAAAAAGCCAATATCCTTTTCAATTAAATCAGATATTAATTAATGGAAAGTTGTTTTTTGAATATATAGAGATGTATATTCAAAAATTGACACATTTGAGAGAGCATAAGAATTCATGTGCAAAGAAAGTTTTTGGAGTGATTGAAAGTTATAATCCTAGGGCTAGAATGAGAACTGGAGATTTACTCGTGAGGATGTTATTTGAAAATACATTGCTTTTTTATTATGATAAATTTGGAGATTCAAATAAAAACCATTTTTCCACTGCGGTTAGGGTTTGTTTCATATGGAGCTATTCTATTAGATTGAGGCATGGACGAATTTCTATCCAAACAATTGATAATTTATCGAAACCACCAAATGCCGATAATTTATTTTACATAATCGAAAATGCCCTAACACCTTTAGATGTTATCAATGTTTATTTGCCACCAGTGACTAATTCCGATGGTGCGAATTACCTTGAAGAAATTAAAAAACTTATTGATGACCTTTCAAATGGAGATTGTGATGAGTGATGTTGCTTCATTATCAATAAAAAAATTATTTAATTATTCTGATCAATATGTGATACCAATTTATCAGCGTGAATATGCTTGGGGTTATAGGGAAATCAATCAACTAATTGATGATATAAATGATGCTCGTAGAAATGAAACCAAGCATTACTATATTGGTAGTTTGGTTGTTTTTGATAAAGGTCTTAATAAGTATGATATTATTGATGGTCAACAACGCTATACGACACTCTGCATATTACTCGCGGTGTTAAAAAATGACTTCTCTAGTATATATGAATCAGTTAATGATTCGATGAAAGTATCATTGGGATTTGAAGCTAGAAATGTCTCTACAGAAACGTTACAGGATCTATATGGCAATGGGGTAGTTTCGGATCAAAGAAACGCTGAGTATTCAATGATTTCTGCTTACCATAATATAAAAATTAAACTAAAAGAGTTAGACGTAGAACAAGGGAAATTGAATGCTTTTTTTGCATATTTCCGAGAAAGTGTCTATTTATTAAGAGTGAAAGTACCAAATAATACAGATGTTAGCGCATATTTTGAAATTATGAATAATAGAGGAGAACAGCTAGAAAAGCATGAGATATTAAAAGCTAAAATTATGAGCTATATCCCTAAAGAAAAAGAAAATGAGCGAAAAGTTTTCGCAAAAATATGGGATTCCTGTGCCAATATGAATTGCTACGTTCAGAAAAAATTTTCGGCATCTCAATCAAGTCAGATATTTAATAATGAAATTTCATTTGATTGTTATCTTGATTTTTTTAAAAGTGGCATAGAAAATTCTGAAGACAGTGAGGAGCTTAGGGATATACTCAGAAAACCGCTAAAATATGATAATAAATTATCTCAGAAACTCCAAGATGGTTCTGTGAAATCCATTATTGATTTTCCTAACTTTCTATTGCATGTATTGTCAATTTTTGTCGAGGAAAGAAAGTTAATTACCTTGGGAGATAAAACTATTGCGCTTGATGATAAAAAGCTAATAGAGAATTTTGAAAAAATTCAATGGAATGAATGCATTGTAAAATTATTTGCTGAGACACTGCTTAAATGCAGAAATTTATTTGATAAATACCTTGTTAAACGAAGCTCTGAAAAAGAATGGAGATTGGAACGGGTTTTTATTGATCAGGATCAAGGAAAAAATCTCAAGTTTAATTTAAAAAATACTTTTTCTGATGACAAAATCAATAAAGAAATAATTATGGCTATTTCTATGCTTGAGGTATCTTTTTATTCACACAACTATAAAAGCTGGCTAAAGGAAACATTGGCATGGCTTTGTGAGAAAAAAGAAATTGACTCTTATGATTATTGTAATTTTCTGCAAAAAATTAGGCTTGAAAAAATAAAAAGTTACTTTAAGTCATTTGGAGAGTTAAATTCATCTCTTGATGAAGGAACTAGTGTTAACAGATTTGTTTTTAATTTGCTTGATTATTTGATTTGGAATGAAGACCGAAACAATCATAACGATTTTCACTTTTCATACAAAAACTCTATTGAACATCATTATCCTCAGAATCCTTTTGAGTCAGAGGGCATGAGTTCTAAAAAAATTAGCGATAATGATCTTAATGGAGGTTGTGATAATTTTGGTAATTTATGTTTGGTTAGTGGTAGTGAAAATTCGAGATTAAGTAATCGCTTGCCTACAGAGAAGAAGGGACATAAACCAAGCAGCCTAAAGCAAAAATTAATGATGGAATATAATGTCTGGGATAATACAGAGGTTGGGTTAGAGAACATAAAATCTCATCGGGAAAAAATGATTGGGTTGTTGAAAACTTGCTACGATTAATCCCTTAGCTAAATATCTGATCATATGGCATAGGCAATCATTGCATACTGGCAGTAGTTGCTTATACCTGTTCAGTCATCAACTCCTCCGCCCAACACCCCAGCGACAACCCCAACGTCCCGCTCTCATCCTCAAACTGCACCAGATAAAACTCGTCATCCGGGTATTCCTCATAATGCCCGGTATTGATCAGCACGCCGCGAGTACCCGCTTTGACGACCAGCGCACCTTCGGCGTAGCCCGGAATTTCGCCGTCACTGAACAAGTCGGTAGCAGCAAACACCATGTCACCGGGTTGAATTTGAGAAATATCCATGAAAACCTCCGAATACAGGAAGAGAAAGAGGGCGTATGCAATACGCCCCTACGGGGGGTTCTTGTAGGGGCGTATTGCATACGCCCTCTTAGGTGTGTCAGGCATAAGCCGGAGCAAATGCCTTTTCCGGTTCTTCCACGGGCACATTATTGGCAGCATCCCAATACGGTGACAGCTTGCGCAGTTGCGCAATAATCGGCGGAACAGCGGCGATGACTTGTTCCATTTCGGGCATATTGTTATAGCGCGACAGCGAGAAGCGGATTGTGCCGTGTGCAGCCGTATAAGGAATGCCCATTGCCCGCATCACGTGCGACGGTTCGAGTGAGCCAGAGGTACACGCCGAACCGCTCGAAGCCGCGATGCCTTGCTTGTTGAGCATCAGCAAAATCGCTTCGCCTTCGATGTATTCAAACGCGATATTGAGCGTATTTGGCAAACAATTGTCCGGGTCGCCGGTCACAAAACAGTTGGGGATGGCAGCCAGCAAGCCTTCTTTCAGACGGTCACGCATGGCACGCACGCAAATGTTTTCGTGCTCCATGTGCTCCAGCGCCATTTCCGCCGCCTTACCGAGCGCAACGATGGAAGCCGCATTTTCCGTCCCGGCACGCCGCCCACGTTCCTGATGCCCACCGCGCAGCAGCGGACGGAAACGTGTGCCCCGGCGCAAATACAGCACACCAATGCCTTTGGGCGCGTGCAATTTATGCCCCGACACCGACAGCATGTCGATCTTGGTGTCTTTCAAACTCATCGGAATCTTGCCGACGGCTTGCACCGCATCAGTGTGGAACATGATGCCAGCCGCGTTCGCCATTTCAGCCATTTCCACCACGGGGAAATAGGTGCCGCTTTCGTTGTTCGCCCACATCGCCGACACAATCGCCACGTTGTCGGTGAGCAGCTTGGCGTATTCATCCAAATCCAACCGCCCTTTGCCGTCCACCTTGAGGTAATGCACGGTGTAGCCGTCTTTTTCCAGATTTTCGCACAGGGTCAGGATGGCAGGATGCTCTACCACCGTGGTGATGATTTCTTTGCGTTCCGGCTGCGCTTTGAGGGCAGAGAGGATCGCGGTGGAATCGGATTCCGTGCCGCACGAGGTGAAAATGATCTCGGAATCGTGTTCCGCACCCAGCAGCTTTTGCACTTGCTTGCGGGCCGCCTTGATTGCCAGCCCGACCTTGTTGCCAAACTGGTGGATGGAAGACGGGTTGCCGAACTGCTCGGTGAAATACGGCAGCATGGCTTGCACGACTTCCGGCGACACCATCGTGGTGGCGTTATTGTCGAGATAGATACCTTCACTCATAACATACTCCTTCTTGTTCCCCCTCGCCCCTTGAGGGAGAGGGGGCTAGGGGGTGAGGGGTTCTTAAAACTTGCCCATTTCAGTCGCAGGCAATACGCGGATGAATTCACCCAAATCTTCCATGACGCGCTGTTGCACGCCGCCCAAAGTAGCTGCTGCCATCTGGCAACCGGAACACGCGCCACTCAGGTTAACGAAGGCGATTTTCTTGTCGAAATCGACTTCCACCAGTTCGATGTCGCCTCGGTCGGCTTGCAGTTGTGGGCGGATCGCTTCCAGCGTGTGTTCGATGCGGCGCATCCGTTGCAGGTTGGTCAACGGGGCTTTGGCAGGCTTGACGGGTTCGGGTGGCGGAGGTGGTGCGGCAGCTTCCAGTTCGGCGCGTTCTTCCAGCACCATGTTGAGGATTTCCTCGATGCCTTCAAAACACGCGGAACAGCCGCCGCCAGCCTTGGTGTAATTGGTGACTTCCTCAACGGTGCTGAGGTTGTTGGCGCGGATGGTTTCTTCGATCAGTACCGCGTCGACGGCGAAGCATTTGCAGATCAGTGCGCCTTCTTCGTGGTCGTCAACCCATTCCTCGCCACGGTAGTTGGCGACGGCGGCTTGCAGGGCTTCGCGACCCATGACCGAGCAGTGCATCTTTTCGGGTGGCAGCCCGTCAAGGTAGTCGGCGATGTCCTGATTGGAAATTTTCAAGGCATCATCCACTTTCATGCCCTTGATCATTTCGGTCAGCGCGGAACTGGAGGCGACCGCAGAACCGCAACCAAAAGTCTGGAAGCCAGCGTCTTCGATAATGTCGGTTTCCGGGTTGACCTTGAGGGTCAGGCGCAGCGCGTCGCCGCAACTGAGTGAACCCACATCGCCAGTGGCATTGGCTTGTGCGACTGCACCAGCGTTACGCGGGTTGAAAAAATGGTCTTGTACCTTTTCTGAATAATCCCACATGGCTTGGGTCTCCTGTTGGCGTGGCGTCGTGAATCAGGCAGCGAATGATTTGCCGCAACCGCAGCTATTGGTGGCGTTGGGGTTTTCAAACTTGAAACCGCTGCCGTCGATACCATCGATGAAATCCACGGTTAAGCCGGTCAGTTTCGGCGCGCTTTCCGGGTCGATGAATACGGTCAGTGCCGGGAATGCGACTTCCAGATCGCCGTCGCTCTTGGCTTCGACCAGATTCATGGAATATTGCAGGCCAGAACAGCCGCCGCCGGAGACGCCAATACGCAGCCCGGCAATCGGGGTTTCGGAACCCTGGATGAAGCGCCCGAGGGCTTTCTGGGCGTTGTCGGTCAGTATGATCATGCTCGTTATCTCCCGTTGAATGTGTTTGCAGGGAGATTTGCAAACCCTGTGCCAATCGTTTTTATTATTGATTTTTAAAGGTTTATTTTTGTCGACTGGCGAAATTGTAGGGTTTTGAACAGGAGAGAATTGGGTGGCTTGTCGTTAAACGGACATTGGATGGAGCGGTGTGGCGTGGGGAGGGCGACCACCGGTCGCCCCTACAGATAACCCCGCGTAGGGGCGACCGGCGGTCGCCCTTTCTCGGCAATAGCCTGGCCGGAATGGGCGGGAAACATGCTGGCAATGTAGCTGCTGACCGAGTTGCCGTTCTGCTTGCCCGCGCGTTCGGATTTGGTTTGGACGAAATCCGCCAGCGTCATGTCGGCCAGGAAGTCGCGGATGCGGCGGTTCAGTTCCTGCCAGCCATGCGCGGCTTCCTGTGACGACAGGTCGGCGGATTCCGGCAGTTCTACTTCGACTTCATCGGTCAGTGCATGGGTGGCGAACAGGATGTCAGCAATGCTGATCTGCGCGGCAGGCCGTGCCAGCCGGTAGCCGCCGCCAACGCCACGCAAGCCTTCCACCAGCCCATGCTTGCGCAGGCCGCTGAACAGGTATTCGAGGTAGGAGGTGGAAATGCCCAGCGTCTCCGACAGCCCGGTGAGGCTGACCGGATCGGAGTAGCGGTCGTGGGTCGCCAACGACAACATGGCAACGATGGAATGCTCGTCTTTGCGGGATAGTCTCATGGGGAGTGTCCTTGGTTTGCTAGTTGATAGAGTGCGCGCGCCTGCTCGGTGCAACGGCTGCGGATGGCGGGGTTCAGCCGTTGCAGCCAGCGTTCGGGAATGCTTTCCAGCCCGTAATGTGCGCCTGCGACCATGCCGAGGATTGCGCCAGTGGTGTCGGCGTCGCCGCCCCGGTTGACCACTTCCACCAGTGCGGTTTCAAACGAATCGGTGGCAAACAGCGCCTGGAACACGGCTTGCAGGGTGTCGACGATGTAGCCGCTGGGGTTGTCGCGGCGGGTTTTGCGGTATTCGAACGGCGGGTAACGCTGGATCAGGTCGTGCGCCAGCCATTCCAGTTCGGTGCGCGGTTCGCCGAGGATGGCGGCTTGCACCATCTGCATGATGCATTCCGTGCCTGCGTCCGACAGCGGGTTGTGGTGGGTAATATGGGCTTGCAGGCGGGAAGCGGCTTGTGCCTGCGTCCACGGTTGGTGCAGGGTGACCAGTGCTAGCGGCAGGCTGCGCATACAGGCACCGTTGCCTGCATCGTGTTCGCTTTCCGGCATTTCGGTCTGGCCAGTGCGGCGGAATTGCACAATGCCACGCCGCACGGTGTTGCCGATGTCCTTGGGCTTGCTGCGCATCCAGTCGCTGAAGGCTTCCGCAATACTGACCGGTTCCACCTTGCCTGCACTGAGGATGGCGTCGCCGAGGGCGAGGCTCATTTCGGTGTCGTCGGTGATGTCGCCAGCTTTCAGTTTCAGCCAGCCGCCGCCGATCATCTGCTGGTGCACGCCGTATTCGTGGCGGATTTCAGCCGGGGTCATGAATTCCACGGTTGCACCCAGCGCGTCACCGACCGCAAGGCCAAGGTAGGCGGCTATTCCCCGAAACATGCGGCGTAATCCACACAGACTTCACAGGAGGGCGAGCGGCATACGTAAATGCCTTCGCCTTCGCACATCTGCTTGTAGAGGAATTTTTTCCACTTCATGTCCTTGCTGTTCCTTTGCGCCAATGGCTGGAAATTATCGTACATAAGGGTGGAAAGGTCTTTGCGCGACCACAATCCGAGGTCTTGCCACAGGTGGTCGTTGCCCATGCAACCCGCGCAGAGGATTTCTACCATCCAGCCTGCATCGGGGCTGGTATGGCTGTGGCTTTGGTGCAGCAGGGCGCGTAAGTCGTCCAGTTCCGGCAGGCGTTCGGTATCCAGCGGGCGTATCTGTACCGGGCGGGAAATGTGCGGCAATGTGGGGAAATGGTAGGCCATCATGGTGCGGAAGATGTCCAGCGGCAGACCCAGATTCAGCGGCATCGCGCCGTGCCCGCACAACCAGGAGGCGTACATTTTTGCCAGCAGGTCTTCGTTGGAATCGCCCCGGCGGTGTTGCATCAGGTGCTGGTAGTGGGTTTGCAAGAGCGATGTGGTGTCGGGCATGGCGGTCATGGGTATATCCTGTCAATTCTGTTCTTTGCAATTTAATGCAATAAACAAGCCAGCCTAACGAAACCGCCTAACCGATTGAAATTCGCAATAACGAAAACCAATCCTGTCGAAAACCCGACAATGTAGGGGCGACCGGCGGTCGCCCTCCCTAGTAACAATATGATGGTCGCAACCCAAAGAGGGCGACCGCCGGTCGCCCCTACGGAGGGGAAATCCAGCCGGTCGCCTGTTTGTGAATTTTGGGGGAGGTTAGGTTTAGAATGGGCGAAAAGCCATGAATAAAAATAAATCCATGTTACGCTACGACCCCTATATCCATCATCGACGTTCCATCCGCCTGCAAGGTTATGATTATTCCCAACAAGGAGCCTATTTCCTTACCTTGTGTACCCAACACCAGGAATGCCTATTCGGAGAAATCCACGATGGCGTCATGCATCTGAATGTGTTGGGTGAAATCGTTCAGGCAGAATGGCAAAAATCCTCCCAAATCCGCAAGGAGGTCGAATTGGGCGAGTTTGTGGTTATGCCCAACCATTTCCACGCCATCGTCCTCATCACCCGTAGGGGCGACCGGCGGTCGCCCATCCCCAACGCTCCTGCCATTCCCAAAGGCCCCGAATCTGCCTCAATCAGCGCATTAGTCGCAGGATTCAAATCCAGTGTTACCAAACGAATCAACAGATTGCGTGAAAACCTGGAAATGCCGGTATGGCAGCGCAATTATTGGGAACACATCATCCGTGATGAACGATCCATGAGCGAGTTAAACGCATACATCATCAATAATCCGGCCAGGTGGAAAGAGGATTCGTTGTATGAAAAGTGAGATGTGATTCCCGTTGACGGAAGAAAGGGCGACCGCCGGTCGCCCCTACGGGGAATGGGTAATTGCCGGAATTGAACGTAACGAACGGGCGTAGGGGCGACCGGCGGTCGCCCTCTTCGCTCTTCACCAAACGTCATCCAAAAGCCGTTCAATACTCGACCAGAACATCCTCATCACGCGGGATGAACTGGCAAGCCAGCCGCCATTTGCTCGGCAAATCATTAACGATCATGTCTTCCAGTTCATCCTTGGTGACTTTGCCCAGTTCGAGCAGCACAGTCTTTTCCTTCTCTTCCAGGTGATAGCCCATTGGCGCTTTGTCGCCCAGTTGCGTGACCTTGACCACGCAAGTGCCGCATTCGCCATCGCCACAGGAAAACTGGATCGGAATCTTGTTGGTTTTGGCAATTTTCAGCACGGTTTCGGTGAAACTGCCTGCCACCGCGTACACGGTTTTGTCCTTGTATTCGGGGCTGGAAAAAGTAATTAATGCCATGTTGTTCTCCTTGAATCAGGCGGGTTTAACTTTGCAGTCGCCGAGGATTTGCGCTTGGCAAGCCAGACGGTTGTGACGACCAGCCATGTTTTCGCGCAGGACTTTTTCTTCCAGTACGGAAGGTTCGGTCAGGTTGTTCCAGCCTTCGGTGACTTCCATCATGCAAGTGCCGCAATCGCCTTCGCGGCAACCGTAAATAACGCCCGCACCGATCTTTTCGGAGATTTCGATAATGCGGGTTCCGGCGGGGACATTGACCGTTTGGTGAATGTCTTCAAAGGTGATTTTTGCCTTTGCCATGCTAATTTCCTTGAATCGTTAGTTAAAAAATTGTCTGGCGGCGCAGTTGTCAGGTGAGGTCACTGAATTCAATGACCCCGCGCTGCACTTCCTTGCCGACCAGAATGTTGGCTATTTCTCTACCAAACCCTGTGCATTCATCCAATTCTTCTTGTGTTGGAATCAGTTTGACGCGGATGCCTTCACGCGGAACCCGCATTTTCAGCCCGCGCATCCGGTCTTCGACCATGCGCACGGCTTCGCCGCTCCAGCCATACGAGCCGAACGCTGCGCCAATTTTGCCCTTGAGATTCACCACCGCCAGCGACGACAGCAGATCCCACACTGGCTTGACCGCATCGCCGTTGATGGTGGGGGAACCAAACAGCAGCGCATCGGCTTCCTCAATCAGATCGACGAAGGGGTCAATTTCGCCACCTTCGAGGTCGTACAGCGAGACGCGCACGCCTTCGACGGTATCTGCGCCGCTGTAAATCGCTTCTGCCATGCGTGCCGTATTACCGTAGGAACTCATGTAAAAAATGATTAGCGACTTGTCGGTGTCACCCAGTTCACGGCTGAGGCTGGAGGTGGAAAGCTCGCGGTAATGCGCCACGTAACGGCGTGGGCGTTCGCGCAAAATGGGGCCGTGCGTGGGGGCGACGATTTTCATCTTCAACGGTTCGATCAAGGCGAGTGCTTCCATCACCCACTGCTTGAACGGGCGCATAATGTGCGCGTAGTAGTAATCGAACGAAAAGCGGAAATCGCCCACCCGGTCGTTAAACAGGCGCGAATCGCAGTAATGGCAGCCGAATACATCGCCAGAAAACAGCACCTGTTGCTCTTCCAGATAAGTGCATTGCGTATCCGGCCAGTGCAGAAACGGCGTGTGCAGGAAGCGCAAATGCCGGTCGCCGAGGCTTACCCGGTCATTGGTGGTGACGGTGGTGTATTCAAATGGCTCTTCGCGGTTGGGGCGCAATAACGCTTTGAGCATGGTGGTGGCGCGGGTGGAAATGTACAGCCGTGCTTGCGGGGCGCGACGCATCAGTTCGGGCAACGCGCCGCTGTGGTCGGGTTCAAGGTGGTTGAGGACGATGACCTTGATTTCGTCGTAACGCGCTACTGATTCCAAACGGTGGAAAAATTCGTCCTCAAAGCCTTCTTTCACCGTGTCGATAATGGCAACGCCTTCACTGCCGCGCACCAGATAAGAGTTGTAGGTCGTGCCGTTGGCAGTACGCAGGATGATGTCGAAGGTGCGCAAGGTCGGGTCGAGTGCGCCGATCCAGTGGACACCGGGGGCGAACTCGACCGCTTCTTTCCATGTCGAAACGTTGAGCGGGGTGTCAGCCATGACGGTTGCCTTCCAGACCTAGGCTCAGTAGGGCGGAATGGCGTTTGAGCAGGCAGTTGGGCAGGTTCGGGTAGGCGCGTTTGAGTGCCGGGTCGATCTGTCCGTGACGGCGGAAGGTCTGCAAGAATTTTAGTAAACGTGATTGCATGGCTGTGTCCTCGTGTTGGGGGAGAAACCCCTCCTAACCTCCCCTTATCAGGGGAGGAACAAGAGATCACTCCGAACTCTTACTCCCTTCCCTGATAAGGGGAGGGTTGGGGAGGGGTTTCTTATCTTGCTTGAATCTCCGCCCGCACCTGTTCCCACCGTTCCGGCGGAATCCCGGTCAATGAACCCGGCGGATTCAGGGCTGCACCCTGACTGTCCACGATGGCTTCCTCAATCGGGCAGATGCTGGCGCATTGCTTGTCGGCGTAGTCGCCGTCGCATTCGGTGCATTTCTTGGCGTCGATCAGGAAATGCGGGAGCGCGGCGTAAATGGCTTGGCTGGGGCAGAGCGGTTCGCACGCCCAGCAGTTCACACAGCCGTCAACGATTTGTAATGCCATGATGCAGCTCCTTACGCGGTAGCGCGTTGCTTGGTTTCCGGTTTCTTGTCGAGCAAGCCTTTTTCGCCCATTTCCTTGTAGACGGCGGCAACCGCGTCTTCGATGGCTTCCAGCGCGTGTTCACCGTTGGGCATGATTCCGGCTTCTTCCAGCATTCCCCACGGCTCGTAGCCGATCTTGGAACACAGCACCACTTCGCAACCTTTCAGGGCGTTGATGGTTTTTTGCAGGACGCTTTCGCCGTCGCCGCAGGTGTCATCGCCGCTGCAATACAGGTCGGTTTTGCGGTGGCTGATGAAGCGCACGTCGTGGGCATTGGCTTCGTAGATCAGGAATTCACGCGCATGACCGAAGTGCTGGTTGATAATGCCGCCGCCGGAAGTGGCGATTGCCATCAGGACTGGGCGGGATTCCTTTTTCGGAATGCTTAAGCTGGACAGCGAGATGAAGGTTTCATTTTTCTTCTGCTGTTTGGCAGCGAGGGTGGCTTCGATGGCAGCGTGGACTTCGGCGCGTTTGACCATCGCTGCGGCGTAGTCGACATCCACGGCTTCGATCTTGTCCATGGTGAACTCATCGCCACGGTCTTCACCCAGCATCCCGACCGCATCGGCGCGGCATTGGCGGCAATGGCGCATCATGTTCATGTCGCCGGAACAGGCATCTTGCAGTTCCTGCAATTCGTCGTGGGTCGGGCCGCGTTGCCCCATCACGCCGTAGAACGTGCCGTGTTCGGCTTCGGCAATCAGCGGCATGACGTTGTGCAGGAATGCGCCTTTGGCCTTGACCGCCTTGCTGACTTCTTCCAGATGCTTGTCGTTGACACCGGGGATCATCACCGAGTTGACCTTGACCAAAATGCCGCGATCGACCAGCATTTGCAGCCCTTTTTGCTGCTGCTTGATGAGGATTTCTGCACCCTTGCGACCGTAGACGCGGCGGTTTTTCCAGAAAATCCACGGGTAAATCTGTGCGCCGATGTCGGGGTCAACACAGTTGATGGTCATGGTTACGTGGTCGATATTGTGTTTGCACAGTTCGTCGACCAGTTCCGGCAGTGCCAGACCGTTGGTGGAGACGCACAGTTTGATGTCCGGCGCTTTTTCGGTCAGTTGGCGGAAGGTGTCGAAGGTGCGTTCCGGGTTGGCGAGCGGGTCGCCAGGGCCTGCGATGCCCAGTACGGTCATTTGCGGGATGTTCGCCGCCACGGTCATGACCTTTTTCACCGCCTGATCGGGGGTAAGCAGTTCGGAAACTACGCCGGGGCGCGATTCGTTGGAACAGTCGTATTTGCGGTTGCAATAGTGGCACTGGATGTTGCAGGCCGGGGCTACTGCAACGTGCATCCGGGCGTAATGGTGGTGTGCCTCTTCGGAGTAGCACGGGTGGTTATGCACCTTGGCGCGGATGTGTTCCGGCAGGTGGTTCAGTTGGTCGTCGTTGCTCCCGCAACCGCTGGAGGCGCAGCCCCCGGCAGCGGGAGCGGTGGTTTGGCTTTGCCCTAAAACAGTCAGTTCCATGCGTATTCTCCGTGACGAAATGGGTTTCGTGAGGGTGTTTGCATGGGTAGTTCAATTTGCGTGCCAAGTGACGCTATCATGTAATTTTTCTTTTATTTACAGTTGGTTGGCGTTTTGTTGTTGGGTGTGCGACAAAGGGGTTTGAGGGGGAATGTCGGGAATGTGATGTAGGGAAGATGACAGACTCTCACATCATGAGTATGGATAAGTTTTGCACTGTCACTTATTATTACAACTCGTTTTATGCATGAAATTATGTCTTTCGGAGTTCTGAATATGAAGCTTTTTGAGAAAGTTGACTCACTAGATAAACTGACTCAGGCAGTTTCAAGAAATTTCGCAGTTAGTAACCGTTACTTATTAGCATTATTGCTGGTTGTTACTGTTGCAATGTTAGGGCTTATTGATAATCCAGATCAAGAAGTTACGACATATCGATTTCTTGAGAGAAATCAGAAAACTTTTGATTTGGTTAACGTTGATACACATCTCCCCAGCAAAATAGAAATAACTGCCACAAAAGAAAACGAGGATAAACTAGATATTCCTTTTATTGGTAAAGCGAGTAAGAAGCAATTTTTACTTCTCTCAATGATTTTAACGTCATTGCTTATGATGCTATTCTCTATAACTCATAGTCATGCCATTAGAAGTGTAAAATTAGCGGCTAAATTAATTGACAATATTGGCTTGGATTTTAAAGATAAAAATCAGAGTGATGCGCTTATTAATAGCTCTGACATTATTGATATATTTGTTTCATCTGGACTTACTAAAACAGCCCCTCTAACTCAACTGCAACTTGGGAAACATCAATTCCTGCATGAAGCCCATATGCAAAGTATTAGTAGTAAAGGAAAACTTTTACTACTTGATGGGGCGGTTAAAATCTTGTCAATTATGGTTGTTTATGTATATCCGCTTACAGTGTTGTTTTTCTTATACGGAAATACAGATAAGTCAAACATTATCATCTTGGCTTTTTTATCTGTGCTTGCATTTTTATCTTCCTTGTCCGTTATTCTAATAGGGTGGCATGATGTCAAATACTCTGCATCAAACCTAAATAAATTAAGAAGAACTTTTAAAAATATGAAAACGACTTGCAAAATAGCAAGAATAGTAGAAGAGCGCAACTCTATTGAACAAGGAATACTTCAAGATAATATATTGAAGAACCTTGCTTATAACATAAAAGATCATAAAGTAAAGCAATATGTCTATGTTGCTCTTCTTTCAAAAGAAGACTTTTTAGATATGCAAATAAATCAGGAGGATGACTCGGATCAACGTACAATAAAATATGAAAAAATCAGAAGAAAAGTTTCTAATGACTTCTTTGGAAAAGACGATGCCAACTTCTCACTTTCAGATTTCTCCAATCATGCGTAAACTTTATTAAGCGACATCCACAACAAGACTTGACTACTCACTTTATTGCCAGCCCACTATATTTTCGTTCGCTGGGATGCCGAAATCCCAGCACGATATGTTCTTTCGGCACACCCGCTTTCAGCAATTCGGTAGCAACACCTTCTTCCGTGCCGTCATACTGAATTCAGATTGTGCCGTCGATCAAACGGATATGGACAATCATGCCATGTAGGTCGTCATCCTCATTCGGTATCCATCGTTTGTTAATATCCTAAATTAAAAGGACATATTTTAACTCTTTTCGTTAAAATAGAGAATTGCAAATACCAATGTGACTATTATCGAGAGTCCCGCTACTACCCATGGGAAAAGCACTTTCTTATGCGTAGATTGAATGTTTTTTTCTCTCTTGGAGTCAGGTAGTTCTGATAGTCTTTCTTCTACTGTTTTGCTAAATAATTCAAACTCATTTTTGAGGCTTATAATGAAATCAGCCTGATTGTTATTGTTTAATCCTGAAGTTAGCTTTTCTTCCATGCTATTGATTTTTCCTGAGAAGTCTTCTTTTATGAGTTTTATTATCCCTGTCGTTTCACTGCTATAGTTTGCTTTGTTTGTAGCTAAAAAGCTTTCCAAGTCATTTAATCTTGTTGAAAATGACTCTTTCAAAGAATCCATTGCTGTTTCTAATGTTTCAATGTTGTTCGACTGATTTTTAAATCCTTGCTCTACAACGCTGTGTAATATGGACGATTTAGGGTCGGCCTGTATAAGATTTTCAATTTTTGAAACCAATCCTCTGATTTCTTTAACTTCATGATAAGCATTCCATTGTTCAATTCCTCCAGCGGAATTAATAACTTTATTGACTTCTTCTTGAGCTTTTTCGTTCATTTCATGCAGCTTGGCTGTAGTTAAGCCAGAATTGGTATTTAATAGAATATTTTTTATTTTCTGGTTTGCTAAGGAAAATCTCTCAGACAATGCATTTCCACGATTACGTAAGACTTCAGTTAGTAAATAATAGTGGTAATAAGCTTCAGATTTGAGGCCAAGTTCATCGTATAATTCAGCTAACTTGTATGAGCGTTCTTCTAATTGCTCATCGCCAAAATATTGCCGCTCAATTAAATCTCTTGCTTTGGAAGAGTATAATTCAAGTTTTTCAGTATGGTTACCTGCGGTTTGTTGAATTATGGAGATTATTTTCTTGTAGTTAAAAATAATCTCATTATAGTCTGATGAATCAATTTTCTCCTGGAGATCAATGATTTTCTCAAGTGCATCTATCTATGCCTTTCAAGGTGAGTTCTTGCCCTTCCGCTGGCTGAGCAGCCTTGCGGTTGAGATATGGGGTTTTGTCGGGTCATTCGTCTTCGCGGGCATCGGTTTTTTCTGCCCGCGTGGATGCTTGGTGTATTTGCGCAGTTG
>JAHJJD010000106.1 GCA_018822845.1 Gammaproteobacteria bacterium | reverse complement strand
TGTTCATGGCATCGTAGATACCCTTGTCTGGCTCTGAAATGACAGTGATATTGCTGTGCTCCGCTACAAGACTATCAAGATAAGGACTGGTACCATCGCTGGAATTTCCATCAACAATGATGCACTCCCACTCCCGGCAGGACTGCATGAGAAGGGAATCGATCGTTGCGCGTAGCCCGGCAAAATTGTTCCAGCAAATCGTAATGAAGAAAAACTTAGGCATTGTACATAACCCTACTTACCCCAAATCGAACAGATTTGTAATTTTTATTTTAAAATACAGGCATTTTTCATGATGAAATCTAATTAAATGATTTATAAATTATCAAATTAAATGCCCTATCAAACTTTCCGAAATATTCTAGCAGAGCTGCTTGACAGTGCAAAATCATAAGCCCAATTAAGTGGTATTTCGTCATTAATTCAGCATGGGGGAACTTTTGCGACAACTTTACCGTGCTCTTGCTTTGTTGCCAGGGTATGTCCACACTTGCTGATGAGCGCAGCTTACACACCTTCCTTAACATATATCAGAAAAATTCGTAATCTCGCCCACAAGGACTTGAACTCAGTCAGTTAGAATATTATGATCTACTTATATTAATTAGTCCTTTTTAATCGCGTCGACGGGCGCATCTTACTCCGCTAGAGGTATATCTCATGAAACATACTAAAATTGCACTCATGGTTGCGTTGCTGGCCGCTTCAGGCGTTGCTTCCGCTGAATTCTTCGATGGTTTTGACAATGGCAGTGGCGTTGGCCAAGGCTACGGTTCTGGTCAGGGCAGCACCAGTGGTTACGGTCAAGGCTACGGCACTGGTGCCAGCGATGTAAACGGCTGGGGTCGTGGCAAGGGCAATGCCGACGGTGATGTTGATTTCACCATCACCTTCAAAGGTAAAGGCAAAACCGACATGGACTCTGACGTCTATGGCCGTGGCCGTGGCGATGCTGCCAGCAACCTGCAAGGCAGCGGTTATGGTTATGGCAATGGCTACAACAACCTGTACGGCTACACCAACTCCAGCAGCAACAATGGCGGTTGGGGTGGCAGCAACAACCCTTGGGGTGGCTATGGCATGCCTAACATGATGCAGCAGGCTCCAATGATGCAAGCTCCTGCCATGCAGGCTCCGGTAGCTGGTGCACAAGCTCCTGCTGCACAGGGCCAGGCGCAAGCTCCTGCCATGCAAGCGATGATGCCTGGTTACGCTTATAGCCCAATGATGATGCCAGGCTACGGCTACGGTATGCAGCAAGCTCCTAGCTTCGAACAGATCCAGAAGCAGATGGAAATGCAACGTGCGCAAGCTGAAGCATTCTTCAAGAAGATGGAAGAACAGCGCAAAACCATGGCCGCAGCCCAGGAAAAAACCAGCGCTGCCGCACAGGCCGCTGCTCCGGCAACTCCAGCTCCAGCCGCAGCTGCGCCTGCCGCTGAAGTAAAAGTTGAAGCGGCTGCCCCAGCAGCACCTGCTGCTGCTCCAGCAGCGCCTGCCGCTCAGTAAGCAGATTTCATCTCTGCAAAAAGGCCGGTTTTAACCGGCCTTTTTTGTGGCTTCCACACACGCCCGAATCAGTTGCGGCCCCTTGTAGATAAAGCCGGTGTACACCTGCACCAGACTCGCGCCAGCCTCCAGCTTGGCCCTTGCAGCTTCCCCTGACATGATTCCCCCGACTCCGATGATCGGAATCTGACTGTCCATATCAGCGCGGAACTGGCGGATAACTGCTGTCGAATGTTGCGTCAGCGGCATACCGCTCAAACCGCCCTGCTCATCCGCGTGACGCAACCCCTGCACGACCGATTTGTCCAGCGTGGTGTTGGTGGCAATCAGCCCATCGATTCCCACCGAGGAAAACACTGCCGCCATGTCGCGGATTTCAGCTTCCGTCAAATCAGGCGCAACCTTGATGGCGACCGGGACATAACGCCCATGTTGCTCTGCCAGTTTTGCCTGTTCTTCCCGCAGGGTCGTCAGCAACCGTTTCAGCTCATCGCCATATTGCAGTTTGCGCAAGCCCGGCGTGTTCGGGGAAGAAATATTGACGGTGATGTAATGGGCGTGCAGATATGCCTTGCGCAAACCGATCAGGTAATCATCCACCGCATTTTCGACAGGGGTATCGAAATTCTTGCCGATATTGATGCCGATAATGCCCTGATAACTGGCCTTGCATACATTTTCCAGCAATCCATCAATACCGTGATTGTTGAAACCCATACGGTTGATAATGGCCTGCGCTTCCGGGAGACGGAACAAACGGGGTTTGGGGTTACCGGGTTGCGGGCGTGGCGTAACCGTACCGATTTCGATGAAACCGAAACCCAGCGCTGCCAGTGCATCGATATAATCACCGTTTTTATCCAGACCAGCAGCCAGACCAACAGGATTGGGGAAATTCAAACCCATAACACTAACAGGCTTACCGGGAATGGCTTGTGGTTTGCCTAGCAGGCCGGTTTTGCCCGCCAGTTTCAGGGCATCAAGGGCAAGGTGGTGAGATGTTTCGGCAGGAAACAGGAAAAGCGCATCACGCAGGAGTTTGTACACAGGAAGATCCCCGGTTCTCTGGTTGGAACCGGGGATTATATAGGTTTAGCGGGCGTTTTCCAGCGCGGCGATACGATCTTCCAGCGGTGGGTGGGTCATGAAGATCTTGCGCAGGCCGGTTCCCAGGCCACCAGCGATGCCAAACGCAGCCATTTCACCCGGCAGGTCATTCACCGCATGCGCCTGTTGCAAGCGCTTGAGCGCATTGATCATCTTGGGACGGCCAGCCAGTTCCGCACCAGCAATGTCGGCCTTGAACTCACGGTAGCGGGAGAACCACATGACAATGGCGGTTGCAACGAAACCAAGGAATATCTCCGCAATGATGGAGCCAATGAAGTAGCCCATGCCAACACCGCCACTCTCGTCATCACTACTGCGGAAGAAATTATCCACGGCCAGACCAATCAGGCGGGCAAAGATGATGACGAAAGTGTTCAGTACGCCCTGCAACAGGGTTTGCGTCACCATGTCACCGTTGGCGACGTGGCCGATTTCATGACCCAGCACGGCTTCCACTTCATCGGCACTCATGTGCTGCAACAGGCCGCTACTGACAGCTACCAGCGAGTTGTTGCGGCTGGCACCGGTAGCAAACGCATTCGGATCAGGGGAATGGAAAATGCCCACTTCCGGCATGCCAATACCCACTTTCTCGGCCTGCTTGCGCACGGTTTCGACCAGCCAGCGTTCTTCGGAGGTACGTGGCGTGTCGATGATTTCCACACCCATGCTGCGTTTCGCCATCCATTTGGACATGAACAGGCTGATAAATGAACCGCCAAAGCCAAACACCAGCGCCATGATCAGGATGCCGCCCATGCTGCCGCCACCCAGGTTAATGCCAAACACGGCACTGATGATGTTCAGCGTGATGAACAACACCGCCATGACTGCAAGGTTGGTCAGAGCCAACATGATAATCCGCATCATTTCCTTCAAACCTCTGTATTGGAATGTTATGCCGTGAATATTAGGGTAAGGGCAAGGTGATTCAAGTATTCCCTACTAATTGCTACCTATCTCCACACCAGTGACATTCTGGTAACCTTTGGGCAACAGTTTACCGCGTTTGGCGCGTTCACTGCGATATTCCCCCAGTTCAGCACCCTTGATGGCCTTGAATTTCTTGCCCGCATGGATCACCAGCGTTTCACCTTGCGGAATGACGGCGGCAAATTGCAGGGCTTCGTCAGCGATACCCAAACCACTCTTTTTCAGACTGATCAGCTTGTTGCCCTTGCCCTTGGTAAGCACCGACAACTCCTGCAAGCCTATCACCAACAAATAACCGGAAGATGACACCAGCGCCAACAAACCGGTTGCCACATCCGTTACCAGCAATGGTGGCAGGATTTCCACCCCCTCGCCAGCCGTCAGCGTCACCTTGCCCGCTTTCGCCCGGCTTTGCATATCGCCCAGCGTACACAGGAAGCCGTAACCTTCGACTGAATACAGCAGGTATTGATCCTCATCCTTGCCCATCAGGGTATACAGGAATTTCGCGCCCGGCGGCGGGGAAAGCTTGCCTGTCAGCGGCTCGCCCTGCCCACGCGCGGAAGGCAGCGTGTGGGCAGGCAATGAATACGTGCGCCCGCTACTGTCGAGCAGCACTACCGGCTGGCTGGAACGGCCCCGCGCCGCATCGAGATAGCCATCGCCCTGTTTGTAACTGAGTGAGTTTGGATCAATATCGTGACCCTTGGCGGCCCGAATCCAGCCCATTTTCGACAGCACCACGGTAACAGGTTCGGAAGGCGTCAGCGCGGTTTCGTCCAGCGCTTGGGCAGCGGCACGCGCTTTCAATGGGGAACGACGCGCGTCACCGTACAGTTTGGCGTCTTCCCTCAGCTCCTTGCGGATCAGGCTGGTGAGCTTTTTGTCGGAACCAAGCAAACCCTGCAACTCTTCACGCTCTTTGGCCAGCTCATCCTGTTCGCTACGAATCTTCATTTCTTCCAGACGTGCGAGTTGGCGCAGCTTGGTGTCGAGAATGTAGTCTGCCTGAATCTCGCTCAAGTCAAAACGCGCCATCAGCACCGGTTTCGGCTCGTCTTCGGTGCGCACGATGTGGATCACTTCGTCGATATTGAGGAAGGCAATCAGCAAGCCTTCCAACAGGTGCAGGCGCTTTTCCACCTTGTCGAGCCGCCATTGCAAACGGCGGATCACGGTCTGGCGGCGGAATGCCAGCCATTCCTCAAGAATATCGCGTAAGCCTTTGACTCTTGGGCGTCCATCCGTGCCGATCATGTTCATGTTGACGCGGTAACTGCGTTCCAGATCGGTGCTGGCGAACAGGTGCGACATCAGCATGTCCACATCCACGCGGTTGGAACGCGGCACGATCACCAGCCGTACCGGCTGTTCGTGGTCAGACTCGTCACGCAGGTCTTCCACCAACGGCAGTTTCTTGGCCTGCATTTGCGCTGCAATCTGTTCCAGCACCTTGCTGCCCGATACCTGATACGGCAGTGCGGTGATAATGATGTCGCCGTCTTCCACTTCGAAACGGGCGCGCATCTTGAAAGTGCCGTTGCCTTTTTCGTAGAGGGTAAGGAAATCCGCCGCCGGGGTGATGATTTCCGCTTCGGTGGGAAAATCAGGTGCAGGCACAAACTGGCACAATTCCGACAGGCTTGCTTGCGGATGATCCAGCAGGTGGATGCAGGCGCTAACCACTTCGCGCAGGTTGTGCGGCGGAATGTCAGTCGCCATGCCGACCGCGATGCCGCTGCCACCATTGAGCAGGATGTTGGGCAAACGGGCAGGCAGGATGGTCGGCTCTTCCAGCGTTCCGTCGAAATTCGGCTGCCAGTTGGCCGTACCCTGCCCCAGCTCCTGCAACAGCACTTTGGCGTAAGCGGTCAGGCGCGATTCGGTGTAACGCATGGCGGCGAAGGATTTGGGGTCGTCCTGCGAACCCCAGTTGCCCTGCCCGTCCACCAGCGGATAGCGGTAGGAAAACGGCTGTGCCATCAGCACCATCGCTTCGTAGCAGGCCGAGTCGCCGTGCGGGTGGAATTTACCCAGTACGTCACCGACGGTGCGTGCCGATTTCTTGTGCTTGGATGCCGACGACAAGCCGAGTTCTGACATGGCGTAGACGATGCGCCGCTGTACTGGCTTGAGGCCGTCCCCGAGGTGTGGCAGGGCACGGTCGAGGATGACGTACATGGAATAGTCGAGGTACGCCTTTTCGGTGTATTCCTGGAGCGGGAGGGTTTCGATGCCTTCGTAATTCATGCAAATCCTTGTTCTTGTTGGATAGCTGGGATGGGGGGTATTGTATACAGGCTGGCGGGAGAAGAAACCCCTCCCGGCCTCGCCTTGTCAGGGGAGGAGGAAGAAAATCCCCCTCGTTCCCCCTTTTGCAAAGGGGGAGGCTCTCCAGCGCTGCCGTACCTGCCGGGTGGGTATCTTTGTAGATACCGTCTTTCCAGTCAAACATTTTGATAATCTGACTGGTACTTTTTTTGGGTTTTCACCACACCAAAACAGAGGTGAACCAGCTTACGCATAGCCGCGCCCAATGCAGACATTTTGGTCTTCCCCTTAGCCAGCAGGCGGCCATAAAGCGCCTTGACATGGGGGTTATACCGAACAGCCACGATGGCTGCCATATAGAGTATTGCGCGGATATGCGAAGGTCCTGTTTTGGACAGTCTGGCACGCCCCATGAGGGATGTGCCGGATTGCCGCTCGACAGGTACCAAGCCTAAATAAGCTGACAATTGTTCGGCAGAATGAAAGGTATGCAAGTGCATAACCGCCAACAATTGGGTACTGCTTTTCTTCCCAATGGCGGGGATGCTTTGCAGTAACTCAAGGTCATGTTTGAGTGATGGATTGCCGTCGATATGGTCATCAATTTGTGACTGTATTTTCTTCAACTGCTCGGTAAGGAAAGCAATACTGTCGGTAATGGACTGCTGGATCAACGAGGATTCTTTGGCAACCACGGACTTCTCTTGGCGGTTTTTTTCGCGCAGCAAATCTTGTTGGATGGCTTCGCGACGAGCCAGCAAGCCTTGTAGAATCCGGACTTCGGGAAGTGGTGGCATCCAACGTTGGGGTTTAATGAGCGCTGCATAACGCGCCAAGATCAGGCTGTCAACGCCATCCGTTTTAGTCCGCACACCCAAGCCACGGCTAAAACTCTTGATGTGTGCCGGATTGATGAGGGAAACCGTGACACCTGCATCGTGCAAGATGATGGCGGCCTGTTCATGGTAAATGCCAGTGGCTTCCATCACAACGTGTAGTTCAGTCGATAAAATACTTTGCTTGGTTATCCAGCTCAATAAAGCGGTGATGCCATCAGGAGAATTGGCAACCGATTTCAATTTACGTTTGCCGCTGTCAACATCAATAAGCAGGCTGCAATCCAGCTTGGCTTTGGCAACATCAATACCGAGGTAATGCATAGAAAATCTCCTTCCGACGTTCCAACTTCGCCCATTTGCCTTGTACATACAGGGTCAAGCCCTTGGATACCGTCCAGTGTCTGTGTTGGCGAAAGAAGTGGGGCAAAGGGCTTGGTCTACAAAACAAGGTCTATGCCTTAAGGAGCCTGTCAAGCTCACTTTGCCTCATATGATGGTAGCTAACCACCATAGGGAATAAGATACAAGGAGC
>JAHJJD010000105.1 GCA_018822845.1 Gammaproteobacteria bacterium | reverse complement strand
TTCATGTTGCGGGTTGGGCACTACTTGGTTGTCCGGCAGTTCATGGGTTGGTTTCGGCATTCTGTTGCTTCCTGTGTCTTGCCCCAATTCTACATTTATTTCAAGATCGGGGTGGTCTCAGGTCAGCTTGACACATAGGGCCTGCAACGCGAGGCCAGACAGTTACGCGATTGGCTGGCCAACCACCCGGAAGACCGTAAAGGGGTTAAAGGGCGTATCCGCCTGTCCAACCGCACCGATAACGAATCGGCCAAAATGGCGACCAGCAAAGGTGTGGTGCAGGGCTATACGGGGGTGGCCGCCGTGGATAGCCACTGCCAGATCATTGTCGAGGCGCAAGCCCACGGCACCGGTTCGGAACAGGAATTGCTGATGCCCGTGGTCAATGCCACCGCGCCCATGCGCAAGCCCAACACGGCAGTAGCAGCCGATAACGGTTACCACAGTGAAGCCAACCTTAAAGCCCTGGCGGAAGCCGGGATTGATGCTTACATCCCTGACCAGGACTACCGGCAACGCGATGAACGCTATGCCGACCAGCCCCTCCACCAGCAAAAGCCAGACCCGTTGTGGGACAAAAGCCCCAAACCCAGCAAGGCCAAGACCTTCAAGCCACGGGACTTCCAGTTGGCGGATGACTTCAGCCACTGCCTCTGCCCGGCGGGCAAACGCCTCTACCGGACAGGCAGGAACTGTACACTCAACGGCCATGCCTCGGTACGCTTCCAGGGGGCCGTGCGTGACTGTGAACCCTGCTCCCGCCGCAAAGAATGCCTGCGCACACCCGACACCACCCGCACCCGCCAGGTCACTTTCCTGCAAGGCAAGCGTGATGACACCCCCAGCTACACCGACCAGATGAAGCCTAAAACTGACTCTGAGCTGGGTAAACGCATGATGGCCCAGCGTTTCGCCACCGTCGAACCCGTGTTTGGGAATTTGCGCGGCAACAAACGCCTGCACCGCTTCACCGTGCGCGGCAAGGACAAAGTGGATGGGCAGTGGAAGCTGTTTTGCCTGATGCACAACCTGGAAAAGCTGGCGCATCATGGGTATGCCGCATGAGGGGGGAAATGATGCAGCCAAACACGGAAAAGCGCACTGTGTTGCCCGTATCAGGCGGTATTCAGGGCGTTTCGGGAACGCCGGAAGTCGGCGACGGTGGAAAAACCTCCCAGCCGTTTGGGGTGTTCAAAAAAATGAGTGCCCGGTCTGGATGGGATGAGCAGATTTGGGTTTTTCTACAGCCTCGTTATCTTAATTTCTTGAGATTTTGGTCTTGACAATGGGGAGTACCTTAAAAAGCCCTGGTCATCTGTCACTGTTTTCGCCAAACCCGCATTATCTCAACCCGACAGGCTGATGCTTCTGAACACGCTGCTTATTGGAGTAACTTTATCGTGGAAAATAGTGGTTTCAATATAACCCGCCTACTCGACATCCTCTTTGCCTGCCTTGGCTTAGTACTCGGTTCACCTGTCCTGCTGGTGCTAACCCTTATCGGCTGGCTCGATACTCGCTCGCCCCTGTTCCGCCAAATCCGCGTCGGGCGTAACCAACAGCCTTTCACCCTCATCAAATTCCGCACCATGCGCGTCGGTACTGCCTACGTCGCTACCCATCTCGCCAGCAGCAGTGCCATCACCCCGTTTGGCAGCTTCCTGCGCCGCACCAAACTCGACGAGTTGCCGCAACTGTGGAATGTCCTCTGGGGAGACATGAGCTTGGTCGGCCCGCGCCCGTGCCTGCCTAACCAACACGAACTCATTGCCGCCCGTGAAACCCTTGGCGTATTCAATGCCCGCCCCGGTATCACCGGACTCGCCCAAGTCCAGGGTATTGATATGTCCACCCCCGAAAAACTCACCCAAGTCGACGCACAGATGCTGCAAACCCTGACACTCGAGGACTACTTTTCCTATATCATCCAGACTGTTCTCGGCAAAGGGCAAGGTGACAAGGTACGCCAATAGCGCAATAGATTGAGCCCAAGCTCTGATATCAGCATGAACAAATGCTTAATAATATAGACATTGATGGCTATTTTTCTTATATGATGCCAATCCTGTTGGGCAAAAGTCGTGGAGACAAGGTTTTACAAACAGAATGCTGACACGTATATCCAAACCATTTTTTACACTTCCCCGTTGGCAGAAACGCATTGCGCTACTGACACTGGATTGTGTGCTGCTGCCCTTTTCAGTGTGGGCCGCCTTTGCCTTGCGCTTGGGAAAGTGGAATCCAGAACTGAATGATGGCCAGTTACTACTGTTGCTGGCACCGTTATTCACCATACCCATTTTCCTACACTTCAACCTTTACCGCACCGTGATCCGCTACATCACTGAGCACGCCATCATGGCCGTGCTGCATGGTGTCACCCTGTCGACCCTGGTTCTGGCCGCCATTACCACCATCCTTGGGCTGGAGGGCATCCCCCGTTCAGTTTTTATCATTTACTGGGGAACTGCTTTTCTGTTGGTCGGCGGCAGCCGCTACTGGATGCGCAGCCAATATCACCGTCTTCTGGAGCGCCAGCATGACCGCACCCGTACAATCATCTACGGCGCAGGCAACTCTGGAATGCAACTGGTCAAAGTCCTGGCGAATAGTCCCGAATACCATGTTGTCGCCCTAGTCGATGACAACCCTAGCCTGCACAAAGCCACCTTGCAGGGGCTCAAGGTATACCCCAGCACCGACTTGCCTGCCATAACCACAACCCTGGCTGTCGCGCAAATATTACTGGCGATACCTTCCGCCAGTAATACCAGGCGTAGGGAAATCCTGCAACAACTTGAACCCCTGCCTGTCCAGATCAGAACCCTGCCCAGCCTGAACGATCTGGTAGATGGCAAAATCACCTTGGCGGATATTCGTGAAATATCCATTGACGACCTGCTAGGGCGAGACGCTGTACCCCCTGATAACAAACTCTTGCACGCCAATATTACGGGTAAAGTCGTAATGGTCACCGGGGCGGGGGGGTCTATCGGCTCAGAACTATGTCGCCAGATTGCCAAACTTGCCCCGCAACAACTGCTATTGTTTGAACAAAGCGAATATGCCTTGTATAGCATTGATCAGGAGTTATCCGCTGATACTGCATTCCCGGTTATCCCACTGCTTGGCTCTGTAACCGATACTGCACGTTTACAACAGATCATGCGTACCTTTGTCGTTCAGACTATCTACCATGCGGCAGCATACAAGCACGTGCCCATGGTTGAACATAATGTACTGGAAGGTATACGCAATAACATCATTGGTACCTGGCGAACCGCCCAGGCAGCCCGTCTCTGCGGTGTAGAAACTTTTGTCCTCATTTCCACCGATAAAGCCGTGCGCCCCACCAATACCATGGGTGCCACCAAACGCTATGCAGAGTTGTCTTTGCAAGCCTTGGCGTCCATCCCTGCCGTCAAGACCCGTTTCACAATGGTGCGCTTCGGTAACGTCCTCGGTTCCAGTGGCTCTGTTGTGCCCTTGTTCCGTGAACAAATCCGTCAAGGTGGCCCCATCACCCTAACCCATAGGGACATAATCCGTTACTTCATGACGATCCCCGAAGCTGCCCAATTGGTCATTCAAGCTGGAGCCATGGGTGAGGGTGGTGATGTCTTTGTGCTGGATATGGGTGAACCTGTGCGCATCTACGATCTTGCCGCCAGGATGGTGAAACTCAGCGGACTGCAAGTACGTGATGCACAACACCCCGACGGTGACATTGAGATACACATTACGGGACTGCGCCCTGGTGAAAAACTCTACGAAGAGCTGTTGATTGGAGATAATGTACTCCCCACCAGGCACCCCCGAATCCTGCGGGCCCAGGAATCAAAACTTCCGCTTAACCTCCTTGAAGGTTATATTCGGCGCTTTGAATTGTTGGTGGATACACAAGATCCCGATAACGCCCGCATTTTGCTGCAACAGGCAGTTCAAGAATTCAAACCACAATGCCCTATCGTGGATGTATTACACACCGCACAACAGGCAAATCCCCTGATAAAGGAAAAAGCTGCATGAGTGACAACCAAGAACTCTATCAAGACGATGAAATCGACCTTCGTGAGCTATTCAATACCCTATGGGAAGGTAAATTCCTGATTTTAGCCATCGCTGGCACCATCACAGCAGGCGGTTTGGCTCATGCGCTCCTGGCTCCACAAGAATGGAGCGCGAAAGCCATCGTTGTTGAGCCACTGGCAAGTGATGTCGCACAGTTGCAGCAAAGGCTTGAACGTATCGCCATTACAACCTCAATCAACACCAACACCAACACCAACACCAACACTGATTTTTTAGCTGCATTCTCAGAAGAAAAACTCTTCGCTGGCTTCATCCAAGCTTTTAATGCTTTTGATAGCAAAGCCACATTCCTCAAGGAAAAAGACTATCTCCCCCCGATGGAGACTGAGGATGAGCGCACCTTCCGCGGCACTATTGCAAGTGTAGCGAAAGGTATTACCGCCACCCAAAAGAAAAACGAAACGTTCTACACGCTATCCTTCGCAGCAGATAACGCCACCGATGCTGCCAAACGCATGAATGAATACCTCGACTTCATCAATGCCAAGGAAACCAGCCGAATTAATCAACAAATTGCAGATAAAATCAAAGCACAAACAGAAGCCCTGAGCCTGCAATACCAACTGCAAAAAGCTGATACGCTCAAGCGCTTGCAAGAAGACATTACCCGGACTGAACTTGCCTTACGGGTCAGCCGTGCCGCTGGTGTCGAAGCCCCCGTGGAAAACCTCAACAACCAAACACTGATTACCATTGATCTTGGTGCCAAAGCTTTGGATGAAAAGCTCAAGGTGCTAAAAGAAATCAAGGAACCAGAAATTCTCAGCAGTAGTCTAGCGGATACACGGCTTAAATTGGATAGTCTGAAAGCCTTACCCAGTGAGGCAGTCAGCTTCACGCCTTACCATTTTCTTCAGTCTCCTGCAGAACCCATCAGCCGTGACAAGCCAAAACGCTCTTTGATTGTGGCCATATCTGCCATGTTAGGGCTAATACTGGGTGCCATGACCGTCATGTTCCGCTCTTGGTGGCGTAAAACCGCTGCATAATCCCCCTACCCCCTCCCGCCCCAATATTGCATAATCCCTCCCTTTAGCAGCAGCTACAGGGAGTTCTGGATGGCGCAATATATCTACACCATGAACGGTGTCGGCAAGGTCGTTCCGCCGAACCGCTTCATCCTCAAAGACATCTACCTAAACTTTTTCCCCGGCGCAAAAATCGGGGTGCTCGGCTATAATGGCGCGGGCAAATCCACCCTGTTGCGCATCATGGCGGGAATCGACACCGAGATCGTCGGCGAAGCCCGCCCGCAAGCCGGTATCAACATCGGCTACCTGCCGCAGGAACCGCAACTCAACCCTGACAAGGACGTGCGCGGCAATGTGGAGGAAGGCTTAAGCGTCATCAAGGACGCACAAGCCCGGCTGGATGAAGTCTACGCCGCCTACGCCGAGCCTGACGCCGATTTCGATGCGCTGGCTGCCGAACAGGGTCGGCTGGAAAACATCCTGCAAGCCGCCGACGCGCACAACCTCGAACACACGCTGGAAGTCGCCGCCGACGCGCTGCGCCTGCCACCGTGGGATGCGGATGTCAACACCCTGTCCGGCGGGGAAAAGCGCCGCGTGGCGTTGTGCCGCCTGCTGCTGTCCTCCCCTGACATGCTGATCCTCGACGAACCGACCAACCATCTGGATGCCGAATCGGTCGCCTGGCTGGAACGTTTCCTGCAAGAATTCCCCGGCACGGTGGTCGCTGTCACCCATGACCGCTACTTCCTCGACAACGTGGCAGGCTGGATCCTGGAACTCGACCGTGGGCAAGGCATCCCGTGGGAAGGCAACTATTCCTCCTGGCTGGAACAGAAGCAAAACCGGCTGGCGCAGGAAAGCAAATCCGAGCAAGGCCGCCAGAAAGCCATGAAGCAGGAACTGGAATGGGTGCGCTCCAACCCCAAAGGCCGCCACGCCAAGAGCAAGGCGCGCATGCAGCGCTTTGAGGAACTGTCTTCCAGCGACTACCAGAAACGCGCCGAAACCAACGAGATCTACATCGCCCCCGGCCCACGCCTCGGCGATCTGGTGATCGAAGCCAACGGCATCAGCAAATCCTTCGGCGACCGGCTGCTGTATGAAAACCTCAGTTTCAACCTGCCCAAGGGCGGCATCGTCGGCATCATCGGTCCCAATGGTGCGGGTAAAACCACCCTGTTCCGCATGATTACCGGCCAGGAAAAGCCGGATGCCGGTGAATTCCGCGTCGGTGATACCGTCAAGATTGCCTACGTTGACCAATCGCGCGACGACCTCGACCCCAACAAAACCGTGTTCCAGGAAATTTCTGACGGGCACGACATCATGACGGTGGGCGGCTACCAGATTCAGTCACGTGCCTATTGCGGGCGTTTCAACTTCAAGGGTGATTCCCAGCAAAAACGTATTGGCGATTTATCCGGTGGGGAACGCAACCGGGTGCATCTGGCCAAGCTGCTCAAATCCGGCGGCAACCTGCTGCTGCTCGACGAACCAACCAATGACCTTGATGTGGAAACCCTGCGGGCACTGGAAGAAGCGCTGCTCAACTTCCCCGGCTGTGCAGTGGTGATCTCGCATGACCGCTGGTTCCTTGACCGTATCGCCACCCACATCCTCGCCTTCGAGGGTGACTCGCAGGTGACGTGGTTTGAAGGGAATTACAGCGATTATGAGGAAGATTACAAGCGCCGTCACGGGAACGAACTGCACCCGCAACGGATCAAGTACAAGCGTTTGAAAGCCTAGGCCCCGAACTTCCCCCCCATCCTAACCTTCCCCCGCAAGGGGGGAAGGAACAAGAGGTAAGGTACTCCCATCTTCCTTCTTGCTCCCTTCCCCCCTTGCGGGGGAAGGGTTGGGGATGGGGGGGAAAGCGCTGCGGTTACTTTTCGGCCAGCTCCACAGCCCTGATACGGGTTGCGGTAGCCACGGCCCAATGAATGTTCAGCTTTTGATGCGGCTGCTTAACCGGAGCCGCTTTTTTTACAGCCTTGTTCCGTTCAAGCTTTGCCACTCCCCCACGCCATACTGCTTCTGATTCGTGCCATTTTGACAGCAAGCGGTTGGCATCTTCTGTTTCCATGCTGAATTTCGTGTAGGCATTCAGCACCTTCCCGACGTAACGGCGGGTCTCGGTGAAACGCACGGTAATTTGCTCCTGCCCTTTTTTCACGCGACTTTCGCCTGCATTATAGGCAGCAACGGCATGCGTCACGCTGCCCTTGTAGCGCTTGAGCAAATAGCGCAGGTAGTTTGCCCCGGCATCAATGTTTTCAGCAGGGTCGAATACATCAAATGCACCAAAGTGTTTGGCAGTAGAGGGAATCAACTGCATCAGGCCAGCGGCTTTCCTGCGGGAATACGCAGTTGGGCGAAAGCAGCTTTCAACGGTGATGACTGACTTGATAAGTGCAGGATCAACCTTGTATTTTTCCGCAGCCTCAGCAATTTCCTGCTTGTACTGGGCGGCTTTTTCATTCAGGGTTTCGATGCTGTGCTGGTCACAGGTTTTGACCACTCCCGCCTTTGCTTCCAGCCCGCATAGGGACAAAAATATCGCAAAAACGGACATTCCCACCTGACCTGATAATCTATGCATATCTAAACTCCTTTATATCTGACGCATTTATAGTGGAGTAGAGACAGCATAACTAATCATAATTTTCTATTTAAAATAAATAACATAAGAAATGGCTAATAAATAGCACGATTAGAGCCGAAAATTTTTCAAGCAAAGTCAGTATTTTACACTTGATGCATTTTCAGAAAATTTGTTTATAGAAATTTGATAAATAAGCAATATTATTGTGCAATTTCCGCCATCCACTGTTGCTCCATCGCCAGCAACTGTTCCAGCTCTTCCGCAGTGAAACCAGCCTGTAAACGCGCTTCGGTGTAAAACGGGCCGCGTAACGGTGCCTGCATGACATCGCGCAGTAACTGGCGGAACGTGGCTTCAGCCTCCAGCCCGCGCTGTTCGCAGCAGTAACGGAACCAGCGCGAGCCGATGCGCACATGGCCGATTTCATCGCGCAGGATGATTTCCAGAATGCCAATGGTGGTTTCATCGCCCACCTCCCGCAGCCGCGCCATCATGCCGGGGGTGACATCCAGACCGCGCGCTTCCAGTACGCGTGGCACCAGCGCCATCCGCACCATTACGTCGTAATCGGTCTTGCAGGCTTGTTCCCACAAACCGTTGTGGGCGGGCAAATCGCCGTAGGCACAGGCAAAATCCTGCATCCGCGCGCGCAACAGGCTGAAGTGATACGCCTCTTCCGCTGCCACTTGCAGCCAGTCTCCGTAGTAATCATTGGGCATGTCACGGAAACGGTAGACCGCATCCAGCCCCAGATTGATGGCGTTAAATTCGATGTGGGCAATGGCGTGCAGCAGCGCCCGGCGGCCTTCCGGCGTGGTGAGCTTGCGCTGCTTTACCTGTTTGGGGTGAACCAGTTCGGGGCGTGCAGGCCGCCCCGGAACCAGCACAGTCATCACAGGGCAATCAGGTGGCGTTTCGCGCAACAGTATGCCAGCTTGCCAATCGGCGTAAAGCTGTTGGGCGCAAGCGAGTTTCTGCTCAAGATCAGTTTGCATCAGGCAGGCATAGGCTGCCACATAGAGGTTTTGCATTACAGTTTCAGGCCGATGATGACATCCATAACATTGGTACCCGTCGGGCCTGTGTGGATCAGGTCGCCGCTGGCCTCAAGGAATGTACCGGCATCTGCATTCTGTAAACAAGCTTCCGGGTCAAGGTTTTGGTATTTTCCGCGCCGTAATGTGCCGTTGTCGACTCGTGCGCCTGCATCCGCAGTAACACCATCCGTGCCATCGGTTCCGGCGGCCAGCAGGAACAGGTTTTCATCGGGCTGGATGTGCAGGGCGGCTGCCAGGGCAAAGTGCTGGTTGCGCCCGCCGCGTCCGGGGTTGGCGGGCAGCAGCACGGTGGTTTCCGCACCCCACAGGTAAATTCCCGGTGTGCTGTTACGCAGGTGTTCTATGCAGGTTTGGGCGGCAGTTGCGGCATCGCCTTCGAGGAAATCGGGCATGATGGTGCAGGAAGAAACCCCTCCCGGCCTCCCCTTGTCAGGGGAGGAGCAAGAATCTGCCATCGCCTCCAATGCTTGCTTGTTGCTGGCGATGATTTCCCAGTCGAAATCGTCTTTAGGGGCAGGAAACAACAGGCCGGAACCGATGACTGCCGGATCATCGCCCGGTACATCCGAAATCAGCAGGCAGGTGACGGGGCGTTCCCCGACATACTGCCACAGCTTCCCGCCCTTGATCAGCGACAGGCTGCGACGCATGGCGTTGATTTCACTGATGGGGGAACCGTCTGCCAGCAGATTGGCCGTGGCATCCTGCAAACCTTGCAGTGTCCAGCCCTCTTCCAGCACTTCGACCAGACTGGATGCACCACCGGAAATCAGGAACAGCAGCGGCGCGTTTTCCGGCAATTGTTGCAAGTAATCCAGCAACGCTTGCCCGGCTTGCAGGGAAGATTCATCTGGTAGGGGATGGGAGGATTCAATGACCTGCACATTTTCCAGCGCAGCGGTTTTGTCTGACACATGTGCGTGCTTGGTGATCAGCAGACCACTTTGCAGGTTTTCATGCAGGTAGCGGCAAGCGCCCTGCAACATGGCGTCGGCGGCTTTGCCAATGGCGATTGCATGACAGGGTTCACGCCTCCCACGCCTGACCAGGGCACGATAGACTGCGTGTTCACCATTGACGGCGGCAAGGCCAGCAGCGTAAATGCCTAACAGAATGTCGTAATAGTTATCCATTTCGTCTTACATTTGCATATTGATAAATGCTTAATGATTTACAATGGCCCGTGCTCCAGACCCCGCGCCAGATCACCCTGAATATCCCGGACACTCTCCAGCCCTACTGAAACCCTCACCAGACCATCCACAATCCCCGCCTGCGCCTTCTGCTCCGGCGTCAGCCTGCCGTGGGTCGTGGTTCCCGGATGGGTAATGGTGGTTTTCGTATCGCCCAGATTCGCGGTAATTGACAGCATCCGGGTGGAATCAATCACTTTCCACGCCGCTTCCTGCCCACCTTTGACAACGAAGGAAACAATCCCGCCGAAACCAGTTTGCTGCTGCTTCGCCAACCCATGTTGCGGGTGGGAAAGCAAGCCGGGGTAAAGCACCTGCTCCACTGCCGGATGTATCTCCAGCCACTTGGCAAGCTGCATGGCATTGTCGCAATGCGCTTTCATGCGCAGGCTCAGGGTTTCCAGACCTTTGAGGAAAATCCATGCATTGAACGGGCTCATGGTCACACCACCGCTGCGCAGGACGCCATACACATCCTTGCCGACCCGTTCCGCATCACCGACGATGGCTCCACCCAGCGCGCGCCCCTGCCCATCCAGATATTTGGTGGCGGAATGCACCACGATGTCCGCGCCCAACTCCAGCGGGCGCTGCAAGGCAGGCGTGCAGAAACAGTTGTCGATCACCAGCAGGCTGTTGTTACGGTGGGCCAGTTCCGCCAACGCGCGAATATCCACAATCTCGGTCAGCGGATTGGCGGGCGTTTCGGCGAACAGCAAACGGGTATTGGGCTGCAAGGCGGCCTCCCAGGAAGCCAGCTCAGTCAGGTCGGCGAAACCAATTTCCACCCCGAATTTGGCGATGTAGTTTTGCAGCAGTACCGTGGTGGTGCCGAAAACAGAACGGGAACACAGCACATGGTCGCCCGCTTTCAGCAAACCCAGCATGACGGACAAAATCGCAGACATGCCGGATGAGGTTGCCACGCAGCTTTCGCCACCTTCCAGCGCCGCCAGCCGTTCCTGAAAATAGCGCACGGTCGGGTTGGTGAAACGGGCGTAAATATTGCCTGGCTCATTACCGCTGAAACGCGCTGCTGCTTCCGCCGCACTGCTGAAAACAAAACTGGAGGTCGGAAAAATGGCTTCGGAATGTTCGCCTTCACTGGTGCGCGTGTGGCCTGCCCGTACTGCCAGGGTTTCAAATTCCCATGGAAAATCCTGCATGATGCTCCCTTAATCCCTTAAGTATTCCGTTTTTGGGTAATGACCACCAGGGTATCCTCATCCACCCGCTCAAACAGGTCGACCACATCGGCGTTACGCATGCGGATACAGCCGTGGGAGGCTGGCGCGCCCAGCTTGCCTTCTTCATCCGTACCGTGGATATAGATGAAACGCTCATGGGAATCGACATTGCCGCCTTTGTTGATACCCGGCTCCATGCCATCCAGCCACAGGATGCGGGTGGTAACATTATCCTCCGCGCTTTCAGCACCTGGCGCAGTCAGGATATTGGCAATGCGCCCGGTATTCTGGCGGGATTTGAAAATCGCCCCCAAGGCAGCACCATCGCCAATCTTCTGGGCGACACGGTGTACGCCCGTCGGTGTCTGTTCACTGCCCTTGCTGCTGCCCAATCCTTTGGTCGCGGTAGAAATCAGCCATTCGCCAGCAGGCTGGCCGTTTTCCAGCAACAGCATTTTCTGCTCGGTGGCATCAATCAGCAGCACCCGGCTGGTGTCATGCCCCGGAAAGCGTTGCGCCAGATCCTGCACAATAAAAGCAAAATCTGCTGCCCCCGGATGCGCGCCTTTTTGCATGGGCGGCATCTGTGCCTGCATGGGTGGCAGATTCAGTGGTATCTCCCCGTTTTCCGCCATCACCACGCCCCCGTTAAGCGCTGTCGCAAATATCAATGGCAGCCATATTGTTTTCACGCTTTGTTTGTTGTTCATCATTGCGTAAAGCCTCTAGTTCAGTAAAGTAATCAGCGGATTCGCCCGTTACATAACGCCCGGTAAACACGGAGCAGTCAAAATCCCGCAAACGCGGATTGCCCTTGCTGACTGCCTGGATCAAATCCTCCAGCGGCAGATAAACCAAACGGTCGACCCCGATTGCTTCCGCCACTTCTTGTTCGGTTCTGCCGTGGGCAATAAGTTCCTTGGCCGCTGGCATGTCAATACCGTAAATATTGGGGTATTGGATAGCTGGCGAAGCGGAAGCGAAATAGACCTTCCTGGCACCCGCATCGCGCGCCATCTGCACGATTTCCCCGGAGGTCGTACCGCGCACAATGGAATCATCCACCAGCATGACGTTTTTGCCCTTGAACTCCAGCGCTAGCGGGTTCAGTTTCTGGCGAACCGATTTCTTGCGTTTGGCCTGCCCCGGCATGATGAAAGTACGCCCGATGTAACGGTTCTTGATGAAACCTTCGCGATACGGCACGCCCAGGGTATAGGCCATTTCCAGCGCCGAGGTACGGCTGGTATCCGGAATCGGAATCACCACGTCAATGTCATGGTCTGGCCACTCACGCATCACCCGTTCCGCCAGCTTGCGCCCCATGCGCATGCGCGCCTTGTGCACGAACACATTGTCGATAATGGAGTCAGGCCGGGCGAAATAGACGTACTCGAAAATGCAGGTGCTGTAATGCGGGTTGTCAGCACACTGGCGGGTGAATACCTGCCCGTCCGGGCGGATGAAAATGGCCTCGCCCGGCTCAATGTCGCGCACTATCTGGTAGCCTTGAGCATCCAGCGCCACACTTTCGGACGCCAGCATGAATTCCTTGCCCTTGGCGCTCTCACGCATCCCATACACCAGCGGGCGGATGCCGTTTGGATCGCGGAAACCCACCAACCCGTCACGGGTCAGCATGGCCACCACCGCATAAGCACCCTTACAGCGTTTATGTACACCGGAAACTGCCGCAAAAATATCTTCCGGCATCACGTGCAGGGCATCCTGACGCAGCAGTTCCTGGGCAAAAATGTTCAGCAGGATTTCGGAATCCGACTCCGTATTGATCTGACGGCGATCCTGCCGGTATAAATCCCGGCGCAGGATATGGGCGTTGGTCAGGTTACCGTTATGCGCCAGCGAAATGCCATAAGGGCTGTTGACGTAAAACGGCTGGGCTTCGGCTGAAGATGAGGAACCAGCCGTAGGATAGCGCACATGCCCAACCCCCATATTCCCCTGAAGCATGCGCATATGCCGCTCCTGGAACACATCCTTGACCAGGCCGTTTTCACGCCGCAGATAAAGCTTCCTGCCATCACTGGTGACGATGCCCGCCGCATCCTGCCCACGGTGTTGCAGAACAGTCAAACCCTCATACAACGCCTGATTGACTGGCTCCTGGGCAATAATCCCAATAATTCCGCACATAACAATGCCTTCACAAGAAACGAAAACGTCATATTCTAACCCCGTAAAAGCAAAACAGCCATGCACGATATATGCATGGCTGCATCAGTTTCTTCAACGGGGCATATAGCGGTTATTGCGGCAGGACTACAGCAGGTTGCCCCAGATAATTGGAGAAATCCTGCGGAATCATGTCCTTGACCGTATTGGCCGCACTTTCAAACCACGGCATCAAGCTGGAATCTTTCCACCAACCCTGTTTGGGGTAAGCGGTTACC
This sequence comes from Gammaproteobacteria bacterium, assembly GCA_018822845.1. GTDB lineage: Bacteria > Pseudomonadota > Gammaproteobacteria > Thiotrichales > Thiotrichaceae > Thiothrix. Next base: position 13,236 of record JAHJJD010000105.1, on the reverse strand, counting down.
CCCATCAGCAATACCAGCAAGGTAATGATCAAGCCACCGCGCAGCACACCGAATGCGCCACCCAGTACATGATCCACCCCTCCCAAACCAATGGAGGACACCGCTGTGCTCAGCAAATGATTGATAATTGCGCCAACAACCAACACCCCGAAAAAGATGATGGCAAACGCAATCCCCATTCTTACCACTTCGCTTTGTACCGCAAAAGGCAGTTGCTCCGACAAGGGCTTCACATACAGGATGGAAAACCCGAACGCAGCAACCCATGTTGCCAGGGAAAGCGCCTCCCTGACGAACCCCCTGATCAGCCCAATGAGGGCAGACAACACAATCAGGACAAGTATGCCAATATCCAGAATTTCTGCTGTCATGGATTAGTTGGCAGTCACAAAGCTGCTTTGCACGTACTGGTTCCGGGAATAACGGCGCTTCATGCTGGCCTGCGCATTGCTGGCGTCGGCACGGTTCTTGAAGCCGGTAACCTGTACACGGTAAACCGCCTTGCCACCAACATTAGCCTTGCTAACGGCAACCTGATGACCATCGGCCTTCAGGGATCCAGCAACGCCATCAGCCTTGGCCTTGTCGGAACTTGCCATGATTTGTACAGCAAAACTTCCGCCTGCCCCGCCGCTGGCAGCTGCCAATTCACGCGACTTGGCGGCAGCAGCTTTTTCTGCCGCTGCCTTATCAGCAGCGGCTTTGGCGTCAGCCGCTTTTTTCGCAGCAGACTCAGCCGAAGGGGCGGCTGGCACACGTTTCTCACCAACCAGTACCGGCTTGGAAGCTTTCTTTTCTACAGGCGCAGGTTCAGCTGGCTTGTCTTTGCTGGATGCGCTACCGCCGGAAATTTGAGTAGAACCGGATGATGCCTGCTGTTCCTGGCTGCCTGCCGCAGAACCACCCTGGGTGGAACCGGTTTGCGCAGCCTTGCCAGATGGCACAGCAACATTGCCACCCATATTGCCCATACCGTCTTTTACCTTGCCATCCGTATCCACAACCTGGCGTGACTCATCACCAGCAGGGGGACGAACATCAAAACCGGTTGTATTGGTAGCAGTCTGCATGTTGGGCAGATTGATATCAGGAATCAGGCCACCGCCACTTTGAGCAGTCGTTCCACCCTGGGTGCTTGCACCTTGACCTGCCACATCCATGCCCCCTGCAACACTGCCATCCTGAGTCTGTTGCGCAACAGCATTCGGATCTTCATTAACCAGACTCGGCTTCTGTTCTTCACCACCCACACCAGGGAAACCGAGGATAGGCCTGGTTTCGGATGTGTTATCCATCGCCATGTCTGGCGTGTCCTGCTTTTTGCTTCTCAGCAATGCAGCCAATAATAGGGCGGCGACCAATACCAGTACCACCGCGCCAATCATTCGTTTGGTTGTAGCCTTGTTGTCCATCTGATTTACTGCTCCTTCATGTAAGTGTGACACTCAAAAATTTTTAGTGATTCGCGCCCTTCAGCAGATGACACGAGGCGATCAACGCTGTTGTGGAACGAGGGTTTCCAGCATACCTGATACTACCAGAAAAGAACCAAAAGCCACTACCCTGTCCTGTTTTCCTGCACTAAAGCTGGCGACATTCCAGGCCGACTGAAAATCAGGATGCGTATGGATAGGCGTCTGCACACCAGCAGCACGCATTTTTTCGCTAAGTGCCTCAACGCTCATTGACCTGTTACTTGCCAACGGAACCAAATGCCACTCATCCATGTGCATTGCCAGTGTTTCCACAACCCCGACAATATCCTTATCAGCTAGTATAGAAAAAATTGCAGATATTTTGCCATCCACAGGATTTTTTTTCAGCCATCCGGCCAATTCTTTTGCCGCTTCCGGATTATGCGCGACATCCAGGATCAATTCCGGGTCATTATGGACACGCTGCATACGCCCCGCCAAGGTTACGCAAGCAAGCCCGCTGGCAATCGCCTCCGCTGAAACCGGCAAGCGGTTTTGCAGTTGTTGCAGGGCTGTCACCACACAGGCAGCATTACGCAACTGCACGTCACCCTTCAACGCGGGCTGAGGAATGCCCTCGCTGGAGAAATCCTGCCCGTATTGCAGCAACTGCGCGCCAATACGGGCAGCTTCACTGGCAATGCTGGCAGGCGGCTGCGGATCGCCACACACAATTGGCCTGCCAGCGCGCATGATTCCGGCCTTTTCACGCCCGATAGCCTCACGGTTGTCGCCCAGCCATTCCACATGATCAATGCCAATACTGGTAATGATGGCGACATCGGCATCCCACAAATTGCAGGCATCCAGACGGCCACCCAAACCGACTTCCAGCACCATGACATCGACCCTGGCTTGCAGGAAAGACCAGACCGCCGCCAGTGTGCCAAATTCAAAATAGGTCAGGTTGATGTCGTCACGCGCCTTGTCGATGGCAGCAAACGCGGTACAAATCGCCGTATCCGTCAGCGGCCCGCCATCAATGGCAATGCGTTCGTTGTAACGCATCAGGTGAGGGGATGTGTATGTGCCAACTTTATAACCTTGCTGACGCAGGATTTGGGTCAGCATGGCACATGTTGAACCTTTGCCGTTGGTTCCGCCTACCGTAATGACGGGTACGGGAAGCTGGAGCAAATCCATGCGCCCCGCGACGCTGCGGATGCGTTCCAGACCCAGTTTGATGGCCGACAGGAACAGGTTTTCCTGCCAGCGTAACCAGTCATCGAGTGTATTCAAGCAGCTTCCGTTGCGTCATTTTGAATGGGGCTGGGTTTATGTTGCAGCATGGCGACCAGATCAGCAATGGTTGCACGCATTTTATTCCGGTGCACGATCATGTCGATCGCACCCTTTTCTTGCAGGAATTCACTGCGCTGGAAGCCTTCTGGCAGTTTTTCCCGCACGGTCTGCTCGATAACACGCGGGCCAGCGAAACCGATCAGGGCTTTCGGCTCGCCAATCTGGATGTCGCCCAGCATGGCGAAACTGGCGGAAACGCCGCCCATGGTCGGGTCAGTCAGCACTGAAATGAAGGGCGCGCCCCTCTCGCTCATGCGCGTCAGCACTGCGCTGGTTTTGGACATCTGCATCAAGGAAAACAGCGCTTCCTGCATACGCGCCCCGCCACTGGCAGCAAAACAGACGAACGCCATCTTCTGCGCCATGGCAGCTTCCGCCCCACGCACGAAACGTTCCCCAACCACTGACCCCATGGAGCCACCCATGAAACGGAAGTCGAACGCAGCCACCACCATGGGCACGCCCATCACCGTGCCTTTCATCACGATCAGGGCATCCTTTTCACCCGTCGCTTTCTGGGCAGCAAGCAAGCGGTCTTTGTAACGCTTGGTGTCCTTGAATTTGAGGATGTCGGCTGGAGCCACATTTGCGCCGATTTCCTCGCGCCCTTCCGCATCGAGGAAAGTATCCAGACGGCGACGGGCATTGATGCGCATGTGGTGGTCGCACTTGGGGCAAACATCGTTGTTACGTTCCAGTTCAGCCCGGTACAGCACGGCCTGGCAGGATGGGCACTGATGCCACAAGCCTTCCGGGATGGATTTCTTTTCGGTCGTAGTCGCATCGGTGCGGATACGCGACGGCAGCAGTTTTTCAAACCAGCTCATGTAATCTGTTTACCCCTAGTCTCAGGCATCCATCGCAGCACGCATGGAAGCCAGCAAGTTACTGATGTTGTTCATGATAGCAGCATGGTCGCCGGGTGTCGCTTCGATCAGTTTGATGACCGCGCTGCCAACAACAACAGCATCTGCAACTTTGGCGACGGCAGCAGCCGATTCCGCATCCTTGATACCGAAACCAACCCCCAGCGGCAAATCGGTGTGTTCACGGATTTGCGCGATACGTTCGGCGACTGCGCCCACATCCAGTGTGCTGGCACCGGTTACGCCCTTCAGCGAAACGTAATAGATGAAACCGCCCCCCGCTTCCGCCACGCTTTTCATGCGCATGGCTGGCGTAGTGGGCGACAGCAGGAAAATCGGGTCTACACCGTGTTGCTTGAACAGCGGCAACACGCCCATGCCCTCTTCCGGCGGCAGATCGACGGTCAGCGCGCCATCCACACCAGCCTCCTCAGCAGCTTTGGCGAATTCCTCATAGCCCATGATTTCGATCGGGTTGAGGTAACCCATCAACACTACCGGCGTCTTCTGGTTGGTCTGGCGAAACTCTTTCACCATGCCGAGGATATCGTGCAGGCTGGTTCCATGCACCAGTGCACGTTCATGCGCCTGCTGGATGGTAGGGCCATCAGCCATCGGGTCGGAAAACGGCACGCCCAGTTCGATAATACTGGCTCCGGCCTCGACCATGCGGTGCATCAGTGGCACGGTGATGGAGGGGTGCGGGTCACCAGCGGTGATGTAGGGGATCAGTGCGGTTTTGCCCTGCGCTTTCAGCTCGGCGAAACAGGCTGCGATGCGGCTCATAGGGTGATGCCCTCCAGACGCGCGATGGTGTTGATGTCCTTGTCGCCACGCCCGGAAAGGTTGACGATGATGATTTTATCCTTGTCCATGGTCGGCGCGAGCTTCATGGCGTAGGCCAGTGCATGGCTGCTTTCCAGCGCAGGAATAATGCCTTCCTTGCGGGTCAGGGCGTGGAAACCCTGCATCGCCTCAGCATCCGTCACCGCCACGTAGTTGGCGCGACCGATGTCTTTCAGCCAGGCGTGTTCCGGACCGACGCCGGGGTAATCCAGACCGGCGGAAATGGAATGGGTTTCAATGATTTGCCCGTTGCTGTCTTCCATCAGGTAGGTGCGGTTGCCGTGCAATACGCCCGGCTTGCCTGCGCACAAGGGGGCAGCGTGACGCCCGGTTTCGATACCGTCACCAGCGGCTTCCACGCCGTAGATGGCGACGGATTCATCTGCAAGGAAGGGATGGAACAGGCCAATGGCATTGGAACCACCGCCGACACAGGCAACCAGCGCATCTGGCAGGCGGCCTTCCTGTTCCAGAATCTGTTCACGGGCTTCGCGCCCAATCACCGACTGGAAGTCGCGTACCATGGCCGGGTAAGGGTGTGGGCCTGCGACTGTGCCGATGATGTAGAAGGTATCATCAACGTTCGTTACCCAGTCGCGCATGGCTTCGTTGAGCGCGTCTTTCAGGGTTTTGGAACCGGAAGTAACAGGAATGACGGTAGCACCGAGCAATTTCATGCGGAATACGTTCGGGGCTTGACGCTGCACATCTTCCGCGCCCATGTAAACCACACATTCAAGACCGAGGCGGGCAGCGATGGTGGCGGAAGCCACCCCGTGCTGGCCTGCGCCGGTTTCAGCGATGATGCGTTTCTTGCCCATGAATTTGGCGAGTAGCGCCTGACCAATGGTGTTGTTGATCTTGTGCGCGCCAGTATGGTTCAGGTCTTCGCGTTTGAGGTAAATTTTTGCGCCACCCAGTTCGCGCGTCCAGCGTTCCGCCAAATACAGCGGGCTGGGGCGACCGACATAATATTGCAGGTCACGGTCAAATTCGGCCTGGAATGCCGGGTCGTTCTTGAGCTGTTCGTAGGCTTGTTCCAGTTCGTAGATCGGCTCCATCAGCGTTTCCGCGACGAAACGCCCGCCGTATGCGCCAAAATGCCCGGCTTTGTCCGGCATGGCGTTCCAGTTGAATTCGCTGAATTTCACTTCACCGCGCTCCTGCGTGTCGGTCGTAAAAACCGGGTAAGTTACCATAAGCAGAAAATCCTATCCATGTTGCAAAAGGACTATCTGCCAAACCAATAGCGGCGGTGTAAACATCATGCCGCCCGGATTTTGCCAAGCATTGGTAAACGGCCTACTATTCCCAAAAGCACACACGGAGCAGCAGCATGTCAGCACTCACAGAAAAACTGAAAATAACCCCGGAAGAATACCTTGCTGGCGAAATGGATGCTCCCATCCGCAGCGAATACGTGCATGGCGAAGTTTACGCCATGGCGGGTGCAAGCGACGGACACATCACCGTTACCGGCAACCTGTTCGCCATGCTCAAACCCCATCTACGTGGCTCTGGCTGCAAATCCTACATCAGCGACATGAAGGTCAGGATTGGCGCAGATAACGCTTACTATTACCCCGACCTGCTGGTTTCCTGCGACCCCTCCGACCACAAGCGCAACTACATCAAGCATGCGCCCACCTTGATAGTGGAAGTCCTGTCATCCAGCACGGAGGCGTATGACCGGGGCGGCAAATTTGCCCTTTACCGCCAATTGGAAAGTTTGCAGGAATATGTACTGGTTGACCCACGCACCTACCGGGTGGAGATCTTCCGTCGCAACCCACACAACCGCTGGGAACTGTTCAGTTTTGAAGGTGAGACAGCAGAAGTCGAGTTCGCCAGCCTCAACTTCCACTGCCCAATGCAGGATATTTATGAGGATGTCGATTTCGAACTGGCACAGGCTGAACTACCCAAGGTTTAATGCTCCCGCCATGGGTGGGTGTACCGCCAGATAATCAGCCTGCCGAACCCCGGCCATGAATGCCTGCACTTGCACTACATCCTTCACACCAGGGCTACTTTCCACGCCGCTACTTACATCCACCGCATATACCCGACTGGTGCGGATCGCTTCCGCCACATTTTCCGGCATCAGGCCACCTGCGAGGATGATCGGTTTGGGGTAATCCTGCGGCACTTGCGCCCAGTCGAAGGTTTCGCCGGTTCCGCCAGCTGCACCCGGCGCGTGGCTGTCGACCAGAAAACCCTGAGCATCCGGGTAACGGTCGGCATAGGCAGCAAACCCACCGCTTTCCGCCAGCCCTTTCATGCCCACTGCCTTCATGTAGGGGCGGGGAAACTGGCGGCAGTATTCCGGCGTTTCCGAACCGTGGAACTGCAATACATCGAGCGGCACGGAGGCCAGTACAGCGTGCACGAAATCAGGCTCCGCATCCAGAAACAGTCCGACCGTCGTGACGAAGGGCGGTATGGCACGGCAGATTTCCGCCGCCTGCGCGATGTCGAGATTACGCTTGCTTTTGGGGTAGAAAACCAGCCCGATGGCGTCAACACCCGCCGCCGACACCATCAGGGCATCGGCGGGCGAGGTAATGCCGCAGATTTTGACGCGGCAACGCATTACTTGAAGATTTCCTCGAAAAAGTCCTGCATTTCTGCCCAGGAACGCTTGTCAGCCTTTTCGTCGTATTTCAGGTTTTCGACACCGTATTTGCCTGCATCAGGGTTGGTAAAGGCGTGACGTGCGCCACCGTAGGCGACGAATTGCCAGTCAGCACCGCTTTTTTCCATCTGTGCTTCAAACTTGTTGACGGTATCCGCTGGCACCATCGCGTCAGCATTGCCGTGGAAAGCCAGTACCTTGGTGTTGATTTCGGTGCCATCCGGCGCGGAAGGCAGGGAACCGTGGAAACTGACTACTCCATCCAGATCGGAAGTGCCGCTGTAAGCCGTTTGCAGGATCGTGCCACCACCGAAGCAGTAACCAACCGCCGCCAGCTTTTCAGCATCCACTTTATCGCTTTTCTTGAGCTGTTCCAGACCAGCCAGCGCAGTGCCTCGCCATGCATCCACGTCAGAGGTGACCTCGGTCATCCACTCGCGCGCCTGATCCGGCTTGTCGGTGACTTTGTTATCACCGTACATGTCAGCAGCGAATGCCACATAGCCGAGTTCCGCCAGCATTTCAGCGCGCTTTTTGGCGTAGTCGTTCAGACCCCACCATTCGTGCACCACCATGACGCCGGGGCGCTTGTCGGTTTTGGCATCATCGTAATACAAGTAACCGGTCAGTTTGGTTCCTTCGTATTCGTATTCAACGGCTTCGCTTTTGACGGCTGCTGATACGCTGGTAGCCAGCAGGGACAAGCTGGCGATGGCCAGCAGGGATATTTTTTTCATGTGAGACACTCCTTTGGTTTAGCCATACGTTCTTTTTACATACGTTTCGACCAGCGCCTGAAACTTCTGCGCAATCGAGTCGCCTTTTAGCGTGACGGTTTTCTGCCCATCTTCGTACACCGGCGCAACTGGTGTTTCACCGCTGCCCGGCAGGCTGATGCCGATGTTAGCGTGTTTGCTTTCACCCGGCCCATTAACCACACAGCCCATGACCGCGACCGACATGCTTTCCACGCCCGGATACTGGCCTTTCCACAGCGGCATTTGTTCGCGCAGCCAGCCCTGAATCTGTTCGGCCAGATGCTGGAAATAGTCGCTGGAAGTGCGCCCACAACCGGGACAGGCCACTACTTGCGGGGTGAAGGAACGCAAACCCAAAGCTTGCAGGATTTCCTGCCCAACGATGACTTCTTTCTCGCGTTTGGCGTGCGGTTCGGGGGTGAGGGAAATGCGGATGGTGTCACCGATGCCTTCCTGCAACAGGATCGACAGCGCGGCGGTGGAATAGACGATGCCCTTGCTGCCCATGCCTGCTTCGGTCAGGCCGAGGTGCAGCGGGTAATCGCAACGGCTGGCCATGTCGCGGTAGGCGCGCACCAAGCCCTGCACTTCGCTGAGCTTGCAGGAAAGGATGATGTGGTCGTGCGGCAGGCCGTATTCCTCGGCTTTGGCGGCGCTGGTCAGGGCGGATTCAATCAGCGCTGCGTGCATCACGTCGTAGAGTTCCATCGGTTGGGCGAGGTGATTGTTTGCGTCGAGCTTTTTTGCCAGCAATTCCTGATCCAGCGAACCCCAGTTGACACCGATGCGTACCGGCTTGTCATAGCGGCAGGCGAATTCGATCATTTGCGCGAATTGTTCGTCACGCTTCTTGCCACGCCCCACGTTGCCGGGGTTGATGCGGTATTTGGCAAGAGCTTGCGCGCATTCCGGCACAGCCGTCAGCAGCTTGTGGCCATTGAAATGGAAATCGCCGATCAGCGGCACGTCGCAGCCCATTTTGTCGAGGCGCTCACGTACTTCGGGCACGGCTTGCGCGGCTTCCAGGCTGTTGACGGTAATGCGCACCAGTTCGGAACCGGCACGCGCGAGTTCAAAGCATTGCGCGGCGGTACGGATGGCGTCTGCCGTGTCGGTGTTGGTCATGGATTGCACGACGACGGGGGCGTCGCCACCGACGGTGATGTTGCCGACGTTGACGGGAACGGTGCGGTGACGCTGGATTGGGGTATTGTTTGCCATGTTGTTTTCAGTATGTTTCGGATAGGGGGATTATGCCTTATCAAGCAACAAGCCGGAACATACCTGCGGGAAATCGGGGCTATCCCCTGTTTTATGCCGCCTTGGCGAGTGGCATCCGTATTTCTACCGCTGTGAAGGGCACTGAAATACTGCCATCCTCAGTACGCTCAACCAGACCAAGCTCCTCAAGCCGTGCAATATCGGCATGTACATTTGAATAGTTTCTGGCGGCGGCTTTGGCGAGGGCATAAACGCTGCTTGCCCCCAGCTTGCTGAGTGTGTCCAGCAGATCAAGTCGTGCGGGGGTCAGTTCGGCAAACAAGGTTCTGGCCGATTCAAATGAGAGCCGGAAATCAGGGGATTGCCCCTGTCGGGATTCGGCGATTTGCTGCCTTGCCGCCTGGAGGGCAGAACCGCGCTTTGCTACTTCGATCACTGCTTTCATGATTCACTCCAGTTAGTCATGTCTTCCTCAAAATCATCGAGCAATTGCTCAATGGTCGTGAAAGCGTAGGCTAATTCTTCGGAATTGACGTGCTTGTGGTCGCCCTTGCCACGTTCGTTGTCATACCTCACCCTGCACACGCCACCTGAACCAAAATACAAGCGGTATTTGTACATATGCTGACAGGGTGGGACTGGTTCCGGCAATTGCCACACAACGACTTCCACAATGGAACCGTCGTCGTGGATTTCCTTGGATTTGGCGATCAGTGTTGCTGTCATGTATTGCATCGTAGCAATATAGCTCAGCCTTGTCTATTTATCGCAATTCGGCTTGCAGGCGTATTTCCGGCTCGTCCTCGGCGATCATTTGCTTGAACAGGGGGATGCGGAAGTAGTAGCGCTGTTTTTCCCTGCCCAGCACGAAGCCCAGCTCAAGGCGTTTGAGGCTGCGTTGCAGGTCGTCGGCTTCGGGGGTGAATCCGTGTGCTTCCAGCGCGGCCAGCATGTCGCCGAAGGTGAAGCTGTCCAACTGGATGCCAGTGTAGACGACGATGCGATCGAGTTTTTGCGCGGCCTTGTCATCCGGCAGGGAGCCATCCCAACCGGCCAGACGGCCTTCCACTTCATCACTGGTGAGGGCGTTATGGAGGTCGCCTGCGGTGATTTCGTGCTGGCCGTGGGGCAGGTTGTTGATGATGACGTGGCAGGCGGTGGCAATCAGGTTGGGGCGCTGGCCGGTGGTTTGCACCAGTTCGTCGATCAGTACCGGGGCGGCGTAGCGCAGGTTCATCATCGCCATCGGCACGGTGGCAAGCTGGCGGCAGGCGTCTTCTTCCAGTTCACCAAGGTGGAGGATTTCGCCGAAGTTTTTCAGCGGCGACTGGTAATCGAGCACGGCGTAGTCATACAACTGCCAGAAACCGGCGAGGATGAAGTTGCATTGTCCGGTTTCGCTGAGGCTGCGCAGTTCCTTGAGCAGGGCGTAGTCATTCTGGCGTTCGGCGCGGATGAAGTCGTCGGCTTCGTCGATCAGGAACACGTAACGCTGTTGCTGGATGCGCTGGCGCAGTTCGCCCAGCAGTTCATCCAACGGGGTCTGCATGGAGAGTTGCAGGACTTTGCCCAAGTCAGCTTGCAGGTTTTCGCTTTTCAGCACCAGATAGTGGCATTGCACCTCCGGCTGACGGCGGTAGCGGCGTTCGAGGGCTTTGAGCAGGCTGGATTTGCCGAGTTGGCGAGCGCCCACCAGCAGGTAGTTGGCCGGGGCGCGGTTCATGATGCGCGTGATCAGGCTGCGGCGTCCGAAGAACACGGTTTCGCGCTCGACTCCCTGCGAAATCTGGTAGGGGGAAATCTGGTCGAGGCTGACCTGTTCGGCGATGATTCTGGCCAGCACGTCCTGCGGTTTGGCGTCCAGCAGCAGGCGGGTGAGGTCGCGGGAAGTCAGCGTCACCAGCGGGTTGCTGTAATCTTCGCTGACGCGCAGCAGGCGGTTGCGGTAGTCGGCATCCGCGCCCAGCAGCAGGCACAGCGGCTTTTCCAGATGGGGCGCGGCTTGCAGCAGGTGGCGCACGGCGTCGGGCACATCGTCCACCGCCAGCGTGGGGTCGGGCTGGAACAGCAGCAGGTCTTTCACATCCAGCGGGAAATCGTCCGCCAGTTGCAGCCAGACGAGTTGCGGGTCGGGGTATTGCAGGCTAGCGTGCAGGCGTTTCGCCAGTACCTTGACCTGTTGCTGGGGGAGGGCCTGATTGAATGTAATGGCGGTTTGCAGGCGTTGCCGGGTGACAGAGTTGTATTCCAGCACGCTGTTGAGACGCTGGGTTTGGCTGAGGCGGTGCTGGGCTTCCGGCAGGGTTTCCAGTGGCTGTTGCAGCAGGTTTTCGGGGTGTGCTCCGAGTTCCAGCACCAGCGGGTGGCGGTAGCGACGGAAATAGAAGATGGTGAAACCCAGTAGCACAAGGCTGGCCAATGCCAGCAGGATTTGCAGGTGGGCGGGCATGGCGTTGATTTCCAGCGGGATCAGCCATTGGGTGTAGAGCGGCGGGCGCATCGGGCGCACTTCCAGTTTCAGGCGGTCGCGCTGCTCGCGACTGATGCCATCCGGCAGGGTGAAAGCCAGCGGCAGGGCGTCCGTCTGCGCGGGAATGCTTTGCAGCGCCTGTAGCGGGGATTGGAGAGTCTTGCCTTCTTCATCCACCAGATAGAAATGCGACTTGGGCAGTTCGGCCAGCCCTTCGTTTTTCAGGCGGATGCTGAGGGTGTTGCTGTCGCTACTGAAATCGCTGCCGGTTACGCTCAGGTTGGGGGTTTTGACGTTGACGGTTAGTGTGACCTGTTTGGTTTGCCCGCCAGCTTTGACGGTAACAGGTAGGGCGTAAGTACCGGATGATGGTGGGGAAGAACCTGACGTGATGACTCGCGCTGCCAGTCGGATACTGCCACCTGATGGAATCAGTGAACTGCGGGAGAAAATGGCCTCGGTTTGCGGGAAGGTAGGTTGTGGTTCGGCAGGGATGATCTGTAAACCATCAGCACTGATTATGTTGGTCACGATTTGTGGGTGATGTACTGGCTCTGTTCCTGTGTTGCTCAAGATCAGGGTAAACAGATTGGCTTTGCCTACTGACATATTCAACGTGTTTTGTTCTGGCTGCACAAACCAGCTTGTGTTGTTATTTCTCAATGTTGATAAATACTCCCAACGGGTGATGGTGTAACTCACCTGCTCGTTAACCAGTTTGTCAACAGGCTCTTTTGCAGAATAGTCAGTTCGCTTGACCTTGATATTTATCTCGCCTTTATCTAACAGAATCCCTTTACGTAATAGTGAACCATCATCCGCCACTTCTACTTGTCCGGCTGCATCCACAGTCATCCACAAACCACGATTACCTGCGAGCAATACCCGAGTTGCTTCCTCCTTTTGTCGGCTTGTTTTATCCCACAGTTTTACCGTTCCATCAGACGAACCTCCAACTAGCTGACCACCGTCATCAAATACTACTGACGTGACATGACTTTGCGCTAACAAAGTATGCTTCAGTTCGCCGGTCTGCGCATCCCACAGCTTCACCGTGCCGTCATTAGAAACACTCGCCAGTTGACCATCTCCATCAAACATCACTGACTTTACCCAATCAGTATGTGCTGGCAGCGTATGCTTCAGTTCACTGGTCTGTGCATCCCACAGCTTTACACCCCCATCAAATGATCCACTGGCGATTATTGTTCCACCGTCAAACGCTATTGAAGATGCACGACCATCCGTTATAATTCCATGCTTCAGTTTTCCTGTCTGAATATCCCAGAACTCCACCGTTCCATCACCCCCACCCGTAACCAGTTGTCCCTCCCTATTAAACGACATTGACAAGAGTTCGCTCCCAGCTTTCAAGGTCTGTTTCAGTTCTCCAGTCTGCATATCCCATAGCTTCACTCTGCCTTCCCCAGAACCACTGGCCAGTTGACTGCCCCCATTAAATGTTAATGCTTCTATATTAGCGTTATGGTCTGTTAGGATTTGTTCCAATTCACCAGTAACTATGCAGCAATTCCCGGTGATCCAAAAAGTCCTGTATAATCAATGATCCCAAAAAACGGCTCCTGTGCAAAATCGTGCGACTGAAACAGTATCCCTTGCCGAAACCCGGCACCCTGCGTTTTCGTAAAACCCTGTCGATCCC
>JAHJJD010000104.1 GCA_018822845.1 Gammaproteobacteria bacterium | reverse complement strand
TGTCATGACCGCCAACTGGGGCGCTTCCGTTTCCAAGAACCCTTACATGGCCTTCAGCTATAAGGGTGCTGCGGGCGACAAGGTCAAGCTGACCTGGAAGGACAACAAGGGCGAAACCGATTCCGCCGAAACTGACGCGGCTTGATATCAGGCCCGGTTTTTACCGTGGTATCCGGAAATGGCGGGCTTGTTCCCGCCATTTTCACGTCCAGCCGGAGAATATCGTCAGAAAGCAGCGGAAAATTGTTGTGTAAACGACTAAACTTGTGTGCAGGCCGCTGACGCGATTGAATCACCGACAGGAGTTAAAATGGCTTTTGGCAAATTGACTATTGACTGGCGCAGTACGATTGCTGCTGTCTGGCGTTCCAACCGGCATTTTCTCAAGCCCATCACGAATGTCGATCTGGTAAACCCCGACAACCTGCTGGGCATAGAGGAACAGAAGGAAGCCATTTTCCGTAATACCGAACATTTCCTGCGCGGTAAACCCGCCAGCCATACCCTGCTGTGGGGTGCGCGCGGTGGCGGCAAGTCATCCCTGATCAAGGCGGTGCTGACCCGTTACCACACTTACGGTCTGCGCATGATCCAGATCCCCAAGGACGACCTGCATCTGCTGGTGGACATCACCGACGAGATTGTCGACTCCCACTACCGTTTCATCATTTATTGTGACGACCTGACTTTTGAGGAAGGCCGGGGCGAATACAGGATGTTAAAGAGCACCATGGAAGGTACGCTGGAAAAGCCGCCAGCCAATGTGCTCATTTACGCTTCATCCAACCTCCGTCATATGGTGCCGGAAAGGATGTCGGACAATCTTGCCACCACCACCATTGATGGCGAAATCCACCCCGGCGAAGTGGTGGAAGACAAGCTGTCACTGGCTGACCGTTTCGGCCTGTCACTCTCGTTCCGCCCCATGGGCAAGGATACCTATCTGGAAATAGTGGACACACTGTTCAAAGGCAAGGTACAAGACACCGAATTGCTGCATCAGGAAGCGCTGGCCTACGCCATTGCACGCGGGGGAAACAGCGGACGGACAGCACGGCATTTCTTTAACCATTTCTATTCCTCGTAATCACGCGGAATATGAACCTGCAATAATCATAGACATAAGCACGGTTCAAACACTTCGGAGAATTTACATGCAAACCAAACTCCCAAACCTGTTACTGACCGGACTGTTGGCTGTTGGTATCAGTGCCCCCGCCTGCGCAGATAGCATTGACGACGCCTTCGGCTGGTCATCATCCTCCGCCCCCAGCGCTCCGGCGGCACCAGCCCCTGCGGTGGAAAGCACCCCGGCCATGATGACACCCAGCGCCCTACCAATGGGTTCTGACGGGTTGCCCGGCTCATTTTCGATGGGTTCTGTCAGCACCAGCGTACCTGCCGTTCCGGTGCCTGATCCCATGGCCATTCCAGAAGCAGGTGGCAGCATCGGTAACATGCCAGTGGAAGCAACCCTGCCAATGGCAGAAGTGGCCGCCCAGCCAGAACCACCCCGCATGACCCAGGGGGAACTGGACTCACGCATGTGGGACGCCGCCCGCGCAGGTGACGCGGCAACCGTGGCCACCATGCTGCAACAGGGAGCCAATATCCATTACGCTTCCCGCTTCGGTGAAACAGCCCTGCACGCCGCCACTGCCGCAGGCTCCCTGCAAACCGCCATTTACCTGGTCAACGCCGGGGCAAACGTCAATGCCGCCACCGCAAATGGCTGGACTCCCCTGCACCATGCAGCCCGCTTCGGACGTGCCGACATTGCCAACTTCCTGGCCAACCAGGGAGCCAATACCAATGCCACCACAACTGAAAATCCACCGAAAACACCTATGCAAATGGCGCTGGACAAAGGCGACTTGCGTATTGCACGGATGCTAGGCTACTAATTTCATACAATGACAAGGATCACATCATGAAATCCATTACTACCCTGCTATCACTCTCGCTGCTGCTTGGCCTGGCAGCCTGTACCCAGGAAACCCAGAACAAGATCGGGCGTGAAATCAACAACTGGACAGGCGTCAATGGCGTCCTGGAAGTTTATGCTGGCGACAAGTTGGTAAGGCGTTTCATCAAGATCGACAAGCTGACGACGGCATCAGGCACCAACAGCAGCGCCGAACGCCCCTACCGCTTCGGCTATGGCATTCTGGATGCCAACCTGAACGGCGTGGTTGATGCGGGTGAGAAAAAAGTGTATTTCGAAGTCAGCGATTACTCGACGCCTTATGTGTTCTTCGAGAATCCGTCCTGACCGACTCTCCAACTGACAACAAAGCGGATTTACCAATCAAAGGAGGGCGCTGAATGCAACAGAAAAAATGGCTGGCTGGCTGCGGGCTGGTATTGGCACTGCTGCTGGGTGGGTGTGATGAAAGCGAACAGGCTGCACAACAGCCACCCATGCAGAACTCCACCACCCCTTACCTGATTACTGGCACATCTGCTGGCCCGGTGCAGTTGGGCATGAACATGAACGAGGTGCTGATAGCCCTGCCGGAAGCTACCAGCGACAATAGCCCGGATGGCGAAGGCATCAACTGGGTTGGCATCAAGATGCATGATGAAACCATCATGAGTTTGCTGCTGGATGAAAGCGACCATACGGTCAGCCTGATTCGCGTGTTCAGCCCCGAATTCGCCACGGAACAGGGTGTGCGTGTCGGTGAAAACCTGCAAAGCGTCGTTGAGAAACTCAATGGCCTGAACGAAATCCAGTCTACCGAAATCGAATCGCGCGAATTCGCCACCTTCAGGAATTCACCGCAAAGTGTGGAATTCCAGGTGGTGGGCGGTGACGGCACGGCTGGCGTTTATTCCAACAACGAAACCATCACCACAATCGCATCGCCTTCCGCCACAATCCATTCCATCTGGATTGTGGAAGACTGATCATTTCTTTCTGGCTCGTGGATGTGCCTTGTCGTAGACACTGGCCAGATGCTGGAAATCAAGATGCGTGTAAATCTGGGTCGTGCTGATGTCGGCATGACCCAGCATTTCCTGCACTGCCCTTAAATCCCCCGATGATTCCAGCATGTGACTGGCGAAGGAATGCCGCAACTTGTGCGGATGCACATGCTGATCCAGCCCCTGCTGCAAACGCCAGTGATTGAGGCGCAGTTGCACGCTGCGGGGATGCAACCGGGTTCCGCGCTTGCTGACAAACAGGGCAGTTTCGCCGTAAGCAGCTATTGCCCCGCGCTGATAGAGCCACGCCTGTACGGCTTCCAGCGCCAGCCTGCCCACTGGCACGTAGCGTTCCTTGTTGCCCTTGCCAAGCACCCGCACCTGCTGCTGACGACGGTCAACATCCTGCACATCCAGCCCAACCAGTTCCGACAGGCGCAGGCCGGAGGAATACAACAACTCCATCAGCGCACGGTCACGCACCGCCAGCACGTCATCCGGCGCTATGTCCAGCAAGCGGTCAAGCGTTTCGGCATCCAGCGTATCCGGCAGTTTGCGGGCATGTTTGGGTGACTGCACATCCACCACCGGGTTATGCTCAATCAGGTTTTCGCGCAACAGGAAACGGTAAAAGCGGCGGATGGACGACAGTTTGCGTTGCAGGCTCTTGCCCGACAAGCCCTTGCGATGCAGATGGCTGATCCACAGACGTACCTGCCAGGTTTGCACATCCCGAGGGGAAACATGGGCGGAAGGGGGTTGCTGACCCAACCAGCCCAGAAATGCCTGCAAATCAGTTTCATAGCTGGCAACCGTGCGCGGGGAATAGCGGCGCTCGCTAAACAGGTGATGGTGATAGCGGGAAAGCAGCGCTGCGGTAGCGGCTTCCACCTCAGGAACCCGATTCCGCCGTATGCAGTGGCGGGTCGAGATAACGTACCAGCGCCCGCGCTACCAGACCACCAAGCTGGCCAATGAACAGCGTACCCATGCCTGGGTAGAAACGCGCTTCGTTTTCGCTGCCCAACGCCAACACCCCGATTTCACGCGCCTCATGCAACGGAATCAGCACCGCCGACTTGATGGAAGCCCCTTCCTCACCAAACAGGAACATCTGCTGGCGCGGGCGCAACCGGCCACACACCGGCTGACGCTTGCGGAACAGGGTTGCCAGTTGCTTGAGTGACTTGTCGTCCGGGCTGATAAAATGTAATCCATCACGCGCCTTGCCATGCCCGATCAGGCGCAACACTACATTGTCTGCCTTGAAATCACTGCGCAACACATTGTTGCAAGTCGCCACCACATCATCCAGACCATCGCAGGTCATCAGCTCCAGCGCCATGTGGTGCAAACGGCTCACGACATGCTCACTGTCACGCGCCGCTTTCAGCATTTCGCTCTGGCGCTGTTCGAGTTCGTGGTAACGGTCACGCTGGCGTTGCACCAGCCGCTCCAGCAGGGAAACTGCGCCACCCGTATGCAGGTGCGGAATGCTCAGGCCATCCAGCACATCCTCGTGCTCGCGGAAAAAATCCGGGTGTTGCCGTAACCACTCGGCAACCTGCTCTGCGCTGATGTCCCCGCTACCGCTATCCTGCCCGTCTTGTGTGCTCATAATGTGAGTGTTCCCCTGAATACCGTTTCCGCCGGACCTGTCATCCATACCGCTTGTCCTTCACCCTGCCATTGAACCTGTAAACGCCCGCCGCGTAGTTCCACGCTTACCTGCTCATCCAGCAGACCCTGCACCCGACCCGCCACCACGGCGGCACACGCGCCAGTGCCGCACGCCAGCGTTTCGCCACAACCACGTTCAAACACCCGCAGGCGGATATGGTTGCGCCCCAACACTTGCATGAAACCGACATTGACCCGCTGCGGGAAAGCGGGATGCTTTTCCAGTTGTGACCCAAGCGTTTCGACCGGGGCTGTATCGACATCCATCACCTGCAATACGGCATGAGGGTTTCCCATCGAAACAGCGACAAATGAATGGTTTTCTCCCGCTATGTCCAGATTATAGAGCGTTTGGCGCTGTTCGGAAATGAACGGAATACGTACAGGCTCAAGTTCTGGCGCACCCATATTCACAGTCACCTGACCATCCTGCTGAATTTCCAGCACTATACGGCCACCCGCCGTCATCACCGGAATGGTGGTTTTCTGCGTCAAACCCTGATCATACACGAAGCGGGCAAAACAGCGCGCACCATTCCCGCATTGTTCCACCTCGCCACCATCTGCATTGAAAATACGGTAGCGAAAATCGGCGTCACTCCTATCATACGCCTCCACCAGCAGCAACTGGTCGCAGCCAACACCAAAATGCCGGTCTGCAATCTGGCGAATTTGCGCCGCGTTCAGGCTGACCTGCTGACGAATGCCATCCAGTACCACAAAGTCGTTGCCTAACCCGTGCATTTTGGTGAAATGAAGCTCGCTGCCTGCCATGCTGTAATCCCTGCCATCAAAAGCATCAGTATACAAAGATATAGCGATTCAGCAATTTTGATGATATGTTACGAGGCCTGAATTTTTGGATCGCATCCCTTTAAATAGAGATCAGGAGAGGAAACATGTCTGATTTTAAACAGGAACTGGACGCACGCGGCCTGAACTGCCCGTTGCCAATTCTGCGCACAAAGAAAGCCATCAATGGCCTGGCTTCAGGTGAAGTTCTGAAAGTCATCGCCACTGACCCAGGCTCAGTCAAGGATATGGAAGCTTTCTGCAAGCAGACCGGCAACGAAATGGTCGGCAGCAGTGAAGCAGGTGGCGAATACACTTTCATGATCAAGAAAGGGTAATCTTGCCAACGGGGATGGAAGAGGCAGCCATCCCCGTACCTTTCCCCTCCCGCACCACATGACAAACAATTCAAAAATTACCCGACTCCTGACCGAACTCGAATCCCGCCGCACCCGGCATTTATACCGCCGTACCCACATCGCCGACTCCCCGCAACAACCGCACATGACCATCGACGGCAAGCCGATGCTGGTGTTTTGCAGTAACGACTACCTGGGGCTGGCCAATCATCCCGACCTGATCAGCGCTTTCCGCCAGGCAGCGAATGAATACGGGGTCGGCAGTGGCGCAGCGCATCTGGTCAGCGGTCATTCACGCCCCCACCAGCAGCTGGAAGAAGCGTTGGCTGCCTTTACCGGGCGGGAACGTGCCCTGCTGTTTTCCACCGGTTACATGGCCAATCTGGGCATCGTCAATGCATTGCTCACCAACCGCAATGACCTCGTTTACGCAGACCGGCTGAACCATGCTTCACTGGTGGATGCAGGCTTGTTGTCGGGGGCAAAAATGGTGCGGTATCCACACAACGACATGGTTAGTCTGGGCAAGCGGCTGCGGGCACAGGAAGCGGATACCGCGCTGATCCTCACTGATGGGGTGTTCAGTATGGATGGGGATGTTGCGCCGGTGAAAAAACTCGCCCTGCTGGCGCGCGAACATGACGCATGGCTGATGGTGGATGATGCGCACGGTATCGGTACCTTGGGGGAAACCGGCGCGGGCCTGCTGGAAGCGGAAGGTCTGAGCCAGGATGATGTGCCAATCCTGATGGGTACGCTGGGCAAGGCACTGGGAACGGCAGGCGCATTCGTGGCGGGCAGCAACGACCTGATCGAATACCTGATCCAGACCGCGCGGACATGGATTTACACCACCGCCCAACCGCCAGCCATCGCCGCCGCCACGCTGGCGAGCCTCAAACTGGTGCAGAGCGAAAACTGGCGGCGGGAACATTTGCAGGCATTGATCAAGCAATTCCGCACAGGCGCTACCCAGCTTGGCCTGCCACTGATGCCTTCCGCCACGCCCATCCAGCCCATCCTGATTGGCAGCAGCGAACAAGCCATGCACCTGAGCCGGAAACTGGAAGAAAGCGGCATTCTGGTGACAGCCATCCGCCCGCCAACCGTTCCACCCAACACGGCGCGCTTGCGGGTAACCTTCTCGGCAGCGCACACGGCGGAGGATGTGGAACGCCTGCTAACCGCGCTGGAAAAACATTATTGAAAAAACGCCGAAGAAAATCCTCCCCCGCCCTCCTTTTGCAAAGGAGGGGAGCAAGACGTTTCTTTGGAATCAACCTAACGCCCGGTAACGTTCCATCAGCACATCCCGCACCTGGGACACCATCGGCTGCATGCCCGGTTCGAACAGTTCGTGGATGAAATCCAGCTCGTCCAGCACCCGGTCGATCTTGTCACGTGTGTCGTAAGTCTCTATCTCGGCAGAGATTTTCTGCAAATGTGCGTAAGGGTTTTTGGCAATGTGGGAAATGCCTTTCATGCTCTCATCAATCATGCCGTCCATATTTTCTCCTGAACATGCGGTAGGTGTATGGGTAATGAAATAGCCGAATATAGCAGTTCCGGCAATTACTGCCGAGGGTGGTGGGGTATTTAGCGCGCATCCGTTGTCAGGCGCTGCTGTAATTCTGCCGCCGCTTCGGCAGCACCCGTGGGGGGAACTACCGGTTTCCCCCACTGCGTTTCCAGCAAGGCCATGATCTTTTCCCCGAAAGCACCCACCTGCATTTCCCGCCAATCGACGAACAGAACCTCGCCGTGGTGCGCGTGCCATACTGGCAGGTTGGGTTCCTCCGGCCAATCATGGCGCAGGATGCACAAGGTCGGGATCTGGTTCACCACTGCCTCGGTTTGCGTGCCATATCCAGTCTTGGTAATGAGCGCATCGCTCGACGCCAGCAAATCCACATAGCTCAACCCGAACAGCGATTCCGCCAGGAAATCAGCGCGTGCAGCCGCCGCCCCAGCCAGTGCGGCATCGGCAAAAATCCAGTAAACACCGGGCAAGCACGGCCAGTTTGCCAGCGGATAATCCACCCCGATGCCACCCAGCGCCACCAGCACGCAACGGGCGTCGTCATGCAACCGCGCTTTTTCCCGCAACAAACCGCGATTGCGCCGCCCCAGCGCAGCAATTGGCGCAATGGGTTGGCCATTCAGCGCGGAATGCATAGCCATCGACGGCGCGGGTTGCAGGAAAACGTCGGCCTGCGCATAGGCATACAGGATTTCCGCACGGATTTTCCCCGCCCCCGGCAGCTCGGCGCAGTAAGCCTGGAACACATCCGCCCAGTTCAATGAGCACATCGCAACGGCGGGAACGCCCACCTCCGCCGCCGCATCCAGACTCAGGTAGGGCACATTGGCGAACAGCAGGTCAGGCTTGAGCGCTTCCAGTTCGTGCGCAGCCTGCGCCTTGCGTTGGGGGTAACTGGCGTGGAAATCCTCATACCAGCGCATACTCGCCGCCACATCCACCCGCAGCGCATCGTGCATCACCATGCCGTTGTCCTGCTGATAAGGGATCAGGCTGAAAGGCTGGTGGATGCGCCGCCGCAACACGCTTTCCGGCGTAAGGGAACGGATGGTGAGGCGGATGCCAGAACAGTCCAGCGCATTTAGCACGGCGGAAGTTTGCGCTACATGGCCGAAGCCGTGGGCGGAGATGTCGATGAGCAGGTGTTTCATAAATTTTATTGCAAAAAATCAAATAAATTCATTTTTTTGAGAAATTATCATACAGGCTCTGCTATCTTCAAAACAGGCTAATGTCAGGGGCTTTATACACATGGCGCAAGATGAATACCGTAACCAGGAATCATCCCTGTCACAACGGGTTGAGATACTGTACAGCAAACTTACCCAGATGCAGCAAGACTATGACATCGAAACACGCTCGGAAGAAAAGTTTCGCCTGAACGTCAAACTGGAAGAAACCCGGCAGGCACTCACCGAGGCCGAAAAAGACTACAGAACCACCAAAGTCGCTTCATTACAGGCTGAACTCGTCACATTGCGGCGCAACAAAGCTTATCAGGAAGCGCTGGATGTTGCCCGGCAGATTCAGCAAACGTCTCCTGCCGAACCACGTATTCAGGATGAAATCAACGAACTTCAGGCGCGACTGGAACAAGGCCAACAAGCACAGCAGACACTCGCCCAACTGACTGCCCATTTCGCCCAACTTGCCCCCATCATCAATGATCTGGCGAATGTCCTCAACCCGCGCAACGAACACGAATTGCTGCCCACCATCAACACCATGGCGCAGAATTTCCTGGCCGGGACGCTTGATGCGACAGCATTCATCACCATCTGCCGCAGCCTGCTAAGCAATCCTGCAACCGATGCACGGGCTTCCTCCGCACACCAATACACCAAGCTGGCAGAGCGCATCCGCAAGGGGCAGACCGTGTTGTTTCTGGGGTCATCCATCCCCCGCTTGTATGACTCGGCGAGTGGTGATGAAGGCGAATTGGCGAACCGGCTGGCGGAAGAAATCCACTACCAGAACTTCAAGGGCGGGCTGTCATCCATCGCCGAGTATTACCAGCTTCTGCCCGAATACGGGCGCACCAGCCTGCTGGAAAACCTGTACAAATCACTGCCGCACCAGCGCCCACCCAACCTGTACGATTCGCTGGCACGCATCCCTACATCGCTGGTGCTGATTTCTTCCGCTTATGACAATCTGCTGGAAAACGCCTTTCGTGCAGCGGGCAAACCGTTTGTGGAAATGGCCTCCATCATCAACCCCAGTGAGGACTACAAACTGGGGTACGTAGTGGTCAAATACTCGGATAACGCCCAGCCGGAATGCCTGTGCCCACAGGAAGAGCTTTCCAAGCTGGACTTGCTGGCGAAATATTCCATCCTTTACAAGATTCGCGGCACTTGTGACGAGAACCATGTCAATGGCAGTTCCGCCTGGCGCGACGCCCTGACGCTTTCGGAAAGCAATTATTTCACCTTTGCCGAAAACGCCAGCAAGATCATTCCCGACTATCTGACCCGGCAGTTCCGCGACCGGGGCTTCCTGTTCATCGGCTTTACCCCCTCCCGTTGGGAAGACCGCCTGCTGGCACGCGCACTGCTGCTGAAACGACGCAATCACGCCGAACCCTGCTACACCATCGGCAAGAGCGGCGACCCGCTGCAAACTGCTTTCTGGGAAAACCAGAACGTGCGCCAGTATGAAATGGAATTCGCCGAACTCGACAAGCATTTGCAGGAGGCGACCCAATGAGCCAGAACACGCCTAATGCCCCTTACCCCGGCCTACGCCCTTACCGGGAGGACGAGCAGAACAGTTTTTTCGGGCGCGACACTGACAGTAAAGTCCTGATCGACAAGATTCTGGTACACCGATTGACCTTGTTGTTCGCCGCCACGGGTGTAGGCAAAAGTTCGATGTTGCAGGCGGCTGTGCTCCCACATCTGAAAGCGCCGCTGGGGGAAAACCTGGATGTGGCGTATTACATCGACTGGGTTTCGCCGCCACTGGAAGGTTTGAAACAAGCCGTCAAACAGGCACTGCAACAAAGCGGCTCGTGGCGACCCGAAATCACTTACACAGCACCAGCCAACGAAAAGCTGAGTGATTTTTTCAGCTTTTGCACCCTGTTTACCCGCCAGCCGCTAGTAGTGGTGCTGGATCAGTTTGAGGAGTTTTTCCGTTACCAGCGTGGTGGCAATGCGTTCCAGCCGTTCCTGGAACAACTGACCAATGTCATTACCACCCGCCAGTTACCGGTGCATGTAGTGTTTTCCATGCGCGAGGATTTTGCGCTGGAGCTGAATGCATTCAAGCCTTACATGCCCTTGTCGCTGTTCGACAATTTCTACCGGCTGGAAAAGCTCGGCAAGGCGGGGGCCAAAACCGCCATCGTCACGCCGCTGGAATCCATCGGCTACCGTTATGAACCAGCACTGTTGGAACAACTACTGAACGACCTGCTCAGCCGCGACCTGGATCGTGAGGGCAAAAATCCGCTGGGGGGAGTAACCGAAAGTGTCGAGCCGCCGTATTTGCAGATTGTCTGTTCGCAATTGTGGGAGCGGGAACAGGGCAACCCTGACAAGACCTTGCGGCTGAACACCTATCAGGCTGCCGGGGGAGCGGTCGGGCTGGTGCAAAACTACATCCAGCATACCCTGAACGGCTTCACCGAACGGGAAAAATATCTGGCCTCACGCGCTTTCGACCACCTTGTCAGCCGTCACGGGGCGAAGATGCCCTATACGGCGGAAGATCTCGCTGAAGCCATTAGCGCCAACACGGGCGAATTGCGGGCGGTGCTGGAAAAACTCACGCGAGTGCGTATCCTGCGTAGCCAGCAGCGGGAGGATAAAATCTGGTATGAGCTTTACCACGACATGTTCTCGGGGAGCATTGAGGGGTGGAACAGCCAGCAGAAAGAAAAAATGCGCAACCGCAAACTGGTGATGATTGGCAGTGCGGTGGCAGCGGCTGTACTCGTGGCCACATTTGGCACGATTTGGGGAGTTAACCAGTTCAACCACCACTTGCGCTTGTCGGGGCTGGAAGGCAGCCGGGTAGAGGTTTATCACGGCCAGAAGGGTTGGCCTGATCCCTTCAGGCAGCAGCAATACGCCTATGAAACCCAGTTACCTGACCGCGACATGGAGCCGGACAAACGCTTCCAGGTACAGGGCATACTGGATTACATCGACCTGAATAACGAACTGACGGGCTACCGCCCAATTGCCGAACGTATTCACGGCTATATCGAGCATGGCAATTTCAGCAAGACCGTGGAGCTCAAGGACAAGGCTTTTGCTGGCACCAACCCGAAAATTTCGCGTGATGTGCTGCGGGGGTTGTTTGGTCTGAAAACACAAGCAGGCTTTGCGCTTATAAAGCAACCTGCTGTAGCAGACAAGCAGGATACCCTGAACGATACGGCACTCACTTTGCTGCAAGCCAACACTTTATCTTATTCGATCGACAATCTATCCCCGTTTGAGTTTTTCTATAGTCAGCTCAAACAACGGGATTATCAATTGCTTCAATCCATAAAGATAACTGACCCTCGCTTAACAGACAAACTCACCGGCTATTTGGCAGACAAAAATGAAGACGTGCGTCTCCAAGCCGCTAAAGCCCTCGGGCGAATCGGCGATCCCCTCGCCGTCGATGCCCTCGCCAACGCCATCAAGGATGAAGATGGAGGCGTGAGTTCTTCCGCCGCTTCTGCCCTCGGGCGAATCGGCGATCCCCGCGCCGTCGATGCCCTCGTCAACGCGATCAAGGATGAAAATGAAGACATGCGTTCTTCCGCCGCTTTTGCCCTCGGGCGAATCGGCAATCCCCGCGCCGTCGATGCCCTCGCCAACGCGATCGAGGATGAAAATGGATACGTGCGTTCTTCCGCCGCTTCTGCCCTTGGGCGAATCGGCGATCCCCGCGCCGTCGATGCCCTCGCCAACGCCATCAAGGATGAAAATAAAGACGTGAGTTCTTCCGCCGTTTATGCCCTTGGGCTAATCGGCGATCCCCTCGCCGTCGATGCCCTCGGTAAGGCTCTCAAGGATGAAAAGGCAGAAGTGCGTTTCAAAGCCACTTCTGCCCTCGGGCGAATCGACGATCCCCGCGCCGTCGATGCCCTCGCCAACGCGATCAAGGATGAAGATGGACTCGTGCGTTCTTTAGCCGCTTCTGCCCTAGGGCGAGTCGGCGGCCCCCGCGCCGTCGATGCCCTCGCCAACGCCATCAAGGATGAAAAGGAATCCGTGCGTTCTTCCGCCGCTGAAGCCCTCGGGCTAACCGGCGATCCCCGTGCCTTCGATGCCCTCGCCAACGCGATCAAGGATGAAAATAAAGACGTGCGTTTCAAAGCCGCTTTTGCGCTCGGGGGAATCGGCGATCCCCTCGCCGTCGATGCCCTCGCCAATGCCATCAAGGATGAAGATGGAGGCGTGAGTTCTTCCGCCGCTTCTGCCCTCGGGCTAATCAGCGATCCCCGCGCCTTCGATGCCCTCGCCAACGCGATCAAGGATGAAAATAAAGACGTGCGTCTCCAAGCCGCTAAAGCCCTGGGGCGAATTGGCAATCCCCGCGCCTTTGATGCCCTCGTCAACGCGATCAAGGATGAAAATGAATCCGTGCGTTCTTCCGCCGCTGAAGCCCTGGGGCGAATTGGCGATCCCCGCGCCTTCGATGCCCTCGTCAACGCGATCAAGGATGAAAATGAATCCGTGCGTTCTTCCGCCGCTGAAGCCCTGGGGCGAATTGGCGATCCCCGCGCCTTCGATGCCCTCGCCAACGCGATCAAGGATGAAAATGAATCCGTGCGTTCTTCCGCTGCTGAAGCCCTGGGGCGAATTGGCGATCCCCGCGCCTTCGATGCCCTCGCCAACACGATCAAGGATGAAAATGAATCCGTGCGTTCTTCCGCTGCTGAAGCCCTCGGGCGAATTGGCGATCCCAACCAGATTCAGGTTGATGCTGTTACCCCAAAAGAAAAAGAGGATGCATCCAAATGGGCTGACTTCTTTGATGATGAAAAATTGAGTTCAATTACAGGCTCAGTTAATGACCGCAAAGCACTGCTGCAAGCTCTTAACTTGCCAGTATCCCCCGAACGCAATCAACAATTGCTGACACTTGCCAAAAAAACAGATGCCCATCTTTCCATCCGTCGAAAAGCCATTGAAACACTTGTCGACAGCAAAGCCCCTAGTCTGCTTGAGCCACCTCAGCCGTTAAAATCACACGCTCAACTCAACAAAACCATTACCGAACTGGAAGACAAGGTTTTGCCAGCGGTTCAGATATTGCACGACACCTCCCGCAAACTGTCAGTCAGACTTGCAGCCCTGCAACGCCTTACCAAAGAAGACCCGACCACCGCCAAACAGGAAATTCTGCGCATCATCCAACAGCCGGAAGCAGATGCTTTCAGCTGCCTTGCCTACCGATTATTAGGTGACTTGCAGATTACTGATAATGGCGTGATTCCCCTCCTGCAACAAAAGCTGGACGCGCTGGACGAACAATACCGCGAATGGCGCGAACTGCGTGACAGCAAATCTGAAAACCCAACGGATGAAGACCTGAGACAAGTTAAAGCAGCAAAAGCCGAAATTAATCCGCTGGCTGCTTTTGATTATGCCTATGCCCTTTCCCGTCTCGACCGAAAAATTGGGAAAGAACTCCTTACCCATAACCTCGCTGATGTTCGCCAAGGCGCATACATGGGCATTGCGATGAAAGCCAACATCCAACAACTGCGAGAACTAGATCAGGCACGCGAAGCCCGCCGCGACGATCCGGTTTTTCAGTATTCTGCTTTCCGCGCCATCGACATGGGCTTGCACCGTTTGGAAATCCTTGGCAACAATCCCAAAAACGGTGAAAAGGATAAAGAGCTGAAAGAATTACGCGTATGGCAGAGTGACATTGAAGGCCGCAAAATGCCCGAAGGCGACCCTGACGATGAAGTCCTCGAACGTCTGCAATGGACGACGCTGATGATGGAACACTACAACAAGCTGGATAAGGAATTCCGCGAGAAATACGGCAAGATGCGCGTATGGCCTGAAGACACGCTGCCGGTCAACCAACCCTATCCCAACGAAGAGGGCAAACGATGACCACCATCCTCCTCCTCGGTGCCAAAAGCGAACTCCACCCGCTGAAATCCGTCCCCGCTGAACTCAGCCGCCTCAAGCAGCTATTCCAGGCCGCGCCCAACACCGGCCTGACCATCGAATACGAACCCTACCTGACCCGCACTATCCTCACCGGGCAGCTACGCCACCTTACCGACCAGATCGGCATCCTGCATTTCGCTGGGCATAGCGGTGCGGAACAACTTCAGGCCGACGATGAACTGGTTTACTCCCGACACATCGCCGCCATCCTGCAAACATGGCAACAGAAACCCGGCCTGTTGTTCCTCAACGGCTGCAACAGTGGCGGACAAGCCAGCATGTTCCTCGACGCCGGAATCCCCTGCGTCATCGCCACCCACAACTACATCGACGATAAGGAAGCCTCCCTGTTCGCCTACGAATTCTACGCAGGCTTGCTGGCCGACCCCGCCAAAACCACGCTGGATCAGGCTTTCACCCGCGCCGGAGCACTCACCCTGATAGGCAAAAACCGCTCCCCCCGCTCACTGGCCATCGACGACCTCAAACAGGACACGCCGGACACATGGGACTGGGGCATCTTCACCCGCGACCCTGCCCTGCCCACAAGCTGGACACTCACCAGCCTGCAACAAGCCTGCGGACAAGCCACCACCCCCGCCACCATCGCACCGGATTTCATCACAAAAATGAAACGCGAAGGGCTGCAACAACGCTGGCAACGCCTCTACCAGCGCCACGCCGCCATTCAGACGCAATACGACCTCGAAACCCGCGTCGAAGAAAAACTGCGCATGGAACACATCCTGCAACAAAACCGCACTGACATGGAACATGTCGCAAAAGAAATTAATGAGTTAAATTAGAAAAATTTATCACTCAACCATTTTCAGCTCAACAGCCCACACCACCACTCATCCAGCCCTGCCATTCATCGCAATCCTTGCCCCATCAAACCAGAGCGGCAAGGATTTCTCCGCTCTTATTCCCCAAAAATCTGTCAAAGCAACTATATTAATTTTTGAGTAGTTACAACGACACGAATAAGTTATGAAAAAAATAGCCCCTAAATTTTGGATGAGCATTATCTTCGCAACTGGCATGGCCTGTACGCCACTCCACCTGCACGCCGGGGAAACCACGGTTTGCGCCCTCAGCAGCGCCAAAGCCCTTAACCAGGCAGCGCAACCGTATAACGAAGCCATCCAGAAGGCCGCAAAGCGCTACGCTGTCAAACCAGCCCTGATCAAGGCGGTGATAGCAGGCGGAAGCTGCTTCGACCCGGTAAAGGTTTCCCCCAAGGGCGCAGTCGGCCTGATGCAACTCCTGCCCGCCACCGCCGTGCGTTTCGGTGCGCTGGACATCACCGACCCACACGCCAACATTGACGCAGGCGCGCGTTATCTCAGCTACCTGCTGAAACGCTATCAGGGCAGCATCGCCGAAGTCCTGGCTGCCCACGCCGCCGATGAAGGCTGGGAAGGGTCATACGAAACCATCCACTCCCTTTTTCAGGACACCCGCGAACCCGTCACCCGGACACTGGGCATCCTGCTGAAACTGGATAACGGCAAAAAAACCAACCGCCACGCCAAAGCATTACTCAAAACCTGGGAAAAATCGGCAGAAGCCTACCAGCATGCCCTGCTGGCCTCCCCGCCATCGCCAGCTGCAAAGGCATTCGCCACCTGGTACAAATCACGGCTGACGAAAGTGCATTACCCTCGCACCCCGGATGCACGCAGTTGTGGCGGATTCAGCGCCAAAACGCTCAGTCAGAAAGCCGCCCCCTACGAAGCCATCATCAAGCAAGCCGCCAAACGCCATGGCGT
>JAHJJD010000014.1 GCA_018822845.1 Gammaproteobacteria bacterium | reverse complement strand
TTACTGGCAGCGTTCGCGTAATTTACTGCTACGTGGGAAGTGTGCGCTGAGAAATTCCATTTGGTCAGCCAGAATATTACGCCCTTGCAGAAAGATATATTCGGCATACGTAGGCTGGAACGGAATCGCCAGCAACGGCATACGCGCCTGTTCCGGGGTTCGCCCACCCTTGCGGCTGTTGCAGTGTTTGCAGGCGGTAACCACGTTGGTCCACACATCTTTCCCGCCCTGCACAATCGGATGCACGTGATCGCGGGACAAATCCCTTTCCAGAAAATGCTCCCCGCAATACAGGCACAGTTGGTCATCACGCCGGAACAGCAGCGGGTTATTCAGCGGTGGAACATAGGTCTGGTGCAAGGTTTGCTTGCTGCCGTAAGTGGCAATGATGGAATTGAGATTGATCCGGCTACGGCACCCGGTTTTGGCATTGATGCCGCCACGAATGGAGAGAATGGGAGTCCCGCAGGTGTAAGCCACCTGTTCTGCGTAATAGAGTTTGACTGCCGTCTGGAAATGAATCCACTCCAACGGCATCCCGCTCACGTCTGTGCGCAGGATTAGTTGGTGTAAGCTGATCATGTTGGCATGATTGCAGATTCCCGCTATAAATCAAGTATCCAGAAAATCTTTCACTTAGCTTTCATCTATGCTCCGGGTTATTGAGCCATATCAAGATTCTGTCATACTGACTCGTGCATACTCCGTTCATTGCTTTCAAAGATACTGAACAAAGAGGAAAGACGTATGTTGAGTTTTGATTATGGTTTGCCTGCTGCCATCATTATTGCCCTGATCCTGTTTTCGTGGTTCAGCTTCTTCTCTGTTGTCTTCTCAGGCTAAACGGCCAGCTTCCTCCTCATCTCCAGCCGTTGGTCTCCCCGCAAGCCCGTCACATGGTGACGGGTTGCCTTGTCTGCTGCTATATAAGCACCTCCTGATCTTGTCAGGCGGGAGCTATTCCTTTATGCTCTCTCCCACAAAACAAGTGTTAAAGAGGTATGTAGATATGTTGAGCTGGGACTTCGGCATTCCAATGCTGCTCGTTATTGCCTTGATTGCTTTCGCATGGTTCAGTTTCCTGTCGGTAGCCTTCTTCGGCTGATCACCAGCAAACCGTAATAAAAAGGCCGCTTAAGCGGCCTTTTTATTTATCCCTTGTTGGGTTCACGCAACTTCCGGCTCCAGCACTGCCAAGCGCAGCTTGCTGACAGCAGCATTTTCCAGTTGGCGAATACGCTCGGCAGACACGCTGTACTTTTCTGCCAGCTCCTGCAAGGTCGCCTTGTCTTCCACCAGCCAGCGGCTTGCCAGAATATCCTGACTGCGGGCATCCAGACTTGCCAGCGCACCATGAAAACGCTCACGGGTGTAGGTATCCCACTCTTCCGCCTCCAGTGTTTCCGCCGGGTCAGCTGATTCAGCCGCCAGATACTGGCTGGGCGAGAAACTGGTATTGTCTTCATCATCCTGATCGGCACCGAGGTCGAAGGCGACATCGTGGGCGCTCAGACGCTTTTCCATTTCCAGCACTTCTGCGGTACTGACTCCGAGATCCGCCGCCATGGACGCTGCTTCTTCCTGATTCAACCAGCCAAGACGCTGTTTACTGCTGCGCAGGTTGAAGAACAGTTTGCGCTGCGCCTTGGTCGTCGCCACCTTGACGATCTTCCAGTTGCGCAGGATGAATTCGTGGATTTCGGCCTTGATCCAGTGAACGGCAAAGGAAATCAGCCGCACGTTCATGCCTGGGTCAAAGCGCTTGACGGCTTTCATCAAACCGACATTACCCTCCTGCACCAGATCACCCAGCGACAAGCCATAGCCACTATAGCCACGTGCCACTTTTACGACAAAGCGCAGGTTGTGCAGGATCAGTTGACGCGCGGCTTCAAGGTCGCCTGCATATTTCAAACGTTCAGCCAGATCACGCTCTTCCTCTGCTTCCAACACCGGGATGGCATGGATCGCATGGATGTAACTCTCCAGATTCCCGACAGGAACCGGCAAAGTCTGGCCTCTAAGCATCAATGCGTTGGTCATGGGTAGTCTCCTCATTAACTGCGGCGTAGTTTAGCACTCATCATATTAGAGTGCTAATAACCAGATTGGTTTCCGTTTTTCATATGGTTCACGCTACGTTATATTTAGCACATTATACTCGCCAATAGCGTATAACCCGATAAGCTGATAATAATAATGAATCGCGAAGAACAGAATCTTGTCGAAAAAATAGAAGGCAACCGTTTCCTCACCGCTGCTGACCGGCAACTCCTGATTGACCGCTGGAAAGATGCCTACGAACGTCTGCAAGCCACAGAAGCATCCCTGCGCGAAATCAATAACAGCCTGCACGGCAAAGAGCAGTTGATTCAAACGCTGGAACAAGCCCTGCGCGAACGCGACCAACACCTGGAACGCAAAGAACACCTGCTACACGAAAAAGAGCAGATGCTCCAGAACAGCCAGCAAAACAGTCAGGCTCGCGACGGGCAAATCCGGCTACTCGACACAGCCCTTCAGGAAAAGGAAACCAGCATCCGTGAACGGGATCAGATCATTCGTGAGCTGGAAAAGCGTTCCCGCGAGATTGAACAATTCATTAACCAGAAGGAGAAATTCATTCTGGAACGTGAAGACCAGATCAACATCCGTAACCGCCGCCTGGAAGAAAAAGACAACCACATTGGTAAGCGCGACCGCGAAATCGAAAACCGCGACAAACAGATCGGCAAACGCGACGGCAGCATCTACGAACTCAGCACGCAGCTGGGAGAGTTGAATCGCTGGGTGCGTGACCAGCAGCAACGCATCCACACCCATGAACAGGTTCTCAGCGAACGTAACCGCCAGCTAACCGAGCGTGACCGGCAAATCAAGGAACGCGACCAGCAAGTCCTCAACCGCGACCAACGCCTGCGCGACATCGACAAGATGCTGCAACGCCGCGATGATGCCATTATCGAAAAGGAACAACAGCTACGCCTGCGCGACTCACTGGTTCGTCGCAAAATCGACCATATCAGCCTGCGTAACGAGCAGCTGGCCGAGCAGACCCGCTTGCTTCACGAAAAGGACAATATTGCCCAGGAACGTGAACAAGCCATCATCCAGCAAACCAAACAACTGACTGACAAAGACCGGCAACTTGCCAACCGCGACCAGACCATTGCCGAACGTGAACACAACCTGCAACGTCGCGATGAGCAGATTACCGCCCAGTTCTTGCAACTCCAGGAGCGCGACAAGGAAATCCAGACGCGCGACCAGCTTGTCACCACCTTGCAGGAACACATCATCAAGCTGGATACATCGCTGCAAGAACAGCAAAAGCGCATCGACAGCTACAGCAATCAGGTCACTGAAATCGAGAACCTGCTACTTGCCAAGGAACAACACCTTACAGAACAAGCACGCCTACTGGCCGAGAAAGACCGCCTGCTACTGGAAAAAGACCAACTGATTCACCAGCAGGAACAAAACCTGCAAAGCACCACCCAGCAACTACTGGAGCGCGACAAATCGTTACAAGCCCGTGACCAGCAACTGACAGGGCAAACCCGCCTGCTGGAAGAACGCGAACAACGCCTGATTGATCGTGAAAACGAAATCCAGATTCGTGAAACACAACTGGCAGAACGCGAACAACAACACCAAACTCGGGACGCCCTGCTACTGCAACACATCGAAACCCTTGCCAACCTGACCAGCAAACATCAGGATCGGGAATCAGAACGGGAAAGTTTCGATCAGAAAATGCAACAGCGCGACAAGGTGATTGGCCTCAAGGACACCATCATCGCCCAGCTCAACCAGCAATTGTTGCACAAGGAAAAAGCGCTACAATCCCGCGACGCCATGCTCCAGAAACTGGGCCAACAACTACGTGTTTACAGTGCTACTGGCTAGTGAGCCTGTGCGACAGCTCCTGTACCCTGCATTTCAGCCAGAACCGCACGAAAATCCTTTTCCCAGGCAATCATACGCACCTGTAACGCCTCATCAGCGTGCAGCATGGGGGCCAGTTCGGCAGGGTTCAATACGGACAGGATTGTATCCTTACCCTCGGCATAAACCGCCAGCTTGAACGGGAACAGCGGAATCAGCTCAGGGTGTGATTTGCTCAACTCCCGCACATCATTCAGACGGCCAAAAAATACGATCCTGTAATTGTCCGTTTCATAGCCCATATCATGCAAGCCGCCGTCGCATTTCTGGATATGGGCCACAGTAAAACCGTGCCTGACCAGCACCTCCTGCACCCGCTCAAGCACAGGATCAAACTCCTGCATTACGCGCGCGGTCAGTAACTTCTCATTTGCCTGAGCGGCACCAGCACTCAACATCAACCATGCCAACAGGCTTAATACTATTGAACGCTTCATAACGTCACCTCATCCAGAACCAGGTCGTAACTATCCTTGATGTTGATAAACACCTCGTCCAGTTGGTCATTGTTGAACAGTCTGGCCATCATTTCCACATTTGCTGCCACCAGTTTTACCGAGCCATCCTCGTTTTCAATGACGGTCAGGGCACAGGGCAGGATAACCCCCAAACGGGGTTCCAGCTTGAGCGCCTCATACAACTGGTTGAAATTGCAAAAGCGCAGGGAAATCTGGCGTGTATTGACCGAAAACTCGTCTGTCAGCCCCTCTTCCAGGAAACGGTCGGGGAATACACGGAAGTTGTTGGAGCGGATTGCCTCCCTTACCCGGTCGACAACTTCAGCAAAAGTGCCTGACACTTCATAAATTACCGTCAGTGATTCGCCTTCCAATGCCTTTTCTTCCGCATCATGCTTGAGCTCACTGGCACGCACATAGGCAATGATGTCATCAACTTGCGCCTGTTCCAGCGTGCCGCCGAAACCGGGCATCGGTGTGCCAGTGCGTCCATGCTGGATGATATAGCGTAACATCCCGTCTGTCGCCGCACCCAGGAAACCGGCATTGTTCAGGGCTGGCGGCATGATGGGCATTTCACGTTTGCGCGAGAAGGTTACGCCAGTACCCTCGGTGCCACCGCTCAAATTCTTGCCATGACATGCGGCACAGTTCTGTTCAAACAGGGGTTTTCCCTTGACGGAATTCCCAGCCAACGGTTTCAGCGGTTCTGCGACTTTCGAAATGCCCCAAGCACGCATATACGTCACGATGGCATCAACTTCAGCATTTTCCAGTTTCTCAAATGCTGGCATGATGCGCCCCGGACGCCCGCTGCGAATGGTCTTGCGGATGTAATCATCCGTCAGGGACTCCATGACTGCTGGCTTCGATAATGGCAGGCCAATTCCCCCTTTACC
>JAHJJD010000013.1 GCA_018822845.1 Gammaproteobacteria bacterium | reverse complement strand
ATTGTCCTGAAATAACTCCCCGACTCCCCCAAGAGGGCGACCACCGGTCGCCCCTACGAAGATCATCCCCTGTAGGGGCGACCGGTGGTCGCCCTCTTCATGGCAGCTTGGATACAGGGAAGTTATTTTGGGACTGTTCCTAAAGGAAGGGCAGGATAAAAGCATTGCCAAGTGAAATCCCCTCATCCATCATAAGTCATCTATTGGCAATAATAATTAAAGGATGAGCCATGCAAGCTTCCTTGTTGCGCCTGTTGTGTTTACTGCTGTTATCTGCTGGTATCAGCGCCAATCCGCTTCCTCCCGACCAGGTTCCCGAACCCCTCAAACCCTGGGTAGGCTGGGTACTCGATGGACACGATGACCGCAACTGTCCCTACCTCTATAACGCCGAAGAGCGCCAGTGTGCCTGGCCGGGGCATCTGGATTTGCAACTCACCGCTACGGGTGGCACTTTTGCCCAGCACTGGGAAGTGTACGGTGAAACCCGACTACGCCTGCCCGGCGACACGCAACACTGGCCGCAACAGGTACGCAGTGGCGACAATACCCAGCTTGCCGTGACCGAACAGGACGGTTACCCAAGCGTGACCTTGCCCGCAGGCAGCTATGACATTGCCGGGCAATTCTTCTGGGACAAACTACCCGAAGCCCTGTTCGTTGCCCCCGAAACCGGGCTGGTCAAACTCAGCGTCAATGGTACAGCGATTGTCACCCCCGAATTCAATACCGCAGGCAGCCTGTGGTTAAGCAGCAGTACCCAGGAAGCCAGCGAAGACAACCTCGACGTGCAGGTATTCCGCAAAGTGCTGGACACGCATCCATTGCAAGTTACCACCAGCATCCAGCTACGGGTGGCGGGCAAGCAGCGCCAGGCAGAACTCGCCCCGGTGTTGCTGGACGGTTTCATCCCCCTGCATCTGGATAGCCCGTTGCCAACCCGCATGGGGCAGGACGGCAAGTTGCAAGTGCAACTGCGCCCCGGTGAATGGACCATCCAACTGACCGGACGCGCTCCCGCCAGCCTCACTGCCTTGGCCTTGCCTGCCAGTACTGCGCCGTGGCCTGCCGAAGAAGTGTGGGTATTTGAAGCTGATTCCACCATGCGTCAGGTGCAGGTGGAAAACGTGAACAGCATCGACCCCAGCCAGACCCGTTTGCCGCAAGATTGGGCAAACCTGCCCGCCTACCTGATGACCACTGGCAGCAGCATGACGCTGGCGGAACAGCATCGCGGCATGGCGGGAAGCCCCGCGCAACTGAATCTGAACCGCCAGTTGTGGTTGGATTTTGACGGGGGCGGCTACACCCTGCAAGACCAGTTGAACGGTACGCTGGCGCAGGAATCACGCCTGGAAGTGCTGCCCGACATGCGTCTGGGGCGGGTCAGCCTGAATGGTGAGCCACAACTGATTACCCGTCAGCCACAAGGTCAGGCCGACGGGGTGGAAGTGCGCCAACGCGCCCTGAGTCTGGAAGCCGACAGCCGTTACGAAGCCAAAGGCGGTTTGCCAGTCAGTGGCTGGCAGCAGGAATTGCAGCAAGTCACCACTACCCTGCATTTGCCACCGGGCTGGCTGCTGTTCGCCGCCATGGGTACGGATAACGTTGCCGCTACTTGGTTACAGCAATGGAATTTGCTCGACCTGTTTCTGGTACTGCTGACCGTGGTGGCGACGGGCTATCTGTATGGCTGGAAGTGGGGAGCAGTGGCGGGCGTGGCCTTGGCGTTGACCTGGCATCTGCCCGCAGCACCGCAATACATCTGGCTGAATTTGCTGGCAGTGGTTGCCCTGTTACGCGCCCTGCCAGCGGGTAATGTTGGCTTGCGCCAATGGCTGGAACGTTATCGCTGGGCCAGCCTGCTGGTGCTGGTGCTGATTGTGTTGCCGTTCACCATCGACACCGTGCGCATCGCGCTGTACCCGCAATTGACGCAGGAAGCCAGCGGTGGTGGTTTTGATCGCATCCGTGACATGGAAGGAACTATGCCCGAAGCAGTGCCAGCCCCCATGCCTGCTGCCCCGGCGGCGGCTCTCCCTGAAGCGGAAATCGCCGCCGATGCTGCCGTGAACGTGATGCAACAGCAAGTCGAACGCAAAATGGCAGCCCCCAAAGTGCAAGCAATGGAAAATTACAAGGGTAGTGATGAGTACGGTTCAGCCTTTTCCTCTACCAAATCGGGGATGGACGCCAAGCGCGAAGCCAACCTGCGCAATATTGACCCCAACAGCATGATCCAGACCGGGCCGGGCTTGCCGCACTGGCAGGGCGACACCGTGCAGTTGGAATGGTCGGGGGTCATTACCCCGGAAGAGCGGGCAGACTTGTGGCTGATTCCACCGTTGGCGCATTCGCTGCTGAAAGTGTTGGGCGTAATGGTACTGCTGGTATTCGCCATGCGCTTGGCGTTGCTGTCCGGCATCGGTGGCGGCTGGTGGCAACGGCTGCGTCATGTCGGGCGTGGCGGGCGTGGCGGGCAAGCGGCGGCAGGTTTGCTGCTGGTGCTGGCGTTGCTGGCGGGATTGCCTTCACCCTCCCATGCGGCTGAGCCACCCACACCGCCTGCCGACATCTTGCAAAGCTTGCAGGAACGTCTGCTGCGTGCGCCGGACTGCCTGCCCGAGTGTGCGCAAATCGACGCGATGGATATGCAATTGCAAGCCAACAGCCTGACTGTGCGCCTGCGGGTACATGCCGCCACCCAGGTTGCCGTGCCGTTGCCGGGCAGCCAAAGCACCTGGTTGCCACAAACCGTGCTGGTGGATGCTACCGCGACCCACACGCTACGCCGCGACGGGGAACAACAGTTGTGGGTAGTACTGAATCCGGGGCAGCATGAGGTGGTATTGCAGGGCGAATTGCCGACCCGCAGCAGCCTCGCTTTCCCGCTACCCCTCAAACCGCACCGCGTCACCTGGCAGGGTGAGGGCTGGCAAGTCGATGGCCTGCGTGACAACGGCGTTCCCGAAGACCAGTTGCAACTCAACCGCACCGCTGCGGTGGCGGATGCCAGCACCCAGGACATGCCGACCCTGCCTGCCTTCGTCAAAATCCAGCGGCGGCTGGATCTGGGGTTGGACTGGTACGTGGTCACGACCATTACCCGTGTTTCCGATAGCGCCACCCCGATCACGCTGGCAGTGCCTCTACTGGAAGGCGAACGTCCGCTGAGTGAGCAATTCACCGTCAAGGATAAGACCATCCAGATCAACCTCAAACCGCAGCAGGACAGGCTGGAATGGACTTCGAGCCTGCCCCAGACCGGAAAAATCCTGCTCACCGCCAGCAACAACACTGCCTGGCTGGAAGAATGGCAAATCGCTGCCAGCCCGGTGTGGCATGTGGAAGCCAGTGGCTTGCCGGTCAACACCTACGAGGAAGAGGCCGCACAAGGCGTGTTGCTGTGGAAACCGTGGGCCGGTGAAACCCTGACGCTGGCAGTCAACCGCCCGCAAGGCACCGAGGGGCAAACGGTCACCATCCTTTCCAGCCAGCTCAGCGCCGAAGTGGGCAAACGGGCGCGGGATATGGATTTGCGCCTCAACCTGCACAGCAGCCGTGGTTCGCAACACACCATTACCCTGCCGGAAGGGGCGGAACTGAAAAGCCTGACCGTGGATGGCACCAAACAGGCTATCCAGCAGCAAGGCAACAAGGTGGTGCTGGCGCTGCTGCCCAAAAAGCAGGAAGCTGTGCTGGAATGGCAGGAAACGGGCGCAATGCCCATCCGTTACGGTTTCCCCGCGCTGGATTTGGGTTTGCCTAGCGTCAACAGTGAATTCCATCTGCAACTGCCGGAAGACCGCTGGGTGCTGTGGGTTCACGGGCCGTTGCTGGGGCCTGCGGTGCTGTTCTGGGCGCTGTTGGCGGTGCTGCTGGTGTTCGCCGTGCTGCTGGGGCGTTCCGGGCTGACGCCGCTGAAAAGCTGGCAATGGTTCCTGCTCGGTATCGGTTTGAGCCAGAGCAGCCCTTACCTGATGGTGCTGATGGCAGGCTGGCTGGTAGTGCTGGCCTGGCGTGGCAAGGCATCACTGGACGGGCGGCCTTACTGGCAATTCAACCTGTTGCAGGTCGGGCTGGTGTTGCTGACGCTGTTTGCCCTCTCTGCGCTGATTGGGGCAGTGGCGCAAGGCTTGCTGGGCTTGCCGGAGATGCAGATTGCCGGGAATGGTTCGTGGGCGCAGAACCTGCTGTGGTATCAGGATCGGGCTGGCAATGTGCTGGAACAACCTTCCGTCATCAGTGTGCCGATTTTGTACTACCGCTTGCTGATGCTGGCGTGGGCCTTGTGGCTGGCGATGGCGGTACTGGGCTGGTTACGCTGGGGCTGGCAGGCATTTGCCCAGGGTGGCTTGTGGCAACACAAACCGAAGCAAAAAGCCCCCTCTGACCTTCCCACGTCAGGGGAGAAACAAGCAAGTGTGTGATGAACACTGGATGCGCCACGCCTTGGGTCTTGCGCAAAAAGCCGCAGCCCAGGGCGAGGTGCCGGTGGGCGCAG
Organism: Gammaproteobacteria bacterium; assembly: GCA_018822845.1. GTDB lineage: Bacteria > Pseudomonadota > Gammaproteobacteria > Thiotrichales > Thiotrichaceae > Thiothrix. The sequence goes on along the minus strand of JAHJJD010000013.1, from coordinate 52,135 downwards.
TCCTGATCCGTGATGGTGAAATCCTCGGGGAAGGCTGGAACCAGCCGATTACCCTGCACGACCCTTCCGCCCATGCCGAAATGCTTGCCATGCGGGCAGCAGGCGTTGCTGCCGAAAACTACCGTCTGCCCGGAACTACCCTGTATGTGACGCTGGAACCGTGCCCGATGTGTGTGGGGGCAATGATCCATGCGCGGGTGGAAAGGGTGGTGTTCGGTGCATTCGACCCCAAGACCGGGGCGGCAGGCAGTGCCTTCAACCTGTTGGCAGATGAAAGGCACAACCACCGGATTGTTGTATCCGGTGGTGTGTTAGAGGAAGAGTGCGCGGAAACCCTGCGGGCATTTTTCCGCGCACGCCGTCAATCAGCGACCAAACCAGCGGCGTAACAGACGTTCCAGCCATGTCAGCGGACGTGGTGCTGGCGTCGGGGTCGGCGCAGGTGTTGGTGTGGGCGTAGGCCGTGGTGTAGGCGTCGGGGTTGGGGTCGGCGTCGGTGTAGGCCGAGGCGTTGGAGTCGGAGTCGGGGTTGGAGTTGGTGTGGGCGTAGGCGTAGGCGTAGGCCGTGGAGTTGGAGTCGGCGTAGGCGTTGGTGCCGGTGTTGGCGCACTGCCAGCCCGCGCGAACTGGATCAGGTGCTCAACGATGGCTGCCAGTGGCGCGCCCTGTGAGCTGGAAGCGGATTTCGCCGCAGTCCGCCATGCCTGTGGTACTGCGCTGCCTTGCGCCCATGAGCCAGTTGCCTGTGAGTCATAGCTGGTTTGCGCCCGTGCCGTTTTGCCCGGTGTCCACAAAAAGTCAGGGTGGCGGTTCTGATACCATTCCCCACCGATGATGGTCTTGTTCGCATCCAGTTCCAGATCGTAATAGTAGTCGACCTGCTGGATGGCATCGTTGCTGGGGCTGTCTGTTTCGCGGTGGCTGGGGCGGGTTTCCACGACATAGGAAACCGTCATCTGGATACCTACAGCGTAACGGGCCGAAGGGCTGCGGAAGGCGCGGAACTTGTCAGCGGTGTAATCCGACATGCTGATGGTTGCGTCTTCCAGTTTGTTCTTGTAGGCGCGGGTTTGCGGGTTGAAATAGCGGTAGCTGTAGGCATGGGTTGGCTGGTTCCAGACTTCATAGTCGAAGGTAACGTCCATCACCATGCTGCGTTTGGATACGCCAATCTGGTTGACCACGGCCATGTGCCAGGTGCCGGGGTTGGTGTCGAAACAGCGCGCGGACGTGGTACGGCCTGTTGCCGGGTCGGTAGCCGGGTCTTTGTCATTACAGCGCCCGCCGATGAAACGGGTGGGGGTGGCTGCATTGGCCCACAGCATGGAAGCCAGCGCCTTGATGTCGGATGGGTAAAAGGTTATCGACACGCCCGCAGGCGTTTTCAGCGTGACAGCCTTGGTTGGGCGGCCCAGCATATAGGCACCTGGAGCCCAGCCGTGGCAGATACCCATCCAGGTTTCCACCGAACCATTTGAGTCGTAATAGCCTTTGCCTTCCATCCAGCAGTGGCGGGTCAGGGATTCGTTGGCATCGCCTACCAGTGCGTCGTATTTTTCCGCCGGGGACAGGCTGTTGATACGGCTGGCGTTGCCGCTGCCGAGAATGGTGGCGCTGGGGTTGGCGCGGACGTAATCGTAGTTTTTCTTCCAGTTACTATCCGCCGGGAAACCGGAGTCGGCGTAACGTGCGCCAAGAATGCCCTTGTAAATCGCCCAGTAGTCATCCGACCAGGGGGATTCAGCCAGTTTCGCTGACATCAAACCGGCGTTTTCCATCTCAGCCAGTTTGTTGTATTTGAAGGAATCGACCAGATTTTCTGGCTTGTCGTTGGCCTCGATGGCCGCGCGGGTGGTTTCATCGCCTTCCGGTTGCAGGATGTGCAAGCGTTGCTGGTCGTGGGCGGTGATGTAGTCGCCACTGGCGATGTCGGCGGCTGAAAACAGGGTTGCGCCTTCGACGATGTTGCCATCCGCATCCATTTTGGGCGGCTGGCGGTTCATGAATTTAACGGTATCTTGTGCAAATGCCTGCAAGTCTGAATTGATTTTGTTCTCGGTATCGGTGGACATAAAGCAGCTCCTTGTCTATCGGGGCGAGGGTAGCCCTGATTATTGATTTTATAAAACGTTGATGCATGCCTGAGTATAGTCGCTGTAAATTATTCAGGAATAAAAAGGGTTTAAAAGTATAGCCGCTTGTCGAAATAAGTGGCTTGTCCTGCAAGCTGAGCGGCGCTATTGTGCAAATTCCACACAAAAAAGCATAGCGCGTAGCGCAAACGGAGGAGTCATGACATTTATTACCCGCCTGTTGGCTGGCCTGTTGCTGCTGGCCGGGCTGAACAACGCCCACGCTGATGAGGAATTCCCGCCCGTGGTGATGGAACTGCTCAAGGTGTCGGAGCATGTGTATTACGTGCAGGGCGCACCGGGGGCAGCGACGCAGAATCACGGTTTCATTTCCAACGCCTCGGTGGTGGTGACGGATGAAGGCGTGATCGTGTTTGACTCCCTGGGCACGCCTGCGCTGGCGAAACTGTTGCTGCAAAAGCTGCGGGAAGTGACTGACCAGCCGGTGAAAAAGGTCATCCTGAGCCATTATCACGCCGACCACGTTTACGGCTTGCAGGTCTTCAAGGAACTGGGGGCGGAAATCATCGCGCCTGCCGGGGCTGAGGAATACATCAACGCCGAAAACACCGCCACGGTGCTGGCAGAGCGCCGCAAGCTGCTGGCTCCGTGGGTCAATGCCGACACCCACATCGTGTCGCCCGATCGCTATGTGGAAGGCAACGAGGAAATCACCCTGGGCGGCGTCACCCTCAAACTGATTTTCAACGGCAAGGCGCATTCCGATGGCGACCAAAGCGTGCTGGTGGAACCGGATGGCGTGCTGCTGATCGGCGACCTGATCTTTGAAGGGCGCGTGCCCTATGTGGGCGACGCCAATACCAAAGTCTGGCTGGAACGCCTCAAGGAAATGGAAAAGGGCAAGCTGGCAGCGATGGTTCCCGGTCATGGCCCCATGTCAAAAAATCCGCAGGAAGTAATCAAGACCACGGTGCACTACATCGAATTCCTGCGCGACAAGATGGGCGCGGCGGTGGAAGAAATGACGCCGTTTGACGAGGCGTATGAAGCCACCGACTGGGGCGACTTCATCGACATGCCCGCATTTGCCGAAGCCAACCGCACCAATGCCTATCAGGTCTACCTGTCGCTGGAACGGGAAAGCATGGCGGAATAGGGGATAGCGGTTTTTTCCTGCTATCTGGTGACTACTGTTGCCAAATATTGACCTGTTCAGGTTTTATAAAGTTTTATTATGCCTTACACTCGGTTGAAATGATCATCATGACAAGCGCACATCAATGCTTGGTGTATGTACACGCCAGGGCGGTAGCGTGCTTTGGGCAAGGTTGACGATGGTCCCAGACTATGCGGAAGGCTGGACGAACAGGATAGGCAGTGTGTGCTTACAGAATACGCAGAGGCAGCAATATCTGAAGCAAATACCACCTGAACAAAATTTTGGAGTAATATAATGAACGCATGGTTAGTGGACGTATTGATAGCCCGAAACTTCAGTTTGATTACTCCCCATGTCCGTCATATTTGATGGCAATTTTGGATAACTTAATTTAGCCATAAAGAAATTTAACCATGCATGAATATAGCGTTTCTTATCATGACAGAAAAAGAATTCTTTATTTTCTAGCTCTGTTTAGTATTTTATCGAGTCCATTTATTGCCGAAGCTCTATCAAAGATTTCTAGTATCTCTAGTTTTAACCTAGCAGCACCATCAGGTCTTGCAATATTTTTTCTGTTTTTTATATCTTTTGATCAATTTATTTGGAAATGGAAAATTCTATACTGGACGGATATTGTGAAAATCCCAAACTTAAATGGGGATTGGCAAGGCACACTATTAAGTTCGACCGGAGAGAAAAAAATAGAAATAAGTGTAAAAATTCATCAAACTTATACTAAATTAACTGTCAGGCTTGAAGCACCATCATCTATGAGTTTCTCAAAGATGGCAATTTTTGACATGGCTGATCCTACTTGTTTCAATTTGCGGTATGAATATAGGGCTGAATATAAACCAAGTAAAACTGAAACTAAAATTCATTATGGTGTTACAAACTTACTTCTAAAAAATTATAACGGTGAGATAGATGTAATAGATGAAGCTCGCTACTATACTGAACTAGGTCGTGATACTCATGGAAGAATAACTCTACAAAAGAAAGTATAATGAAAAAAGAAATCGAAAAACTTATAAATACTATCATTGAAATACATGGTGTTGATAATCTTAAAGCTGAATTGCATAGTATATTAGGTTCGAGTGATGATGAGAATACTTTGACCATTATTGCTAACGCTGGAATACATCCTACTGAAGCGTTGCACAATCGAGGCACCGTGTATATTGCATCTACAGGAAGTCTTGACTTTTCAAGCAAGGAGAGTAGTGCCTTGGAGATAAAAAATATTTTATATGGTGTTGCCAAGGTTTTAAAGTCAAAAAAATGGAAAAAAGTTATATTGGTTCCGTTTGGCCCCTCTGTTTTGTCAATGAATATAAAAATGCTTGTCTATAAAATCTTATATATAAATACTATTGATGTTTTACATGCTGGAAATGGTATTCATTATGATATTAATGTTGACCATAGAAAAATTGCAGAGAATGCGCCGCAAAAAGACTAACTAACTTCTATAGTCAATCCTAAGCAATATAACCAATAGCTACTAAAGCTTAATAGACCTTGAGGTGGATATTAAACAACAATTCGCTTCTTAGCGTGTCCATTTTTATGGAGCGGATCACTATGAATCCGTGCTGCACCCGTGGAGACCATTCCATCATTCTAGAATAACCTATAACTGAGTTTCAATAATGGTTAACGTAATAAAACAAGAGATCGAGCTAGAAAAATATCTTCGCAATAAATGCTTTGAATGTCTGGGTCGTCGCTGCACTGAAAATGAATATGAAGAGTGGTTAAAAGAACACTATGAACAAATTAAAGAGGAAAGCAAAGAAAGAGAGAAAATCGAAGAAGAGGCTAGAATAAAAAAAGAAGAGGCTAGAATAAAAAAAGAAGAGACTCGTAGACAAAGAGAGAGCTTATTAGTTGGGCGCTTAGATTGTAGAAATATTTTGCCGGAAAATTATAATCCAGTCCTTGATACTTCAACATTGGATAAGCGCAGTAATAGTGGTAGCTCATATGCTGAGCGAACAAAGATAAGAGGTGATGAAAATGCCTATATTGATATTGACTTTGATTTGGAACTTTTTAATCTCTCGAATTCTGATTTTAAATATGTAAGGTTTAAAAAAGAATGTAATTTAAATCGAGCAGTCTTTAAGAAGTCACGGTTTAGTCACGTAATATTTGAAGAGGGAGTTGATCTGAGTGAGGCGGATTTCGAAGACGCCGAATTTCATGATGTGAAATTTTCTCGTGAATGTAATATAAAAGGAGCGGCTTTTAGATTTGTAAAATTCAGGAGAGATGTATCTATTGAGTTTGACAGGAATTATATTGCCAACGCCACATTTGATTCTAAGCGGAGTGATGTGTGGGTCAAGTTATCTCTATCGTATGCTGGTATATGGCAGTACGTTAATATCACATTATCAGGGCTATATTTTGGTGCTATTTTATTAAAGTTGTATTTTTTAAAAGCACTATCAATTATATATTCGAGTATTATTAAATATGACGATGATGCTCTTTTGTGGCAAGTTGAAACAATAGAAGTATCTGCTCTCAAATTTGTATTTGGAGAGCAAAATTTATCAATTGCAATTGCTGTATTAATATTAATTTATCAAAGTTTACGGCTCTTTTTGACAACAAAAATTTCTCCTCTAATAGAAGACGAAAAACGAAGCGGTTATACACCGGATAGAGATTCATATATTGGTTATTCTTTTTTAAACTTTCTTATTAAGATGTTGGGCATAGTAGTATTGGCGCTGTTTTCTTATGAGATTTGGGAGTTATTCCAAATAAAATTGGTTATTCCAATATCAATTGGGGATAATGGTGATTGATCCGCTGCATCAATAATGGACACACTATGCCTTTCAAGGTGAAAAAGCCTATTGCCTGCTTTTCACCTTGAAAGGCATACTCTCCTGGGGTATTAGGTAGGCGCATTTCTACAAGCACTAATGCTTTAAAAGATACTGAAGCTGGAACAATTACTTCATTTGCTCAAACTATCGAATATAAACGTTATGCCTGAAAGGAGAATGCGATGAATATAAAAATTATCAAAACATCACAAGAAGGATGGCTGAAAGACTTGGCAGTAACATACAAGGAGAAAACTCCTGTTACCATTTTTGATGATGCCAAGGTCGGAATTGATCTAACTAAAGATTCAATATTTGACATGGGGCGGAAAGCAGAGCTTACAACTGCTGAGATTACGGCAGTTTGTGTTGCCATTGGTATGTCGGTTACTGGAATCGGCATGATTCTACTAGCCTTTTTCGATCCTGAGCCAACAACAAAGCTCGGATTACTGATTGGTGGCGGGGCGACACTATTACTGACTGGTGGCTTCTCTGCAATTTATGTCCTTACAAAACAAAAACCTCCTAAGGTCAAGATTGGCCCGAATGGTATTGAAGTAGAATGGGCATAACAAATCGCTGCATTGGATTTTTACTCCGCTGCGCTCCGTAAAAAACTAGTGAGCCCAAACGTTGGGCTAGTTAAAACCGATAAGTTCCCCAAGATTTAAAGATCAAAAAAAGAGACATAATGGCTATCAATGATGAAGTATATAAACATCATATAAAACGACACTAATGATGAATGATTCAACACTCTGTATTAATGATAGGCAGGAGCCATTTAGTGTGTCTTATATTTGCGCTATTGCTACTGCGGCAGGTTATGGTGTAGAAATACACAACACAGCAATAAACCCTGATAGAAAAAGTATAGATTTAACCATTACCCAATATGGAATGCCCGATTACTCAGATTTAAAGATTCAGGCTAAATGCACATATCATCATAATCCAAAAGATGATTACATCCCCTTCGTAGTCAATAAGAAGAATTACAATGATATTAGAAGAAATAAAAACCCTCATTTATTGATAGTAGTTAATGTTCCCAGAAGCCCGGAGGAATGGGTAATTTTTAATGAAAATAACTCAACATTAAGCTATAATTGTTACTATTATTCTTTGAGGGGATTGGATGAGGTAGATACTGAAACTAAAACATTAAAAATCCCTTTATCGAATAGATTTGACACTTGCAAGCTAAATGAGATAATGAATCTTTTGTATGACGGTAAATTTATCATTTATGACAATACAATTGTGAATCTACCAACATGAGCATCAGAGCAAACATAACTGACAACGTTATATTAAAAAACATCCAATCGAATGATGTTGAGTTTTATTTGCTCAAAAGAAGTTGGTCAAAAATAAAACAAATTGCGGGGAGTGTAATTTATGACTCACCTGATAAAAAATTACGTATATGGGTTCCTCTTGCTGGCGGATTAGAGGAAGATTTTGTACTCTCTATGGGTAAACTGCTTAATTCCCTCTCTGCTTATGAAGACAGATCTCAATTAGATATAGCTGAAGACTTTGATATATTCCATGTTGGTGATGTTATTCGTGTTGGATCAGAAGACCCCTTAGATAAGACAAGTTCAACCTTTCCATTGTATAGTGCAGCACAACTGATTGAACAAGCAAAACAAGTATTGTTAACTGGTGCATCTATTGCGACAATAAAAGATCCAAAGAAAAATCGTGCATTCTTCGGATCAAGAAAGCCAAATGATGCTCTGGAATATATGAAATCTGTAAGACTCGGACAAACAGAGAGAGGAAGCTATATTATAAAACTAATCTCACCACTGCCTAATGACCTCAAAGAAACGCAGTTCAATCTTGAGTTAGTTCCAGAAAAGCCACCTTTTGAAAGACTTGCTGTTGAAAAAACATTCCTTGGGCTTTCATCTTTGAAGGATGTACTAGTAGAAACAAAGAAGATGGGTAAATTTTATTTCGAGCCATTCTTTGAAAGAATTAATGATGGAATTAATGCTGATTTATGTGAGGCAATAGTAGGCAAGCCAGATGGTAGCAATAAAAATCCTCTGAACTTCTCAGTATCATGGTCTCCGGCTTTTCGTATAAGCACACCAGAGCATATTAGCACGAGAATTGAATTCCCTGTTGAATACTTTTCTTATATAAGTCAAGCTGCCCAAGAATTCAGGAAAAAGGAACCAGAAAATATAAAGTTTTATGGATATGTAATAACTCTTCACCAAGATAAAGATAGTGATGTCGGAGATGTAACGGTTGCAACCCATATAGAAGGAGTTCCCAAAAAGATTAGAATGACTCTTGCGTCATACGATCACCAAGTTGCAATAAAGGCATATGAAAAAAGAGATGAGGTTCAAGTAATCGGAGTTCTTGATGGTAACAAACTCATCAAAGTTACAAAATTTGACTATCCAGACCTAAACATTGATTGGATTGGTCGCTAGTTGCGAGACTGTACTCTGAATTGTGTAACTGCCATATAAAGCGGAATAAACTGCTAGGAAAGCAGCGATATGGATAAACTAAATACAGCAGAGCATGATTATTAAGACAGCTACTTTGAAAACACCGCATCAAACCCCACCTCACCCCCTATTTTCATCCCCCATCCCAAACCCTGCCTTGACCCCCACCAAATAAACCGGTCTGTTCTTGACCTCAATAAACACCCGCCCCAGATATTCCCCCAAAATCCCCAACCCAATCAGAATGATGCCGTTGAAAAACAGGATAATGGATAGCGTCGACGCATAACCCGGCACATCCACCCCAAACACCAGTGTCTTGACCACAATCCACAGCAGATAAGTCAGCGAAAACAGCGACAGGATAAAGCCGAGATACGTCCAGATACGCAGCGGAGCAGTTGAGAACGAAAAAATCCCGTCCAGCCCATGGTTGAACAGTTTCCACAAAGGCCATTTACTGCTGCCAGCACGCCGTAGCGGGCGGGTAAACTCGATGATTTCATTCTGAAAACCCGGCCAGGCGAGGATGCCTTTCATATAACGGGTCTTTTCCGGCAGTTGCCGCACGCAATCCACCACCGCGCGATCCATCAGGCGAAAATCCCCCACATTTTCGGGGATCGGAAAGGCACTCAGCCGGGCAATGAAGCGGTAAAAAAACCGTGCCGCCCAGCGCCGCGTCACCGAATCATCCGGGCGTGACTGTCTGCGCGCCAATACCACATCCGTTCCTGCCTCCCATTTCGCCACCATCTGCGGAATCAGTTCCACCGGGTCTTGCAGGTCAGCATCCATCGGAATCACCGCCGCACCGCTGACGAAATCAAGCGCCGCCGTCAATGCCGCCTCCTTGCCGAAATTGCGCGTCAGCCCCAGCACCCTGACGTGCGGACTGGCGTTGGCGAGCGCCACCAGCATGGGCAGCGTGTCATCCGCGCTGCCATCATCGACGAACAGGATTTCATAATCATGCCCGGTACTTTCCAGCACCGGGGTAATGGCGTCCATGAACGGCTGGATGCTCTGCTGCTCGTTGTAGCAGGGTACGGCGATGGAGATCAGCCCCGCGCCGCGCGTCATTTTCCTTGTCCGGCAGCAGGCGGGGTGGAAGGCATCGCAGGCACAGGCGGCTTGGCCCGCTCACCACGCGGCGGTTGCGCTACCCGCTTGCGCTTGATCTTTTCCAGCCCGAAATATTGCGCGTAACACACATTCCGCCAGTCCGTCGACAGGGGAACGATGTCGTTGAAATAAATGCTGCGCGGAAACTGCCCGTCAAAACCGGGCACGATCAGCTGGCGTTTGCCGCTTGCGCGCGCCTCGTCAATCAAGGCGTAGCGCTGCTGCATGTAGGCATCATAAACCGGCGCGGCAAAGCGCAAATCCATTTGTGCATGTTGAAAGCGCCCGTTGATGGACACCGCCAGCACCAACAGCAGCGCGCTGAGCGCAAACGCCACCATTCCGCCAGTGCGCAGGTACGGCCTGCTTTCAGCCTGCGCTGGTGGCAGCAAATACAGGGTTAGCGCCCCAACCGTCAGCAGCCAGCCTGCCAGAAAGGCGAAATAGATGGCGTCCACCGTGCGGGGCGGAGGCCAGCCGCCCATTGCCCACCACGCCGGAAATTCCAGCAAAAACGGCAACCCCAGGGTAAGCACCGCCAGCAAGGCCAGATGCCGCTTGCCGGGCTGCAAACGGCGTTGCGCATTACGGCACAGCAACACGGTCAGAAACGGCGTCAGCAAGGTCATGCCGATAAACACCGGATTGCGCAGCCACCCCAGCAGCGTCCACACCCCCATGCCCAGACTGCCCTCGATGGCAAACATCAGGTTGTGCTGGAAGGGGAAGGTGGAATTGCGCACCGCGTTACCCGGCGCAAAGTAGACCAGCGCGCTGCAAACGGTTGCCACCAGCAACAGCAGCAGCCACGGCCACGCGCCTTTCCAGCCCAGCCGCAAGCGCATCAGCGCCGCCATGCCGACCGTGGCGGCAATCAGCAACATGCCGGTTTCATTGCCGCCAATCGCCAGCACCAGCAGACCCGCCAGCAGGATCAGCGTCAGCCACACGCCGCGCTTTGCCTGTTGCCGATCTGCCAGCCGCAGCATCAGCCCGCCAATCACCAGCAGCAGGATATTGGCCGACAGGTAGGAAAGCGAACCCGCCATCCAGTACAGACTGCTGGCAGGGCTGCGCAAGCCCAGCACATACACGGCGGTAAACAGCAGCGCTGCCACCACCACCGGAAAATCATTCATGCCCCGCTGAAGCAGCCGCGCCAGGAAAAACGCCGTGGCCGTAAACAGCGACAATAACAGCAGCAAGGCAATGAATTGGTACCCCCCCAGCAGCCCGCCGGACAGCAGCGGGTAAATGGCGTAAAACGCATTGCCGGAATAGCGCCCGCTCCAGGTCATGTAGTGGTTGAGCAAATGCCACCACAGGCCATCTTCGCGCACGCCTGCCGCCATGCAGATGTCATCGGTGGAAGGGTGCGCATACCAGCCCAGTGCGCTGAACAGCAAGATGACCGCGAGAGCCACCAGCCCCAACAAGCCGAGTGTCAGGTTTTCCGCAGTCGAATATGGCCTGTTGTCAGACACTTGCCAGATTCCCCTTGCTTTCCAGCCATTGTTTGCGGTCACTGGCGCGTTTTTTCGCCAGCAGCATGTCCATCACTATATCGGCGGCATCGGTGTCGTCGATGCTCAGTTGCACCAGACGGCGGGTGTCGGGGGAAATGGTGGTTTCGCGCAATTGCAGCGGGTTCATTTCTCCCAGCCCCTTGAAGCGGGTAACGGTGGGTGTGCCGCGCTTTTTTTCCGCCACGATGATGTCGAGCCGTGCCTGTTTTTCGGCCTCGTCCAGTGCGTAATACACTTCCTTGCCAATGTCGATGCGGTACAGCGGTGGCATGGCGACGAATACGTGCCCGGCGGCCACCAGCGGGCGGAAATGCTTGACGAACAGCGCGCACAGCAGGGTGGCAATGTGCGCGCCATCCGAGTCCGCATCGGCGAGGATGCACACCTTGCCGTAGCGCAACTGGCTGAGGTCGACATGGCCCGGTTCCACCCCGATGGCGACCGAAATGTCGTGCACTTCCTGCGAGGCCAGCACCTGTTCCGAATCGACTTCCCAGGTATTCAGGATTTTTCCGCGCAACGGCATGATGGCCTGGAATTCGCGGTCACGCGCCTGCTTGGCCGAGCCGCCTGCGGAGTCGCCTTCCACCAGGAACAGTTCGGTGCGGGTGGTATCCTGTGAGGAACAATCCGCCAGCTTGCCGGGCAGGGCAGGGCCTGCGGTGACTTTCTTGCGCACTACCTTCTTGCTGGCACGCATGCGGCGGCCTGCGTTGCTGATAGCCATTTGCGCCAGTTGTTCGCCGATGTCGGTGTGCTGGTTGAGGTAGAGGCTGAAAGCGTCCTTGATTGAGCCGCTGACGAAACTGGCGGCTTCGCGTGAGGAAAGCCGTTCCTTGGTTTGCCCGGCGAATTGCGGCTCCTGCATCTTGAAGGAGAGCACGAAGGCAATGTGTTCCCACACGTCATCCGGCGTCAGTTTGAGGCCACGTGGCAGCAGGTTGCGGAATTCGCAGTATTCGCGCAGCGCGTCGGTGACGCCGGTACGCAGGCCGTTGACGTGGGTGCCGCCCTGTACGGTAGGAATCAGGTTGACGTAGCTTTCCTGCACCGCTTCGCCGCCTTCCGGCAGCCATACCAGCGCCCAGTCAAGGGTTTCGCGCGGGCCTTTGAGGGAGCCGGTAAACGGGTTTTCCGGCAGGGTGATGTACTCGTTGACGGCATCGCGCAGGTAGTCGCGCAGGCCGTTTTCGTAGTACCACTCGGTGACTTCGGGTTCCTTCAGTTCCCTTCGACTCCGCTCAGGGAACGGTTCGTGCTTTTGTTCGAGGCTGGGCTGCTCCCTGAGCGGAGTCGAAGGGAGCGATGTAGCGCCTGCGCTGAGCGTAGTCGAAGCGTCGGTGAAACGAATGCGCAGGCCGGGGCACAGCACGGCTTTCGCCCGCAGGTTGTGCTTGAGGCGGCTGACGGCGAATTTCACCGTGTCGAAGTATTTGGCATCGGGCCAGAAACGCAATTCGGTGCCGGTTTCGCGTTTGGGGGCTTTGCCGGTAACAATCAGCTCGCTGGCCTTGTTGCCGTCGGCGAAGGTCATGTTGTAAACCTGCCCGTTGCGCTTGATGTTGACTTCCAGCCTGCGCGACAGGGCATTGACCACCGACACGCCGACGCCGTGCAAACCGCCGGAGAACTGGTAATTCTGGTCAGAAAACTTGCCGCCTGCGTGCAGGGTGCAGAGGATGACTTCAATGCCCGGTTTGCGCTGTTCGGGGTGCATGTCGACCGGCATTCCGCGCCCGTTGTCGGCGACTGACAGCGAGCCATCGGCGTACAGGGTAACGTCGATCTGGTTGGCGTGCCCGGCCAGGGCTTCATCCACGCTGTTGTCGATCACTTCCTGCGCCAGATGGTTGGGGCGGGTGGTGTCGGTGTACATGCCGGGGCGCTTGCGTACCGGGTCGAGACCGGTGAGGACTTCTATGGCGGAGGCGTCGTAAGTGTTGTTGCTCATTATTGGTGTTGGCTATGGTCAGGTTATATCTGGATGCGCGTCAAAATAGCGGGTTAGGGGGCTGGCGTAAAGGGTTGGGATGGGTTTCTTTCCCCCTCTTTACCTGCGCCTATTCACCGATACCCGTACAAAAGTGGGACAATACCTGCAATTCAATAGCAGGAACCACCAACCATGTACAAGCAGCTCTTCGCGCTGGCGGCCAGTTTCTTCGCTTCCACCACACTGATGGCGGAACCGGTCAAAGGCCCGGCGACGGAAAACGGTTGCCCGGCAGCGCTGAATTTCACCGTGCGTGAGCTGGGTAGCGACAAGCAGGTCAACCTTTGCCAAACCTATCAGGGCAAGGTGGTGATCATCGTCAACACGGCCAGCAAGTGCGGTTTCACCCCGCAATTCGAGGGGCTGGAAAAGCTTTACAGCGATTACCAGGATCGTGGGCTGGTGGTGCTCGGTTTCCCCTCCAACGATTTTGCCGGGCAAGACCCCGGTTCGGAACAGGAAATCAAGGAATTCTGCCAGCTTACCTATGGTGTGAAATTCCCCATGTTCGAGAAAACCCAGGCAGCCAAGGCCAATGCTTCGCCTATCTACCAGACCTTGGGGGAAATGGCGGGCGAGTACCCGAAATGGAATTTCCATAAATACGTACTCAACACCAAGGGGGAGCTGATCGGCAGCTTTTCCAGCTTCGTTACCCCGCAAAGCGATAAGCTGGTCAAACTGATTGAAGCGAACCTGCCCTGATGCACGACTACGAACGTATCAAAATTGGCGTCAGCGCCTGTCTGGTCGGGCATGAAGTCCGCTACGACGGTGGTCATAAACGCGATGCCTACATCAGCAACACGCTCAGCCAATACTTTGACTTTGTGCCGCTGTGCCCGGAAGTGTCGGTGGGGCTGGGGATTCCACGCCCGACCATCCATCTGGTGCGGCAGGCAGGCGACATCCGTGCGCTGGAGGTGAAGAATGCCAGTATCGACCACACCGGCAAGCTGGAACGCTACATCGACGGAGTGATTCCACAACTGGAGCAGGTGTGTGGTTACATCCTCAAGAAAAACTCGCCAAGTTGCGGCATGGAGCGGGTCAAGGTCTACCACCCGGAACGCCCCAATCTGCCGCCCGAGCGTGACGGTATGGGCATTTTCGCGCGTAAGCTGCAAGCGCGTTTCCCGCTGCTGCCGATGGAAGAGGAGGGCCGTTTGTGCGACCCGATACTGCGTGAAAATTTCATCGGGCGGGTATTCGTCTATCACCGCTGGCGGGAGCTGGAGGCTTCCGGTCTCACGCCTGCTGCACTGGTCGATTTCCATTCCGGCCACAAATACCTGCTGATGGCGCATGATCAGGAAAACGCACAGGAACTCGGGCAAATGATTGCGCGGGTCGGCAAAAGTGCAGACTTGCGGCAACTGGCGGAAGATTACATCCGCTTGCTGATGGAAACGCTGTCGAAACGGGTTTCGCGCGGGCAGCATGCCAACGTGCTGCAACACCTGATGGGCTATCTGAAAGCGCAGCTTGATGCAGGTGACCGGGAGGAATTGCTCGATACCATCCACCAGTACCGTAAGGGCTACGTGCCGCTGATTGTGCCGGTCACCTTGCTGAAACACCATTTCCGGCGGCATCCGCAACCGTATATCGAGCGGCAGTATTACATGGCTCCGCACCCCGGTGAACTGATGTTGCGCAACCAGTTGTAGGCGCGAGGCTTACAGCGTGCTGACGCGGAACTTGCGTCCCTTGATTTTGCCATTGTTCAGTTGCGCCAGCGCCTGTTTGGCTACGTTGCGCTCAACTGCAACGTAGGCGGCATAATCCAGTACGTCGATTTTCCCCACAGACTTGCCATCAATTCCGCCTGCGCCAGTCAGGGCTCCGAGGATGTCGCCGGGGCGGATTTTTTCCTTGCGGCCTGCACCAATGCAGAGGGTGACGTTGGGTGGCGTTTGCGGTGACGGGCTGGCACCTGCGAGTGCGTCGATCACCTCGAAATCGAGAGTGGCTTGCTGGTATTCGCCGATGCCGGTCAGCTTGTGGCGTTCGGCGTCGGTCAGCAGGTTGAGTGCCATGCCTTCCTTGCCTGCGCGCCCGGTACGACCGATACGGTGGATGTAGATTTCCGGGTCATGCGGCAGGTCGTAATTGATGACGCAGGGCAGGTCTTCGATGTCCAGCCCGCGCGCCGCTACGTCGGTTGCGACCAGCAGGCTGAAACTCTGGTGTTTGAATTGCACGAATACCTGGTCGCGGTCACGCTGTTCCATTTCGCCATGCAGGGCTTTGACGCTGAAACCGAGTTGCTGGAGGTGGTCGGTGACTTCGCGTACAGCGGCTTTCATGTTGCAGAAAATGACGGCTGACCCTGGCTTGTAGTGGGCAAGCAGGGCAACCAGCGCGTTGAGCCGCGCGCTTTTCTCGCAGAGGTAGGATTGTTGCTCGATGGTGCTGGTACTGTGCAGGGATTCGACCTTGATTTCTACCGGCTGCCGCTGAAAACGGGCGCTGAGGGCGCGGATATCGTCGGGGTAGGTAGCGGAAAACAGCAGGGTCTGGCGGTAGTGCGGCGTGGCGGCGATGATGGTTTCGATGTCTTCCAGAAAGCCCATTTCCAGCATCCGGTCGGCTTCGTCCAGCACCAGCGTGTTGACACTGCGCAGGTCGAGGGTTTGCCTGTTGAGGTGATCGTTGAGACGCCCCGGTGTGCCGACCACGATATGTGCTCCGTATTCCAGCGAGGCGGCTTGCGGGGCGAGTGGCTGCCCGCCGCACAGGATAACGACCTTGATGTTTGGCTGGAAACGCGCCAGACGGCGGATTTCATGCGCTACCTGCGTACTCAGTTCACGGGTAGGGCAGAGCACCAATGCCTGCACGCTGAAATTCTGTGGATTCAGTTTGGCCAGCAGGGTAATGGCGAATACGGCGGTTTTGCCGCTGCCGGTTTTCGCCTGCGCGATCAGGTCAGCGCCTTGCAGGGCTTGTGGCAAGGCTTCGGCCTGGATGGGCGTCATCTGTCGGTAACCGAGATTACTGAGGTTGGTGAGCTGCGGGGCAGGCAGATTCAGGTGGGCGAAGGCGTTCAGCATGAGGTGCTCTTGGTGAGGATTAAGCTGCATGATAGCGCGTTTTAGCAGACATTGCGTATGCTGATTTCTTATCAGGGAATCTCGCTGTTATACGAAACCTGCTACCATACCGGGTTTGTCCGGCAACGAACCCACACCCATGGAAAAATTCATCCGCATTCGCGGCGCACGCACCCACAACCTGAAAAACATCGACCTCGATCTGCCGCGTGACAAGCTGATCGTGATCACGGGCTTGTCGGGTTCGGGCAAGTCGTCGCTGGCGTTCGACACGATCTTTGCGGAAGGGCAGCGGCGTTACGTCGAATCGCTGTCCGCCTACGCCCGCCAGTTCTTGTCGATGATGGAAAAGCCGGACATTGACCACATCGAAGGGCTTTCCCCGGCGATTTCCATCGAGCAGAAAACCACCTCGCACAACCCGCGTTCCACAGTCGGCACGATCACCGAGATTTACGACTACCTGCGCCTGCTGTATGCGCGGGCAGGTGTGCCGCGTTGCCCCACGCATCACGTTGATTTACAAGTGCAAACCGTCAGTCAGATGGTTGATCAGGTGTTGAGTTTGCCCGAAGGCAGCAAGCTGATGTTGCTTGCCCCGGTGGTGCGCGAACGCAAGGGCGAGCATGTGCAATTGTTTGATTCGTTGCGTGCGCAAGGCTATTTGCGGGCACGGGTGAATGGCGTGGTCTACGAACTGGATGTGCCACCGACGCTGGAACTGCGCAAGAAACACACCATCGAAGTGGTGATTGACCGTTTCAAAGTGCGCGACGATATGCAGTTGCGCCTCGCGGAGTCGTTTGAAACCGCGCTGAAACTCGCCAATGGCATTGCTATTGTGGCGTCTATGGATGGGGAAAAGTTGGCTTCGCCCTTCGACTCCGCTCAGGGCACGGGCAGTAGCGCTCAGGGCGCGGGGGGTAGCCGTTCCCTGAGCGCTGGCGCTGAGCGGAGTCGAAGTGGAGTCGAAGGGAACATTTCCGGAACTACCCAACTCGTATTCTCCGCCAACTACGCCTGCCCACATTGCGGCTGGTCGCTGACCGAACTCGAACCGCGCTTGTTCTCGTTCAACGCACCCGCTGGCGCGTGCCAGACCTGCGACGGCTTGGGCGTGGAACAGTTTTTCGACCCGCAACGGGTGGTTTCCAATCCGCACCTGAGTCTTGCGGGCGGCGCGGTACGCGGCTGGGATCGGCGCAACGCCTATTACTTCCAGATGCTGACATCGCTTTCCGACTACTACGGCTTCGATGTAGAGCAGCCGTGGGAGGAATTGCCCGAAGCAGTGCAAAAGCTGATCCTGCAAGGCAGTGGCCTGAAGGAAATCGAATTCACCTACATCGGCCAGAAAGGGCAGGTATACAAGCGCGCCCACCCGTTTGAAGGCGTATTAAACAACCTCAAACGCCGTTATCGCGAAACCGATTCGAGTGCGGTGCGCGAAGAATTGGCGAAATACCTTGCCAGCCGCGCTTGCCCGGATTGCGGCGGCACACGCTTGAACGAACAGGCGCGCAACGTGTTCATCGCGGGGCGCAATTTGCCAGCGATTACGCATTTGCCGATTGGCGAAAGCCATGCGTTTTTCCGCAGCCTGAATTTGCCGGGGACGCAGGGGCAAATTGCCGACAAGATTTTGCGCGAAATTGCCTTGCGCCTGGAATTTTTGGTCAACGTCGGGCTGGATTATTTGACCCTGAGCCGCAGCGCGGAAACGCTGTCCGGCGGCGAAGCGCAACGCATCCGCCTCGCGTCGCAGATTGGCGCGGGGCTGGTCGGGGTGATGTACGTGCTGGATGAGCCGTCCATCGGTTTGCACCAGCGCGACAACGCCCGTTTGCTGAAAACGCTGTTCCGCCTGCGTGACCTTGGCAATACCGTGATCGTGGTCGAGCATGACGAAGACGCGATCCGTTCCGCCGACCATGTGCTGGATATTGGCCCTGGCGCGGGTGTACATGGCGGTTACATTATTGCGCAAGGCACACCGGAAGAAGTGTTTGCCACGCCGGATTCGGTGACGGGGCAATTCATGTCCGGGCGGCGCAAAATCACCATGCCCGCGCAACGCACCCCGTTCAACCCTGAGCGCACCATCAAACTGATCGGCGCGACCGGCAATAACCTCAATGACGTAACGCTGGAAATTCCGCTGGGGCTGCTGACCTGCATCACCGGCGTGTCCGGTTCGGGCAAATCGACGCTGATCAACCGCACGCTGTACCCGTTTCTGGCGCGGCATCTGCACGACAGCAGCGTGGAGGTTGCCCCGGTGCGCGAAGTGCTGGGCGTGGAGCAAATCGACAAAATCATCGACATTGACCAAAGCCCGATTGGGCGCACCCCGCGTTCCAACCCCGCGACCTACACGGGCGTGTTTACCGCGATCCGGGATATGTTCGCGGCGACGCAAGAAGCACGCTCACGCGGCTATTTACCGGGACGGTTTTCGTTCAACGTCAAGGGCGGACGTTGCGAAGCGTGTTCCGGCGATGGTTTGATCAAGGTCGAAATGCACTTTTTGCCAGACGTGTACGTGACTTGCGAAGTGTGTGAAGGCAAGCGTTACAACCGCGAAACCCTCGACATCCGCTACAAAGGCAAGAACATCAGCGAAGTGCTGGCGATGACGGTGGAAGATGCCTGCGAATTCTTCGCCGCCGTGCCGTCGATCCACACCAAACTGCAAACGCTGATGGACGTGGGGCTGTCGTACATCACGCTGGGGCAGAATGCCACCACGCTATCGGGCGGCGAAGCGCAGCGGGTCAAGCTGGCGAAAGAGCTTTCCAAACGCGGCACCGGCAAGACGATTTATATTCTGGATGAGCCGACCACGGGGCTGCATTTCCACGACGTTGATCAGTTGCTGCAAGTGCTGCACCGCTTGCGCGATGGCGGCAATACCGTGGTGGTGATCGAGCATAATCTGGATGTGATTAAGACAGCGGATTGGGTGGTGGATTTGGGGCCGGAAGGTGGAAGTCGTGGGGGGCATATTATTGCGGTGGGGACACCGGAGCAGGTGGCAGAAACTGAGGGGTCGTTTACGGGGGAGTTCCTCAAGCGGATGTTGTGATACACCAAAACAGCCCCGTTTCTTGGAGCGAATGGATTTTACCAAGGCGGTTAGTCCTTTTGTTGGAAGATGCTGTTCCAGCCCTGTTTCGTCTTAGTGGAAATATTAATGTCGGTCACAAATGTTTGAAGTTCGCTCAAGAAAGCCAGCATTTGTACTGGGGTCAGTAAGGTTGAAACTACAAAAATAAACTCTCTTATATCAATAAAATCAAAGGTTTTTCCTTTGTAGTGGCGAGTGTTTCCGTCTAGGGCGAGTTCTATGGTGTCTTCGGGAATGCGACAAATGAAGGTGACGGGCTTACCCAAACTACCAAGTCCCCGTAGCGCATCAATGCAGTCATCAAGCCTTTTCAGATTGATCTTTTTGACGGTGACTTCATACAGATTCAGGATTTCCCCACTTTGACTTGTCCAAATATCGGCAGGTTTTTTTGATGTTGTATTCGTGCCGAAGACGCTTTCATCCCCGCCATGAACAGTGATGGTAGAACCTGCATAAAACGATGCCAATAATTTGGCGATAACAAATTGTGGTATGTTCCCTGCTTCAGGGTATTCAACACAGAATGTTGCGAGTTTCCCTGCTATTTGTCGTGTGCTTTCCCCGGCAGTGTTGGTAGTGGCAACTACTTGCTGGTGTAGCTGGTGTGTATAGCAGAGCAATCTGAAAAAGAAGTAATCAATCAAACTGGCTCTTTGTTTGCCTTTGCTCTCCATAACCATCCGCAAGAAACTGACAGCAGCACCAGCTGCGGTTTCAGGGCGTTTGCCTTTTGCCCAAGCTTCATTCAGTTGGCTGATGTTTTTTGCCACATTGAGCGGGTCTGACTTGCCGCAAGGAATACCTTTTTCAGTCAAAGCATACCAAATGCCTTCTTCAAAAATGGCTCGTGGATTACATCCGTAAAAATCGTTGAGTGGGTCGTATTCTGGGTTGATGTGTATGCCCACTAAAGCGGTCAAAACAACACCACGAAAGCCCTTGGCATGAATTTCTATCAAGTTTGTCAGCAGGTTGCGGACTTCGGGCATTCCAGTGAGCAAATCATGGAAGTCAGGTTCCTGTAATGTCTCAGCCCGCATTAGTTTAGCGTTGACGTAATATTTGGCATCTTCGTTGCGTTCCGATACGTTCATTAAATTTCCATGCCTAGTAAATCGGTTATTTTTTCAGAAAAATGTTTGTTTTCACTGATTCGGAAAGCTTCCAGAATACGCACAAATTCCAAGACATCCAGCCGCCGTTCAAGTTGCTCGATTTTGGATATGTCTGACTGATTCATGCCTACTTTGTTGGCAAGTTCAGCTTGAGAAATATTCAAACGCTTGCGCTCGCTGGTGAGGGCTTCGATCAGCGAGTGATACCGTAGGTCATGGATAGACTTGTCTTTCTTCATAGAGTGGATGATGCTATGATTCATAAATTATTCGTAAATGGAATATTTCAATATGAAAGCTGTTTCCTTGTTTTCGGGTGCAGGTGGGATGGATGTCGGTTTCAAACGGGCAGGTTTCGAGGTCATTGCCGCGAATGAAATAGATACTTATGCTTGCCAGACATTCAGGGCAAATCACGCCGGGACAACACTTTATGAGGGGAATATTACCTCCAACCTACAGGCATTAGGCAGTTTTAAAAATATTGATATCGTGTTCGGTGGCCCTCCTTGCCAAGGATTTTCGGTGGCAGGAAAAATGGATGCCGACGACCCTAGAAGCCAATTGATCTTCAGTTTTGCTGATGTGGTTGATCTCATCCAACCGCGTGCCTTTGTGATGGAAAACGTCAAGGCATTAGGCAGTTTGGAAAAGTTTGCCGAAGTCAGAAAGAAGCTAATGGCACGTTTCTCCAAAGCGGGTTACGCCGTGACAGTGACCACATTGAATGCAAAAGATTTGGGGATTCCGCAATCACGAGAGCGTGTATTTTTTATTGGTTTCAAACAGGGTGTCAATCCAATTAATACTGCTTCTTTCAGAAAGTATCAGGCTACACCCCCAACGCTACGCGAAGTTTTACTTCCATTGGGGAAAGCAGGGACGCAAACAAACAACAGGGTATGCAAAGCGAAAATCACCTTGGCATTAAAGCCTGTCTTAAGGCAGTCACCTTATGCGGGTATGTTATTTAATGGTCAGGGTCGACCGCTTAACCCTGATGGTTGGGCAAGTACACTACCGGCGAGTATGGGGGGTAATAGAACGCCGATTATTGATGAAGCCCATTTATTTGATGCAGCTAAACCGTGGGTTGAAGACTATCACCGCCATTTGATGAAAGGAGGTAAACCGCATGGAACGAATGATGCCCCGATGTCTCTAAGGCGGTTAACAGTGGATGAAGCTGCGTTGTTGCAAGGTTTTCCAGCGGATTACAGATTTTGTGGCTCGCAAAGTAAGGTCTTTTCACAGATTGGAAATGCTGTACCTTGCTGGTTGGCACAAGTGGTGGCAGAGGTTGTTTACAGAGTCTTGGAACGTAGCGGTGTTCATCAAGAAGATGGATATTTAACAGGACAAAACATGGAGCTTAAATTTGCTAGCTGAACCTGCGAAATGTGCGAAGGCAAACGGTGGTGGTGATTGAGCACAACCTTGATGTTATCAAGACGGCGGATTGGGTGGTGGATTTGGGGCCGGAGGGGGGAGTCGCGGCGGGAAGATCATTGCGGTGGGGACGCCGGAGCAAGTGGCCGGAAGGGTCGTTTACCGGGGAGTTCCTGAAACGGATGTTATAGGGGAAGGACTACCTGTAGTTCTTCACCAAATTCATACACATCTACCGCTTTCCCCACCTGCTGCATTTCGCGGAAAATCATCGGGAAACCACGCCCCAGCCGGTCAATATAGCGCAGGTTATCCATGAATTTCAGTAGCACTGGATTGGAGGCGTAGGATACGCCGGAACGCAGTTTTTCCACCGTGACGGTATTGGGCAAACGCCCAGGGCTAATGCACTCAATTCGGTCGTCATACATGAAAATGCGGATGCGTGAGCCGGTAATCGCGTAGTTGCGGTGTACACAGGCATTCACCACCATTTCCCGAAGTACCTTGTCCGGCGGTAGGACGGAAGTATCCTTGCGCTTCGTACCTTCAATGGTGGAAGGTTGCAGCAGATTGTTCTTGATGACCGCCACCGCTGTATCCACCTGTTGCGGCAATGTGCCGATAATTTCCTGCCGGTCGATCAGTTCAGCGTCAATCTCCGTACCGTCAAAGTGCGCAAACATGATCGCTGCTTGTGGCAGGTAGCGAGTTGGATTGATGCCAAACATCAGCAGGCCGCCAACTGTGGGTTCACCAGTGGTTGTCAGAATGTCAGTATTGATGAGCAATTGCTTGCGGGCTTCTTCCGTTTCCTTGGAAAACTCGAAGCTGTAGCTGGCAAAGTAGCTGTCCAGCGCTGCCATGTTCAAATCATTGAGGCCAGCCCTGTAAGCTGGTCTGCGTGTTCTATCACTTGAGTGGGAACTGCATTCGATAGAGGCATTTTCTCCTTGCTGGATAAGGGCTTGCAGTTCTTGCGGCGTCATTGTTTGGCTCTTTCAAATGGATGCAACGATTATAGCAGGGTCACATTGGGCGCGTCGGCATCATCTTCTGCCCGAATTATACATATGAGATCGTGATAAAATCGTGCTGATCCGTTCGCTCAGTTTTGAAGGAAACACTATGAGTCAATGCCCCTGCGGTTCCGGCAACACCTACAACCAATGCTGCCGCCAATACCACGACGGCAAGGCCGCGCCCACAGCCGAAACCCTGATGCGTTCCCGCTACAGCGCCTACGTGCTAGGCAATGGCGCATACCTGCACCGAAGCTGGCACAGCAGCACCCGCCCCAACAAAAAGGGCTTGATGCAACTGCCACCGACCGAATGGCTGGGTCTGGAAATCGTGCGCACAGAGCAGGGCGGCGAACAGGATGCAACCGGCACTGTCGAATTCATCGCCCGTTATCAGGATGGCGCACAACCCGGTGAGTTGCATGAAACCAGCCGCTTCGTGAAAGAGGGCGGGCGCTGGTATTACGTCGACGGCGCTTACTGACGAATCCAGTAAATCAGGGCGATTGCCACGCCAATACTCACCACCAGCCAGCGTAAAGTGGTCGGGTTGATTTTCCCGGCCAGCCTGCCGCCAAGCACCCCGCCGATCAGCGCGCCAACCGCCATGACCGCAGCCACTGACCACACCACTTTGCCGGAAAACAGGAAAAACACTGCCGCTGCCACGTTCACGCAAAAGGCCACCGCTTGCTTGAGCGCATTCAGCCGGGTCAGGGAATCATCCAGAATCAGCGCCAGCGCCGCCAGCACGATGACGCTCAATCCAGCACCGAAATAACCGCCATACACCGCCGCCAGCAGAATCAGCGGAATCACCCAAAAAGTTGGAATGCCTTGTGACTCATGCTGTTGCAGGCGCTGATTCAGCCAGTTGCGTACCGGGTTTTGCACCGCCAGCAGCACGGAAGCCAGCAGGATCAGGAAAGGAACCAGTGCCTGGAAAACCTTTTCCTCGGTATTCAGTAGCAGGATTGCGCCCAAAACCCCGCCTGCGACTGCCGCAGGCAGCACCAGCCACAGCCGCTGCATCTGGGTACGGATGTCAGCCAGTTGCGCCAGCGTCGCGCCGAAATAACCGGGGCAGAGTGATACAGTGCTGGTGACATTCGCCATGATGGGCGGAATGCCGACAGCAACCAGCGTTGGAAAAGTGATCAGCGTGCCACCGCCCGCCAGCGCATTGATGCCGCCAGCAGCGACTGCTGCCAATGTCACCAGCAGGTAATCGATCCAGCCAAGCTCAAGCCCGGTCAGCATGTGTGTATCCTTTATGCAGGAAAAAGGGGCTTAGTGTGGCAGGCTGCGGGCGTATTCGACAAGGGCTGTTTCCAGCCGGTGAAAAGCTTCCGGCTTTTTGCTGGAGCCGGGGAAACTTTGGTAGGTGAGTTTCTTTTCCTTGCCGTCGATCCTGACTTCCAGATTCTGGGCATAGTAGCGCTGACCCTGTTTGGCACCGCCTACCTTGTCGGGCTTGATCTTGAAAATGCCGCTTTCCTTGGCGACCGTGTACAGGTTGTCGAGGTCTTCTTCGGGTAGGGCCAGACTGATGGTTTTCAGGTCGCTTTCCTGCCAGCAGGGGGTGCTTTTCACCCACTTTTCGCAGCGCTTTTGCTCATCAATGAAGTAGGTGTAACTGAGGATGCCGTTTTCCAGCGTGATTTCGGTGTAAAAGCTTTCGCCAGTGGCGAGGAAACGCAGGTACAGACTGTTGTCTGAAATGGCTTGCTGGGTAAAGGAAGGCACTACCGGTTTGGCTGGTTTTTCCGGTTCGGCGCTTTCTTCAGGCGCGGCTTGTGTCTGGGTGGGTGGCTGGATTTCTTGAGGAATGATCACTGTGTCGCCATCCTTGGGGGCTGGCGTATCAGCAGAGGTGCTGACCGGCTTTTCGGGTTCGCTCATGGCGGCGGCCTCCGGTGTGGGCGCTGGCACTGGCTCGGGCTCTTTGGAGGAATCACAGGCCGTTGCCCCCAAAA
Source organism: Gammaproteobacteria bacterium (assembly GCA_018822845.1). GTDB lineage: Bacteria > Pseudomonadota > Gammaproteobacteria > Thiotrichales > Thiotrichaceae > Thiothrix. Next base: position 27,219 of record JAHJJD010000013.1, on the reverse strand, counting down.
GCAGGCAGCTCAGGTACAGCACGCGGATTACACTCAGCTTCATCGATGCTCCCGGTTAGCGGGGAAACTCCCTTGACTATTGGCACAAGCTTAGTCTGGTTACACTGAATTTAGTTCACCAGACAGCTTTTCGCCGTTGCAGGGTCGATGAAAGGTGTTATGCGTTTCTACACCTTTTGCATGACGGGATGCAGGCGCTTGATCATTTCCTTGAAAACTTTCGGGTTGGCGGCGACCACATCACCAGTAATCATGTGATTGTTGTCGCCTTTGAGGTCGCTGATCAGGCCACCGGCTTCCTGTACCAGCAGTACGCCAGCCGCCATGTCCCATTCGTTCAGGCCAAATTCCCAGAAACCGTCGAAACGACCGCAGGCCACATAGGCCAGATCAAGTGCCGCAGAACCAGGGCGACGCACACCGGCAGTGTCCGGCAGCAGCACTTTCAGGGTTTGCAGGTAAAGATCCAGATTCTGGTTGGCGCGGAAAGGAACGCCGGTCCCCAGCAGGGCGCTTTGCATGGAGGTGCGTTCGGAAACGCGGATGCGGCGGCCATTCAGGGTGGCACCTTCGCCACGGGCTGCTGCAAATGTCTCGTCACGCAATGGGTCATAAACCACGCCGACCATGAGGCGTCCTTTGTGCTTCAGGGCAATGGATACCGAGTACTGGGGAATTCCATAGAGGAAATTGGTGGTGCCATCCAGTGGGTCGATGATCCATTCATAGTCGCTGTTGACGCCGCTTTTGCCGCTTTCTTCACCGAAAAAAGAGTGGTCGGGGTAGGCGCGCTGCAACGCTTTCACAATGATGTATTCAGCCTGGCGATCAACTTCGGTGACGAAATCATTGTGATCCTTGTTCTGGACATCCAGCCGTTGCACTTTGTTTGAGTAGTGGCGGATAGCCTCGCCTGCCAGGCGGGCGGCTTCAATGGCTTTTCTGAGCATCGGATGCATGTGTAAGGAGCTCCGTTACAGGACTGGGTTACGGGGGCGCTAGGATAGCATAGTTGCGGCTGGCGAGAGAAAGGGAAATGTTCAGGATTTATATATCAAGCTTGCGGCCAAAAGTTCCAGTAAAAAAAGTTATGAGGCGGACAAATAGAATCGAATGGTAATTCCAGCCATATCCGTTACATTTAATGACAAAGTGAAAAAGGGTTAATTTATTTAACAAGCAAACGGGGGATAGGAAGTACCATCATGAAAGTCAAAGGATTGAGATATGTGATTGTAAGTGTGACGGCACTGGCGGCATTGTTTGTGACAGTGGCGAGTGCAAATGCAGCTATCAGGAGTGAACAGCCTGCGAACGTTACCCTGGTTGCGACCCTGAATGAAGGGCCTGCCATGCGTCCTGTCCGCTGGACGGTTTACCGCTTGGATAATAATAACCGTCCAATTCCCGTTACATCGTTCCGTCGCCATTCTGCATCAATTGTGCTTGAGCCGGGCCGTTACCGTGCAGAGGCCAATCTGAATAACGTCAACCGCTCACGGGTCTTTGATGTTAGCCGCCGTTCCAGCAGCAGCGTCGTTGTTGCCATGGACTAAATGTCCACTTCATCCCAACGTTTTTAAACATTCAAGATAGGCCGCCTCGTCAGGGGCGGCCTGATTGCGTTGTGCCAGCCAGATGCTTTCAATGAGGCATTCCATCATCCGGTGTTCGGCTTCCAGCACGCCGTGGCGGGTGGCAAGACGCTGGTAAATGGCGGCAATACCGGCAGGACGGTCGGTGGCTACCTGCTCGCGAATGCCAAGATGCAGCCCCATATGCAGGAACGGGTTGGTTTCCCCGCTTTCAGGCAGGTATTCGCGTTGTAACGCCTTGCCGGTTTGCTCCAGCAACGCATGATATTCGGGGTGTTCTTCAATGACACGGGCAACTTGCTGTTCCAGCGCATCCAGGGGTTGTTGCTGTTTGCGTTTCTGCCAGCATTGCAGGTAGTAGCGGCGCATGGAGTCACGGTCATTACCAAACATCAGGCAGTTTTCTCCTTGTAATCGCACAGGTCGGCGATGATGCATTGCCCGCATTTCGGGCTGCGTGCCACGCAAGTGTAGCGTCCGTGCAGGATCAGCCAGTGGTGGGCGTCCAGCAGGTATTCCTTCGGCACATTTTTCAGCAGGGCTTTTTCCACTTCCAGCACATTCTTGCCGGGTGCAATGCCGGTACGGTTAGCGACGCGGAAAATGTGTGTGTCCACCGCCATGGTTGGGTGGCGGAAAGCGGTGTTGAGTATGACATTGGCAGTCTTGCGGCCTACGCCGGGCAGGGCTTCGAGTGCTGCCCGGTCTTGCGGAACCTGTGAAGCGTGCTTTTCGCTCAGGATGCGGCAGGTTTCGATGATATTTTTTGCCTTGCTGTTGAACAGGCCGATGGTCTTGATGTAGTCCTTCAGCCCTTCCTCACCCAGCGCATGGATCGCTTGCGGGGTATTGGCGGCAGGAAACAGTTTTGCGGTGGCCTTGTTGACGCCCTTGTCAGTCGCTTGCGCTGACAGGATGACGGCGATCAGCAGTTCAAATGGGCTGGCATATTCCAGTTCAGTGGTGGGGTTGGGATTGGCTGCACGCAGGCGGCGGAAGATTTCCTCCCGCTTGGCTTTGTTCATGCTGCCTCACCTGTCAGTGGCTCCGTTACCGGCTGGCTGGCTTTGGTGCGTTGTTCCATGCGTTTGTCGATCCAGTTTTTCAGCGCGACCAGGAAACCCAGGCCGAGGAAAGCGCCGGGGGGCAGGGCAGCCAGCAGCAGTCCCTTGAAGTCTTCACCGAGGGTAATGGTCATGCCGCGTGCCGCTTCGCCGAACATCAGGTGCGCCTGCGCAAACAGGGTGCCATTGGCAACAAGTTCACGCATCCCGCCCAGCACTACCAGTACCAGCAGGAAACCGACGCCCATCATCAGGCTGTCGTAACCGGCGTGGGCAGGCGGATTTTTCGAGGCGTAGGCTTCCGAACGTCCGATTACGATGCAGTTGGTGACAATCAGCGGGATGAAAATGCCGAGGATGTTGTACAACTCGTGGAAATACGCTTTCATCAACATCTCGATCAGGGTCACATTGCCCGCAATGATCAGCACGAAGGCCGGGATACGGATTTCTTCACGGATATAATTGCGCACCAGCGAAATCGCCAGATTGGAAGCCACCAGTGCGATGATGGTCGCCAGCCCCAGACCCAGACCGTTGACAAAGTTGGTGGTCACCGCCATCAGCGGGCACAGGCCAAGCAGTTGCACCAGACCGGGGTTGTTGCGCCACAAGCCTGCTACGGTTAGTTCACGGTAACTTGAGTTCATGGTTTGGCCTCCTGCGGGGCAGCCTGGGTAAACAGGGTGTTGAAATGCTGTTGCGACCACTGCAATGTGCGCTTCACGGCCCCGACCACGGCGCGCGGCGTGATGGTTGCGCCGGTAAACTGGTCGAATGCGCCGCCATCCTTGCGTACTGCCCAGGCATTGGTGGCAGGGTTTTGTAGCGATTTGCCCGTGAATCCCAGAATCCAGTCGTGTTTGTCGGCATCAATCTTGTCGCCCAGCCCCGGTGTTTCCTTGTGCGCCAGCACCCGCACGCCCGCCAGCGTCTGGTCGGCGCGTACTGCTACCACCATACGGATTGAGCCGCTGTAACCATCCGGCGCACTGACGGTGAACAAGGCAGCTACCGGTGCGCCCTGCTTGCTGGCACGGTAAACTGTCACATCTTCCGCACTGCCGAAATCAGCAGCAGGCAATACCTGTTTGCTGGCCAGCAGGTCATTGTCATAGGACTGGGCATCCACCAGCGCATTCAGCTTTTCCAGCGTGGCTATGCGTTCGTTTTCCAGTACTTTCGGTTGGGTCAGGTCATGCACGGAAGCCAGTGCCAGCGTACCCAGCAGGGCAAACGCTGCCAGAAACAGTGCCGGTTTGAGAATTTCCTGTAATAGCGTGTTGTTCATCCCGGAAAACCCCGCTTGGTACCGTATACACGCGGCTGGGTATAATAATCAATCAGCGGCACAGCCATGTTCATGATCAACACCGAAAACGCAATCGCATCCGGGTAGCCGCCCCAGGTGCGGATAACCCAGGTAAACGCGCCGATTCCGCCCGCATAAAAGACTTTCCCCAACGGTGTAGTGCTGGAGGATACCGGGTCTGTCGCAATGAAAAATGCCCCCAGCATGGCGGCACCGCTAAACAGGTGGAACAGGGGCGAAGCATACGCCTGAGGATCAATCAGCCAGAAAATGCCGCTCATCAATGCCAGCGAACCCAGCAAGGCAGCCGGAATCTGCCAGGTAATCACCTTGCGCAACAGCAGCCATAAGCCACCGGCCAGCCATGCCAGACTGACCCATTCCCACGCTTGACCTGCCAGCAGGCCGAAATGGCCGTTGGCGTAAATATCGCTCAAAGGCTTGTCCATCCGCAGATTGACCTTCACGGCATCCAGTGGGGTGGCTGCGGTGAATGCATCCCACCCCTGTGCGCCACCTGCAAACACCTGTTGCAACATTTGGCCGAAACCGATGTGGTTGAAACTGAAATCCACCGGTACCGGCCAGATGGTCATTTGCACCGGGTAGGAAACCAGCATGGCGGCATAGCCCACCATGGCAGGGTTGAACGGGTTATAGCCCAGCCCGCCGTACAAATGCTTGGCGATGACGATGGCAAACAGCACGGCAATGCCAATCAGCCACCAGGGAGAAAATGCAGGCATTGCCACGGCCAGCAACCATGCCGTCAGCACCGCGCTGTAATCATTTAGAAATGGGCTGACCGGGCGGTTACGCAGTTTCAGCATGCCCCACTCAAACAGCAGGGCGAAACCGGTGGCAAGCAGCAAATTGCTGAGGGTGCCCCAGCCAAAATACCAGATCAGTATCAGGATGCCCGGCAGCATGGCGTAAAGGACCTGGCGCATAATGGAGCCAACATCCTGCTGACCAGTCACATAAGGGGAGGTGCGTGTGGTGAATTTCATTGCCTGGCTTCCCCTGCTGGCTGGGCGTCCGTCTCGCTAGCGAGTTGGGCTTTTTTGGCTTTGGCGCGTTCCAGTGCGGCCTGGATGGCTGCCTTTTTGTCATCGTCGGTATTGGTCTTGGCTTGCGCCTTGTGTTTGGCCAGTTTCTCGGCTTTTTCCCGTTTGGCGCGCTCCAGCCGTTCCTGATGGAATTCGTGGCGCAGGCGGGCAGTGTCGGCCTTGCTTTTGGCCGTCCGCTGGGAGCGGATTTCAGATTTGGCGAACCGGTAATAATCCACCAGCCGGATGTGGCTGGGGCAGACATACGCACAGCAACCGCATTCGATGCAGTCAAACAAATGGTATTTTTCCGCCTGCTCGAAATCACGCGCGCGGGAGTGCCAGTAAAGCTGTTGTGGCAACAGGTTGACGGGGCAGACTTCGGCGCAGCGTCCGCAACGGATGCAGGGCATGGCTGGCTGCGGCGCATTGCTTTCTACATCATTGACCAGAATGCAGTTGGTGGCCTTGACCACCGGAATCTGGTCGGTTTGCAGGGAAACGCCCATCATTGGCCCGCCCATGACCAAATGTTTGGCGGCAGGGGTGTAGTCGCCAGCTTGCCGGATAATGTGCTGGATCGGCGTTCCCAAGGGTACATCCAGATTGCAGGGTTGGGCGACGCCTTTGCCGGTAACCGTCAGATAACGGTCGATCAGTGGTTCGCCCAATGCTACAGCGCGGTAAATGGCGCGGGCAGTGGCGGTATTGTGGCAGACTACGCCAACGCTGGCCGGGCGATTGCCGCTGGGAACCTCCTTGCCGGTGAGAATCTTGATCAGTTGCTTTTCGCCGCCGCTGGGGTACAGGGTGGGAATGGGGACAATTTCAATGCGCTGGTCGCCGAGCTTTTCTGCCGCTGCCTGCATGGCCGCGATGGCTTCGGGCTTGTTGTCTTCAATACCGACCAGGCAATGCCCGGTGTCGATGATGTGCATCATGATCTGCACGCCTTGCAGGATTTCGTCCGCCTTGTCGCGCATCAGCATGTCATCACAGGTGATGTACGGCTCGCACTCGGCACCATTGATCACCAGCTCTTCGATGGGGATGTTGTCGTGTACGTTGAGTTTGATGGCTGAAGGGAAAACGGCTCCACCCATGCCGACTATACCTGCTGCACAGATGCGTTTACGCAGGGTGTCACCATCCACCTGGGTATGGTCGGGGAAAGGCGTCATACGGGCGTTGCCCCAATCGTCCTTGCCATCCGGTTTCAGCACGATACACAGGTCGGTCAAGCCGGAAGGGTGCGCAATCGGGCGGTCTTCGATGGCGGTAATAGTGCCCGAGGTGCTGGCGTGCACGGGCACTTTCATGAACCCGGTATGTGAAGCCAGTTGTTGCCCCTTGTAGACGTAATCGCCCACTTGCACCGTCAGGGTTGGGCGGTAGCCAGCATGCTGCTGGAGCGGGATGATCAGTTCGTCGGCCAGCGGCACCCGAGTTACTGGCCGGGTGCTGGATTCTTCCTTGTGGTAATCCAGATGCAGGCCACCGTGGTTTCGCCAGAGTTTGCGCAGGGTCTGGATCATGACGCCACCTCACTGGTTGCTGGCGTGCTGTCATTGGCTGGCAGCAGTTTCAAGCGGAAAGCGGGGTAGGGCCATTTCCATGAAGCCGGTTCCACTTTGACCGGAACCATGGCAATACAGTCGACCGGGCAGGGTGGCAGGCACAGTTTGCAGCCAGTGCACTCGCTTTCGATAATGGTGTGCATGTGTTTGGCCGCACCCACGATGGCGTCAACCGGGCAAGCCTGAATGCAAAGCGTGCAGCCGATGCAGGTGTTTTCATCAATTACCGCAACCAGCGGGACATGTTCGCCAGCTTCGCTGTCCAGTGGTTTGGCTTCCACGCCCAGCAGTTCCGCCAATGAGTTGATGACGGCTTCACCACCGGGAGGGCACAGGTTGATTTCGGCTTCGCCTTTGGCGATGGCTTCAGCGTAAGGGCGGCAACCGGGGAAACCGCATTGTCCGCACTGGGTTTGCGGCAGCAGGGCGTCAACCTTGTCGGCTATCGGGTCGCCTTCTACCTTGAAACGAATGGCTGCATAGCCTAGCAACAGGCCAAAACCGGCAGCCATTCCACAGATAACGAGAATTGCAGCAAGCATTAATTTTTTACCAGTCCAGAGAAACCCATGAATGCCAGCGCCATCAGCCCGGCAGTTATCAGCCCGATCGCGTTGCCCTGAAAGGTTGCGGGCACGTCGGCGGCGGCGATGCGTTCGCGGATAGCGGCAAATAGTACCAGTACCAGGGTAAAGCCGACGGCTGCGCCCATGCCGTAAAGGGCGGATTCAATGAAGTCGTGGGATTCCTGCACATTCAGCAGGGCCACGCCCAGTACAGCACAATTGGTGGTAATCAGTGGCAGGTAGATACCCAGTACGTTGTAGAGTATGGGGCTGGTTTTGCGGATTACCATTTCGGTGAAGCCTACAATTGCCGCAATCACCAGGATGAAGCTGATAGTGCGCAGATATTCCAGATGAAACGGATCAAGCAGGTAATTATTGACCAGATAACTGGTAACGGACGAAAGTGTAAGTACAAAGGTCGTCGCCAGCCCCATGCCCATTGCCGTTTCGAGCTTGCGCGACACTCCCATGAACGGGCACAGGCCGAGGAAATGGGAAAGAACGAAGTTGTTGACCCATACGGTACCAACGATGATGAGTAAGTAATCTGCCATACTGCGATTCTGCGCGGTTTCCTGTCAATCTGGGTGGCGATTGTGCCACATAAGGGGGTTATAACCTATCGTAAAGCCGTGGCCTATGATAATTGTCAGAAAGATTATGTACCTATTGGGTAGATACCGTTTGAAACAAGTTCTTGCATTGTCCGGAAAGTTGCATTAGCATTTAATTATATATTAAAACAAGAATTGTATTATATTGGAATGAACCACATTTCGATTGTCTGCGACTATAGGGTGTCTCTGGATCAGGAAGGCATAACCAGCACGAAGCAGAGGTGCTGATTATACCCTCCTAGCGGTTGGGCATCCTTGGGGGATGCCCTTTTTTATTTCAGCCCGCCCAGCCGTATCGCCAGCTCAATCGCAGCCTTCAGACTTCCTGTTTCTGCCTTGCCTGTTCCTGCCAGATGCAGCGCTGTGCCGTGATCGACGGATGTGCGGATGATGGGTAATCCCAGCGTGATGTTGATGGCCTTGCCGAAGCCTGCATGTTTCAGCACTGGCAAGCCTTGGTCGTGGTACATGGCCAGTACGGCGTCCGCACCTTGCAGGTTGCGTGGTGTAAACAGGGTATCGGCAGGCAGTGGGCCTGTCAGGTTCATGCCTTGTTGTTGCAGGCGCTGGATGACGGGAATGATGACATCCAGTTCTTCCGTGCCCAGATGACCGCCTTCCCCGGCATGAGGGTTGAGGCCGCAAACCAGGATGTGAGGATCGGGGATGCCGAATTTCTGTTGCATGTCCCGGTGCAGGATGCCGAGCACCTGTTCCAGCAGTTCCTGCGTGATCAGGGAACTGACGGCGTGTAAGGGAACGTGGGTGGTGGCAAGTGCTACCCGCAGGTTGTCGGCTGCCAGCATCATGACGGGCAGGGGGGTATTGGTCAGTTCGGCCAGATATTCCGTATGCCCGGTAAAGGGAATGCCCGAGTCGTTGATCACGCCTTTGTGCAGGGGGGCTGTAACCATGGCGGCGAATTCACCATTCAGGCAACCTGCTGTGGCCTGTCGCAAGGTAGCAAGCACGTAGTCTGCGTTGGCCGGATTCAGCACGCCTGTTTCCACCGGAGCGGCGCAAGCTACCGGCTGAATGGTGCATCCACGCACTTCGACGCCCAGTTGCCGGGCGCGTTGATGCAACATGTCGGGGTCTGCAATGACGATCAGTTCTGTTTGCGGCCATTGCTGTTCCTGTAACAGCATGAGGATGATGTCGGGGCCGATACCAGCAGGTTCGCCAGCAGTAATGGCAATACGCAGTTTCTCTGTCATTTGTGTCTATTTTGATTGCAATACGATCTGGTTCAACGGAATGCGGTATTCAACAAGTGCCTGGCTGCGAAGCTTCTGCAACCAGGCTTTGTAGTATTCACCCGCTTTACGTTCCATCAGGTAGGTTTTGGCCTTGTCACGCAAGACAGCCCTCTGCTTGCCACCTTCCCGTGCAAGCAGTTTCAGGATGTGGAAGCCCTTGGGGTCGCGGATGATGTCTGAAATTTCGCCAGACTGCATCAGGGTTAGCGCCTGATTGAAGCTTATGGGAAGTTTTTCAGCATTTTGCCAGCCAAGATTGCCGCCGGATTTGGCTGCGTAGGAGTCGGACTCGTTGCGGGCAATTTGAGTGAAATCCGCACCACTTTGCAGCCGTGCGTGAATCCGTGTAGCCCGTTTCTGGGCATTGTTGATCTGTTCAATCGGGGCATTGTTGGGGATGTTAATCAGGATATGCTGGAGATTGAAGCGCTCTCCTTTGGTCAGGTTGTCGCTCTGGCTGGCAATCAGGTCATTGATTTCCTGCTCGCTGATCTTGACAGCGCCCTGGGTTTTGCGGTCGTATAGGGCTGCAATGGCCTGTTTGGGGTCGTCAGTGGCAAGGCCCATCGTCATGGCTTGCTGAAGTTGCAGGCGTTCATCCACCAACTGTTCAATGACTCTCCGCAGCAGGGGTTGCCTGGAAGGCTCCGCAGTGGATTTGCTGCTTGCCTGGAGGTTTTGTGCCCGTGCCTCAATCTCGCTCAGCATGATGGCATCATTGTTGACTGTTACCGCAATCCGGTCCATTCCGGAGGAAGTTTCGGCAGCGGTAGCAGATAATGCATGCAGCAGAAACAGCAGAATGATGATCAGACCGTGTGCCCGGCAGAATTTATTACTCATAACCATAAATGCGCTCTTTCAGCAGGTCACGTGTGCCGCTGCCGAAATTGCCCAACCCTTTTAGTTCAAATTCTATAAATATGGCGTTTTCCCGGCTGGTATTGTCTGGAAGCAGGTACTGACGGTTGGCGATACGGGTTTTCCAGCAGCAACTTTCGTATTCTGCACCGATGACGGTTTCCAGATTGCGGTCGTTCAGCAGGTCGCGTTCCAGGCGTCCCACGGCTCTCCATCTATCCTTTACAGGCGCGGAAAATGATACGTTGGCGGATTCAAAGTCCCCTTGACGTTTCGTGTAACCGATATTGGCGATCCGCTTTTTCTCGTCCTTGTATCGGAGGTCAATCTGGTTGACGCTGATTTCTTTCGTCTCACTGTCCCAGAAGGTCGTACTGGCAAGACTTGTCCGGGGATTAAACTGTCCCCTGGTTTCCAGCACCAGTTCTGAACGCTTGCCTGTTTGGGTAGTCCCCCCTGGCAATGTCACTTTCCTGTCATCAAAGTGATAGATTTGCCCAATACTGGCGAGGAAAACCTCCCGGCCATTGTCCTGGTTTTGCAATCGTGATGTCAGGGAAACTGACAAACGGTTGGCGTCTTCTATCCGGTCTTTTCCCGTGAATCGGTTTGTACTGAACAACTGGTTGTAATTGAATGTAGTCTGTGATGTGTCAAAAACGGGTATGTTGCTTTGATCCTCGTAAGGTGTATAGGTATAAAACAGGCGTGGTTCCAATGTTTGCAGGAATTTGCCTTGCTGGATATTGCGTTCAAAAAACAACCCTGTGTCCAGACTGGCTGTTGGCAAGGTTCTGGAAATATGTGAAGTCGATGCTGAGTCCAGTTGGTATTCGGTGTGGCGTAAATTCAGCGATGGCTCAAAAAAGGCTGCAACATTGGACATGCGCTTTTTCATGTTGAGCAGCAGGTCAGTCCGATGGGTGGCGCTGCTTGTGGGGGCCGATGTGAAATGGGTATATTCGCTGTTAATGCTAATATCTGCAATTTCGGAAGGGTAGCGATAGTTGTAGTTAAGTTGCGGGAGCCTTGAGGGGGCGTTTGACCCACCCGCAAGCACCTGGAAGTCTTGTAATAATGCAGAAAAGTTCCAGGCGTTACCTGATGTGCTGTATTGAAGTCTCCTCTCCAGGTTGACTTCACTGGTAGCTTCAAGTGAGTTCCCAAGATCGACAAAATACTGGTCGTCTGAAACACCTTCAGCTTTCAGTGTCAGTCTGGAATGGCTGTCGATTATTGTGGCATTGTTCACATCAAAGTAATAGCGGTTGTCAATACCGCTGACCTTGTCATCCGGCAGCAGGACATAATTAAGTGCGCCATTGTGTTTGTTGCTCAGGTAGCGGAACTCAGTACCTAACTGCAAACCACGACGGCTAAGCAGGGTTGGCGTCAGGGTCAGGTCATAATTGGGCGCAAGGTTGAAATAGTAAGGTGTGCTTATTTGCAAGCCGGATTTTTCGCTGGAACCGATGTCAGGCCACAAAAAGCCGGATTTGCGCGCATCCGTGAGCGGGAATGACATATAGGGCAGGTACAAGACCGGCATGTTACGTATCCTGAATGTAACGTTGCTTGCCGTACCCCGTTCCAGCTCGTGGTATAAGTTGATGTTGGGCGAGTTGATGCTCCAGTCTGCATCATCGGCGGGACAGGTGGTGTAAGTGGCGGCTTCCATGCGGGTATGGTTGGGGTTTTCCTGCACAAGCAGCTTACTTGAGCCACGTCCGTCAGCCTTGTTCAGATGGTAACGGGCATCCTGAATTTCACCGCTCTCTTTCTGGAGGTTGTAATTCAGCCGCGAACTGCTGACTTGCATGCTGTCAGTACTGAAGTGGACATTACCGGAACCTGTTACATGCGAACTATCCTGGTCGTAAGTCGCCTGGTCTGCCCGAAACTTTTTGTTTTGTTGGGAAATGTGCACATTTCCTGACATTTCTGAAATGCCCTGGTCACGGAAAAGGGCTTCGTCAGCTTCGATGTAAACAGCCTGGGGCGGCAATTCGGTAGGTCGTTTGGTCGCATCCAGATAGGCTTCAGGCACGGGGCAGGCCATCCACTCTGTCTGGGCAAACACTACAGCCGGGCTACAGTACAAGCACAATACTGACAGGGTAATCAAGGTTTTTGGCGGTGAGTTTCCCATGTGTCCAATCAAATGATTAAAGCTCGCTAACATCGCATACTCCGCCAGCAGACTCAATGCCCATGATTGTAAATGGTTTGCTACTAATCATGAAAATGTTCTGATGTGAGATATTTTTTCATTAAACACCTGCAATAAACGGTTTACACAAATTATGTATCAGGTTAAAGTGGTAAGGTGTGAAACGGTTACATGGCGAGGTGTAACCGGTGTTTTCATCAATATTTTAGTTAAATTCCCGAACACATTATCCAGTGCGACCTGCAAACATTCCTGTTTACTGAAGAAGATGTTTGTAGTATTAATGGATATGTGATTTCTTGTGGTGCATTAAAATCATCTATAATTGCTCTTGAATTGATTGATGATTGATCTGATAATGCAACTCATGAGTGTCGAGGTATCAAACATTCGTTCTTATGTTTTGAGGGAGAGTAAGAATGAGAACAGAGTACAGTAGCGGATCGTCAGGCGTAGCAGTCTTTTTGCGTGATGGAATTGAGCAACAACAAACGACAGGGCATGACCAGATGCAGTCAGACAACCCTAATCAGAAGCGCGGACGGGGACGTCCGAAAGGTTCAACTTCCAGTACGTTGGCTGAAGTGCGTACACAGGCGGCTGAGGACAAGCGCAGGCTGAAGGATGACATGACCAACAGGCTGAACCAGTTAAGGGAACAGCTTGATACCACTGAAGCGCGCTTCAGGGAAGAAATTCGTGAACTTCAGGAAGCGCTGAAGGCGAGTGAGCAGCGCGAAGCCTTTTTCAGGGCTGCGCTGGAAGATCGCCTGCAAATCGTGGCCGACCATATCCACAAGAGCCTGCTTGACTGGGCCGATGCGGAACTGGAGGAAGGTCAGATCACCCGCAGGAAGCGCGGACGCCCACGCAAGACTTTCAAGTAAAAGCTTACTGGCGTTTTATGCAGACGCCAGTAATCGCGCCAGAATTTTTTCATAAATAATCGTCAATGCATCAAGATCATTCACGGCGACGCATTCGTCGACCTTGTGGATGGTCTTGTTGACGGGGCCCAGTTCCATCACCTGTGCGCCGGTTGGCGCAATGAAACGCCCATCTGAAGTTCCGCCTGAAGTCGACAGTTCAGTTTCCTGCCTGCTGACTGCGCGGATGGCTTCTACACTCGCATCCACCAGTTCACCACGCGGCGTCAGGAATGGATTGCCGGAAAGTGTCCACTCCAGCTCATAGCGCAACCCATGCCGGTTGAAAATTGCTTCCACTTGCTCACGCAGGCCTGCTTCCGTCTGTTCGGTTGAAAAGCGGAAGTTGAACACGATTTCCAGCGTGCCGGGAATCACATTGGTAGCACCCGTACCGCCATTGATGTTGGAAATCTGGAAACTGGTAGGGGGGAAAAACGCATTGCCCTGATCCCATTCGATGCTGACCAGTTCCGCCAATGCTGGTGCTACCCGGTGGATCGGGTTATCGGCCAGATGCGGGTAAGCTACATGGCCTTGTTGCCCCAGCACCGTCAGTTTGCCGCCGAGGGAGCCGCGCCGCCCGTTTTTCACCACATCGCCAACACAACAGGTGCTGGAAGGTTCGCCTACCAGGCACCAGTCGATTTTCTCGTTGCGCTTTTCCAGTACCTCCACCACCTTGACCGTGCCGTTGATGGAAGGGCCTTCCTCGTCGCTGGTGATCAGGAATGCGATGGAACCCTGATGATCAGGGTGTTCACGCACGAAGGTTTCAGCAGCGACCACGAAGGCGGCGATGCTGCCTTTCATGTCCGCCGCACCACGCCCGTACAGCATTCCGTCACGGATTTCCGGCTGGAACGGGTGGCTTGCCCATGCTTCCAGCGGGCCGGTCGGCACTACGTCGGTATGGCCAGCGAAGCAGAACACAGGGGAAGAAGTGCCACGCCGCAGCCATAGATTGTCCACATCCTCAAAGCGCAAGTGTTCAGCGACAAAGCCCAGCGGTGCAAGCCGGTCGGCAAGCAGCTGCTGGCAGCCTTCATCCAGCGGGGTGACGGATGGGCGGGAGATCAGCTCAATGGCAAGGTCAAGTGTGGCGGACATGAAAGGGAAGCCCCTGTTTTAATTCTGAAAAAGTTCACGGTAAGTATCCGGGGAAAAGCCAACAACGTGGCGGGTACCCAGATCCAGCAGCGGGCGCTTGATGATGGAGGGATTTTCTTCCATGACAGCCAGCGCGATGGTTTCATCCATGTTTGCGCGGGTTTCTTCCGGCAGTTTGCGCCAGGTTGTGCCGCGTTTGTTGACCAACGTTTCCCAGCCGAATTCATCCACCCACTCACGCAGCCAGACCGGATTCAGGCCATCCTTGCGGAAATCATGGAAGGTGTAGGGAATGCCGCGTTCTTCCAGCCACGCGCGTGCCTTTTTCACCGTGTCGCAGTTGCGGATGCCGTACATGACCGTCATTTGTCGTACCACTTGTGATAGGAACGGCGCTTGCCTGCGCGTTGGGTGACGACGCCTTCGATGCGGTCCATGCCGCTGATTTCGATGGTTTGGTAGGATTCATTCAGGGCGACCAGCAGGTGGCGTCCGTCCAGAATGCGCAACTGGCGGAAAATGTATTCGTCCTTGTTGTCCACGGCGAACACATAGGCACCATCGCGCACGATGCCGGTCGGGTCGATGATGATGATGCAGCCCCTGTCGAATTCCGGCTCCATGCTGTCGTCGGTGACTTGCATGGCGTAGGGTTCGGATTCCGAACAACTACCGAGTTCGCCCATGCCGCCGCCTTTCTTGAAGTCGGGTTGCAGGCTTTGCTTGAAGGTTTCAACGCTGATGCGGGTTTCGGACATGTTTTAAGCCTCCACGGGGGTATTGCGGCTGAATTCGCTGGCGATGACGTGGCGCTGCGGTTCGTACCAGTGCAGCTTGTCATGCAGTTGCACCACTTCGCCGACGATGGTCAGGGTTGGGGCGCGCACGCCGCGTTCCTTCACCAGTTGCGGCAGGGTGGCGATGGTGCCGATGTGCACGCGCTGGTTGCGGGTAGTGCCTTGCTCGACCAGGGCGGCAGGGGTGTCGCCAGCGCGGCCAAATTCCTGCAATTTCTGGCTGATGACCTCGATACCGGTCAGGCCCATGTAAAACACCACGGTCTGGTTGGGCTGGGCAAGTTGCGCCCAGTTAAGGTCGATGGTGCCGTCCTTCAGATGCCCGGTGGCGAAAGTGCAGGACTGGGCGTAATCACGGTGGGTGAGCGGAATCCCGGCGTAAGAGGAGCAACCTGACGCAGCAGTAATGCCCGGCACAACTTGAAAAGGTACGCCATTTTCCGCCAGTGTTTCGATTTCTTCGCCGCCACGCCCGAAGATGAACGGGTCGCCGCCTTTGAGGCGCAGGACACGCTTACCCTGTTTGGCAAGTTCCACCAGCAAGTCGTTGATTTTATCTTGTGGAACGGCGTGATTGGCTTTTTCCTTGCCGACATAAATGCGTTCGGCGTTCTGGTTGGCCATGTCCAGGATCGACTTGGCAACCAGTCGGTCGTAAACCATGACATCAGCCTGCTGCATCAGGCGCAATGCCTTGAAGGTGAGCAAATCCGGGTCGCCAGGGCCTGCACCCA
Source organism: Gammaproteobacteria bacterium (assembly GCA_018822845.1). Classification (GTDB taxonomy): domain Bacteria; phylum Pseudomonadota; class Gammaproteobacteria; order Thiotrichales; family Thiotrichaceae; genus Thiothrix. The sequence continues at coordinate 11,579 of JAHJJD010000013.1, read as the reverse complement.
CCAGATAGACTTCGCCGATACTATGTCCGGAAGGGTATTTGTCGAGCATGTCTTCCAGCAGGCGGCGGGCGTCATCTTCCTGCCCGGCGTAGACCAGTTCGGCGAATGGCCCCTTAAGCGCCTGTTCCCAGAAACCTTTGCGGTGTTCTTCCGGCAGGCGTTTTTTTACGATGTCGCGGTATTCCTCAGTGATCCCGGCAAGCTGCCCACAGCTGGAGGAAATCATGGTTTCCAGCCGCATCCGCAATTGCCTTGCCAGCACCGGGGAGGCACCTCCCGTAGAAACGGCGACGATGACGGGCGAGCGGTCGACCACGGAAGGCACGATGAAACTGCACAACGATTGGTCATCCACCACATTCACCGGGATATTGCGGGCGTCGGCAAGGGCTGCAACATGTGCATTCACTTTGCCGTTGTTGGTGGCAGCAATGATCAGGAACTGGCCGTCAGCGTCGCTATCGGCAAATTCACGCGCCTGCCAGTGTGCATTTTGCTGGTCGAGGGTGATGCGCATTTCATCGGTAATCTCGGGGGAAACCACCGTGACGTGCGCACCGGCTTTCAGCAGGCTGTCAAGCTTGCGTTCGGCAACCTTGCCGCCACCAACCACCAGACAGGAGCGGCCATGCAAATCGAGGAATACGGGAAAATGATCCATTAATCACCTGAAATAACTATTTGCCACGTTTCGGGCGGCTTTCGTAGTGAACAACGCCCTTGACCAGTTCGCCATACGGGAAATCGGCAATGTTACCGTATTTTGACAGGCCAATGTTGAGCAATTCGTTGATGTCCTGCACGGTCTTTTCCCCCACCAGAGCGGGAAACAACTCCAGTTGCAGCGCCAGTGTTCCACCTGCTTGCACTTTCAGCTCCTTGTTATGCGGCAAGGGGCCGTCGATGAAGGTTTCGCGCAGGGCAAAACGGGAATTTTCACGCAGGCTGTTGAGGAATGCAGTGCAGTTGGCAAGACTGGTTTCCGAACGGCAACCAACACCCTCCCGGGTGGCGAGCAGGAAGCCCTGTTTGCGGCTGCAATCGCAGCGGCGGTTGTTGATGGCCTTCTCGAATACGCAACGGTTTTCGTTGATTTCGTGATAGACCGCACGGAACTGGTCTTCATCCATACATTGATCCGTTTACTTTTCCCATTCCATAAGAATAGGTTTTTCACGGTATTCCAGCAGGCGTTCTTCAGCTTCAAGCTGACTGGCGGCCAGAATCAGTTTGTAAATGGCTTTGTCGCCGGGTTCCTGTTGCGCGCGCAGCTTACGTGCTGCTTCGCGGGCTTCCTTGTAGGTTTCGCAGGTTTGCTGCAAATCCAGGTTCTTGATCAGTTGGGTCGGCTGGGTAATGCGAAAAACGTAGTAGGGCATGGGGTGTACCTATTGCAGTAAAAGTTTTGTCTGTGCCAGCAACGGGGTGGTCAACGGTTCCAGACGCTTGCGCATTACCGAACCGACCGAATCATTGCCGCCAAAATATGGATTGAGGGAATCTTCCCCCATTTGCGCCAATATTAGCATGGACTTAAATAAGGGTAGAGTGGTGTCATTCAAGTTGTCCAGTACCACTTTCATTTCGGGTGGGCAGTCGCCTGCACAGAACTGTTCGGCCCGCTGGAGTGCCGTGCCGACTTCCCGTACACCCCGGAATTCCGGAAAAGGCAGTTTAAAGTGTGCCCCAAGTGCGATGAACAGGGAAATGACCACATCCTGATCCACGGGCTTTTCCAGCGCCAGTTGCAGGGCACGCAGCCAGTTCTGGCCGTTGGCATCAAGCGTATTGTGCAGGGTTTGCGCCCACGGGTTGTTGGCGGCCAGTGCTTCCGACAGTTGGGAGCCGACTTCAACGTGGTGCGGGTTGGCTTTGGCGGGCAGTGGAATCAGCACCGGGTCGGCGTGCAGGAAACCGACGTAAAACGGGTTTTTGCGTTTGGCGCGGTTCCACAAGCTTGCGCGCTCTTCAGTGGAAATCAGTTCGCCTTGCAGGCACAGGCGCACAGTATCGACCACATCCAGTTGTATTTCCTCGAAGGGCAGGAATTCCAGCAGGTAAGCGGCGAGTTCCTTGCCCAGTGGGCCTGCCACGACTTCGGGCTTTTCCAGCAGGCGGCGGGCGTTGTGGGCGCTGGGGCTGGCCCACCAGGCGCGACGGCCTGTTTCGTGCGTCAGGGTGGGGGCGTGCACCACGGCGACTACCGCTTCCGGTTCGCCCAGCAGCAGCATTTGTTCGAGGTTATTGCGGGTGTGGCCCATGCGGGTCCAGCGTTTCAGGAATACCGGGTAGCCGCCGGGGGAGCCAGTGACTTTGGTCGACAGCAATTCGCGTACCCAGCGCAGGTATTGTTCATCGCGGGCGGTCGGATTCAGACGCACCTTTGCTTCACCTTTTTCCGTCAGGGCATGGACGGTCATAGTGGACTCGTTGATGCGTACTGCCTGCAAAGGTTGGGCAAGCAGTACGTTCAGGCGCAGGTTGTCTTCGTTGGAAAGCTGCAAGACGCGAGGTTCCTTATTCCCAGATGATTACTCAGAATTATCGGGGTAGGGGGCGCGTAAGCCAATAACCCTGTTGTGGTAGTTGGATTAAGGCATGCTTATCGTAACCGGAATGCCGCCAGCCGGTTGGCGTTGGTCACTACCGTAACGGATGACAGTGCCATCGCCGCCCCGGCAATCATCGGGTTCAGCAGCAGGCCGATGAAGGGATAGAGCAAGCCCGCAGCCACCGGAATGCCCAGCGAGTTGTAAACGAACGCGCCGAACAGATTCTGCCAGATATTGCGGTTGGTCGCTTTGGATATGGCGATGGCGTCGGCAATGCCGCGTAGTGAGCTGCCCATCAGGGTGATGTCGGCGGCGGCGATGGCCACATCCGTGCCCGCGCCGATGGCGATGCCAACGTCGGCGCGCGCCAATGCTGGAGCGTCGTTCACCCCATCACCGACCATGGCTACCTTGCGTCCCCGTTGTTGCAGGTTGGCGATGATTTCGGACTTATCGGCAGGCAATACCTCCGCGTGCAGGGTTTGAATTCCGACCTGTTGGGCAATGTGTTGCGCCACTTCACGCCGGTCACCCGTCAGCATGATTACCTCCAGCCCCAGATTGCGCAGGCGCTGGATGCTCTCTTGTGCATCTTCCTTGATGGCGTCAGCGATGCCGAATAGCGCCAGAATCTGTTGTGCATCCGCCAGAAAGACAGGCGTCTGACCCTGCTGGTCTAGTTCGCGCAGGTGTCCCTGCCAGGGTTCCAGCGCCAGTCCCTGCTGCTGCATCAGGCGGGTGTTGCCTACGTAGTAAGAGTGCCCGTCGACTTCCGCATGTGCACCATGTCCGGCAATTGCGTTGAAACCTTTCACCGGCAAATCTTGCAGCCCCTTGTCTTTGGCGGCGGCGCGGATGGTCGCGCCCAGTGGATGTTCCGAACCGCGTTCCAGTGTGGCGGTGATTTGCAGCAAACGCTCGGCGTCCTGCCCGCCAGCCACATGGATGGCGTTGAGGGACGGTTTTCCCTGGGTAATGGTGCCGGTCTTGTCCAGCACGATGGTGTCGAGTTTGGCGGCCTGTTGCAGAGCTTCGCCGTTGCGGATCAGGATGCCGGATTGCGCAGCCCTGCCGACCCCTGCAATGATGGCGATCGGCGTGGCCAGCCCCAGCGCACACGGGCAGGCGATCACCAGCACGGTCATGGATGTGACCAGCGCGTAACTCAAGCTGGGTTCCGGCCCCAGCCAGTACCACAGGATGAAGGTCAGAATGGCAATGGCAACCACCACTGGCACGAACACCGACGCCACCTTGTCCACCAGCCGCGCGATCTGTGGCTTGGAGCTTTGCGCCTTGCGGATCATCTCGATGATTTGCGCCAGCACGGTATCCGCGCCGATATGGCTAACCTGCATCAGGAAGCTGCCGGAACCATTCATGGTGCCACCGGTAACTGCATCGCCCGTCTGTTTGGCGACCGGAACCGATTCGCCAGTGAGCATGGATTCATCCACGTGCGACTGGCCTTCCAGCAGCTTGCCATCGAGCGGAATGGTTTCGCCCGCACGCACCCGCAGGGTTTCTTCCAGCCCGACTTCCTCCAGCGGCAGATCCATTTCCTGCCCGTTGCGGATGACGTGGGCAATCGGCGGTTGCAGCTTCATCAGGCTCTTGATGGCGGCGGAAGTGCGTCCGCGCGCGCGCATTTCCAGCGCATTGCCGAAACTGACCAGCGCGATGATGACCAGCGCGGCTTCGAAATAGGCATGGCGGGCGAGTGAGGGAACAATGTTGGGGAACAGTACCACCAGCATCGAATACAACCAGGCAGTACCGGTGCCGAGTGCAATCAGCGTGTCCATATTACTGCTATGGTGCTTGAGCTGTTGCCACGCGCCCTTGTAGAAGTGGCCGCCGGAATAGATCATGACCGCCAGTGTAACCAGCCCCGCCGCCAGCCAGAACCAGCGCCCGGAGCCTTCCATGCCCGGCAAAATGCCCAGCATCATGTCGCCGATCATCAGGAAAGCGCCGGGAACTCCCGCTACCCAGACGCGCCGCCACAATTGCCGGTAATGCGCTTCTTCATGCGCTTCCTTTTCGATTTCGGCACTGCGGCCCTGCATGACGGCGGCGGTGAATCCGGCGCTCTTGACCGCATTTACGGCGGCATCGGGGTTGAAATCCCCCGTTACCATGGCAGTGCGTTCGGCCAGATTGACATTGGCCTGGGTGACACCCTCCACCGTTTGCAGGGCTGTTTCAACCGCACTCACGCAACCGGCGCACATCATGCCGGTGATGGAAAGGCGGAGGGTTTGCTCGGTCATGTTGCTGGCTCCGGCTTGCGCCTTATTCGTCTTGCAGGCTGGTGGGGTAACCGGCTGCATTCAGGGTATCAATGATGACTTGCGCATCCACGCTGCCTTCAACTTCGGCGCTGGCGGATGCCAGATCGACGTTTGCGCTGTCCACGCCTTCCAGCGCTTCCAGCCTGGTCTTGACGTTGTTCACACAGCCGCCGCACATCATTTTCTCAACCTTGAATTTCATGTTTCGTCTCCTATGTTGTTTATGGATTTGCTCAGGTCAATAACCATTATTCCTCGTCGGTGATACTTTCTTCCGCGCCTTCCCGCGACTGGATTTTGTCTTCCTTGCCAGACAGCAGGTTGCGGATATTGGACTGATGCCGCCAGAAAATCAGCAAGGCGATGATCACCACGCCCAGTGTCAGCAGGCCGTGCCCGTCACTCAGCACCCAGAAATAAAGCGGCGACAGGGCAGTGGCAATCAGTGCGGCCAGTGAGGAAATCTTGAAGCCTTTCGCCATGACTAGCCAGGTTGCAATGAACGCCAGCCCGGCCCAGAAATTGACGCCAAGGAACACGCCAATGGCGGTCGCAACACCTTTGCCGCCCTTGAAGCCGTAGAAAACCGGGTACAGATGCCCCAGAAATGCGGCGATACCAATCAGGATAAGCCATGTATAATCGTCGATCCCGAAAATGAAACGGGCAACCAGCACCGGAACCAGCCCCTTGAGCGCATCCCCCAGCAGGGTAATTGCCGCTGCTTTTTTGCCCCCGTGACGCAACACATTGGTCGCGCCCGGATTATTGGAACCGACCGTGCGTGGGTCAGGCAGCCCCATCAGCTTACAGGTAATGATGGCGGCAGAAATGGAGCCGAGCAGGTAAGCAAGTACAATCAGCAGATATGGCATGATAAACCCGTTATTTGGCAGAGTTAAAACGTGAACGCATTGTATACCAACATTCATGGACAAGGCAGACCTCTGGTTCTCCTGCATGGCTGGGGCATGAACAGCCACGTATGGGAACCGGTTCTGCCGGAATTACAACAGATCGCCCAAGTCACCTGCATCGACCTGCCGGGGCATGGCAAAAACAGCCGCTTGCCGCTGGGCTTGCTGGAAACTGCTGTCGATCAGATTGCCGACCACATTCCACAAGACGCCATCATTATGGGCTGGTCGCTGGGTGGCCTGATTGCGCAAGGCTTGGCGCACGCTTTGCCGAAACGGGTCGCTGGCCTGATCCAGATTGCCAGCACGCCCAAATTCGTGGCGGATGCACACTGGCGGTACGGTCTTGCCCCCGATGTGCTGGCAAACTTCGCCAGCAACCTGCAAACCGATTATCAGGGTACGGTCAGGCGCTTTTTCGCCCTGCAATTTCTTGGTGTCAAAACCGACAGCCGCTCTGTCAACGCCTTGCGCGAACGCATCATGCAGCACCCGGCTTCCATGCAGGCGCTGGAAGATGGCCTCAATATCCTCGCCAGCGCAGATTTTGCGCGGATGCCGGTCAAGCAGTCGACAGTGTGGATGCTGGGGCGGCTGGACAAGCTGATTCCGCCGACACTGGCTGACGCGCTGCCGGAAATGGGGTATAAGCACATCGCGCTGCTTAACAGTGCGGCGCATGTGCCTTTCGCCACCCACCCGGAGCTTTTCATGGAACACGTCAGGGCCTTTCTGGATGAGCATTGACCCCAACAGCCGCTACCAACTCGACAAACACAAGACCCGTCTGGGTTTCGAGCGCGCCGCAGCGACCTATGATGCCAATGCTGTCTTGCAACGCGAAATCGGTGAACGGCTGACCGAACGGCTGGATTTGATCAGGATGCAACCTGAAACCGTGCTTGATCTGGGCTGCGGCACTGGCTTCATCAGCGGGCACCTGCTCAAGCGTTACAAGAAAGCGCGCATCATCGGTGTTGACCTTGCCCACAGCATGGTGCAGAAAACCCGGAGCCGGGGTGGCTGGTTCCGCAAGCCGCAAGGCGTGTGTGCAGATGCTGCGCACCTGCCATTCCAGCCGCAATGCGCCGACATGCTGATTTCCAGCCTGATGTTGCAATGGTGCAATGACCTGCCTGCCGTGTTCCGCGAATTTGTACAGGTATTGAAACCCAACGGCCTGCTGATGTTCGCCACTTTCGGCCCCGACACGCTCAAGGAGCTGCGAGCAAGCTGGAGTCAGGTGGATGGCTATACCCATGCCAGCCGTTTCGTCGACATGCACGATGTGGGTGATGCGCTGGTGCAGGCCGGTTTCCGCGATCCGGTGATGGATATGGAAATGATTACCCTGACTTACGCCGATGTGCGTGGTTTGCTGCGTGATCTCAAGGGGATTGGGGCGAATAATGCTACCTCCGGGCGCAATCATGGCCTCACCGGTAAGGCGCATTTGCAGGCATTTTTGCAGGCTTACGAGCAGTTTCGCCAAAAGGACGGGAATTATCCAGCCACTTATGAAGTGGTGTATGGTCATGCATGGGCACCGAAATTGTTGCCCAGCCCATTGCCGGAAAAATTCATTCCGATAGCTATTCATCGTAATCTTGAATAAGCCTTGGTGAGGGTGTGGTAATCTCGCGCCAGTCCACCTGCATACTGGCGTATATAATTAATGAAAAAGACCTACACCATACAGACCGTTAACCATACACCGATTTCAGACGAAAAAGGTTCCATTATTTGGCACCTGATTGAGCCGGATGGGCGTCAGCGTAAGGTGAATGGCGTAACTTCGATTGACAAGGCTGGCCTGATTGATTCCGCCCGTTCCGTTTATGCGCGTGAAACGCCGCTGGTGGAATCCCTGTTGCTGCATAACGAAGGTGAAACCTTTAGTATTGATTTTACTGAATTTAACAAGGCGCAGGGGTATATTAATCGGGAAATCTACGCCGACATGCAGCGCTGCCAAAAGTTTTCCTGCATGGTGCGCAAGCTTGGGCGGGTACTTGCTGTTGCAGGCATACTGATTGTACTCTGGCTGGGCTGGACGTTTTACCAAAGCGCCAACCAGTTCGCCCAGAAACAACCACTAAGACCATCCACACATGAGTTACCTTGACCGTATCCAGGCTTGCAATAATTTTGATCCAACCCATTACCATGCCTTGCTGATTGACGAACGTGTTTACGGGCAGGTAGAACCAGCTTTCGCCCGGCATCTTGCCGACTGGCCGGATGTTTTTAGCGTGACCAGTTCACAGGTGCGGCTGAACCCGGCCTTGCAGGATTATGCGCAGCGGACAGCCGCAGTCGCCCCGGTATTCCAGCAGTTGTATGCAGCAGGGGTAATCGACACCTGGGTGGCGGAAGCCTACCCGGTTACGCACAGTTTCGGTGGCCATGCTGAACTGGAAATCGAACGTGCCGCCACCAGTTTCATGGGGATAAAAACTTTCGGCATCCACGTCAACGGGCTGGTGCGGAAGGCTGATGGCATCCATGTATGGGTGGGAACCCGTTCCCTCGACAAGCCTTTCTGGCCGGGGCAACTGGATCAGATGGTGGCTGGCGGACAGCCAGTCGGGCTGGGTTTGCTGGAAAACGTTATCAAGGAAGCCCAGGAGGAGGCCAACATTCCCGAAGAACTGGCACAACAGGCGCAAATGGTTGGTACGGTCAGTTACCGGCAGCAAGGCTGGCGCGGGCTGGACAATTCCACCATCTACATTTTCGACTTGTGGTTGCCGGAAGATTTTGTGCCGGAAAATACTGATGGCGAAGTGATCGGGTTTGAACTGATGCCACTGGCGGAAATCGCCCGTCTGACAGAATTGACCACCGGGTTCAAGGATAATTGCAACCTGGTCAATATTGACCTGTTATTGCGTCTGGGCGTAATCAGCAAGCAACATGCCGAACATGCTGCTATCCTCAAATCCTTATATGATGTTGGTAATTGAAGAGATAAAATAATGAAGTTAGGACAACCGAGAACCATTTACCTCAAGGACTACAGCCCCCCGGCCTACAGTGTCGACGCATTGTCGCTGGTATTTGAACTGGGCGAAGACTCCACTAAAGTTACCAATGTGGCAAATTACCGCCGTAATCCGGCTATCGCTGCCGACATGCCACTGGAGCTTTACGGCGAAGAACTCGAACTGATGGAAATCCGCCTCAATGGCCTGCCGCTCAAGGCCGGGGATTACACCCTTAGCGACACAGGCATGAGCATCCATGATGTACCCGCGATGTGTACGCTGGAAATCGTCACGCGCATTTACCCGCAAAACAATACTTCACTGGAAGGCTTGTACAAATCCAGCGGTAATTTCTGCACCCAATGCGAGGCGCAGGGTTTCCGCAAGATCACCTATTACCCTGACCGTCCGGATGTGATGACAGTGTTCACCACCCAGATTCTGGCGGACAAGGAAAAATACCCGGTGTTGCTGGCCAACGGCAACCTGACCGGCAGCGGTGACTTGCCCGACGGGCGTCACTGGGCACGCTGGGAAGATCCGTTCCGCAAGCCTGCCTACCTGTTCGCGCTGGTGGCGGGCGATTTGCAGCATGTGGAAGACCATTACACGACCGGCTCGGGACGCGATGTGACCCTGCGCATCTATACCGAAGCGCACAATATCGACAAGTGCGACCACGCCATGCAGTCCCTCAAACGGGCGATGTTATGGGACGAGCAGCGTTTCGGTCTGGAATATGACCTCGACATTTACATGATCGTTGCCGTCGATGACTTCAACATGGGGGCGATGGAAAACAAGGGGCTGAACATTTTCAACTCCAAACTGGTGTTTGCCAGCCCGGAAACCGCTACCGACGTGGATTACATCAATATCGAATCGGTTATCGGCCATGAGTATTTTCACAACTGGACAGGTAACCGTGTCACCTGCCGCGACTGGTTCCAGTTGTCGCTCAAGGAAGGGCTGACGGTGTTCCGTGATCAGGAGTTCACTTCCGACCTGCATTCCCGCCCGGTCAAGCGCATTGAGGATGTGCGGATGCTGCGCACCAACCAGTTTGCCGAGGATGCAAGCCCGATGGCGCATCCGATTCGCCCGGCTTCCTATATGGAAATCAATAACTTCTACACCGTGACTGTGTATGAAAAGGGTGCGGAAGTAGTGCGCATGTACCAGACCCTGCTGGGGCGCGACGGTTTCCGCAAGGGCATGGATTTGTATTTCCAGCGCCATGACGGGCAGGCGGTTGCTACTGAGGATTTCCTTGCAGCGATGGCGGATGCGAATGCAACCGACCTCAGCCAGTTTCAGCGCTGGTACGATCAGGCAGGTACACCGCGTGTCGATGTGACGATGGATTACGATGCGGAGGCACAAACCTGCACCCTGCATTTCCGCCAGAGTTGCCCGGCCACGCCGGAAGCGGATGCCAAGCAGCCATTCCTGATTCCGCTGGACGTGGGTTTTTTGTTCCCTTCGAATGCAACGGGCTTCGATTCCGCTCAGCCCTCGAACCGTGCCCTGAGCGGAGTCGAAGGGCTGAGCGGAGTCGCAGGAAGTCAGGTCTTGCGTCTGACCGAAGCGGAACAGTCTTTCCTGTTTGAAAACGTGCCCGAACGACCAATTCCTTCGCTGCTGCGTGGTTTCTCTGCACCAGTGAAGCTGCATTACCCCTATAGCACTGCCGATCTGGTGTTCCTGATGAAACACGACAGCGATGCATTCAACCGTTGGGATGCTGGTCAGCGTCTGGTGATGGAGACCATGCTCAATATGCTGGAGTCGCATAAACAGGGTGAAGCTTTTGGCCTGGAAGACGATTTCATCAGCGCCTATCAGGCTGTGCTGACCGACGATACACTGGATTACGCCCTGCGCGCGGAAGCGCTGCAACTGCCGTCGGAGGCGGACATTGCCGAAGCGGCACGGCCTTCCGACCCGGCAGCCATCCATGCGGTGCGTGAGTTCGTTTGCACGACTTTGGCAAAGGCCATGCGCCTTGATCTGGAAGCCCTGTATGAAGCCTTGCAGGATCAGGGGGGGTACAGTCCGGATGCGACCAGCATTGGCCGTCGCAGCCTGAAGAATGTCTGTCTGGCCTATCTGGGGAGGATTGATGATGAAGGCATCCACGAGGCTTGTCGTCAGCAATATTTCCAGGCAGGCAATATGACCGATTCCCTGTCTGCCCTGGCTGTGTTGAACCATATCGGCTGCCCGCAACGCGCCGAAGCCTTGCAACACTTCCACGACCGCTGGCAGGGCGATTCCCTGGTCATGGACAAATGGTTTGCCTTGCAGGCGACTTCTTCCTTGCCGGAAACGCTGGGGCAGGTGCAAAGCTTGATGGGGCACAAGCTGTTCACCCTCAGCAACCCCAACAAGGTGCGCTCGCTGATTGGTAGCTTTGCGCTGCGCAACCCGCTACATTTCCATGCAGAAGACGGCAGCGGTTATGCATTCCTCACTGACAATGTGCTGCAACTGGATGCCATGAATCCACAGATTGCTTCACGTATGGTGCGTCCGTTGATGAACTGGCGGCATTATGAGCCGGTGCGTAGCGGGCTGATGAAGGCGCAACTGGAGCGCATTCAGGCACATGAAGGGTTGTCGGGAGATGTTTACGAGATCGTGAGCAAGAGTCTGGCAGTTTGATTGGAGGCGGCAGATCGCTTGCAAGGCAAGCTCCTTGTATCTTATTCCCTATGGTGGTTAGCTACCATCATATGAGGCAAAGTGAGCTTGACAGGCTCCTTAAGGCATAGACCTTGTTTTGTAGACCAAGCCCTTTGCCCCACTTCTTTCGCCAACACAGACACT
>JAHJJD010000103.1 GCA_018822845.1 Gammaproteobacteria bacterium | reverse complement strand
CTGATTGAGTGCTTCTTTGGCAAGATGAAGCACTACCGCCGCGTCTTTTCACGCTTTGACAAGAAAGCCAGGAACTTTCTCGGGTTCCTCAAAATCACGGCGATACTCATTTGGACTCGATGAAATGTCAACAGAACCTAGAATTCTACTGAAAGTGTGATGCTTTTTGCTACGTAACCCGTTATCGGATTACGTAGCAGGGCAATTGATTTGCCACATTAAAAGCAGGAACTCAATGATTCAACGCGATGACGCTTCTGCCACGGATGAAGTTTTTCAGCGACCAGGCGGAAGAGGTGAATATCCTGCCAAATAGTTGGGCCTTGATATTCAGGGGCAAGTCATTGTTCAAGGCTGCCTTGACCAATAACCAGCGAACCTCGATACCGCGCATAACCTTGTCAATCACCCGCCGCTTTTTTATTTCCTTGACGAAGGTGGAATCGGTATGAGAGCGGTAAATCTTTAGCGGGGGAACCGTTAGCGTGGCGATGGAGCCTCTGGCTGCAATTTGCGCCAGGAATGGGACTTCCAGATCTGCGACCATGTTTTTCCAGGCTCTGGAGGGAAATTCGCACTGCTGGACAATATCAGTGCGGTACAGGCCGAAAATGCAGTGATACAGGTGATTGGGGTCACCGTAGTTGAAAAACAACAGGCGGTTTTCGGCGTCATGTCCCAGAACTTTTGGCAGGCGTATGGCCTCCATGCGGTCAACATGAACGATTTCGCCGGTGTCGGAGATGGTTTTGACATCGGTCATGGTCAGTGCCAGTTGCGGGTGCGCTTCCATGCATTCCACCATGGAGCTGATGAATTCCGGTTCGCACAGGTCATCCGAAGAAAACCACATGAAGTATTTGCCGATTGCCGCACCCTGAACAAAGCGGAAGTTGCCGAAAACACCAAGGTTTTGCTGCTGGCGGATGTAACGGATGCGGGAATCGCGTTGGGCATATTCCCGGCAGATGCTTTCCGTATCATCCGTTGAGCAGTTATCGGAAATGATGATTTCAAAATCGGTGAAGCTTTGCGTCAGAAGACAATCCAGTGTCTCTTTGATAAGTTTTTCCCTGTTATAGACGGGAAGGCCAATACTCACTGTTGGTGTCATACATTACCTCAGTATCGCAGGTCATCTAAAAGATTATGTTGCTAATAACCAATGCATGATTAATATTCGTTTTAAGTGCTGAACATCAGGCTGGAACTTCAGAAAAGATCTTCAGCTTGAAAAATGATATATAACAATGCCTTAAAGGTTTTATGCTTATGCGTCAAAACAGCAGCCCAACACCCCTACGGCCATTTCTGCCTGGCAATAAAGATGCTTGCTGTAAACTATATATATAGCAGTTTTTTTGGATGTGCTTAACATTATTTTTATTAATTTGATAATTTTATTTTATTGATCTAAAAACTGGCATAAAAAAAGCCCCCCTCACCAGTTGTGAGGGGGGCTGAGTTATCAGCTATACAGCCGGAATGTTTTTTAGGCTGAGAGTGCTTCCAGAGTTACTCTTGTGTGTTTCATTACTTGTTTCGTGGGTGTTTTGGATGCTGCCTGTCTGGCGGCCTGGATGTAGCCAATGTTGCCCGAACTGACAGGGATGGGCGTTCCTAGCTGGTGACCGCATTCATCATAAGCGTAAATCAGGGTGCCTTTCTGGATATGTACTGCATTGGGTGTGAAGCCTTTCAACCCATCGCTGGGCCAGCGACCTGGTGCGGATACAGATGTTGTCTGTCTTCCATCGACATTATAAATGTAAATTAGCGTGCCTTTCTGTACTGCATGTCCGATTGCCATGGTGTTTCCTCCTAGATGGTAACGATGCTTTTTTGTTGTGATCCTTGGGTTTGCTTGCGCATACTACCATATCAATGAAACGGCAAAAGTAAAATCAGATCAACGTAGGGTTGCCCCTTATATATCGCAGGGCAACCCATATTGTAATATTTGATGATCAACGGGATGCATGGTATCAACAGGAGCCGATTTGAGTACCTATCTGACAAGCTGGTTGAATGCGGGGTTGTTGTTGCTGGATGTGCTCATCGTGGCGATCCTGCTGCCAACCGTGGTATCGCAGCGCAGGGAATCGGGTGCAACGTTGGCCTGGGTACTGGTTATAGTGTTGTTGCCTTTTCTCGGATTACTGAGTTTCTGGCTTTTTGGCACGACCCGCCTGCATCTGCGGCGGCGCAAACGGCGCAAGGTCGAGGAAAAGCTGGCCCGCTCGCTGGAACGTGTCCAGCCCGATTTGGATGGTACGCAGCAGATCATGGGTATTTCCCCTTCCTTGTTGAAGCTGGCCAGAAAGCTGGATGATGTCGGCCCGCTGGCAGGCAACAGCGTCGACACCATGCGTGATGGCGGGGATGTGTTTGCCGCGCTGGAAAATGCTTTTGATACTGCAACCCGGCATATTCACCTTATCTATTATATCTGGGAGCCGGATTTTACCGGCGAGCGTCTGCGGGATGCACTGGTCAGGGCTGCGCAGCGCGGTGTGGAAGTTCGGCTGTTGCTGGATGATGTCGGTTCGCGGCAGGCAAAGCAGCGTTTCTTTGCGCCATTACTGGCGGTGGGGGGGCATGTCGAACGCTTTCTCAAGGTCAATATCCTGAGCCGCCGCCTGAATCTGAACAACCGCAACCACCGCAAGGTCGCAGTGATTGATGGCAGGATAGCTTTTACTGGTGGGATGAATGTCGGCGATGTTTACGCAGGGCTGGCGGAACCCTGGCAGGATTTACATGCCCGTATTCAGGGGCCAGTGGTTTATGGTTTGCAGGAAGTATTCTGTCAGGACTGGTATCACGCGACTGGCGAAGATCTTGTGAGTGAAACCTATTTTCCTGCACTGGACAATAGGGGGGGAGTTTGCGCCCAGTTTCTTGCCAGCGGGCCAGCGGATGAACGCTGGCAGGCTATCCACACGATATTATTTGCGGCGATGAATCTGGCGTGTGAGCGGATCTGGATCGAGACGCCGTATTTCGTGCCTGACCGGCCAATACTGATGGCCTTGCAAACGGCGGCCTTGCGGGGAGTGGATGTGCGCCTGCTGCTGCCGGGGCATTCCGACCATCCGCTGGTGCAGGCGGCAGGACGTTCTTTCCTTGATGAGCTGCTGGTTGCCGGGGCACGGGTATTTGAAATGCACCGTGCCATGCCGCACGCCAAGACGGTGATGATTGACGGCAATTTTGCTACGCTGGGGTCGGCGAACATGGATCAGCGCAGTTTTCGCCTCAATTTTGAAGGCAACATCTTTTTTTACGGCCAGGAAATCGCCGGAAAGTTGGAGCAGGATTTTCGCGCCATTTGCCGTAAGGCGAAGGAGGTGACCCTGCATAAGCGGCGTAAACTGGATAAAACCGCGCGTTTTATGGAAAGTATTGCCCGGCTGTTGGCTCCTTTGTTGTAAGTATTTGATATTTTATGCTAAGCTTTTGATATTAAAGTATTGGACTTAAAGGATGAATCCACTGCCTTATTATCTTGGTGCGCCCATTTGGGCGAATGCTCACTGGAAAGGTACGCTGTTCAGCGCCGATGCCAAACCGGCAGAGTTTCTTGCGCAATATGCAAAGGTGTTCAATGCGGTCGAGGGCAGCACCACTTTTTACGCCGTGCCTTCGGCTGAAATGGTGCTGCGCTGGGTGGCCGCCACTCCGGAAAGCTTCCGTTTCAGTTTCAAGTTCCCGCGTTCCATCACCCATCAGCATCATCTGATCCATACAGCGAAAGAGACGCAGGAATTCCTGCAACGCATGGAGCCACTGGGGCAGCGCCTCAACGGCATGATGGTGCAGTTGCCTGCATCGTTTTCACCGGGTGAGATGCCCATGCTGGAAAGTTTCCTGCGCAGCCTGCCAGCCGATTACCGTTACGCGGTTGAGGTGCGGCATCCTGCCTTTTTTACCCATACGGAATCACGCGCCACCTACAATGCCTTGCTGGAAAAACTGGGAGTAGACCGGATCATTTTCGAAAGCCGCCCGGTGCATGCCGCCCCGCCAAATGACGATGCCACCCGCGAAGCGCAGGCCCGCAAGCCGCGTTTGCCAGTGCAACTGGATGCCACGGCGGAGCGCCCGGTGTTGCGTTATATCGGGCACCCGGTGCTGGCAGCCAACCATGAATGGCTGGATCGCTGGGTGGCGCAAACAGCCCGCTGGTTGCAGGAAGGCAAGCGCCCCCGTATTTTTCTGCATACACCGAATAACGATCTTGCCCCGCAACTGGCGCAGATGTTCCACCAGCAATTGCAGGAATTGCTGCCCGATTTGCCTGATCTGCCTCTATAGACATATTTATGACATCAGTATTGCTTAGGGGTTGGTGTTCTGCTACCCTTACGCGCCTTTAGAGTTTCAAGAATCGCAGAATTTGGAGTATCCCAATGTCTCGTGTATGCCAGGTAACAGGTAAGCGTCCGGTCACAGGTAATAATGTGTCCCACGCCAACAACAAGACCAAGCGCCGTTTTTTGCCCAACCTGCAATCCAAGCGCTTTTGGAGTGAAAGCGAAGGTCGTTGGGTCAAACTGCGTGTATCAACTAAAGGTATGCGTATCATCGACAAGAAAGGTATTGACACCATTCTCGTTGACCTGCGCGCCCGTGGCGAAAAAGTTTAATCTACGGAGGTAACAGCAAATGGCTAAGAAAGGTGGTCGCGACAAGATCAAGCTGGTTTCTTCCGCAGGAACCGGTTTTTACTACACTACAACCAAGAACAAGCGTACAACGCCAGACAAACTGGAGTTCAGCAAGTACGATCCGGTTGTGCGTAAACATGTAATGTTCAAGGAAGCCAAGATCAAGTAATTGATCTGGTTGCCCGCGATTCTTTAAAGCCCGGCCTGTCCGGGCTTTTTGCGTTTGGCGATATGTCAGGCTTGTCGCTCAGCCATTCAGCCCGTATCCTTTGGGTTCTGGCTCGTCATGCTGAAAATGAACAATAACGCGCATCAGGGGTCTCAAGATGGATTGCTTGTTAGGGAAAATAATCGAATGATGTGGATTTTTCTTGCTCTGGCCGCAGTGCTCCTGCTATTGCCATTCCTGGTTGGTTTCATGCTGTCGCCACGGCAGCAGGTTACCCGTGTTGAGTTGGTCAAGGCAGCAACCCAGGAGGTGTGGGAAGCCCTCAGTAACCTGCAAGTGCAGGTGCAGTGGCGTACCGGCATTAACAGTGTGCAAATGCTGGATGATGATGAGGGTTTGCGCTGGGTCGAGAAGCCTGAGCATGGTCGCCCGGTCACGATCCGCAAGCTTAAGGAAAACCCGCCGCAGGAATTGTTGCTGGAAATGCGGCAAGGCAGCACCAACGGAACCCGTCAGATCCGTCTGAATGCTGTTCCGGGTGGAACCCGCGTTACGTTTACGGAAATGCAGGAAACCCGTAACCCTTTGGCGCGTTTGGCCTGTCGCCGTCAGGGTGGGCTGGATCACAAACTGGATCGTTTCATTCATGAGTTGAAAAACCACTTCGCCGTCTGAGCATGACGGATTATCCGCAATCTGGCTCAACCGGTTTGAGGATGTCGCTGGACAGGGTGGTTTGGGCCGCTATTGAAGCCAGGCTTAGCCGCAGCACTGGATGCAGCATGGAGGGGGCAATTTCTGCCAGTGGAAACAGCACAAAAGGGTATTTGAGAATATCGTTATGCGGCAGGTTCTGTTCCGGTTGCAGATTCAGGTCATCATAAAGCAGCAAGTCTGCATCCAGTGTGCGGGGGCTGAATTTTTGCTTGCAGCGTACCCGCCCGTGGGAATCTTCCAGCTTGTGCAAATAGTCCCGCATGCCTTCCAGTGATAACCCGGTTGCAAAGCCCGCTACCAGATTCAGGAATGGTTCGCCCTCAAAACCCTCCGCCGGGGTTTCATAAATGCGTGAGAATCTGACATCCCCGAAATCCTGCCGCAATTGTTGCATGCAGGAACAGATGTTGGCTTCGCGATTGATGTTGCTGCCGATGCTCAGGAAGACGTTTGCCACTGCCGGTCACCCCGCTCAATTCTTACGCCAACTTCGCTGGAACCACGTACCGCGCCCGGTTTGCCTACCGTGACCTGAATCCATGGAATCTGCAATTCCTGCATCAGGGTTGTGGCGATGGTTTCAGCAAGACGTTCAACCAGCTCGTAGTGGTCGCTTTCGACCAGTTCCATGACCCGTTTGCTGGCAGTTTTATAATTGAGGGTGTCCTTGATGTCGTCACTGGCGGCGGGGCGCTGGTTGTCCCAGCCCATTTCCAGATCGACGCGGATTTTTTGCCGGATGCGCTTTTCCCACTCGTAGATGCCGATGCGGGCATCCATGCGCAGGTCGCGTACATACACTATGTCCATGATTTGCTCTTGTTATGAATTCGGGGACATTGTAGTACAAAACCCCCTTCTCCCGCGATATACGGAGGAAGGGGGAAGATCCAAAGATTCCTGCTGTTTGTCTTAGTTAACAGCAGTCCATTGGCCATTGGGTTGGCGGCATGCCTGCATCTGGATGTTTTGCTGCTGGCCATCAATGTAGCCAACCACGTTGACCGGGCGGCAAACCTGATTGTTGGAAGTAGTGTAAGCCTGCCCCGGCGTAGCATTATAGCGGTAGCCAGTTTGTGGATTCTGCCAACTGACCGGACTACCGCTGGAAACAGCATAGCCCAGTTGCTGGCGATCATACTGGCTGCCCATTTGTGTGCCCAGATAGCCGCCCAGAATGGTACCAGCAATGGTTGCGACAGTATTGCCTTCGCCATCGCCAAACTGGTGGCCTACTACACCGCCCAGAACAGAGCCAACGATCGCGCCTGTTTGTGCGTTATTCATGGGTGCGCCCCCGCCGCAGCCTGCCAGCAAGACAGTTGCCAAGGCGGATGCCGCGATAGTACGTACCATTGTTACTTTCATAAGAGAACTCCTCTGTTCTGCTTGGTCTTGGGAATACCCCCCCAGGAGGGAAGGTACTTTATTACACGCCAGTTAAGTTAGTAAGGCCGGTAATAAGGTTGAGGTTGAGGCTGGGAGTAGACCCGATCCTGACCTGCGCCGATCTGGCTGCCGAGATAACCGCCTGCAACGGTACCGGCGATGGTAGCTGCAGTATTGCCTTCACCTTCACCGAACTGGTGACCCACAACACCGCCGAGGACGGAGCCAGTAATTGCGCCAGTCTGGGCATTGGTCATGGGAGCACCACAACCAGACAGCAATACAGCAGCCAGTGCAGCAGCGCTTAGGGAATAGATGACAGTTTTCATTTGGATAGCTCCTTAAAACAAGCTGTGTTTATGATTGGCTCAATGCCAGGTTTTTATAGCTGGTATGGAATTAGACCGGGGACATTTCCAGTGGTTCGGGAAAGTTTGCAATATTTTTCATTTTAGCGAATTCGCCAGCGAGATCACAGCGTCACGCCCCTGACGCATTCTGCATCAGTAGCATGGGCTGTGCCAATAAATTGTTTTCAGTTGGCCGGGTTGAAAACGAATGTATACTGAACTTCACTGCTTGCGGTTACTTCAATGGTAGCATCCTGCGTCTGATTGCCGTAGTCGGCCCTGATGCGATACACACCCGCCGGTAATTGCTCGTTAATGCTGGACTTCAGCAGGTGATCGGAGAGGTACTCACTTTCCTGTGTATAGAGCGTGAAATTGACATTGACCGGTTGTTGCGCAGTGTCTTTGGCGTCCAGCCTCAGTTTGCCCATACCGCCCATGTTGAAACGGTAGGTGGTGGTCTGATCTGGAGATACGGTCAGGGTTGCGGAAAGTTTGAATTGTCTCCACAGCACATCTACCCGGTATTTGCCCGGCAGGAGTGTATGGGATACCTCCGTTCTGGCGGTGAAACTGTTGATGTGCTCATCATTCGCGTCGTAAATCAGGAAGCTGCCTTGCAGGTTGGCAGGGTCATCGCCCGCTCCCAGGGTCAGTTCCAGTTTGCCCGGCGTATCAGTAGCGCTGGGCGGATTGTTGCCTGCTTCTGCGCTGCCCGGTGATGGTGAACTCAGCAACGCACCCAGTGCCGCTGTATCACTGGCAAGTACGAGTTTGCCGTCAGTGTTGTCCGCGATGCATTGCAATTGTGGGTCGGGGTCGCCAGGAAAACCGGCTACATGGATTTGCAAGTCAGGATACCTTGCCTTCAGTTCCCTGGTAGTAGCGCATGGGTCATTCCCGCAGCTTTCCTGCCCGTCGCTGATCAGTAATATCCGATGACCGGCAGTTGCCGCCTGGGTGATGGCGGCGCTGATGGGGGAACGGCCTTTGGGTTTGATGTCTGCCACCTGCTGAAGTATTTCAGCAGGGCTGCCGGATGCAAGCTTGATGTCGCTACAATCCGATTTGCGTTGGCTGCCGTAAGTAAGCAGGGTAATGTTTGCCTGTTCTGCTTGCGTTTCAAGCAGGTTGGCAAGCGACGCACGGGCAGTTTCGATTTTGTGATGGCCTTCAATTTGCCCCCACATGCTGTTGGAGGCATCCAGCACGACAACCAGTTTGCTGTCATCACCTGCTGCAAACCCAGACCCGGTCAGCAGGGACATGGCCACCAAAACGGCGGTTTTTAAAATGCGCATTGGTATATTATGTTTCCTTGGTATTTGAGACTTATGCGCTTTGCATCCAGCAGCGCCCAATATCCAGAGCGTAGCATTGTCACGGAAAAACGGGGTTCTTTCCGACCGTTCGGAGGAAATTGCTTGCATGACCGGTACTGATCCATAAGACTAGTAACGAATAAAAGGTCTGGTGGGCTAACAACACACAGGCCAATCACAGCGCCCTAGAGCGTGTAACCCAAGATAATAAAGATAATAACCATGCAGGTTGCGACACCCCAGGCACCAGCCGCGCGATTTGGCGAAAGGCTGGTCAAATTAGGCAAACTGAAACCCACTGATCTTGAGCGTGCCTTGCGTGCGCAGGCCGAGATACGTCAGCCGCTAGGCAGCGTGCTGGTGCGGCTGGGCATGCTGACCGAGCAGGAAGTGGCTTTCGTCCTGTCGCGTCATTTGAATGTGCGCATGGCGCTGAGCAAGGATTACCCCTCCATTCCGCTGGAAAATCCCGGTATTTCCATTAACTACATGCGTGCTGCCGAAATTGTGCCAGTGCAGGCAGAAGACGAACGTATGGTCGTTGCCATGTCCAACCCGCAGGATGATTTCGCCAGACAGGCACTGTATATGGCCAGTGGCAAGCAGGTTGAGATGCTGCTTGGGCTTCCCAGCGAAATCCGTGCCAATATTGAGCGTCTGTATGGTAACGACGCTGGCAGGAAAGAGGGGAGTGAAGACGATTTCGAGATCACCAGCCATGATGATCATGCGGATGATATCGAACACCTGAAGGACATGGCCAGTGAAGCGCCAGTCATCCGCCTGGTTAACCAGATCATGACCAACGCCATGAGCCAGCGTGCGTCCGACATCCATATTGAGCCGTTTGAAAACCACCTGAAGGTGCGTTACCGGATCGACGGGGTTATCCATGAAGTTGATTCCCCACCACAGCAACTGACGGCAGCCATCATTTCCCGTCTCAAGCTGATGGCGCGCCTGAACATCGCCGAGCGCCGCCTGCCGCAGGATGGGCGCATCCAGCTACGGGCGCAGGGCAAGGAAATCGACATGCGTGTGTCCACCGTGCCGACCATGCATGGCGAGAGCGTGGTCATGCGTCTGCTCGACAAGCACAGCGTCAAGCTCGACCTCAATACCCTGGGGTTTTCCGACGACAATTTGCGGAAAATCCAGCAACAACTGGATGCGCCGCATGGTGTCATTCTGGTCACGGGGCCGACCGGTTCCGGTAAAACCACCACGCTGTATTCCGCCCTGACCCAGTTGAATACGCCGGAAAACAAGGTTCTGACCGTTGAAGACCCGGTGGAATACGAGCTGGAAGGCATCAACCAGATTCAGGCCAACCCCAAAATCGGCCTGACTTTTGCCGATGCATTGCGTTCCATCGTGCGCCAGGATCCCGACATCATCATGATCGGTGAAATGCGTGACGTGGAAACCGCGCGGATTGCGATCCAGTCAGCCCTGACAGGCCATCTGGTGCTTTCCACCCTGCATACCAACGATGCGGCCAGCGGCATTACCCGTTTGCTGGATATGGGGATTGAGGATTACCTGCTGACCTCGACGGTCAACGGCATTCTCGCCCAACGCCTGGTGCGGCGTTTGTGTCCGCAATGCCGCGAATCGCATCCGGTGCTACCAGAGATTGAGTCCGAACTCGGCTTGCGCCTTTACCAGCCGGAAGGCGAGTTGCGCCTGTGGCATGCCAAGGGCTGCAATGCCTGTAGCAATACTGGTTACAAGGGGCGTAGTGCCATCCACGAAGTGCTGGTGATGGATGACCCCATTCGCCGCCTGATTCTCAAGCACGAAGATGCGGGCGTATTGCAGGAACAGGCGCGCAAGGCCGGTATGCGCACCATGTACGAAGACGGCCTGGCCAAAGCGCTCAAGGGCGTAACCACGCTGGAAGAAGTGCTGCGCGTAGCAGAGGAAACCCCCAATGCCTGCGTATAGTTACAAGGCCATCACCCCGGCTGGCGTCAGCAAGGAAGGCGTACTCGAAGCCACCAGCGAAAATCAGGTGGTGGAAAACCTGCACGCGCAAGGGCTGATTCCCGTCAAGATCATCGCTGGCAAAGGGGCTGGTGCTGGCAAGGCAACTTCCGGCAAGAAAAGCAGTGGTCTGTTCGCCAGCAAAAAAGTCAGTCAGGAAGATGTCATGGCCCTGACCCAGCAAATGTCTTCCATGCTCAAGGCCGGGCTACCGCTGGATCGCGCCCTCGGCATCCTGCTGGAAATTACCGACAGGCCGCCAGTGCAGGAACTGGTGCAAGGCATCCAGAACGATGTGCGCAGCGGCAAGCGTTTCGCCGATGCACTGGAGTCCAGTGGCAAGTTTTCCCGTTTTTACGTCAACATGGTGCGGGCGGGGGAGGCAGGTGGCTCGATTGACGATGCACTCGCACGACTGGTCGAGTACATGGCTCGGGCGAAAGAACTGCGCGGCACGGTCATTTCCGCGCTGATTTACCCGGCGATACTGGCTTTCGTGGCGGTGGTGTCGATCATTGCGCTGCTGACCTTTGTAGTGCCGCAGTTTTCCCAGATGTTTGCCGACATGGGGGCGGAATTGCCGACCATCACCAAAATCGTGATGGGCACAGCCGCGACCTTGCAGCACTACTGGTGGGCGGTGCTGGGTGGTTTCCTGCTGACCCTGCTGTTGGTGCAATACGTGTTGACCAATGAAAAGGCGCGTACTGGCCTCGACCGCAGCATGTTGCGCTGGCCACTGGTCGGAAATCTGGTAGGCAAGATTGAGACCGCGCGCTTTTCCCGTAGCCTCGGAACCTTGCTACACAACGGTGTGCCGCTACTGGGCGCGCTGCATATCGCCAAAAATACGATTGGCAACCGGGTCATGGCGGCAGCGGTGGAAGAATCCGCCGACAGCCTTAAGCAGGGTGAAAGCCTGACCCGTACACTATTGGGCAAAGGCGTATTTCCCCCATACGCCTTGCACATGCTGCGTGTCGGTGAAGAAACCGGACGCATGGAAGATCTGCTGCGTGAAGTGGCGGATATTTACGATGATGAAGTCAAAACCTCTGTGAAACAGATGCTGGCACTACTGGAACCGGTGCTGATTCTGATCATGGCGGTCGCCATACTGGTGATTATTGGCTCGGTGTTGCTACCGATGATCAATATGGCCGATCTGGTGAAATAGGATCCCCAATCCAATAACAACAATAAGAGCAAAAAATAGCTAATAATAAGGAGCATGTAATGCAACGCAAACCCCAATGCAAACGACTGTCAAACAAACAACGTGGTTTCAGCCTGATTGAGCTGATGATCGTACTGGTCATCCTCGGCCTGATCGCCGGGATCGTCGGCCCGCAAGCCATGAAATACCTAGGCAAGGGCAAAACCCAGTCTGCCAAGGTACAGATCGAAAACATCAGCGCAGCCCTCGACATGTACCGTCTGGAAGTCGGTAGTTACCCAACCAGTTCCGATGGTTTGAAAGCACTGGTTTCCCAGCCATCCAGCGCACGCGGCTGGAATGGCCCTTACCTGAAAAAAGGCGATGTGCCCAAAGACCCGTGGAACAACGACTACCAGTACAAGCGTCCTGGCGGCAATGGTCAACCGTATGACCTGAGTTCCTTTGGTGCCGATGGCACAGCCGGTGGCGAAGGCGAAGATGCAGACATTACGCTCTGGAAACAGTAATGAAGTACCCCTCACCCCAACCCCTCTCCCTCAAGGGGAGAGGGGCTAAGATAGAGAGGTTCTTGTTCCCCTCTCCCCTTGAGGGAGAGGGGCTAGGGGTGAGGGGTAAAGCCGCAGGCTTTACCCTGCTGGAAGTATTGATTGTCCTGATTCTGGCAGGGTTCCTGATGGGCGTGGTGGCGACTTCGCTCTCTGACGGCCCGGTATTGCGTAAAAGCAGCCGGGAAGTTGCCGCCAGCTTGCGTCAAGCCCGCGCCCAGGCCGTCATGCGCCAGCAGCCGACCCTGTGGAAAATGAATATCCAGGAAAAGCGCTTCTGGATTGAAGATGGGGCAGGTGATGGCAGCCGTAATCTTGCCAATAGTGTGATGGCAAAGATCAATACGACTGCTGCGGAAGTGGATTCCGCCCAGCAGGGAGGCATCCGCTTTTACCCGGATGGCAGTTCAACTGGCGGTTCGGTGGAGCTGGCCTACAACCAGCAAACCTACAAGATCAACGTGGAATGGGTGACAGGGCGTGTTTCGATACAGTAAGAAAATCCCCCCTAACCCCCCTTTTTCAAAGGGGGGGATAAGACTTTTGGTTCGATCAGCTCCCCCCTTTGAAAAAGGGGGGCCGGGGGGGATTTCTCTTGGTTTTTCGCTGCTCGAAGTGCTCGTTGCCTTTGTGGTAATGGGTTTGGTGGTGGGCGTCTTGCTGCAACTGTTCGGCTCGTCCATGCGCAATGTGGCGCTGGCGGATGAATACAGTTTCGCCGTGCAGGTGGCGGAATCGCGCATGGCCGCCATCGGCAACGAAATCAAGGTCGAGGAAGGCAGCGTCAGCGGCGAGGAACAAGGTTCCAGCTATCACTGGGAAGTCGTGATGGACGCGCTGGAGCCTGATGAAAAAATGGAAAAAATCCCGCTGCCACTGCAACTCTACCGCATCGAAGTGATTGTGACCTGGAACAGTGGCGATAAAGAACGCGAGTTTCACCTGTCTTCGTTGCGTTTCGGGGAAAAGACATGAGGCGGCAACACGGTTTCACCCTGCTCGAAATGCTGATTGCCTTTTCGCTGGTTTCGCTACTGTTTCTCGCCCTGTTTGCGGCGTTCAATACCATTGGGCGTAGCTGGGATGCTGCCGATACCCGTATCAACAAGACCGAGGACATGCGCCTGATCAGCGATTTCCTGCGCCGCCAGTTGGGACAGGCCATGGTGGTGCGTATCAAGGGTGAGAAAGAAGAAAGCATTTACGCTTTTGCAGGAACCTCGTCCTCCCTGCGTTATGCCGCGCCGCTGCAACCCTTGCAGCATCAGGGCGGGGTATTCCTGATCGAACTGAATATTGTCAGCAGCGGGCGTGGCAAATCGCTGGAAATGCTGTATGCCCCTTACCGCCCGGAACTGACCTGGGATGAGGCATTCAAGGACGCCGAGCCGGTACTGGTATTTGATGGCCTGAAAGAAGCCGCTTTCGAATATTTTGGTGTGGATGAGTTGGAAAAGGTGGATGAAGACCCCGAATGGTTCAGCGACTGGGAGGACAAGCTGTTCTACCCGCACATGCTCAAGCTGACGCTGGCGGATGGGGAGCGCGCATGGCCGGACATGCTGATTGATTTGCCGCAGGTAAGTGATTATGGGAAGTAGTCGGGGTAAACAACACGGCGTTGCCATGATCGTGGTGCTATGGATGATCATGGTCATGATGACGCTTGCAGCCAGTCTGGTCTATGCCACCCGCACCGAAACCAGCATGGTGGATTACGCCCGCCGTAGCGCCAGCGCCCGCGCCATTGCCGAAGCCGCTGCCCATTACGCGGTGATGCAGCTTTACCTGCCCAACAAGGAGCGTGACCTGCAACTGGGTGGTGCGCCGTTAAGCTGGGAATACGAAGGTGCGAAAGTCGAAATCCGCGTGGTGGGTGAAAATGGCCTGATAGACATCAACTACGCCAGCCGCCCGTTGCTGCAACTGATCCTCAAACAAACCGGCATGGATAAGCAGCTAATGGAAAACATGCTGGATGTGCTGGAGGATTTCCGTGATGTGGATGACCTGCGCCGTCTCAACGGGGCGGAAGATAATGATTACGAGAATGATGGCTTGCCATTTGGGGCCAAGGACGCGCCTTTCGAGCGGATAGAGGAATTGCAGCAGGTACTGGGCATGACGCCGCAACTGTATCACACCCTGACCCGCTATCTGACCGCCAATTCAGGTGCGGCGGGCATCAACCCGATGCTGGCTCCCCGTCAGACCCTGCTGCTGATAGCGGAAGGGGATGCCGCGAAAGTGGATGCCTACCTCAGCAAGCGGGAGGAATCGGAAGGACAGTACGTGCAGCCGGATTTCGGTGGTGCATTCTGGGATGCCAGTCAGCAGCCGTTGTACCGGATGCAGATCAAGGTGTTTACGGATGAAACCGCTCCCCCTTACTTTGAGGAGCGGTCCATGCGTTTGAGGCCGGGGGAAATGCCACCGTTTGTTACTTACTTCCGGATTTTGCAGGCATCTTCCGCACAGTTTGAGTGAACGGGTTGAGGCGTACCAGCAGGCTGTGGAGATCCTTGCCGCTTTCGTCCAGGTAATTGACCGCAGACTGGAAGATGTAATAGCTCAGCAGGAAACCCGCCAGCATCACTGTTTCATTGCTTTGACGCCACTCGGACAGCAGTCCGATACCTGCCATGATGCTTGCCAGCAGGGTAATTAGCAGCACCACCTGGATTTTGCTCAACCGGGCACGTTGCAGGATGTGGTGCAAATGGTCGCGGCCAGCGGCAAAAGGTGATTTGCCAAGGCGGATACGCTGGAGGGTGACCCGCGCCATGTCCATCAGCGGGATGGCAATCAGCCATAGGGCAGTGACAGGGCGAAGCACTGGCTCGGCCCTTTGTGTGCCTTCCATCAACAGCCAGATGATGGTGAAGCCGATCAGCATGGAACCAGCGTCGCCCATAAACACTTTCTGCTTGAATGGCGGCAGCAGCAGGTTGTTGGCCAGGTAAGGAACAAGTGCTGCGATGAACAGCAAGGCGACTGCATATACCGGGAAGTGATTTTCATGGCCACCAAACAGCAGCGCCAGACTGGCGAATGTAACCATGGATACAAATCCCAGCAGCCCATCAATGCCATCAATCATGTTGAAACAGTTGATGGCGGCAATGACGGCGATAACCGAGAGCGGGTAGCCGAATACGCCCAGATGGATTTCCCCCAGCCCCAGCAGGTTACCCAGGTTTTCCAGATGCAGGCCGGTACCGGAACACAATGCGCAAGTCAGCAGGATCTGCATGGTCAGCCGCAGGCGTACCGAAAGGTCTTCGGCATCATCGCCGACGCCCAGCAGGACAATGCCCAGTGAGCAAAGCAACCAGGTAGAAAGGATATGGTCTACTGGCAGCGCCGAGAGAACGGCTACTGACAGGCCGGTAAAGATGGATATGCCCCCAATAAGGGGAATGGCACCCTGATGCTGTTTGCGTCCATTGGGGAGATCAAGCAGTCTTGCGCGCAAAGCGACAGGCTTCAGGAGTGTTAGTGCAAGCCATGTAGCAAACAGGCTTGTGAGCAAAGATAATACCAGCATATTGGCCTCGGACGATTGTGTTGTTGTCAAGGCAATATTTAGATAAGTATCAGCCTGTGGGTAATGGCAGGCAGCATGAAGGCAGGAGTAAGCCCGATAAGTGGCTTCGATAAATTACATTTATCGCTAAAAAATCAGTGAATCTGTCGTTTAGGCGTTATTTATTACGGATTTCGCTGGCGTATTTTTGCCAGGTTGTCTCGATGAAATTACCCAACTGGGCAAATTCAGTTTCGCGGGCACTGCCGCGTCGCCAGGCCAGCCCGATTTCACGGAAACTGTCTTCCGGTAATGGCCAGGTTTTCACCTTGGTGCCACTGAGTAACGCTGAACCATTGACCATTTCCGGCAGGTAGGAAATGCCCAGATCAGCATCCACCATCTGGATCAGGGTCAACAGGCTACTGGCGGTGAAACGGCTTACCTTGTCCATGTCTTGCAGGTGGCAGGCCGACAGTGCGTGATCGCGCAGGCAGTGTCCGTCTTCCAGCAACAAAATGCTTTCCGGGTTGAGTTCATCGAAAATGTAGCGGTTGGGTCGGGTGTGTTGGGTGTCTTCGCGGCAGGCGAGCAGGAAGCGATCCTGGAACAGTGGCTTGATTTCCACATTCCGCAGGGCATAAGGCAAGGCAATGATGATGAGGTCAAGTTCACCATTCATCAGCTTTTCATAAATGCGCTGGGTAATGTCCTCAGTGAGGTATAAGCGCAATTGCTGGAATTTTTTACGTAAGGCAGGCAAAACTTCTGGCAGCAGGAAAGGCGCAATGGTGGGAATGACGCCAACCCGCAATTCACCCGTCAGTGGCGCATGGTTACTGCGTGCCAGTTCCACCAGATTTTCGATGTCACGCAGGCAACGTCTTGCTTCGGCAGCAATTTGTCGGCCTATGTGGGTAACGGTGACATTTTTGTTGGTGCGGTCAACCAGTTGAACTTCAAGGGTGGTTTCC
This sequence comes from Gammaproteobacteria bacterium, assembly GCA_018822845.1. Classification (GTDB taxonomy): domain Bacteria; phylum Pseudomonadota; class Gammaproteobacteria; order Thiotrichales; family Thiotrichaceae; genus Thiothrix. The sequence continues at coordinate 60,516 of JAHJJD010000103.1, read as the reverse complement.
AGTTCACGGATGGCAGTGCTGAAGGCGGATTGTGACACAAAGCACGCTTCGGCGGCTTTGCCGAAGTGTTCGTGGCTTTCCAGAGCAACGAAATAACGGAGCTGCTTGACAGTAGGCAGATTCATGGCAACCTCAATCTTATCGTTTTTGAAGTTTACCACAAAGATAATATTCTATTTTCTATATGGTTGTAAAAAACCTTTTTTTGTTTGCTACATCAATTTATGGTTGATTGGCTTGTGCGTAGTGTAGTGGGCCGCCCCGGAAGGGTGCAAAACCAGCCCCGAAGATGAGCCCGGCATCCAGCAGGTCGGCGTCTTCCACAATGCCTTGCTCCAGACAGGCGCGGGATTCACGTACCATCGGCTTGATCAACCGGGTTTGCAGCATGGCGCGGTTGCCTTGCCACTCGGCTTTTTCTTCTTTCATCATCTTGCCATTGCGGTAACGGTAGAAACCTTCACCACTTTTTCTCCCCAGTTTGCCTGCCCTGGTCATGTGATAGAGGGCGAGAGGAATTTCCATCCCCAGCTTTTTGGCGAGAATTTCACCGGTTTGTTGGCAAGTATCCAGCCCCATGGCGTCGGCCAGTTCCAACGGCCCCTGCGGCATGCCGAAATCACGCGCGGCGGCATCAATGACGGCAGCGGGCACGCCCTGTTGTTGCAGGCGGATGCCTTCCAGTACGTATGGCATGAGGATGCGGTTAAGCAGAAAACCGGGGGAGCTCTTCACTGGCAGCGGCAGTTTGTCAATGCGGCGGACAAAGGCTTTCGCTTGGGTGACCACATTCCCATCCATGTTGTGTGGGTCAAAGACTACTTCCACCAAGGGTGTACTGATGACCGGAGTGCAGAAATGCAGCCCGACCAGCCGCTTGGGTTGGTGCATGGTTCCGGCAAGGTCTTCCAGTGGCATGCGGGTGGTGTTGGTGGCGAGGATGGCGTCGGGTTTGGCCAGTTTTTCCAGTCCGGCAAAGCGCTGTTGCCGGGCCTGAAGGTTTTCACTGGTGGCTTCAATGATCACATCGGCTTTGGCCAGATTTTCCTTGTCCAGTGAGCTGGCATCCTGCTCGCTGGTGGTTAAGCCTTGCCGGGTGCACCATGTGGCGATGTCCTTGCCTGCATCGCTGTCGCTGTCGCTGATGATGTGAACGTGCCGTGGCTGGAACAGCGTTTTGTCGCCCAGCGCTTTCAGACGGCATTGCAGGAAAAATACCCTTACCAGATTCTGTGCCGTTTCACCCAACATCAGTTTGGCGGCGGAAATGGCTTCAGCCTGGTACATTTCTGCCGGATGACCGCCATGCTTTTCCCATAGGTCAATCAGCGCGTAAGGGGCAGGGTAATGATCCGGGCGGGTATGTTCCCCGACCTGTTGGCGCAGTTTCGCCCCTACCAGTTTGCGGGAAGGGGAAAGCTTGCTCAGTGCGACTACATGCAGCGCTGGTTTGGCCTTGGTGGGTGGTTTCAGCAGGGTCTGGATGGCAGTGGCGCGCAACTCGTGTGCGGGTACGCAGGTATCAATCAGGCCCATTTTCAGCGCAGTTTGCGGGCGTAACAGCTTGCCTTTGAGCATGATGTCCATCGCATCCAGCACGCCGATTTTGGCTGTGGAACGCACCGTACCACCGAAACAGGGGTGGAAGCCGAGCCTGATTTCCGGCAGACCCAAACGGGTGATGGGGTTGTCGCTGGCGATGCGGTAATCCAGTGTCAGCGCCAGTTCCAGGCCAGCGCCTAGGCACGGGCCGTCAATCATGGCGAGAGTGGGGCAAGGCAGGTTTTCGAATTGCTGGCAGACATTCTGGCCTGCGTGGATAAGCGCCAAAGCCTGTTCGGTCGTTTCGATCTGGCTTATGAGGCGGAAGTCGATGCCCGCAATGAAACTGCCGGGTTTGGCGGAACAGACTATCAGCCCGCGTGGCTTGCTGGCGTGAATGGCGGCGCAGGCGCGGGCAAGCTCTTCAAGCACTGCCGGGTTGAGCAGGTTGGTGCTTTCGCCCTGTATGTCCAGCTTCAGCCAGACAACGTTGCTTTCGTCCGTTTCCAGATGCAGATGCTGGAATCCGCTCACACAGAAACCCCACTCATCAAGTTTTATCCTCACATTTTGCCAATGTGCTGATGTTAACAGCATCGGGTTGCTGTGGGGTTAACAATTTTATTCGGCTGGTTCCGGCCAGAAGTCAGCATCCATGAATTGCTCATATGTCCATGGGCATTCAGCAGGGAATTGTTTGCGGGAAAGGCCGGTTTCCCCCTCGGCATCATCCAGTGCCAGATCGTAGGCGCGTTTTATGAGCTTTCCCACTTCCGGTTTCAATCCCGGATTATCTTCCATGTGGAACCCGATTTCCTTGCGCTGTGTCTTGATCGTCCTTTCCCAACTTCTGCGGCCTATGTAGTGGGGCTGGTGCTGCCATTTCAACAAGTGCATCAGCAGTACACGTAAACGGCTCAGCAATTCCCGGCGTTCCCGTGCGCTCATGCTTTGCAGCTCCTCTACCAGATGTTCCAGGTCAATTTCGTCAAACCGACGGCGCTGCAACAGGCTGGCCTGTTCCAGTGTCCAACTGTAAAAATCGTCGTCGTAAGCTACAGCACCCATCTCAGTGCCTCCTCTGTGTCGATGGTTTGAGTGTAGCAGGTGGGGCAGGGGCGAGGAAACAACCTGCGAGTCCCACCGTTTCTGCTCTGCCTAGCGCCCAACTGTCCGTGTATCCTGCCCCTCCCCTGACGCGGGGCGATTGGGAGGGATTTCTTCCCGCTTACGGAAATACTCCTGCGGAAAATCATCCACCCGAATCGCATTCAACACCGCTTTGCGCGCCGCCAGTAGCCTTTCCACGCTGAACTTGTCGAGCAAGCCTTTATCCTTCGCCTCGGCAATCGCGTCGTCGGTGGTATGTGCTGCCAGCTTGCTTTCCTTGATCAGCTTGCGCAGTTGCTTTTCAACTTCAGCGGCGGCCAGCGTTTTGTGGAAAGCGTCTTCAATACGGCCCATGCGGTCAGCCGGGTCGTTGGTGATGTACACGCCAGCGGTCAGCCGGTCGCGGGTGGCGGAAGGTTCCAGCGCCAGCCGCGCCACGGCGTGGATCAGCTTGTCATGTGGCGGGTGGAACGGCTTGCCATACGGGAACATCAGGGTACGCAAGGTCTTCGCCAGCCACGGCCTTGGCAGGTTGTGGAAAGCCGCCAGCATGGCCTGCTGGGCACGGTGGATGGTCAAGGTGCAGGCGTATTCCAGCAAGGGCAGGTCGGCTTCCGGCTCGCCCTGATCTTCAAAGTGCCTGAGCACGGCGGAACACAGGTAGAGGTTGGCAAGGATGTCAGCCATGCGCCCGGATAGCCGTTCGCGCCGTTTCAGGTTGCCGCCCAGCGATAGCGCAGCGTAATCCGCCAGCAAGGCAAACTGGCTACTCAGCCGGGACAGATGCCGGTAATAACGGCGGGTATAGGGCGTGCCGGTCACAAGGAAGCTTGCATTGCTCAGCCCATACCAGATGCTGCGCCCCAGGTTGGCGAAAATATGTTTGATGTGGCCGAGGAAAGCGTGGTCGAACGCTTCCACATCATCCACTTGCACCGCCTGGATTTCCTTCAGCAGCCATGGGTGGCAACGCATCGCGCCCTGCCCGAACACGATCAGCGAACGGGTCAGGATGTTGGCCCCTTCCACCGTAATACCGATCGGGATCGACTGGTAAGCACGCGCCAGATAGTTGGATGGCCCCATGCAAATGCCCGCGCCGCCGGAAATATCCATCGCGTCATTGATCAGCCGCCGCATCCGCTCGGTTAGCTGGTATTTGAGCAGGGCGGTAATGACTGCTGGCCGTTGCCCCTGATCGATGGCGCTGGCAGTCAGGGTACGCCCGGCATCCATGATGTAGGTGTTGCCGAGAATGCGCGCCAGTGGTTCTTCCACGCCTTCAAAATAGCCGATGGGTTGGCCAAATTGCTGGCGTACCCGCGCATACGCACCGGTATAGCGCGAAGCAACCTTGGCCGCCCCTGTGGATAGTGCTGGCAGGGAAATGCCGCGCCCTTCGCCCAGGCATTCCACCAGCATCCGCCAGCCATTGCCCGCCTGTGCTTGTCCGCCCAGCAGCCAGTCCATCGGAATGAAGACATTGCGCCCGCGATTGGGGCCATTCTGGAAGGGCAGGTCGAGCGCGTAGTGGCGCGTGCCGATTTCCACCCCCTTGTGATGGGTGGGAATCAGCGCGACCGTGATGCCGACATCTTCCTTGTTACCCAGCAGATGATCCGGGTCGTAAAGCTGGAACGCCAGCCCGAGCAAGGTAGCGATCGGCCCCAGGGTGATATAGCGTTTTTCCCAGTTGAGGCGGATGCCGAGCACATCCTTTTCGCCATTGAAATCCTGTCGGCAGACCACGCCATTGTCGGGAATGGAACTGGCATCGCTGCCCGCCTCGGACCCGGTCAGGCCAAAGCAGGGGACTTCACGCCCGTCAGCCAGACGCGGCAGGTAATAATCCTTCTGCGCTTGCGTACCGTACTTGATCAGCAGCTCGCCGGGGCCGAGGGAGTTGGGCACCATCACCGTAACAGCGGCGGTTACGCTGCGGCTGGAAATTTTCATGATCACATCGGAATGGGCGCGCGCCGAAAAACCCAGGCCGCCGTATTGCTGCGGAATGATCATGCCCAAAAATCGGTTTTGCTTGATGAATGCCCAGATGTCGGGCGGCAGGTCGCGCAGCTCGTGGGTAATATGCCAGTCGTCCAGACGCTGGCAGAGTTCTTCCACCGGGCCGTCGAGGAACGCCTGTTCCTCAGCGTTCAGCTTGCTGATGGACAGGTCGCGTAAGTGACGCCAGTCCGGTTTGCCGGAAAAAAGTTCGGAGTCCCACCAGACGTTGCCACTGTCCAGCGCGTCCTGTTCGGTCTTCGAGATCGGTGGCAGTTGTTGTTTCATCAACCGCATGACCGGGCGGGTGAGGTAACGGCGGCGGTAATGGGTCAGCCAGTTCATGAGGGGCCTCCTGATCATGATGCCACGGCAAGGTACGGTAGGCAGGCTCTTGCCCCGCACTCCAGGCCGGGTACTTGATGACGGAAAAATAGGGTGAGTAATCGAAATCACTGGGCGAAAACAAACGGAAATTACGTTCGTAGAACCTCACCTCATCTTGTTGTTGGGTATGAACAATCGGCAGGATGGGGTAATGCACTTGCTGGAAACAGCGCGCAATCATGCTGGAACAGACGATATGGGTCGGCTGCCCGGCATTGTGCTGGAACAGGCTGGAGCGCCAGCGGCGCGGCAGGATCGCATACGGGAACATGAAGCGTGCCAGATCAAACAGTTGCCGCACGTCATAGCCCATGCCCAGGTGCTCAATGGCGAAACTCACCACCTTGTCGGAGTCTTGCCAGGTCAGGCTGGCGGGGCGGCAGATGCGTAAATGTTCCTTGCGGTACTTGCGCAACGGGGTAACGATGGTGCCTTGCCCGAGCAGGGATTCCACCACCAGTGGTTCGCTCAGGTCGCCATCGTAATGGGCAGCCAGCCGGGAACGGGCGCGTGGGTCGCGGATGTCATTGAGACGCCCCACGTACAAAGCGGCATGTGTCCAGGGTGATAGTGCTATGGTCTGGATGACCTTGCTGACGCGCGACTGGCCAGCGAACAGGATGACATCGGCGGGGCGAATTTCGCGCTCAAGGAATTCAAAATTGCACAGGGCGCTGAAGTCTTCTTCTTGAGGGATGGTGTTCAGCCAGTCAATACCATGCTGCCACAACCATTCAGTGCAATGTGAAACAGAATAACGGATTCCGGCAAGCATATCTTACTCCTACGGTGTCCGCAGGCGCAGGCTGTAACGTTGCGCCCGCTGGAATACCTGATTATTTCTATATACTATTATTTTACGATTCTAGATCATATAGACCCGCACAGCGGTGATTTAATTCCATTTCGGATGAGTGGCAAGAAAAAGGGCAAGACTTCTCCAGTCTTGCCCGCAAGCTCCAAGGTGGTTGGAGTATTACTACACGCTTGTTGTTATCGCTAGGAGAGGAAACACCGTACAGCAATAAGGGATAGTTCAACATTGGTCAATAATCAAGTCATTTTTTGATTTATATCAAATTGATGGTCAGGCGGTGGCAATCCGTAGCGCGCGGGGGGTCAAGAAGAATAAAAAAACCCGCTGCACGGGCTTGGAGCAGCGGGTTAAATGCTTAACACTCCCTCACAAGCTAAGCATAGGTGAACCGGGGTTTGTGGTTACACTTCGTTACAGTTTAAGGTTGCACAAGGTATCACCACCTGCATTCATTCTCAAGTAACAATACGTATATTTTTTTGAATTCATTGAGGTATTTTTCGTTACAGTGAGTAACAGTCGGTCAGGCGGATTATCAAATCCTGCAACGGAAGGAATGCTCCACCACCTTCAGTTCAGTTTGACCCACGTTATATTCCGCTTTAACTACCAGAGCGTAGTGATGAGGGGGATCCCTGAAGATGAACTGGCAGCTTTTCTTGTTGCTTTCAATTTCGCATCGCTCTGTTTCCGGAAGTCTGCCGAATGATTTCTGGACGGGCTCCCAGCCATTTTCGAGAAGAGTGATACGCGCATCTTCATATTCTAAGCCAACAATTTTTGGAGGTGTGCGCGTGAAATTTGGGCGACAAATGTACATGGCTTGGGCAGACAGCGGTATCAACAGGCAGGCGTACAAACAAGCAAGTATCGACATCTTTAACATGATTCTCCTCCTTGAGATTATCCATGCAAGAGATATTAGTCTATTTTATAGATCATATGAGCACAAGATGTAATGGGCAAATGAAATTCTTTATGAATATCTGAAAACGCTGAAGCATTGGGCTTGTGGATGTGAGGGATATGCGTACTGACTTTTCATGTTAATTATACTTGCAGTTGTATGTTTTTTAATGCAAAAATAGCTTCAATTTATTATCTATTCAGTATGTGGGTCACTTTATGACGCCTTTTATATTTGTGCTGATGTCGATAGCTGTCTATTTGGTCATATCGTTTGTCTACGTCAGGCAATTCCTGCCTGAAAGCAATAATTCAACCTGAATCCCCTGCCTGACAAACATGCTGGTGTGTGCATGTGCTTTATGCGAGGGTTTGCGAGGGGATAAAACTACCATCTGCGAGAAAGGAGGTTTCATGAAAAAGTCATTCAAGGCTTTGGCCCTGCTGTTTATGGCGGGTTCTTTACTGTCTGCACATGCGGCGGCAGTCAAAATCGATAGTATTTATTCGAACCTGAGCGGCAATTCCTGTGAGGGGCTGGATGGCAACGAGCAGGAAGGTTGGGCGAAGGGCCGTTGCAAGGGAACGGCTGGTTACAATCTGGTATGGCAGGAAGATGATATCCGTCAGGCCCTGGATGTAATTGACCCCAGTGGCAAGGCGTTTCCCCTCGATTTATGGACAACCGTTTCCAGTGGCTTTTCTTCACTGGGCGACAAGGCCGAATGGCGGGTGGAAAAAAGAGGCAAGCAAATCACCCCGATTGCCATGATCGTGCGCTACAACGTCAGCGAAGATCCGGAAAAGCCTGAAAAGACCACTTCCTACCTGGTTGTCAGCAAAATTACCGCCGACGAAGTTTGTGTGACCGATGTGGTCAAGCCTGCCGGGAATGCCAACCAGCAAGCCCGTGATCTTGCCGATGTCGCCGCCAGCAAACCCTGCAAGAGCAATGGTGAATCCGCTGATTCCACAATATCTGCTACGTCCCGTCAGCTCGACGCCACAATAGTCAGCTACGAATGCGGCGACAACTGCTACTTGAACATCAAGGATGAGCAAGGTGAGGAGTACACTGGATTGTGTACAGCCCCCTTGTGTGATAACTGGAATGAAGTCGCAGCCATGCCTGACAGTTTCAAGGGCAAACGGGTGCGCGTAACTGTGGGCGAAGGCCAGCAGTTCGATGGTGGTGGCAATCTGATGGGGACAATGGATGCTTTCGAGAGCATTGAACTATCAGAATAAATTTTGTCGAATTAATCGATTTCATAGGGTGTCCGGTGATGTTTTATCCGGTCAGATAGAGCGTTTGTTATTAACTCATCCTCGCGAGGAGATACATATTATGAAAATATTTCCACAGGCTTTTATTCTGTGTGCTGCATTGGGGCTTTCCCTGCCAACCCATGCAGCCGAGACTGTTTACAGTGAGCTGGAAGGTAGCTCCTGTCAGGACGACCAAGGTAACGATGAACATCTGGCCAAAGGCCGCTGTAAGGGTGTTGGCGGTTACATGCTGGAGTGGGAGGACGGGGATGCGCGTCAAACCCTGAATGTGATTGACCCCAGCGGTAATGCATTTCCACTGGACCTTTCTACCAATGTCTCCAGCGGTTTTTCTGCTCTCGGCGCAAAAGCCGAATGGCGGGTGGAAATGCACGGCAAGAAAACCGTCCCGATGGCCCTGATCGTGCGTTACAACGTCAGTGAAGACCCTGAAAAGCCTGAAAAAACCACTTCCTATTTGGTAGTTAGCAAGATTACACCCGATGAGGTTTGTGTAACCGATGTGGTTGAGCCGGGTAGCAAGGCCAATGAGCAGGCGCGGGAACTGGCTGACGTTGCCGTTAGCAAACCGTGTAAAACGGCAGGTGGTGAGGAACAGGCCCAAGCGGAGGGCGCTGAGACCCCACGTTTCCTGTGTGAGGCTGAGGAGGTAGCGATCTTTGGCTGTAAATCGAAGGATAAGATGATTTCCCTGTGCGCTTCGTCTGATGTCAGCAATACCAACGGCTATATGCAATACCGTTTTGGTACGCCTGATAAAATCGAACTCACTTATCCTGAAAAGCGTGAACCACCCGCAGGGAATTTCTTACGCAGTTTTGAGGGGTATTCCGGCGGCTTTTCCGAGCGTGTCCGTTTCGAGAATGGCAAGGTTCAGTACGTGGTGTTTGAGGACATGATCAGCAATGGCCCTGCTTCCGCTGAAAAGGAAATGCATTATGGCGTTGGCATCCTGATGCCTGGCAAGAAAGTTAGCCCGCGTTTGTGCGATGGTTCCGGCTCGCTGAGCGATGGCAGCGGCGAAGCCAAAGGCTTTGTATTTGACCATGAGAAGATGGATCTCGGTGAAGTGCTGGATACGGAAGACTTCAACTTTGAGCTTGAACTGCATCAATAATCTGGAACTCAACCATGAAAACATTACCAACGATTGTTGTTCTGCTCACGTTCGTGGGCTTATCCCTGCCAGCGTGTAGTGAGTCTGACGACGCCAGCTTACAGCAAAAGCCGGTAGCCGCAACAACGCCAGAGCAGGGTGAGGAAATGCCGCCGATTGCAGGTGGAATGTCGGCCACCGATACGCAGGATGCGGAAGTGGTTAAGGCTGCCGAATTTGCTGCCTCGCAAATGGGCCAAGCGCTGGATAGTGTGCTGGAAGCCTCCCAACAGGTCGTCGCCGGGATGAATTACGCCATGACCATCAAACTGAAAAATGGTGATGTGTACGAAGTGCTGGTTTACCGTGACCTGCAAGGCAATTACAGCATGACGGAATACAGAAAGCAGTAAGCATTACCCCTCCATTCGGGATAATCCTTCAGGCAAGGTGTGGAAAGATGCTATTTATGTCATCTTTCCGGCATCTTCCTATCAATTGAATCTTGTGGTTCAAAGGATTTTCCATGCGTTTTGAAACCCCGACCAAAAGGGCTCACGGTTTGGGGCCTGTGAAAACGGGCGTTCATCATTGGTGGGCACAGCGTATTACTTCCATCGCCCTGATTCCGCTGACCTTGTGGGTAGTGTTTTCGGTCGCATCATTGGCGGGCGAGGATTACGCCAGCGTAGCTGCATGGTTTGCCAGGCCATTGACTGGCGTCATACTGTCGCTGTTTGTATTTGTTGCCACTTACCACGCCAGCCTGGGGCTGCAAGTGGTGATTGAAGATTATGTCCATCACCAGCCTGCCAGGATTGCAGCGCTGATTACGGTCAAGTTTCTGCTGATCCTGTTGGGAACGCTCAGCATCGTTTCCATTCTGCGGCTGTTTTTCAGCGCCTAGCGATACGCCTTCGCCAAATTGTTGAACAGTACCCGACTCATGCCGGTGATCCGCAGGAATTTTTCCAGTTCTTCGGCCATGGACGAAGACTGGTAGGATTCCTGCATGATCAGCAGGGAAAAGCCTGTCGCCGAGTTGAATGCCTGAAGGGCCTTAGCCATCATGTCCTGATCGTGGCGGTAGATTTCACTGAAAATGCGAGCCAGTTCGGACTGAATGATGGTGGTTGCCCCGGCCATGAATTCCACCGGTAGTTTCACTTTCACGTGGACATCGCCAACGTGATAAAGCTTGCGGGTATATTCCTCGCCATAGTCACTGGTGAACAGTTCGTGTAGCCAGGCAACATGAGTTTTTTTCAAGGCGTCGATACGGCCTTCCAGGAAGGCATTCGCTTTGGGAATTTCCTGCAAGCGTCCGTAAAAAGCTTCGGTTATGTCTTGCAGGCGGGCGCTGACGTCGGGGTACAACTGATGGAGCAGGGCTATCCTCTCTTCATCCATTCCAGTGAACTGACGGGCATAATTACAGAGGGCTTGCATGTCGACGGTTTGCATAGCCATTACTCCTTGTAAGATATTCCTTTATGGTGCATGCGTCAGCTACAAAGTTTAGCAGTTCAACTTTGCTGGTGTGATAAATTTCCGATGAAATACATTGTGCACCTGTAGATTTTGCCACATAAAAAAGCCCGGCTTCATGCCGGGCTTTTGCGTCACGAAATGCACAACGGGCATGGCTTAGCTTTTGTCTACCTTGTCCGCCCAGTTGTTGGCGATACGTTTGGCGGCATCGCGGCCACCCAGGCCAAAGGCCAGTGCGGCGGCAATGGCGACTGCGCCCAGCGTGAAACCGAAGGCCATATTGACGATGTTGTCCGCTAGACCCATGGCGCGCAGGCCCATTGCCAGCACCAACCCGAGGATGGCGATACGGGCAATGTTCGCCAGCCCGCCAGTTCCCAGTTGCTGCAACTTGTTGTATGCCAGTGTGCTCAGGAAGTAGCCGATTACCAGAATCACGCCACCGATCAGGATGCCGCCGCCAAATTCCAGCACCTTGGCGAAGATGGTGGAAATGACATCGATACCCAGCGTGTTCACGGCTGCGGTGGCTGCTGCCAACATGGCAAAGAACATGATTACGCCGCCAATCAGTTTGCTCGGGGTGAAGTTCGGGGTGAATAGACCGGAAATACCCAGTTTCTGTGGCATTGAGTCAATGCTCAGCCCTTCCAGAATGCCATTCAGCAGGGAAATGGCAAATTTGGCGATGAAATACGTCACGGTCAGGATGATGGCAGCGCCAATGATGTTGGGAATGGCAGCCCACAGCTTGTTGAGCATGCTGGAAGCCGGTTCGGTAATGGATGGGATGTTCAGCACGCCCAGTGCAGAAACCGCAATCGGGATCAGGATGGCGGCGAAGATGAAAGCGCTGCCCAGCTTGGCCGTTTTCAGGTTGGAGTTGCCGGTCTTAAGCATGATCTGGCGGTCTACCTTGTTCAGGCCGATGCCTACCAGTTCCGAGACGATTTTGGCGATCATCCAGCCAGCATAGCCGATGATGCCCGCACCAATGATGTTGGGAATGGCGGTGAGGAACTTGTTCAGCATGTCTTTCAGCGGGGCAAGCACGTCGGTCAGGCCGAAGTATTGCAGCACTGCCATCAGCACAAAGATGGTCAGCAGTGCCTTGATCAGTGAGGCAAGTGGGGCAGCCAGATTGGTGCGATCCAGAAAGCCGACGCGCCCGAGCAGGCGTTTGAAAATCCCGGCAATGAAACTGACCACGATAAGTCCAACGACAGGGATCAGCAGGCCGATCAGGGCCTGCCCCAGTTTGCCTGAAGCCAGCGGCCCCAGCGCGTTGGTGATGGGTGCGAAGATACCTTCCATAGTTGTACTCCTGTCAAAAAAAGCTTGTGGTTAATCAGTACTGGTTATTCGATGATGGAAATGTCGATGCGCCGGTTGTGCTGGCGGCCCACGTCCGTTGCATTGGTTTCAACCGGATTGGTGTCGCCCATGCCCATGATGCGGATGCGCTGACGGTCTATTCCCTGGGCTACCAGGGCAAGGCCGACGGTATTGGCGCGGATGAGTGACAATTGGGCATTGTTGCCCGGCAGGCCAACGTTGTCCGTGTGCCCGCGCAGCATTACCTTGATGTCCTGATGCTTGTTCATGAGCGCTGCGATGGCCTTGATCTGGTGGTCGGAAGCCGGGTTTAGCGATGTAGAGCCGGTTTCAAAGTAGATATTGTCGAAAACCAGCGGCTTGTTGAGTTCCTTGTTGATGATGGCCAGTTTGAATGCAGGTTCCAGACCGGTGGCCGCAAGCTCTATCTGGGAGCCGTCAGGCAGCGTGTAGATATTGGTTTCGGTGGTTTGCCCTGCTACGGATGCCGCTGTATCGGGTTGCGCTGAGCTGGGGTCTGGCGTTGGCGCGGCTGCCTGTTGGTTGGTCGTTTGGGCGGATTTGATCCGCTCTGCTTCAGCTTGTTTCAGGGTGGTGTTTTCGGCCTTGAGCTGGTCGATTTCAGCTTGCAGGGAGGCAGTATCTGGCTGGGCTTGTTGGGTAGCCGGGCTGGCTGTAATGCCTGTTGTTCCGGTTTTCATGTCCGCAGTTGTGGCTGGCGTTACGGAAGGTTCCGGTGCAGGGGAAGTTGCTGCTGTTAGGGAGATATCCGCTTTCCCAGGCTTCAGGGGTGATTCTGTTACAGGCAAGCGGGTTTGGGGGATGGTAATGTCGGAATCGCTATTCCAGCCGTGGTTCAAAAACCAGTACAGCAGTCCAAATAAGAGAATGACAATACCAGCTATTACATATTCCTGGTGTGGCGTCAGATCGTCGTCATGATCTTGTGTGTAGTCTGTCATGTCCATATTCCGTGTTGTATTATTATCCATAAAAAAAGCAGGTGTTTTTTTCCTGATAACAAGTCTAGGAAATTTTTCAGAATTTTGGGTATTTTATTAATTGCTTTTTAACATAAATATTAATCACTTAAGTTTTTTTGTAATGAATTCATGGTCATATTGTACAATTAATTTTTCTTATAAAAAGTATTTAAGACTTTGCGTTAAATTTGTTTCTATGATCAGTGGTTTTGTGCGGATTAGTGGTGGGCTTGCCGAGCTAGTGCTTGGGTTTCAGGGGATGAAGTGTCAGGGCGCAGAATAAAAAATGGGCTGCCAACTGGCAGCCCCAAGCGAGGTGAAATGTACTCAAGCAACTTGCAAGCGGAGCTTAGAAAAAGCCAGGCCCCCCCTGCTTTTTCTCGCCCATGTGTTGGCGACGCTGTTCCATGCGTTCCTGACGCTTTTGTTTCATTTCCTGGAATTTGGTTGCCTGCTCAGGCGTCAGGACTGCCTGAATGCGCTGGTCAGTTTCTTCACGCAGGACATCCATCTTGGCTTTTTGCTCTTGCATGATGGCTTCGACCTGGGTGACTTGTGCATCATTGAGACCGAGGAAGCTTTTCAGGCGGTCAGCGCCTTTGCCCATAAAGCCGCCGCCGTGACCAGCCATTGCGGCAGATGCCCCGAGAGCCGCAACCAGTGATGCAATGATCAATACTTTTTTCATGTTTAGTACTCCGTTTTAACTATTCAAGCCTGTTATATGGAATGAAGCTTTTTGCTTTCAACAAGGTGAAGATTACGCGGAGATTGCGCAGGAACTTTGCCGCAATTGTGCAAACAATGTGAAAGTTGCGGTCAGTGGGGTGTCAGTAGAGACGCAAGATTTTGCGTCTCTACGCTTCGAACTTGTAGCCAACCGAGTAAACAGAGTGGATCAATTCCTGCTGGGGGATGATTTCCGCCAGTTTCTTGCGCAGTTTCTTGATGTGGCTGTCGATGGTGCGGTCGGAAACGATCCGGTTGTCGGAGTAGACCCTGGACATCAGTTGTTCGCGCCCGAAGATTCTGCCGGGGTGTTGTTGCAGGGCTGCCAGCAGCTCGAATTCCACCAGCGTGAGGGTTGTTTCCCGTTCTCCTGCCTTGATTGTCAGGCGGTCGCGGTCAAGTTCCAGCAGGGTGGAAACGTTCGTCTGGCTGCCGCCGTTGTTGCTTGCGGCGGCAAAAGCTTGCAGGCGGCGCAATATGGCTTTGATGCGGGCAACGACTTCGCGTGGGCTGAAAGGTTTGCAGATGTAGTCATCCGCACCGAGTTCAAGCCCCAGCAGGCGGTCGATTTCTTCCACGCGCGCCGTCAGCATGATGATGGGTAGCGGGGAAAACTGGCGGATTTCCTTGCAGACTTCCAGCCCGTCCTTGCCTGGCAGCATCAGGTCGAGCAACATCAGGTCGGGCTTTTCAATGCGTACCCAGTCGCTGACTCCGATGCCGCTGCTTAGCCAGTGGGTCTGGTAACCGGCATTGTGCAGGTATTTCTGCAACAAGTCGGCGATTTTGGGTTCATCTTCGACGATCAGGATGCGTTCCGTCATGCTGGTTTGCCATTTGCTACAGGTAAATGGATGCGGATTTCCAGCCCGCCCAGTGCTGAGTGTGCAGCCGTGATGCTGCCATCGTGCGCATCAGCGATATTACGGCAGATGCTGAGGCCAATGCCAGCCCCGCCGGTAGCGCGGTTGCGTGAGGCTTCCACCCGGTACAGCCGGTCAAACAGGTGGGAAAGGGATTCATCAGGCACACCCGGCGGCGAGTCATCGAATATGATGTCAATGCCTGCGGTGGTCTGTTCCGTGGTAATGCGTAACTGCCCAGGTTTGTCGGTGTAGCGCAGGCTGTTTTCCAGCAGATTCTTGAACAGTTGTTGCAGGCGTTGCGGGTCGCCTTGCACTTTCACGCTTTCCGGGCTGATTCCCAGCGTGTCGATTTGCAGGTTTTGTTCGTGCAGCTGGTTGCTGTGCAGGGTCAGGGTTTCGCGCAACAGGGCGATGACATCCAGTGTTTCCTTGCGGTAACTGAGTGCGCCGCTGTCCGACATGGAAAGGTCATACAGGTCATCGACCAGCCGTTGCAGGTGGCTGACTTCCTGGTGCAGGGAGGCGAAGGTGTTGGCGTCGGGCTGGTTGATGCCGTCTTGCAGGGCTTCGACTTCTCCGCGCAGGATGGCGAGTGGGGTGCGTAATTCGTGGGCAATATCGGCGATCCACTGCTTGCGGGACACTTCATTTTGTTGCAGGCGGGCGGCCAGCTTGTTGAAATCATGGGTCAGCAAGGTGAGTTCGTCGCGGCCTTGCGGTTTCATGCGCAGGCTGTAATTACCGTCGGTAAGCTGGCGGGCACCACTACGCAAGGCCTGGATGGGTTTGCCCAGGTGTCTGGCCAGCAGGAAAGCGAGGATGCCGGTGATGGGCAATACCAGCAAGCCGATCAGCCATAAACTGCGTTGCAGCCGCTCGGAAAACTCCACATCGACTTTTTCAGTCAGGCGTTGGCGACGGTGCATCCCTATATAGCCGATGAGCTTGCCTTTTGACTTGAGCTCATGCAGGTTGTCGGGGATGCCCAGACGGTCAATGCCCTTGATGATCTTGCGCTCAGCATCCAGCAGGACGATACGCCCGACGAACCGGTCGATACGTTGCCCGATATGTGAGCGCGGCGGTGGTAATCCGCCCAGCTCCCGGTCAGGTGGTGGGAAGGGTGGGGGCGGAGGGTTAACTTCATCCCGGTCTTCGCCGTTGGAAGGGTAAAGACTGCTGCGCAAGGCAGAGTGCAGCAGCGATGACCACAGGCGGGGGTTGCGTTCCAGTTCCTTCCAGCCGCCCCTGGATTCGTACAACCCAATCAGTTGGGTTTCCAGCTGGCTCAGGGAGCGGCTTTCCTGCTCATTCAGATAGTCCAGGAAACTGCGTTTGAAATTAAACTGAATAATGCCCGCCAGCCCGCCGATGCTTAGCAGGCAGGCCAGAAAAATGGCAAAAAACAGTTTGGTGCGGATGCTTAGTATCATAACACCTGGTTGGACATACTCATGCAAGGTTAGTTGCCAGTGTAACGCAAAGTACTTGCGGCGTATGCCCGCGCTATCTAATTCACTACTTTATTTTTATCCATACATGGCCTTTATTGCCGGACTTTTTTACTTGCACGATGTCGACCTGTTGCCCTTGAGGAAGGTAGTTGACCGTTTTGCTGAGTGTCGTCTCCTTGCCGGGTGGGGCAGCGCGGACGTTGGCCCCCCAGCTAAGGGAGTAACGTTTGCCGTCGGCAGGTAGCTCATTGCCGATGATCAGGCCGCGTTCCAGCCACTGACCGTCCATGAATTGCCCGGCGTAAATCCAGCCGGAGGAGCCTTCTTCAACTACGGGGCTTTCCTCCTGCGCCTGTGTTTCTTGTACGGGTTCTTCCACTTCCGGCTCAGGTTTTGGTTCGGGTTCAGGCTCAGGCTCTACCGGTTTTGGCTCTGGTTCAGGCTCAGGCTCTACCGGTTTTGGCTCAGGCTCAGGCTCAGGCTCTACCGGTTTTGGCTCAGGCTCCAGCTTTGCTACCGGTGTTGGCTGGATTTCCATCGTTTGGGAGGCGGATGGTTCCGGTGTTACGTTTATGGCGGGATGGGCTTCCAGTTCTTTTTCCTGTTGTAGCGGAGCAGGGCTTTCAGGCTGGCTGGCTGCTATGCTCGTTATCGCCGGTTTCTGTGGGGATGTAGGCTGAAAAATAAAGGCGATTGCAATCAGTAATATACCAACTCCCATGATGAGGGCTGCAAGAGCCTTTGCGAAACGTTCCTGCCTGCTAGGCAGTTTGACTGAAACCCTGTCTGTCATTTTGCTCTGTCCATTGATCAAATTTATTGCGCCAACCGAGAGATTAGCAAAACTTTGGCCAACTTACAGTCAATTTTGGGTGATTTTTTATCAGGTGTACTCATGCTGGCAGAGGTTGCCAGCATTGCAGAGAAGTTCGTAACCAATGGTGCCCGCAGTGCGCGCTACCCGGTCAACGGAAATGTGCTTGCCCCATAGTTCCACTTGATCGCCGATGCGGGCATCAATGGCGGTCAGGTCGATGACGACCATATCCATGGAAACACGCCCGAGGATGCGGGTTTCCTTGCCATTCAGCCATACGGGTGTGCCGCTAGGTGCGTGGCGCGGGTAACCGTCGGCGTAACCGATGGCGACTACACCGGTGCGGGTGTCTTCGGGGCATGTCCAGCTTGCGCCGTAGCCGATGCTTTCACCCTTGGCAATGGTGTGAATGGAGATAAGCGGCGCAGTCAGCGTCATGGCGGCTTGCAGGCCATCTTCCTTGTGATTGCCATCCATAAAGGGGGATGAACCATACAGCATGATGCCGGGCCGCACCCAGTTAACATGGGTTTGCGGCCAGCCGAGGATGCTGGCGGAATTGCCGATACTGCGCGGTGCCTGCAAACCTTCGGTGTATTTGGCGAAACGTTCCAGTTGCGCCTGGGTATGACGGTTGCCTGGTTCGTCGGCGCATGCCATGTGGGTCATCAGCCACGGTGTCGGCTTGATGTTGGGGTGTTTACCCAGCCGTTCAAACAGGTTGCGGGCTTGCTCGATGGGCAGGCCAAGGCGATGCATGCCGGTATCCAGTTTGAGGGCTGCATCAATCTTGATGGAGGGGCGCGCACTGTCCAGCAGGTCGAGTTGCTGGCGGTCGTGGATGACGACGCGCAAACGGTGTTCGGCAGCGGCTTTCAGGTCTTGCTGGGTGTTGAAACCTTGCAGTACCAGAATGGGGTGGATGAAACGCGCCTGCCGCAGCTCCAGCGCTTCCGGTATGCAGGAAACGGCAAAGCCATTGGCGTTGTTGAGCGTTTCTGCCGTTTTGAGCATGTTGTGCCCGTAGGCGTTGGCCTTGATGACCGCCATTGCCAGGCTGTTGGGCGCGACTTCACGGCAACGGCGCAGGTTGTGCCGCAGGGCGGAGGTGTCGATGATGGCGCGGGCAGATCGTTTCATGCAGGCAGTGTAACGGTTTGCGCTGCTTATTCAAATCCCGGCGTATATACGTCCGGTGTAAAATTCTCGAAACGGGTGTATTTGCCGAGGAACGTGAGGCGGCAGGTGCCGATAGGGCCGTTACGTTGCTTGGCAATGATGATTTCTGCCGTGCCCTTGTCGGCGGATTCGGGGTTGTAGACTTCATCGCGGTAGATGAAGATGATGACGTCGGCGTCCTGCTCAATTGCGCCCGATTCGCGCAAGTCCGACATGACCGGGCGCTTGTTGGGGCGTTGCTCCAGACTGCGGTTGAGCTGTGAAAGGGCAATGACGGGGCAGGCCAGCTCTTTCGCCAGTGATTTCAGGGAGCGGGAAATTTCCGAGATTTCGGCGGTACGGTTGTCGGTGCTGGTGCCGGTCTGCATCAGTTGCAGGTAGTCGAGTACAACCAGACCAAGCTGCCCGTGTTCGCGCATCAGGCGGCGGGCGCGAGCGCGCACATCGGTCGGGGACAGCGCTGGGCTGTCGTCAATGAACATGGGTACGTCGGCGAAAATCTTCACCGCAGTGGCGATACGCGGCCAGTCTTCGTCGGTCAGTTTACCGGTACGCACCCTGTGTTGGTCGACACGCCCCATGGACGATAGCAGGCGCAGTACCAATTGCTCGGCGGGCATTTCCATACTGAAAATGGCGGTTGGCAGTTTTTTGTGGGCAGCGGCGTATTCGGCGATGTTCATCGAAAATGTCGTTTTGCCCATGGATGGTCTTCCCGCCACGATCACCAGGTCGCCTTTCTGCAAGCCGGAGGTCATTGCATCCAGGTCGTTATAACCGGTGGAAACGCCGGTAATGGCACTGTTGAGCTTGCTCAGTTCCTCGATGTGCTCCAGGGTGGCTTTGAGCAGCTTTTTCAGTGGTTTGAAAACCTGGCCTTGTTTGGTGCCCTGTTCGGCAATCTTGAAAACTTTTTGTTCCGCCTCGTCAAGCAGTTCCTTGCTGGGTCGGCCCTGAGCCGTGAAAGCAGAATCGGCAATGCCGGTACCGACGCTGATCAACTGGCGCAGGATGGATTTCTCGCGCACGATTTCGGCATACGCCTTGATGTTGGCAGCGCTGGGCGTGTCTTTGGCCATGGTGGCGAGGTAGGCAAAACCACCCGCGTTTTCCAGTTCCCCTCTGTGTTTCAGCCACTCGGATACTGTTATCAGATCCAGTGGCTTGCTGTCTTCGGCCAAGTCGGCGAGGGCGCGGAAAATGAGGCGGTGATCTTGTCGGTAGAAGTCGCTTTCAATTACCTTGTCGGCGATCGTATCCCATGCATTACTGTCGTTTGCCAATCCGCTCAGCAACAAGCCACCGAGAACGGATTGCTCGGCTTCGATGGAGTGGGGGGGGATTTTGAGTGATTCGTATGAGTCTGCCATCAGCCAAGTGTAACGAAATTTGCGGAGATTGGTTAGGGATACAATGGTGGGAAAGCTGTGGATAAGTTGTCGGTGAAATGTGGGCAAATAAACGAAAATGTCCCGTAGCACCCGACAGCGCTACGGGACATTGTGCATAAGGTCAGGTTGTCAGCAGGATTATTCTGCTTCAACAATAACCTTGATGGTGGCATCGACTTCGGTATGCAGGTGCAGGCCGATTTCGAACTCACCCAGATGGCGGATAGCGCCGTCAGGCATGCGGATTTCGCGGCGTTCAACTTCGACACCGGCAGCCTGGATGGCTTCAGCGATTTCGATGTTGGAAACGGAGCCGAACAGTTTGCCTTCGTTACCAGCATTGGCCTTGATGGTCAGTACCATGTCAGCCAGCTGTGCCTTGCGGGCTTCAGCAGCAGCCAGCGCTTCGGTAGCTTCGACTTCCAGTTCGGCGCGGCGTGCTTCAAATTCCGCGATGTTGGCCTTGGTCGCCATTTTGGCTTTTCCCTGAGGGATCAGGAAGTTACGTGCATAACCAGGGCGCACGGAGACAACGCTGCCGAGTGCGCCGAGGTTTTCTACTTTTTTCAGAAGAATGATTTCCATCGTTCTCACCTTGTCTGCGCACAAAGTTGGTGCTTTTGTGCGTAAGTTAAACTTTTACAGCACCTTACTTGTGCTGATCCGAATACGGCAACAGGGCCAGGTAGCGGGCGCGCTTGATAGCGGTCGCCAGTTGGCGCTGATATTTGGCTTTCGTCCCGGTAATGCGGCTGGGTACGATCTTGCCGGTTTCGGTGATAAAGCTTTTCAGAATGTCGAGATCTTTGTAATCGACTTCGGTGATGCCTTCAGCAGTGAAACGGCAGTACTTTTTGCGGCGGAATTGACGTGACATTAGTGTGTATCTCCAGATCAGCCGTGATTATTCGTCGTCAGATGCATCATCATCATCGGACATATCTTCTTCGCGCATACGCTTGGCAGGTTTGCTGTCGCCTTCCTTCTTCAATGGGGAAGGTTCAGTAACGGCCTTGTCGCAGACGACGGTGAGATTGCGGATTACGGCGTCATTGAAGCGGAAAATGCTTTCCAGTTCCGCCAGTGTTTCTGCGCCACACTCGATGTTCATCAGCACGTAGTGTGCCTTGTGCAGCTTGTTGATCGGGTATGCCAGTTGACGGCGACCCCAGTCTTCCAGGCGGTGAATGGCTCCACCGCTTTCCTGTACCATGCTGCGGTAGCGTTCTACCATCGCAGGTACTTGTTCGCTCTGGTCAGGGTGGACCAGAAAAACAATTTCATAATGTCGCATGAATGCTCTTCCTTTCGGTTTTAACAGCCTCCCGTCAGGGCGGTGAGGCAAGGGTTAGAGGGTATTTCTACCAGTAAAGGGGCGAAATTATCCGGGACTGGGCTGTCGTTGTCAATCTGGAACTGCTTGGCCAGGTGCGGGATCCGGAAGCTTGTCGGGATTTGTTCTACACTCCTTAATTTAAGCATAAAATTCATAAATGCAGAGGGGGGGGAATGGTGGCCGCAGATAGTCCTGACGCTGGGAATCATGCTTCTGTTGATGACAGCGAAGATGATGTATTCCGTTTGCAACGGCTTCGGCATTATTTGCACCAGTTCCCGCTATCACTGCCTGGGCTGACATTCAGTGAGGTGTTGCATGACAGTGATAATGCAGTCATCTTCCTGGCGGAAAATGCTGATGGTTTAACGGTCGCTGTCAAGCGTTTCAAGTTTGATGCGCGGAAAATGGATGTGGTCTTGCTGGAGTACTTCCTGCTGGCAACCCGTGCGCTGGGCTTGCTGGGGCAGCGTAGCTTGGTGCGTTTGCTGGATGCGGGCGTGGAGGCTGATGCGATTTATATGGTGATGGAATACATCAGGGGAGAAACCCTGAAGCATTATCTGGATGGCGAAACCTTGCCGCCACTGGCGCAACGGCTGGATTGGTTTGGTGAGCTGGTGGATGCCGTGGGTGGGATGCATTCCTTGGGGTTGCTGCATCGTGATCTCAAAACATCCAATATCCTGGTGCGCGAAGACGGTTCGCTGGTTCTGCTGGACTTCGGTATGGAAACACGCTTGTTGCTGGAGGCGGGGTTTTTACAGGAAGGAGAGGTCTACTGCACACCTTATTACATTAGCCCTGAACGTATCATGGGGGAAATGGCAGATGAGTCATCTGACTTCTATGCCCTAGGGGTAATACTGTATGAGTTACTGACTGGCCATAAGCCATACGAATCATTACAGCTTGAAGAACTCTTGAAAAAACATGTGCTTGCACCCATTCCTGAATTGCCTGATAATCTGCGCGCCTTTCAGCCACTGATTGACGGGTTATTGGCAAAATTTTCAGAAAACAGGCTACAGTCCTCCTGCGAGGTGGTACGTTTGTTGCATGAATCTCGGGAAGAGTGAAGAATAATCAAGACAAGCAATCTATTTGTTTGGAGAGCTTTGGATGAATAGTAAAACCAGATGTTGGGAAATGAACAAGTGCGAAAAATCACTGACGTTTCGTTTTATCAAGCTTGCCCGTTGGGTAGCCCTGTTTTTGCTCGTTGGTATTGGTACCTTGGGCGCTTATTTCCAGCATGAGCATGGTCAGGAAATTAACTGGATGTTCCTCGGTGTTTGCGTCGCCTGTGGGGTGATGCTGTTCTGGATGGGACGCTGCATACTGAAAAGCGAGTGCCAGTACCGGATGGCGAACAGCCGTTGCGGTAAGCACGTGAAAACCGTTTCTGCCAGTAACCTACCAACAGCAAGTAAAATGGGATAAAATTAATGCCCTGCTAACAAAAATGATAAGTATGGGCTATGTTACGTTTTCTTCTTCTTTTTCTGCTGGTGCAGGGCATTTTGTTCGGGGTCGAAATGCTGCAACCAGTCCAGACTTTCGTAATCCTGCCGTGGACTAGCTTGCTGGCTGATGTTAGCGGCTGGCTGATTTCTGCATTTGATTCCAATGTGGCAACTTCCGGCAAGGTGGTGCGCAGCACACTGAACGGGTTTGCCGTTTCCATTGAGCCGGGGTGTAACGGGGTGGAAGCCATGATCGTATTGCTGGCAGCCATTATCGCGTTCCCTGCACCGTTGGTTTACAAACTCAAGGGGTTGTTGTGGGGCTTTCTGGCTATTCAGGGCATGAACCTGTTGCGGGTTATCAGCCTGTTTTACCTGGGGCAGTGGAGTCGGGAACTGTTCGACTGGGCGCACCTGTACATCTGGCAGGCGCTGATCATGCTGGATGCGCTGGTGGTCTTTCTCATCTGGATACGGTATTTGCCAGGGGAAGAGAGTGCGGTATGAGCCAGAAACCATTACACCGTTTCATGCTGGGCGTGTTGATTTTTTTCCCCCTGACATTTTTCATCTGGTATGTGACGGCGGCATTTCATTTGGCTCCTGTCACTTTGCTGGCTGGTAAATTGTTGAATGTGATTGCGCCTGATGCATTGATGTGGTTGAAGCTGGATGGGCATACGCTGGTGCTGGCCACGAATTTTGGGCGTGACGCCAGCGGGGTTGTGGTTTCCCCGCCAGTTGGGGAAGATGTGCTGGGTTTTCACCTGAATCCGCTGATTTACAGCTACAGTTTGCCTTTATTGGCTGCGCTGATGTTGGCGACACCGGGCAAGGAGCGCTGGATGAACCTGTTGTGGGGCGTGCTTCTGCTGCTGCCTACCGAGCTGTTCAGCATGGTGTCCAGTGTGCTGAAAACCCTGACCTTTGATGTGGGTGCTGCGTTTCAGGCTCAGCAGGGGCTTTCCCAAAGCGGGGTGGATGCAATTGCCCTAGGCTATCAGGTTGGCACATTGCTGCTGCCAATGATTGTGCCCTTGGTAATCTGGGTGGGATTAAACCGTGATTTCATTACCCGACTTGCGCCACAATTGGAGCGTGTTTTCGCGCGATAGCGTGTTATGTGCACACCCTGTTTGATTTAAAGCATTTCTGTGGTAACTTTTTGATCATAAAATACGTGTCAACCCTTATATAAGTGGCCTGTCTGCTTGATGGATTTCATTGTTAGCGGCTCTTGCACCCTTCTATAATTCATGCGTCTGCTGGCAAAACAACAAGATAATTGCCTGTAGGGTTGCTGGCAGACCTCCTTTATGCGGCTTTGCTCCTACAATAAAAATGCAGGACGGGTTTGGGTTGAGAGTAAACCAGTATTTTTTGGTCAATCGCCTTATTACGTGCAGGAAACATGGAAAAGCCGTTAACGACACAAAAGCCTGAAAAACAGGAATTAATCATTGTAGGCATAGGCGCTTCTGCGGGTGGGCTGGAGGCGTTACGCGCCCTGGTCCCTGATTTGCCGCGCAACCCAAGGGTTGTGTATGTGCTTGCGCAGCATCTCGACCCCAAGCACAGTAGCATGCTGGCATCCATTCTGGTGCGTGAAACTGAAATGCCGGTTGAAGAGGTGACGCACGGGCAGAAACTGCATGGTGGCAGGTTTTACATTGTGCCGCCAGCTATGGATGTCATGTACGCCAAGGGTCGCCTGCATCTGGAAAAAGCCACCGGTATTGGCCCCAAGCCATCCATTGACCGTTTTTTCTTTTCCTTGTCGGAAAATTATGGCCAGAACTGTATTGGCATCATCCTTTCCGGTACGGGTACGGATGGGGCGCATGGCATTCGTGCCATCAAGGCCGAGGGCGGCATTACCATTGCCCAGCAGGAATCCACTGCCAAATTCAGCAATATGCCCCATGCGGCAATCAGTACCGGACAGGTGGATTTGATTCTGCCACCCGATATTATCGCCAAAAAAATCCAGGATTTCATCGATCAGCCGGGTGACATGCTGCAATTGGTCAGGCAGGCCATCGATAGTGATGAAGATGAAATCGGTGAAATCCTGCTGTTGCTGTTGCGCCAGACCGGTAGTGATTTCCGCGATTACAAGCGTAGCACCCTGTTGCGCCGGATTGAGCGGCGCATGATTGTCCACAAGTGCAATGAATTGCACGAATACATTGCATTGCTCCAGCAGAAACCGGAAGAGTTGTATGAGCTACACAATGATATCCTGATTTCTGTTACCAGCTTTTTCCGTGACCCGGATGCGTTCCAGGAGTTACGCAACTGTTTGGCCAGCCTGTTCGGGCACAAGGATTCTCACGAAGTCCGCATCTGGGTTGCTGGGTGTGCTACCGGTGAGGAGGCTTACTCTATTGCGATTCTGTTGGCTGAATATCTGGGTAGCAGGATTTCTTCCTACAAAATCCAGATTTTCGGCACGGATCTGTACGAAAGCGTATTGTCGATGGCGCGGCAGGGTGTTTATCCCAAAACGGCATTGGAAAGTGTGCCGACCAATTTGATTGAAAAATATTTCTCGCAAAAGGATAGCGGTTCTTTCCAGTTGATACCACAAATCCGCAACATGGTGGTATTTGCCAAGCACAACCTGGTATGTGACCCGCCGTTTTCCAATCTGAACCTGATTACCTGCCGCAATGTACTGATTTACTTCAATCAGAGTTTGCAGAAAAATGTGCTGGATACTTTTCATTACGCCCTGAAGCCGGGTGGCTTGTTGTTTCTTGGCAAGTCAGAAACTGTGGGTGAAAGCGAAAGCCTGTTTGCAGTGGTAGAGCGCAAGGTGCGCATTTACCGCCAGCGGGATGAAGTGAAGGGCCGTTTGCCGCTGTTCCTGCATAACCGGGTGTTGCCGGGAGGCATGCGCCAGAACGGGCAGCAAAAAAAGAAGGTCAGCCTCAAGGATGCGCTTGACCGGCTGATTTCCGAACTGTACAGCCCGCGTTGCCTGCTGCTTAACGAGCGGCAGGAAGTCATTTACTTGCAAGGAAATCTGACCCCCTTCCTGACATTCCCTGACGGGCAGTTGGGTACCAGCATCCTCGACCTGATTCATGAAGACTTGCGGCAGGATATGCGTGGTCTTTTATATCGCGCCAAGGATGCGACCAATGAAGCGACCATGAGCCGCCCGATTGCCATAATGGTGGAAGGGCGGCAACAGAATGTGCGCATTCGTCTGCGTAATTTCCTGAACACCGAAACGGCTGAGTATGCCCTGATGCTGGTGGTGTTCGAAGTTGCGGTGCAGGAAAGCGCTGTTCCTGCGGTGGATAGTTTTGATCTGGATGAGATGGCCATCATTCGCATCCGCGAGATGGAAAACGAGTTGCGTGAAACCCGTGAAAGTCTTCAGACCACCATTGAGGAGCTGGAAACTTCCAACGAGGAACTGCAATCCACCTTTGAGGAAGCCCAGTCGACCAACGAAGAGCTGTATACCACCACGGAAGAATTGCAGACATCCAACGAGGAACTGCAATCCACCAATGAAGAGCTACGCACGGTCAATCAGGAACTGAGTGTCAAAAGCAGCGAACTGGAAGAGGCCAATCGTGGCCTGAAAGAAGCCAATCAGCAGATGCAGGAAACCAATGAAAGGCTTTCCCACGAAATCAGCGAACGGGCACGTATCCAGAAGCAACTGGATGAGGAACGCAACAAGCTGGCGGCCATTTTCGAAATCCAGCCAACCTGGGTGAATATCTGCAAGCTGGACGGCGAGATTCTGGAAGTAAACCCGGCAGCCGTCGAAATCATGGAGGCTTATGGCCGTGAAGACCTGATTGGTAAACGGCTGCGGGATTTCGCTACAGATGAGTACCGGCACTTGCTGAACGATTGCCTGTCTTCAATACGTCAGGCGGGCAAGGCGCGGGAAGATAACATTGAGGTGGTGACGTTCAAGGGCAATCACCGTTTTCTGGAAATCAATTCCACCGTGATGGATGACAGCAAGGGTGAGAAGCTGATCGTGTCGGTCATTAGCGACCAGACCGTGCGGATACGTTCACAGGCATTCATGCAGGAACGCCAGCAGGAACTGGCCCATATCATGCGCCTGAATACCCTGGGTGAAATGGCTTCAGGGCTTGCCCATGAGCTCAACCAGCCATTGTCGGCAGTTGCCAGTTACATCCAGGGTTGCCGCCACCGTTTGGCGCGAGGTGAGTGTAATGAAGATAGCTTGACGGAAGTGATGGATCTGGCTGCTGAACAGATTCGCCGCGCAGGGGAGATATTGCGGCATACCAAGAATTTCACCCGCAAGGATCAACATCGCGAATTGCTGGATACCGACCTGAATCAGGTTGTGCACGAAACGGTCAACTTGTTGCAGACCACAGCCCAGTTCCGTCGGGTTGATCTGGTGCTGGAGCTGGATGAAAACCTGCCGCATGTTATGGTCAATCCGATCCAGATTGAGCAGGTGCTGGTCAATCTGGTCAAGAATGCAGTAGATGCATCGGCCAACAGGGAGGGTGCTCCATACGTGCGTATCCGCAGCCACTTGCAGGGCAAGAATGCAATACAGGTACAGGTTATCGACAAGGGAACGGGGATTGTCGAAGCTGACATAGACAAGCTTTTCAAACCGTTTTTTACCACCAAAACTGACGGAATGGGCATGGGGTTGTCGGTTAGCCATTCCATCATTGAGGCGCACGGCGGCAAACTGGAAGGTTCCAGTAATCTGAATGGCGGTGCAACCTTTAGCTTTACCCTGCCGGTTACTGGCGGGAAGCAGGCCGGATGAACTTTGATCCAACCGTTTTTGTAATTGATGATGACCCTGCGGTACGCAGTGGTTTGCGTTTCCTGCTGGAATCGGTGCGCATGAATGTGCAGACCTTCGCCTCGGCGGAACAGTTCTTGCAGACCTATAACATCCACATGATCGGTTGCGCGATATTGGATATACGGATGCCGGGCATGAGTGGCCTGCAATTGCAGCAGAAGCTGATCCGGCAGCCGCATTGTTTGCCAATCATTTTTATCACCGGGCATGGTGATGTGCCTTTGGCGGTAAGGGCGATGCAAAATGGAGCCATCCATTTTCTGGAAAAGCCGCTGGATGACCAGTTGTTACTGGATGTGATTAATACTGCACTTGAGCAGGACAAGGCCAACCAGCAAAAACGTCTGAAACTGATTACCGTACAGGCCAGGATTTCCAATCTTACCGAGCGCGAACACCAGGTCTACAAGCTGGTGGTGGAGCGCATCCCCAGCAAACAGATTGCCGACATGCTCAATATCAGCCTGAAGACGGTGGAATACCATCGCGCCCGCATGATGGAAAAAATGCACGCCGAGTCCATTCTCGATCTGCTGGAAATGGTGCGCGAATTGCCTGACAAAAATTAGCCGATAGCCAGCCTGATTTTTCAAATGGTTGTGCTATGCTTGGCGGCATTTCTGTCAGTCCCATAGGTAATTTGAATGGAATTTGGCTCGCTTTCAGTGTTGCCCCCTTTGTTGGCGATCATTCTGGCGATTGTGTCGCGTGATGTGGTGATTTCCCTGTTGACCGGCATTTTTGCCGGTTTTCTGATTCAGGCCGGTTTTAACCCCCTCAATGCGGTTATCAACCTGCTGGACATGGTGATTGGCCTGTTTGCAGAGGGTTGGATTGCCAAGACCCTGCTGTTTTCCCTGATGGTGGGTGCTGTCATGCGTCTGGTGGTGGATAGCGGCGGGGTTGCCGGACTGGTGGATTTCCTGACGCAGAAAAGCCGCACAGTACGTTCCGGTAAAGGTGCGCTGCTTTTGGCGTATGTCATTGGTTTGCTGATTTTCATCGAGTCTTCCATTACTTCGCTGGTGGCGGGTACGGTTGCCCGGCCCTTGTGTGACAAATTTGGGGTTTCGCGGCAGAAACTGGCTTATGTATGTGATGCTACCTCGGCACCAGTATGCTCCCTGATTGCCCTGAATGGCTGGGGTGGCTTGCTGATTGGCCTGATTACGGCGGAAGTGACCAACAGCATGTTAAGTGGTAACCCTACGCAAATATTCCTGCAATCCATCCCCTTCAACTTTTATGCCTGGGTGGCAATTTTGTTGGTGCCGCTGGTGATCGTGCGCGGCTGGGATTTCGGTTCCATGCGCGATTACGAAGAGCGGGTGACGCCGGTGAAACTGGTTGTCCCGGCGGATGGCGGTCATATCAGCCGGATGCTCGTGCCCTTGTTCGTACTGATCGGGATGATGCCACTTTCTCTGTATTACACCGGTAATGGCAATATTCTGGAAGGTAGTGGCTCGACTTCGGTGTTCTATGCGGTGCTGGCGAGTCTGTTGGTGTCGTTTGTGCAATATGTATTTGGTGGGGCAATGAGCAAGGATGCGTGGTTCAAGAGTTTCTACCAGGGTCTGAGCGACATGCTGCCTATCGTGCTGATTCTGGTGCTGGCGTTTACCATTGGCAAGGTGACCAGTGATATGGGTACCGGCAAGTATCTGGCATCGCTGGCGGAAGGTCTGGTGTCGCCAAGCATGATTCCGGTTATCGTGTTCCTTTTGTCCAGCGTCATTGCGTTCGCCACGGGCACCAGTTGGGGAACCTTTTCCATCATGCTACCAATTGGTGTGGCGCTGGCGGTTAGTACCGGGGCGAATGTGGAGTTAGTGATTGGCGCGGTCGTATCCGGCGGGGTGTTCGGTGATCACTGCTCGCCGATTTCGGATACGACCATCATTTCTTCCATGGCGGCGGGATGCAACCATATCGAGCACGTCAATTCGCAACTGCCGTATGCCTTGCTGGGCGGGGTGCTGGCTGCTGGTCTGTTTATGCTGGGTGGTTTGCTACTGACCTGAGCCTTGCTCGTGTTGGCGGCCTTTTTTCCAGCTTGCCAGGTTGACAACCTTGTCGGGCCTGTCGGTATCGTTGTCCAGCGTATGGGTATGACCGAGCAGGACTGATGGGTTGCCCGACAGGAATTCACGCATCAGACGCAGTTTCAGGCTGCTGGGGAACTTGCTTTTGCTTTGCTCGTTTTCCAGATCTTCGGCTTCTTCTTCGGTCAGCGAATTGACCAGTTTTTCCCAGCGCTCGTTCAGGGCGGTTTCGATGCTTTCGCTGTTGGCTTCCAGTTTGGCGAGAGCTTCCGGTGGCAGTGAATCGAGATAGGCGTCGATATTGCCCATGATGCGCCCGAAGCGTAACTCCAGCATGGCGCGCAGGATTTCATCCGTCCATTGTTCTTCGGCCTGACGGGAAAAACTGTCGGTTTCGGTGACAAGAACGCCATCTGCATTGACCGCGCCATGTGTTTCCCCGTAACGTCGCCAGAGGATGTGTAATTGCGGCAGGAAGGATTCCAGTTGCAGGGTTTCCTCAGGCGTTTGCGTCTCATTAAAGGTGACGGGCTTGAACTGCGGATACAACTGGCAGAACTGGTATATGGCGCTGACATACTGGAATGGGTCGAATGTCAGGGTAATGATGTTTTCGTCGAATTCTTCGACCGGTTCATCTTCATCCACATCCAGTTCGACATGCAGGAAGGGTTCGTAGTGTTCGTACACAATATCCCAAAAAATTTTGCCTTCGCGGTGGCGCACGAATACGGCGGACTCAACCTGAAATTCAGGCAGGTCGGGGGTGGTGTTGACAATCCAGTAGTCGCCGGTAGCCTGCGCACTGCGGACGAGCGCGCGGAAATCCAGCAAACCATAAGGAATTTCCAGAATACGATTGGGGTGTCGGTAGCCTTCCAGAACTACAACCTGAACAGAAGGTTGACCACCCTCAAACGTAACGACAAATGACAGACTTTCTTCCATCTGGCTATTCTAGCAAATCAGGATAAAGCACACTGAAAAATTCATGATGAGTGACGTGATTAAGTTTTCTCCAATTTTACTTAGGGTTAACCCTTGAATGGTCGCGGGTAAAGGTGAATAATGTGGAAAAATGAGTTCAAAATGTAGCCACAGGAGACGTAGATGGAATACCTATATTTCGCAGTGCCAGTCGCAATGTTATTTCTTGTTTTTTCAGCAGCGGCCAGCTGGTGGGCAGTGCGGAAGGGACGTATTCCCGAGCTTGAGCTTGCATTGAAGCGAAGTATCCGCAAGGAATTTCTGGCAAAACAGTAAAGCTCCTGAGATTCATAAAAAAAAGGCTGCCGTTCGGCAGCCTTTTTTCATATTGTTCAGCGTAACCTATGCCTGATGGTAGATTTTGCCACCGGTCTTCACAAACTCCACGGCCTTTTCTTCCATGCCTTTCTGCAATGCAGCCTCTGCGTCCATGCCCTGTTTGGCGGCGTAATCGCGCACGTCCTGGGTAATTTTCATCGAGCAGAAGTGTGGGCCACACATGGAGCAGAAATGTGCCACCTTGGCGGAATCCTTCGGCAAGGTTTCATCGTGATACTCGCGCGCCCGATCGGGATCGAGGCCAAGGTTGAACTGGTCTTCCCAGCGGAACTCGAAACGCGCCTTGGACATGGCGTTGTCACGTACTTGCGCACCCGGCCAGCCCTTGGCCAAATCAGCAGCGTGGGCAGCAATCTTGTAGGTAATGATGCCGACCCGCACATCTTCCTTGTTGGGCAGGCCCAGATGCTCTTTCGGCGTGACGTAGCACAGCATCGCGCAGCCATACCAGCCGATGTTGGTGGCACCAATGCCGGAGGTGATATGGTCATAGCCGGGGGCAATATCCGTGACCAATGGGCCGAGGGTGTAGAATGGGGCTTCGAAACAGTCCTGCAATTCCTTGTCCATGTTTTCCTTGACCATATGCAGGGGCACGTGGCCGGGGCCTTCGATCATAACCTGTACATCATGTTCCCAGGCGATTTTGGTCAGTTCACCCAGGGTTTCGAGTTCGGCGAACTGGGCGCGGTCGTTGGCGTCGGCTACGGAGCCGGGGCGTAGGCCGTCGCCCAGCGAGAAGGCTACGTCATATGCCTTCATGATTGCGCAGATGTCTTCGAAATGGGTGTAGAGGAAGTTTTCCTGGTGATGCGCCAGACACCATTTCGCCATGATGGAGCCGCCCCGCGAAACGATGCCGGTCACGCGCTCAGCAGTGAGTGGCACATAGGCCAGGCGCACGCCTGCGTGGATGGTGAAGTAGTCCACCCCTTGCTCGGCTTGTTCGATCAGGGTATCGCGGAAGATTTCCCAGGTCAGGTCTTCAGCCTTGCCGTTGACCTTTTCCAGTGCCTGATAGATGGGAACCGTGCCGATCGGCATGGGGGCGTTACGCAGAATCCATTCGCGGGTTTCGTGGATGTTTTTGCCAGTGGAAAGGTCCATCAGCGTGTCACCGCCCCAACGGGCCGACCAGGCCATTTTTTCGACTTCTTCTTCGATGGAGGAGGAAACTGCCGAGTTGCCAATATTGGTGTTGATCTTCACGCGGAAATTGCGCCCGATGATCATCGGCTCCAGTTCCGGGTGGTTGATGTTGGCGGGGATGATGGCGCGGCCTGCGGCGACTTCGGAACGGACGAATTCGGGCGTGATTTCGGCAGGCAGATTAGCCCCCCATGCATGTCCCTGATGCTGGCGCAGCAGTTTGGCGTAACGCAGGTCGTTGCGCAGTTCCTGCAATTTCAGGTTTTCACGGATGGCGACATATTCCATCTCGGGCGTGATGATGCCTTGGCGGGCGTAATGCATTTGCGAGACGTTTCTGCCAGCCTTGGCGCGGCGCGGCGCACGCAGGTGGGCAAAGCGCAAGTGGGCAAGGCGTGGGTCGTTCTGGCGCGCCTGGCCGAATTCGGAGCTGGGGCCGTCCAGTTGTTCGGTGTCGTTGCGTTCCAGAATCCAGTTCAGGCGTACATCAGGAATGCCTTCCAGCAGGTTGATGCTGGTATCCGGGTCGGTAAAGGGGCCGGAAGTGTCGTAGACCGGGATTGGCGGATTTTCTTCCGCGCCGAAACTGGCAGGAGTAGGGGACTGGTCGATTTCACGCATACCCACGCGGATGTCCGGGCGCGAACCTTGCATGTAAACCTTGCGTGAGTTGGGGAATGGCTGGGTGACTTCGCTGGAGAGTTCAGCCGTTTTTTTCAGGAAGGATTCTGGTATAGCGCTCATGTTTCCTATTGCTCCGTAAAGGCGGGGAATGGCGCTCCAGTGGAGCATTCCCTGCGCCGGTATAATCCGTAT
Source organism: Gammaproteobacteria bacterium (assembly GCA_018822845.1). Classification (GTDB taxonomy): domain Bacteria; phylum Pseudomonadota; class Gammaproteobacteria; order Thiotrichales; family Thiotrichaceae; genus Thiothrix. The sequence continues at coordinate 28,147 of JAHJJD010000103.1, read as the reverse complement.
CAGGTTCCAAGGGTATGATCTCAGCCTGTCATGCAGGCACCCCTAGCTCATCAGGACGGTACTGTAACAGATTCGACATGTTGCAGGTATAACCCGCTTTCAGCCTCAGTGTTAACTTCCGAAACAAGTTGTATCAAGGTGCTGATAAGTGGAAGTTGATTTTAGTTAATTTGAATTTAACTGAATACTTATATTATGCTGGTGTTTTAGTGAAAATAGGAGATTTTGCATGAACGATCTGGTGGCGCGTGCTTACTGCGTGGTTCCAGCGGAATTGCTTAAGTCGCTGTTGATTTCAGGCATCGTCGGAATCGTGTTTGTCGGCATCGCCCGTGTGATAGGCATGGACATTCCTGCTGAACTGATGATTGGCCTGATCGGCTTTTTCTTTGCTGGTGCAATCCTGGTGTCGCACGGGCTTTCCATTCTCTACCGGCCTGGCCTTGTATTGCTGGTGGGAATTACTTCCATTGTGGCGGCTGTTCATCTACAGGATGCCATTTTGAGCCTTATTTGACTATGCAAAACCGACAGTCTTCCTGACTGTCGGTACTTTTCCTTGCTTTATCCATCTATTCATCAGCCAGATTGCGTATGACCAGTATGTCGCATTTTGCTGATTTGACTACGCTATCGGCGGTTGAACCCAACAGACCGAAAAAGCCTTTTTTGCCACTGTGGGCAATTACGATCAGGTCGACCTGTTTTTCACTGGCAAACTCCAGAATGGCATCAGTTGTAAAGCCTTCAGCGATGGCCCTGTCGACACTCAGCGGTAAGTCGTGTTGATGGGCGAGTTCCTCCAGCTTTTCTTCTGCTTGTTTGAGCTGTTGTTCGCGTAATTCTTCGTTGATTATCAGGGCGGAGGGTTCGCCGAAAGGTTCTGCTCCCAATGGTGCTACGTCCTGGACTACGTGCAGGAGGGATAGGCGGGCATCGTATCGTTCCGCGATTTCCTTCGCCCGTTTAATGACGATGGAACCCGTCTCTGAAAAGTCGACTGGGGCAAGTACATGTTGATAACCGTACATGGCGAACTTCTCCTTTGTTTGGTGGGAGCAGGTATGGATTATTCTGTTTTTTTAGTGTAGTTCAACGTTCCAGGAAGAAAAATGAGCTATATCTTGTATGCCTGATTTTGTGATTCACCAGCCAAAGGAGTGGTTGTGTTTAACTGGGTAATAAATCGTCTGGTCGATCTGCTGATAGTCTTCGTTCTGGCAACCTTGGCGCTGTGGTTTGGTGCAATGCGTTACCCCGATATGGTTCCATCCGTTTTTTATCATTATTGGGGGGTGGCTGCGCCTGTGGAGGAGGCAGTTGTAACGACCACTGAGCCAGTTTCTGTCGTCTCTCAGGTGCAACGCTGATGGCTATCTGTTATTGTCTGCGCTGAGCTGATTGGGCAATCGCTGTTCTGCTTGCGGAATGGAGGAAAGTCCGGGCTCCATAGGGTAAGACGCCAGGTAACGCCTGGGCGGCGCAAGCCGACGGAAAGTGCCACAGAAATTATACCGCCAAACCGGCTTGCCGGAGGTAAGGGTGAAATGGTGCGGTAAGAGCGCACCGCGTCGCTGGCAACAGTCGACGGCACGGTAAACCCCGTCTGGAGCAAGACCAAATAGGGATGCATTGGTGTGACCCGCACTGCATCCGGGTAGGTTGCTAGAGGTGCATGGTGACATGCATCCAAGATGAATGATTGTCCACGACAGAACCCGGCTTACAGATCAGCTCATTTCTTTTTCCTGTATCCTCTTCAATCCCCCATCAGTATTGGCCTGCACGTCAAAACTTAAAGTAATACTTTAAGTTTTTTGCATAGGAAGATGAATTAAAAGAATTTTAAATGTATTTCTTTTTGCCATCCATTGTTTAAGTTCTGAATTATTACTCATTAATGTCAATTCTTCGGAATTTTATTGACAGTGTGGGACTGTCTGCCTATATTCACTCAGTAAGTGGAAAAAAGTGGAAAAAAGTGGGTGTTTTTCCCATAACCGGTGGATTGATACAGCATGTTTCGCGGCATTTCGAATATCACAATAGATACCAAGGGGCGGCTTGCCATGCCTGCCAAGTATCGTGATGCCATTGCGGAAACGGCAGCGGGACAGGTTGTCATCACCGTGGATCATACGGACAAGTGTCTCCTCGTGTACCCAATGGATCAGTGGGTAAAAGTGGAGAAAACCCTGATGTCCTTGCCAAACATGAACCGGCGGGTGCGCAACATGCAACGTTTGATTTTGGGGCATGCGGCGGAACTGGAACTGGATGCGCAGGGCAGGGTATTGCTGCCATCCCCTTTGCGGGAATACGCGGGTCTGGGCAAAAGAGCCGTGCTGGTGGGGCAAGCCAACAAATTTGAATTGTGGGATGCTGATGTTTGGGAAACTGCCCGTGAGTCCTGGTTGCTGGAAGCGCAGGATGACGAAGAGGCAAGCGAAGTTCTCAATCAGGTTTCCATGTAAGGGTGGTGAAGCGTGACTGAACCAGTCTGGAAGCACGATACAGTGCTTCTGAATGAAGCGGTCGCGGCGCTGAATGTGCAAGCTTCCGGGATTTATGTGGATGGAACATACGGGCGTGGCGGGCATTCCGCGCTTATTCTGGAACATCTGGGTGAGCGCGGGCGGCTGATCGTAACGGACAAGGATCCGGTCGCCATTGAACATGCACGCGAGCGCCATGCGGGTGATCCGCGTGTATTCGTTTGGCACGGCTCATTCCGGGATTTCCCCGAAGCCCTCGCAGCGGCGGGTATTGTGGAAGGTATACAGGGTATATTGCTGGATTTGGGGGTTTCTTCCCCGCAACTGGATGATGCTGAACGTGGTTTCAGTTTCATGCGCGAAGGTCGTCTCGACATGCGCATGGATACATCCAAAGGGGAAAGTGCTGCTGAATGGCTTGGCAGGGCAATGGAAGCGGACATCGCGGATGTGCTCTGGCGTTACGGGGAAGAGCGTTTCTCCCGCCAGATCGCGCGTGAAATCGTTCGCTCCCGTTCACAAGCTCCGCTGCAAACAACAACGCAACTGGCTGAATTGATTGCCTCCGTGGTGCGCAAGCGCGAACCCGGCAAGCACCCTGCAACCCGTAGTTTTCAGGCGATACGTATAAAAGTAAATCAGGAACTGGATGATGTTGAAGAGTGTTTGCGCAAATCGGTCGATTATCTGGCTCTTGGCGGCAGGCTGGTGGTCATCAGTTTCCACTCTCTTGAAGACCGGATCGTCAAACATTTTCTGCGGGAAGTCTCCACTCCGCCACGAGTGCCTAAAGGGTTACCCGTAATGCCGCAAACCATGCAACCACCCATGCGTATTATCGGCAAGGCAATACGCCCTGCTGATGGTGAGGTGCAAGTCAATGTGCGGGCGCGTAGCGCCATCATGCGGATCGGGGAGCGTGCAACATGAGTCGGGCAAGCTTGATTGGGTTGGCTTTTCTTTATTTGCTGGTTATTGGGCTGGCATTGGTCGTGGTCGCGAATCGACATCAGGCGCGTCAGTTGTTTGCCGAGGTGCAAAAGCTGGAAAAGGAAAACGCCGAAATCAGCGCGGACTGGAGCCGTCTGAAACTGGAACAAAGCACATTGTTGAATCAGGTGTTCGTGGAGTCACGGGCGAAACAGGAACTGGGCATGCAAAAGCCTTCTGCTGATAACATCAAGGTTATACGCGAGTGAAATACAAGCAACCAAAATCACCGGTTTTTCAGGGCAGGCGTCTGTTCCTGATGCTTGCCTTGCTGGTGGTTATTGGCGTTTTGATGCTGCGCGCCGTCTGGCTGGAAGTGTTCCAGCAGGAATGGCTGCAAAAGCAGGCGGACAAACGTCAGTTGCGGGAAGTGACAGTGCCAGCCTATCGCGGCATGGTTCTGGATCGTAATGGTGATGCAATGGCGATCAGTTCCCCGGTCGACTCGCTATGGTGCAACCCGCAGGATCTGCTGAAAGCCCGTGAGGAAATGCGCCACGAATATGAGCTTACCCGCCAGGTAACCGACGCAACGGCAGGCGATGGCTCGGCTGAAGAACGTGAGGCCCACGAACTGGCGGCTACCCGTTTCGCCCGTCTGGAAGAGGGTTTCCGCCATATCGAACAGGCGCTGGAAATGAGCGAAGGCGAGTTGCTGCAAAAGCTTGAAAAGGAAAAGGACAAGCAGTTTACCTACCTTGGTCGCCATCTGCCGCTGGAAGTTGCGCAGGAAATACTGGACATGGATTTACCTGGAGTCGCATCCACCCGTGAATACCGCCGATATTACCCGCTGGCTGAAACTGCCGGTCATGTGGTGGGTATGACCAATACTGACGGGGATGGCATTGAGGGAATTGAAAAGGCACGTAATGCCCATCTGGCTGGCAAGAATGGTAAAACCCGCGTAGTGCGTGACGCCAAGGGGCGTTTGGTGGAAAGTCTGGTCAATCTGGAAGAGATGCAGCCGGGGCAGGATGCGCAACTGAGCATTGACCGCCGCATTCAATATCTGGCTTACAAGGAACTCAAGGCGCGAGTTTACCAGTTGAACGCCAAGGCTGGATCCCTGGTGGTGCTGGATGCGCATACCGGCGAAATTCTGGCGATGGCTAATGTGCCATCCTTCAACCCCAATAACCGCAAGGACATCAAGCCATCGCTATGGCGTAACCGTGCAGTTACTGACAAGTCCGAGCCGGGTTCCACCCTCAAGCCACTGACGCTGGCAGCAGCGCTGGAAGCGCGGGCCATCGGCCCGGATGTATTGATCGATACTTCCCCCGGTCATATAAGCTTTGGTAAATATACGGTCAAGGATCCGGGCAACTATGGCCCGATCAGTCTGGCGAAGCTGCTGGCGAAATCCAGCAACGTGGGAGCCAGTCGCGTGGCCTTGCTGATGAATGCCCGCGACCACTGGATGTTCCTGAGCAAGGTCGGTTTCGGGCGTGTGCCTGATGCGGGCTTTTCCGGTGAAACAGCAGGTAAATTGACCAGCTACACCGAGTGGGGGAAAGTAGACCGTGCCTCCCATGGTTACGGTTACGGCTTGTCCAGTAGCTTGTTGCAGTTGACCCATGCTTATGCCCCGTTTGCCGCCAATGGGTTGTTCATGCCAGCCACTATAAACAAGGTTAAGAAACAGCCCGCTGGCCAGCAGGTTATGTCGCCGGAGACGGCCCGTTCCGTGTTGCGCATGATGGAAGCTGTCGTGCAGAAAGGCGGGACGGGTGAAAAAGCCATGGTTGATGGCTACCGGGTTGCCGGTAAAACCGGTACTGCTTACAAGTATATTGATGGCAGGTATAGCAACGATCGTTATATGACCAGTTTCATTGGTATTGCTCCAGCCAGCCGTCCGCGTCTGGTGGTATCGGTGCAAATTGATGAACCCAAGATTGATGACAGCGGTGGTCGTGCCGCCGCACCTGTGTTCTCGAAAGTGATGTCGGAAGCTCTGCGCTTGCTGGATATTCCGCCGGATAATCTGCCTGACGCCAAGCAGGCCGGGACGCAGGAACAAAAGAAGCAGGAGGGGGCAACATGACACGGATGTCCCTTCGTACCTTACTGGCAGGCATCACGCCATCCGCCCCGGATGTCATGATCAATGGCCTGTCACTGGATAACCGTCAAATCCGGCCTGGCATGGCGTTCGTTGCCCTGCGCGGAACCCGCCAACATGGAATGGCCTATGCCGAAGCTGCCGTACAGGCAGGTGCATCTGCCATCCTGTACGAGCCGGAAGACGGTTTGCAACAGCCACCCTTGTCGGCTGAGTTTGTTCAAGTGCCTTTGTTGAGGGGGCATCTGGGCATACTCGCCGACCGTTTTAATTCCAGCCCCAGCGCAGACCTTTTCATGGTCGGCGTGACGGGCACTGATGGTAAAACTTCCGTCAGTCACTTTATTGCTGAAGCCCTGAATGCCACCAGCCGCAATGCCGCCGTCATCGGCACGCTGGGCATTGGCGAGCCGGGCCGGTTACAAGTGGCAACCCATACTACCCCGGATGCCCTGACCGTACACAGCCTGTTGCGTGATTTGCGTGATGATGGTTTCCACTCTGTCGCCATGGAGGTGTCTTCCCATGCGCTGGATCAGGGGCGGGTCAAGGGCGTGCGTTTCGCTGTGGCAGTGCTGACCAACCTGACCCGCGATCATCTGGATTACCACGGAACTGTTGAGGCGTATGCGGAAGCCAAGCGCAAGCTGTTCTACTGGCCTGATTTGCAAGCGGCTGTGCTGAACCTGGATGATGCTTTCGGACGCAAGCTGGCAGCCGAACTCGACGGCAGACCTTTGCAGGTCATTGGCTATGGGGTCGGTGTGCCATCGGATTATCCGGTGGGTACACTGGTCGCAACCAATCCCGTCTTCGATCATGCAGGCATCAGCGCCAGTGTAGTTGTGGGTGGGCAGCAAGGCATGCTGCAAGCGCCAGTGCTGGGCAAATTCAATTTGCACAACCTGTTGGCTGCTCTGGGCGTATTGCTTGCCAAAGGCATGGCTTTTGACGAAGCCTTGCAGAGCCTGCAACAGGTATGGGTAGTTCCGGGGCGCATGGAGCGTGTCACTTCGACTCCGCCCGCTTCGACTCCGCTCAGTGATCAGGCGGGGGATGATGGCAGGCTGGTGGTGGTTGATTATGCCCATACGCCCGGCGCGCTGGAACAGGTCTTGCAGGCGGTGCGCGTCCATACCCGTGGCCGTCTGATCTGTGTATTTGGCTGCGGTGGTGACCGTGACCGGGGCAAGCGTCCGTTAATGGCCGAAAAAGCCGAATCTGCTGCTGACGTGGTGATCGTAACCGACGATAATCCGCGCTCTGAAGATCCACAGCAGATATTTGAGGACATCATGCAGGGCATTACCAATAAAGCAGACGTGACATTTGAGCACGACCGCGCAACAGCGATCCGTTTGGCAATCAGCCAGGCGCGGGCAGGCGACACCGTATTGATCGCAGGCAAAGGGCACGAAACCGTACAGATTCTCGCCAATGGAACCGTTCCATTCGATGACCGTATTCAGGCAGCGCAAGCGTTGCAGGAGTGTGCAGCATGACGTGGCTGACACTCGCTGAAATCGCCCAGATGACCAATGGAACCCTCATGTCCCCGCTCACTGAGCGGAGTCGAAGTGAGCAGTGCCGAAGTATCAAAATCGAGCGTATCGAGCGCGACTCCCGCAATGCACAGGCGGGCGACCTGTTCCTGGCGCTGCAAGGCGAACGCTTCGATGCACACGACTTCGTGCCGCAGGTTGCAGGCAAGGCTAGCGCAGCGCTGGTTTCAAACAGTGTGGATGCCGATATTCCACAAGTGCTGGTGGATGATGTACGTCTGGCGCTGGGGCGTCTGGCAGCAGCATGGCGCAAACGTTTCCACAAACCATTGGTTGGTCTGACCGGCAGCAATGGCAAAACCACGTTGAAGGAAATGCTGACGGCGATTCTCTCCCTCAAGGGGCGCACACTTGCTACAGCAGGCAACCTGAACAATGACATCGGTATGCCGCTGACCCTGCTGCGTTTGCGTGATACAGACGAATTTGCTGTGATTGAAATGGGTGCGAACCATTTCGGTGAAATTGATTACCTGACACGTATTGCCTGCCCTGATGTGGCCATTATCAATAATGCCGGGGCTGCGCATCTGGAAGGCTTTGGCGACATCGCCGGTGTTGCTCGTGCCAAGGGGGAGATCTTTGCCGGTCTGGCAGAGGGTGGCACGGCCATCATCAATGCGGACGATGATTGGGCTGATTACTGGTATGGCCTGAATCAGGGGTGCAAGGTGCTGGGTTTTGGCATGGAGCGTCAGGCTGACGTGCAGGGTTCGACTGATGATGACAACCGTTTCTACATCCAGGCACGAGGCCATACGGTAGAGGTCAGGCTTGGCCTGCTGGGCCGTCATAACCAGATGAATGCGCTGGCGGCCACGGCGGCGGCATTGGCACTGGGTCTGGATATGGAAACGGTCAGGCAGGGGCTGGAATCCCTGCAACCGGTCAAGGGGCGCTTGAACCCCAAAACCGGCAAGCACGGTGGCATGGTGATTGACGACACTTACAACGCAAACCCGACCTCGACTGCGGCTGCTGTCGCTGTATTGGCAGGTCTGAACGGAAAAAAAATACTGGTACTGGGTGACATGGGCGAATTGGGCAATACGGGCGAACAATTACATGCAGCAATTGGCAAGCAGGCGGCGGCGGCAGGCATTGATGCGCTTTACACATTGGGCAATCTGAGCGCAGGCGCAAGCAGGGCGTTTGGTCAGCCGGAAAAGGCTTTCACCGATCTGGATGCATTGCTGGCGGCGTTAGAGGCAGATTTGCAAGCGGGCACGAATGTGCTGGTGAAAGGCTCCCGAGCTTCCCGCATGGAGCGAGTGGTCGCTGCGTTGACGGCTGATGCTGTCAGGGAGGCTGCGTAATGCTGGTGTGGTTGTTTGAATATCTGAGCCAGTTTTACAGCGGCTTCAATGTGTTCCAGTACCTGACCCTGCGGGCGATCATGGGTTTGCTGACAGCCTTGTTTATTGCGCTGTGGACGGGGCCGGGCATGATCCGGGCACTGACCCGTCTGAAGATCGGGCAATACATCCGCGAGGATGGGCCGCAGCACCAGATGAAAGCAGGCACACCGACCATGGGTGGTGTCATGATCATCCTGGCGATTGCAGTTTCTACCCTGCTGTGGGGTAGCCTCGACAACCATTATGTGTGGGTGGTGCTGTTCGTTACCGTAGGCTTCGGTCTGGTGGGTGGGCTGGATGATTACATCAAGCTGAAAATGCGCCGTAATCTGGGCCTGACTGCCCGGCAGAAAACGTTTGGCCTGACCGTGATTGGTTTCGCTGCTGCTTTTTACCTGTTCTATGCAGCCGAGACACCGACGGAAACAACCCTGTTCCTGCCGGTGTTCAAGGATGCCCACTGGCAGATGGGCTGGCTGTTCATCCCCTGGGTGTACCTGGTAGTGGTCGGTTCCAGTAATGCGGTTAACCTGACGGACGGGCTGGATGGGCTGGCGATCATGCCGACCATCATGGTGGCTGGCGGTTTGGCAATATTTGCCTACGTGAGTGGGCATGCCAACATTTCCCAGTACCTGGGTATGCCGCGTGTGGCGGGTGCGGGTGAACTGGTGGTGTTTTGTGCCGCGATTTTTGGTGCGGGTCTGGGCTTCCTGTGGTTCAACACCTATCCCGCACAGGTATTCATGGGCGATGTGGGTGCGCTGGCTCTGGGTGCTGCACTGGGCATCGTGGCAGTGGTGGTGCGTCAGGAAATCGTACTGGCGATCATGGGCGGGATTTTCGTGCTGGAAACCCTGTCGGTGATCCTCCAGGTCGGGTATTTCAAGGCGACGGGCGGCAAGCGGATTTTCCGTATGGCTCCCTTGCACCATCACTATGAAAAGAAGGGCTGGCCTGAGCCAAGGGTCATTGTCCGTTTCTGGATTATTACGGTCATCCTGGTGATGATCGGTTTGGCGACATTGAAAATTCGTTAATTTTGGTATGAGTGCTGCTGGTATGGCGATACATGCTGACAACTGGAAAACGCTGATCGTTGGTCTTGGCCAGACGGGGCTTTCGGTTGCGCGCCATCTGCACACGCAGGGCGTGACGTTCGCGGTTGTCGATAGCCGGGAAAACCCGCCGGGCAAGGATGAATTACTCGCCCGCTTCCCTGATGCGCCCAGCCACTTTGGTGCATTCGCGGGTGCGCCGGAGTTGTTTGCCAAAGCGGAAACGCTGGTGGTTAGTCCCGGTATTGCCATTGCAACGCCGGAAATCCGGGCGGCAGGCGAACGCGGCGCGGAACTGATCGGTGACATCGAACTGTTTGTGCGTGAGGCCAAGGCTCCTGTCGTGGCGATTACCGGTTCCAATGGCAAAAGCAGTGTGACCACATTGGTTGACCTGATGGCGAAAAAGGCCGGGATGGCCTCTTACGCGGGTGGCAATCTGGGTTATGCGGCACTGGATTTGCTGGAGCAGCCAGTGCCCGACCTGTACGTGATGGAACTTTCCAGCTTCCAGTTGGAAACCACCCATTCGCTGCAAGCTGTGGCGTCAGTGGTGCTGAATGTCAGCGAAGACCACCTGGACCGTTACGACAGCTATGCGCATTACGCCGCTTCCAAGCAGGTCATCTACCAGAATGCCGCATGTGCCGTCGTCAATCGTGATGATCCACTGGTAATGGGCATGTTGTCGGATGCTGAGCGGAGTCGGAGTGTCAGCTTCGGTCTGGATGTTCCTGCTTCAGGTCAATACGGTATCCGTGAACACGATGGTAAGCGCTGGCTGGCGAAAGGTGAAACCCTGTTGCTGGCTGTCGATGCAATGAAACTGCCCGGCGACCACAACTACGCCAATGCACTGGCTTCGCTGGCTTTGGGCGAAGCAGCCAGTATCCCGCTTGACGGAATGCTGGAGGCCCTGAGTGAATTTACCGGCTTGCCGCACCGCACCCAATGGGTACGCGAACGCAACGCTGTAAACTGGTTCAACGATTCCAAAGGCACCAATGTTGGCGCAACGCTAGCGGCACTGGCCGGATTGCCGGGCAAGACGGTGTTGATTGCTGGTGGGCAGGGCAAGGGGGCGGATTTCTCGCCATTGCGCCCGGTTGCTGCCAGTAAGGCGCGTGCGTTGGTGCTGATCGGGGAGGATCGGCAACAGCTTGCAGAGGTCGTGGAAGGTTATGCAACCTATGTTTTCGCGGGCAGCATGGATGAGGCGGTGATGATTGCGGCAGAATTGGCGCAACCCGGTGATAACGTGCTGCTTTCTCCTGCGTGTGCCAGTTTCGATATGTTCAAAGGCTACGCACATCGTGGTGATGTGTTCAGCGAAGCTGTCAGGAGGTTGCCATGAGCGCTGTGCCCGCAACTCAGCCCAGCTTGATCGAAGACAATCCGTGGGCACGGTATTTCGACCGCGATTTGCTGATCGCAGTGCTGGCCTTGGTGGGTATCGGCATTGTGATATTGCTGTCCGCATCCATGTGGGTGGCGGAAAGGCAGTATGGCGACCCTTATTACTATTTTGTGCGCCAACTGGTTTATCTGGCTGTCGGATCGATGGCGGCGTTCGTGATGTACCAGATCCGGCTTGATTTCTGGCAGCGTCTGGGTGTGCGCCTGTTGCCCATCGTCCTGATTTTGCTGGTACTGGTGTTGATTCCGGGAATTGGCAAGACCGTGAATGGCAGTAGCCGCTGGCTGAATTTTGGTTTCATGTCCGTGCAGGTGTCGGAAATGGCCAAACTGATCATGCTGATGTATCTGTCTGGTTACCTGATCCGGCATGGCAAGAATCTGGCGACTTCACCTTCCTACCAGCCACTGCTGATTCCGCTGGTGGTGCTGGGGGTTACGGGGGGCTTGTTGTTGCTGGAACCTGATTTCGGTTCAACTGTCGTTATTTTTGTAACCGGTCTGGCGTTATTGTTCCTGGGTGGTGTGCCGCTGAAACGGTTGGCAATACTGCTGGGGGGCGCACTGCTGGTGATGATCCCGGTTTCACTGATGGGTTATCGTAGCGCCCGCTGGGATGCGTTGGTGAATCCGTGGGCGCACGAAGCGGACAAGGGCTACCAGACGGTGCATGCCTTGATGGCAATTGGTGACGGCGGCTGGTTCGGTAACGGGCTTGGTGGTGGTGTACAGAAGCTTTTCTACCTGCCGGAAGCCCACAATGACTTTATTTTCTCGATTCTGGGTGAAGAGTTTGGCTTCATCGGCATGCTGACTGTACTGGCCTTGTACGGATGGATGGTAATGCGAGCCTTCGTGATCGGTTTTCAGGCAGACAAGAGTGGCAAACATTACGGTGCTTATGTGGCGTATGGCACCGGCTTCTGGATGGGGTTTCAGGTAATCCTGCACATTGGGGTGAATCTGGCCGTACTGCCGCCGAAAGGTTTGACCCTGCCGCTGATGAGCTATGGAGGTAGCAGCCTGATCATTACACTGATGGCGATGGCGCTGCTGATGCGAGTGCATCGCGAAACCCAGATCAGCCAGTTTGGTTTGCCGGAACGCCCGGCATTGCGCAAAGCCCGTCCGGTAAGGAGGACTGCCCGTGACTGACCGTCAGCAACGCCCGATCATGATTACAGCCGGTGGCACGGGTGGGCACGTTTACCCCGGCCTGGCTGTCGCCCGCGCCCTGATTGCGCAAGGCATCCCGGTTGTGTGGATGGGTACCCGCAAGGGGCTGGAGGCGCGTGTCATTCCTGAAGCCGGTATCGACATGGCATGGCTGGATGTCAACGGTTTGCGCGGCAAGGGCTGGAAAACCATTGTTATGGCACCGATCAACCTGATCCGCGCCCTGATCCAGTCCGTGCAGATCATGCTGAAACACAAGCCAGCTGCGGTGCTGGGGATGGGCGGTTTCGTCGCAGGCCCCGGTGGTCTGGTGGCAGCACTGATGGGTAAGCCGGTCGTGATCCACGAACAGAATGCCGTGCCTGGCTTGACCAACAAGCTGTTGTCAAAGGTCAGCCGCCGGGTGCTGGAGGGTTTCCCCGGAACATTTGCCAGCAGCAGCAAGGTGATGGCAACCGGCAACCCGGTGCGTCTGGATATTGCCAGCCTGCCAAACCCGCTGGAGCGTCTGGCGGATCGTGATGATGAGCCGGTGCATGTGCTGGTGGTTGGCGGCAGCTTGGGTGCGCAGGCATTGAACCAGATGGTGCCGCAAGCATTGGCGCAACTGGATGCCAGTATTCGTCCCGTAGTGCGTCATCAGGCTGGCGTGAAAAATATTGACGATGCCCGCGCAGAGTATGCAACGGCTGGCGTGGATGGCGATGTCATGCCCTTCATCGAAGACATGGCGGAAGCTTACGCATGGGCCGATCTGGTGATTTGTCGTGCTGGTGCATTGACCATTGCGGAACTGGCAGCGGCAGGCGTGGCGGCCTTGCTGGTGCCATTTCCCCATGCGGTGGATGATCATCAGACCGCCAATGGCAAATACCTCGCTGACAATGGTGCCGCCCTGCTGATCCAGCAGCGCGACCTGACGCCGGAGAAACTGGCCGGGGTACTGAAAGAGTTGTGTTCTGACCGTGCAAAGCTGCGGCAGATGAGCATGGCTTCCCGCGAACTGGCAAAGCCCCACGCTACTGCACAGGTAGCAGCCATCTGTGCCGCCTACGCGGGTTATGACTTTGACAATAAAATTAGACAGGAAAGCAACAATGCAAACAGGAAATGACCATCTCGCGCGCAAACGCATCAACCGGCTGCATTTTATCGGCATCGGTGGTGCGGGTATGGGCGGTATTGCCGAGGTGGTCGCCAATCTGGGCTACAAGGTATCCGGCTCTGACGTGGCGGAAAGCGCCATGACCCGCCGCCTGCAAGCGCTGGGCGTGACGGTTTACAAGGGGCACAAGGCTGAGCAGATGGAAGGGGCAGATGTCATCGTGGTTTCCACCGCGATTGATAATAGCAACCCGGAAATCGTTGCCGCCCGTGAACAGCGCATTCCTATCGTGCGTCGTGCCGAAATGCTGGCGGAACTGATGCGTTTCCGGCAGGGCATCGCGGTGGCTGGCACCCATGGCAAAACCACCACCACCAGCCTGACTACCAGTTTGCTGGTGGAAGGCGGTATGGACCCGACTTACGTCATCGGCGGCAAGCTGAACAGTTCCGCCAGCAATTCCAAACTTGGTACTGGCGAATATCTGGTAGCAGAAGCGGATGAGAGCGATGCATCCTTCCTGCACCTGCAACCGATGATTGCGGTTGTCACCAATATCGACGAAGACCACATGTCCACTTATGGCGGTGACTTTGCCAAACTGAAGCAGACTTTCATCGAATTCCTGCATCACCTGCCGTTCTACGGCTTGGCAGTACTGTGTGTGGATGATGAGTACGTGCGCGAAATTCTGCCGGAAGTCAGCCGCCCCATCGTTACTTACGGTTTCGGTGACGATGCCGACTTGCAGGCGGTGGATGTGCGTTTCGATGGCACAGAAAGCCATTTCACCGTCCACCGTCACAAGGGCAAAAGTTCGCTGGAGATTATCCTGAACCTGCCGGGGCGGCATAACATACTGAATGCGCTGGCGGCGATTGCCATTGCCACGGAACTGGACGTGTCCGATCAGGCAATCATTGAGGGTTTACGCAAGTTTGATGGTGTCGGGCGGCGTTTCCAGCAATACGGTGACATCACCTTTGCGGTTGGCAAAAAAGCCACGCTGGTGGATGACTACGGCCACCATCCACGTGAAATGAAGGCCACCCTGGAAGCGGTACGGAATGCATGGCCAACCCGTCGCCTGGTACAGGTTTTCCAGCCACACCGCTATACCCGAACCCGCGACTTGTTCGAGGATTTTGCGCAGGTGCTGTCGGAAACCGACGTGCTGGTGCTGATGGATGTTTACCCGGCCAGCGAACAGCCCATTCCAGGCGCTGACGGGCGTGCCTTGGCGCGTGCTATCCGCATCCGTGGCAAGGTTGACCCGATTTTTGTCACCGATGTGGAAGACGTACCCGGCGTGCTGAAACACATCCTGCAAGATGGCGACATCATCCTGACCCAGGGGGCTGGCAGTGTCGGCGGTTTGGCCGCAAGCCTGCCGGAAAAACTGACCGTGAAGCCGGAGGGAAGCGAGTGAGCCAGGACATGAAAGACAAATTCGGCAAGGTGGCAGTCCTGTACGGCGGTTGGGCTGCGGAACGGCCCGTTTCCCTGAAAAGCGGTGCGGCGGTGTTGAAAGGTTTGCAGGAAAGTGGTGTGGATGCCCATGGCGTCGATGTTGACCGCAATATTCTCAGCGTCTTGCAGGCTGGCAAGTTTGACCGTGTTTTCAACATTCTGCACGGCGCAGGTGGGGAAGATGGCGTGTTGCAAGGCGCTCTGGAAATTCTTGGATTACCCTACACTGGCTGTGGCGTCATGGCTTCCGCCATCAGTATGGACAAGCTTATGACCAAGCGCGTGTGGGCTGGTGCAGGCTTGCCCACACCGGCTTACCGGGTATTGACGGCTGATAGCGATTTCGCGGCTGTTGTGACTGAACTCGGCTTGCCACTGATGGTGAAACCGGCGACTGAAGGTTCCAGCATTGGCATGAGCAAGGTGAAGCTTGCTGATGATCTGGAGGGCGCTTACCGCAAGGCTGCTGAATGCAGTTCTGTCGTGATCGCCGAACAGTGGATTACTGGTGCGGAATACACCGCCGGAATCGTCGCAGGTGAATCCCTGCCGCTGATCCGGCTGGAAGTGCCGGGCGAGTTTTACGACTACGAAGCCAAATACGTTTCCGACGATACCCGTTATCACTGCCCGTGCGGGCTGGATGAAACGGAAGAAAAAGCCATGCAGCAACTGGCACGCCAGGCATTTGATGCCGTTGGCGGGCGTGGCTGGGGGCGGGTCGACCTGATGCGTGATGCGCAAGGCAAGGCATGGCTGATTGAGGTCAACACCAACCCCGGCATGACTGACCATAGTTTGGTGCCGATGGGTGCTCGTGCCATCGGGATGGATTTCAACGCGCTGGTTGTGCGCATACTGGAGACAACGCTGTAATGGTTCAACGCCGTCGCCAAGCTGCCAAACGTCCCCGTCCAGGCTTCGATCTGGCGAAAATTTCGCCGAGTGTGATGAAGCTGGCGGTAGTGTTTGCCCTGGTGATGGTGTTTCTGGGCGGAGGTCTGGGTTTGCGGGCAATGCTCAATAATCCAGAAAACTGGCGCATTAGTCAGGTTGATGTTCAGGGTGAGCTTAAATTCATCAAAGATGCTGATTTACGCTCAATCATTGAAAAATATACGCAAACCAATCTGTACCTGCTGGATGTGGATGCTTTGGATGCTGCAATCAAAACCCAGCCGTGGGTACGTGCTGTTACCTTACGCAAGGCTTGGCCCAGCCAGTTGGTAGTCGAGGTGGAAGAGCAGCGCCCGGTTGCCTTCTGGGGCAAGGAGCGCCTGATGAACCAGTATGGTGAGTTGTTTGCAGCCGAATTGCCGTCCATGCAGGGCGTATTTCCTACCTTGTATAGTCCTGAAGACAGAGGGCGTGAAATGGGTGAGCGCTTTATTCAGGTGCGTGACTGGTTGAAAGGCTTGCCGCTGGAAATCTCGGAATTGACCGAAGATGAGCGCGGCTCATGGCGGATGAAAATCAAGAAGGGCCCGGAAGTCCTGATCGGTACGGAGGATCAGGAACGTCGGGTTGAACGGTTCAGGGTTGGTTTTTTGCAGGAACTGGTTGGGAAACTGGCCAATGTGCGTCGGGTTGACCTGCGTTATACCAACGGTTTTGCAGTGGAATGGAAGCAGTCCCCAGTCGGCTCGGTAGATGTAACGGGCGGGAGCCGCAGGAGTTAAAGATGTCAAAGAAAACAGAACATAACGTGATCGTTGCGCTGGATCTGGGCACCTCGAAAGTGGTTGCCCTGGTCGGCGAAATCAACGACGCGGGACGTTTGGAGATCATCGGGATCGGGTCGTACCCCTCGCGAGGCATGAAAAAAGGCGTGGTGGTCAATATCGAATCCACCATTCAGTCCATCCAGCGGGCGGTGGAAGAAGCCGAACTGATGGCTGGCATCCAGATACGCACGGTTTATGTCGGGATTGCAGGTAGCCATGTGCGCAGCCTCAATTCCCACGGCATCGTCGCCATCAAGGAAAAGGAAGTGATGGAAACTGATGTGGAGCGGGTGATGGATGCTGCACGGGCAGTCGCGATTCCTGCTGACCAGCGTATCCTGCATGTGCTCCCGCAGGAATATGTGATCGACCAGCAGGAAGGCATCCGTGAGCCGGTCGGCATGTCAGGCGTGCGTCTGGAGGCACGGGTGCATCTGGTCACGGCAGCCCATAGTGCGGCGCAGAATCTGGTCAAGTGCGTGGAACGTTGCGGTTTGCATGTCGAGGACATCATTCTGGAACAGGTGGCCTCCAGCTACGCAGTGCTGGAAGAGGATGAAAAGGAACTCGGCGTGTGTCTGGTCGACATCGGTGGTGGCACCAGTGACATCGCCGTGTTCATGAATGGTTCCATCCATCACACGGCAGTCATTCCGATTGCGGGTGATCAGGTGACCAACGACATCGCGGTTGCGGTCAGAACACCGACCCAGCACGCGGAAGAAATCAAGATCAAATACGGTCGGGCGCTACGCCAGTTGGTCGATGAAGACGAGCTGATCGAAGTGCCTGGCGTTGGGGAACGCGAACCGCGCAGCCTGTCGGTACAGACACTGGCGTCGGTCATCGAGCCCCGCTACGAAGAACTGTTTTCACTCGTGCTTCAGGAGCTGCGCCGTAGCGGTTATGAAGAACGGATTGGCGCAGGCATCGTCCTCACGGGCGGTTCCTCCAAGATGCGCGGCGTGCGTGAACTGGCAGAGGAAGTATTCCACATGCCAGTACGTATCGGGATGCCGCGTAATGTGGGTGGCCTGCGCGGTGAAGTCGAAAACCCTATCCATTCCACTGGGGTAGGACTACTGCTGTACGGGATGGCGCAGCAGGCTTATGGAACCAAGAGAGCCTACTCTTCCGCAAACGTCATGTACGTGGAAGACGGATTGTGGGATCGCTTGAAAAGCTGGTTTAACGGTAACTTTTAACAGTCGGAGAGACGGGCATGTTTGAACTAATGGATAGTGCAGCCAGAGGTGCTGTGATCAAGGTAATCGGTGTTGGCGGTGGTGGTGGTAATGCTATCAGGCACATGGCGGCATCCGGTATCGAAGGCGTCGAATACATCTGCGCCAACACCGACTCCCAGGCCCTGCAAGGCATGGGTATTAAAAGCATGTTGCAACTGGGTGCATCCCTGACCAAGGGTCTGGGCGCAGGTGCAAAGCCGGAAATCGGGCGTGAGGCGGCGCTGGAAGACCGCGACCGCATCCGCGAGCTGATCAATGGCACCGATATGCTGTTCATCACCGCTGGCATGGGTGGCGGTACAGGTACAGGCGCTGCTCCGGTCATCGCAGAAATTGCCCGCGACATGGGCATCCTGACTGTAGCGGTCGTTACCCGTCCGTTCATTCTGGAAGGGATGCGCCGCAAGCAGTCTGCTGATTACGGTATCGACGAACTGGGCAAGTATGTCGACTCGCTCATCACCATTCCCAACCAGAAACTGCTGACTTCGCTGGGTAAGAATGTTTCCATGCAGTCCGCATTTGCTGCAGCCAATGATGTGTTGCTGAATGCGGTGCAGGGCATTTCCGAATTGATCACCAGCCCCGGCCTGATCAACGTGGACTTTGCTGACGTGAAAGCAGTCATGTCTGGCGGTGGCGTCACCATGATGGGCACCGGCGAAGCGCAGGGTGAAGACCGTGCTTCCAAGGCTGCTACCATGGCGATTTCCAGCCCATTGCTGGAAGACATCCGTCTGGATGGTTCCCATGGCATTCTGGTCAGCATCAGCGGCGGTATGGACATGACCATGCACGAGTTCGAAGAAGTTGGCGCAGTGATCAGCCAGTTTGCGGCGGATGACGCCAACGTCATTATCGGCACAACCATGGATGAAACCCTGGGTGAAAAAATCCGGGTTACGATCGTTGCGACGGGTCTGGAAGAGTCTGGCGCACAGGCTGCTGCCCCCAAAAAGGTTGCCGAACAGCCAAAAGTGGCGAGATTGCAACCGGTACAACTGGAACCAGTGCAGAAAGTTGCTGTCGGAAGTGGAAGAGGCCGATACGAAAACGTGCTGGATATTCCGACTTACGTCCGTCAAAGTGGCGAAAACAATCTGGACATTCCAGCATTTCTGCGCAAACAGGCTGACTAAGCGCTTCTGCTGCGCCAAAAAGCAGAAACATGCCCAAGGTGGCTGGAGTTGATTGCTCTGGTCACCCTTAAAAGTGGCATGTCACGCTTGCAGGATCACCCGAAAATCGGTTTCCATAAGCAGATTTTCGGGTGATTTTTTGTGTCGATCTGAAATTTTTGGGGCTTGAAACATTAAAATCCAATAAAATCCGCCTACTCTTAATGTAGTAAGTGTGCAGATCGTCTTTAGGGGACAATATGCTAAGACAAAGAACACTGAAGCAAACCGTCTCGACCGTCGGGATAGGGCTGCATTCAGGCAAAAAAGTTTCCATGACGTTGCGTCCGGCTTCCTCCAATACGGGCATCGTGTTCCGCCGGGTCGACATGAGTCCGCCAACCCTGGTTGAGTTGCACCCTGAACGGGTGGGCGAAACCATGCTTTGTACCGCACTGATCCAGAACGAAGCCAAGGTAGCTACGGTAGAGCACCTGCTTTCCGCGCTTGCCGGTCTTGGTATCGATAACCTGTACGTTGATCTGGATGCGGCGGAAGTGCCCATCATGGATGGCAGCGCAGGACCCTTCCTCTATCTGCTGCTTTCCGCCGGTATTGAGGAACTGAAAGCGCCCAAGCGTTTCATTCGCATCAAAAAGCCAATCGGGGCGCAGCGCGGTGATGGTTGGGCGAAACTCTTGCCATTCGATGGTTTCAAGGCCAGTTTCGAGATTGATTTCAGCCATCCGGCAGTTAATGCCACCGCCCAGTCGCTGGAAATCAATTTTTCCTGTCAGGGGTATGCCAGTGAAATTGCCCGTGCCCGTACCTTCGGTTTCATGCGCGATGTGGAAATGCTGCGTTCCCGCAATTTGGGTCTGGGTGGCAGTCTGGAAAATGCCATTGTGCTGGACGAGTTCCGGGTGTTGAACCAGGATGGTCTGCGTTATGCGGATGAATTCATCCGTCACAAAATACTGGATGCCATTGGTGATCTGTATACCCTGGGGCACGGCATCATCGGTGCTTACCAGGGTTACAAGTCTGGCCATGCAATCAACAATCTGCTGGCGCGGGAACTGCTCCTGCAACAGGATGCCTGGGAAATGGTAACACTTGCCGATGAGCAGAAGGCCCAGGTCATTTTTGTAGATGATTATGCTTTCGCCAGTGTCTAGTGATCACTGGCGTGTGCGGCTGGCAGTTTTTGCCAAACGTGTGATTGCGTCCTGAAGTTCCCTGTCCTCAATGCTTCGGGCGATGTTGTTCATGACAAGTGCGGCATCGCCTGACAAGGCAAATCTGCCAATCTTTTGCTCAAAACTTGCAAATGGCAAACTAATCACTTTAATATGCAGCCCACTGATTTTAAGGTTTAGGCGTTTGCTTAGATGTTTGCTGAGTGTGTGCTGCTGAAACCGGACTTGTGTAGCAAGATGCGGATCATCAGTAAGAAGTGTCAACTGTTGATTTTTCAGGACAGGCCAAACCCTGTTTTCCAGTGGAAGCGACAAGAATTGCCCGATCTCCACTGCCAGCCTGTCGAATTGGTTCAGCCGTTCGGTCAGTTCGGGATGTATCAATCGGTTGATTTTTTCCATGCTCTGAGTGTGCCTGTCCAGTCCAATAACTTCTATTATAAGCGTGACATGGCTGTTAACCTAGTGAGGAAGTTGAGGGACTTACTACTGTGAAAGTTATTTGTCTTAGTGAAGATGGTTCGCGGCGGGCGTCGTTTAGCCTGCATACATGGAAGCATCTTATCATACCATCCGGTATCGTTGCCTTGTTGATCATCGGCCTGTCTGTCAATCAGATGCTTGGCTTGTTCAAGCTGGATGAAACCCCGCAAAACGCTTCCCTGTCACAGGAAGAGGCGGGTAAGATCATATCAGCGCTGGAACACCAGGTTTCAACCGTTGACCAGATCAAAAAAGCCTATGCAAATTATACGGTTGACGTTGATACCCTGTCTGCCCGTCTGGGTTCCATGGAAGCGGAAATGTCACGCCTGAATGCGCTGGCGAAACGTGTCGCAGGCAAGGCCAAGCTGGATCCCCAGGAGTTTTCCCTGGATGAAAAGCCTGCTCGAGGTGGTCTGGATGTGGATGTCATCTCTGACTCAGGCAGGAACTCTGCTGATGAGTTGCTGGCTGCTTTCCAGTCAGCAGAGACTACGCTCGACCGGCAGCGCGGCGCGTTGAGAACACTGGAGCAGATCCTGGAAGGCTTGACGTTGGAAGATGAAGTATTGCCATCTGGCCGCCCGGTGCATTCCGGGTACATTTCTTCCGAGTTTGGTTTTCGCCGTGACCCGTTTAACGGGCGTCGCAAAATGCACAAGGGTGTTGACTACGCAGGCCCGACCGGAACGGATATTTATTCGGTCGGTGGCGGGGTCGTGTCTTTCGTGGGGCAAAAATCCGGCTACGGCAATGTGGTGGAAGTTGACCATGGTGATGGCCTGATCAGTCGCTATGCTCACCTGAGTGCCGCTATCGCCAAAGAAGGGCAAATTGTCAAAAAAGGTGATCTGGTTGCTTCGATGGGTAGTACCGGTCGTTCTACCGGGCCGCATTTGCACCTGGAGGTACTCAAGGCGGGAGTGCAGATCAACCCACGTGATTATCTTGGCTATGAGGAATAACTGTCGGCCACATTAACAATAATTCACCGTACAGCTGGTTAATCAAGATATAATGAACATATACCGTCCGGTGGGGTTGCATCAGTGCATGTTGCTCCAGCCGGACTTTTCTGTTTGGAAAGGATACAAGAGAGAAAATTATGCTGGGTTCCGTAGCCAAAGCAATTTTTGGCAGCCGTAATGACCGCCTGGTCAAGTCTTATTCCAAAGTAGTCAAAAAAATCAACGCTCTGGAAGAACAGTGCAAAAACCTTTCGGATGAGCAATTAAAAGCTAAAACGGCTGAGTTTCGTGCGAGACTTGAGCAGGGTGAGGTTCTTGAAAGCCTGTTGCCTGAAGCCTTCGCTGTCGTGCGTGAAGCCAGCCAGAGGGTTTTGGGGCTGCGCCACTATGATGTGCAGATGATCGGCGGCATGGTGCTGAATGATGGCAAGATCGCCGAGATGAAAACCGGGGAAGGTAAAACCCTGGTGGCGACCTTGGCTGCATATTTGAACGCCCTGCCAGGCAAGGGGATGCATGTCATCACGGTCAATGACTACCTTGCCCAGCGTGATGCTACCCAAATGTCACGTCTGTATGGCTTCCTGGGTTTGAGTACAGGCGTTATCATCAATGGCCTGAGTTCGGATCAGCGCCGTACAGCCTATGCCGCCGACATTACTTACGGTACCAACAACGAATTCGGGTTTGACTATCTGCGTGACAACATGGCGTTCCGTAAGGAAGACCGGGTGCAGCGCACCCTGCATTACGCCATCGTGGATGAGGTGGACTCCATCCTGATTGATGAGGCGCGTACCCCGCTAATCATCTCCGGCCCAAGCCATGATGCTTCCCAGCTTTATACCGCTATCGACAAACTGATTCCAACGTTGGTGAAGCAGCAGGAAGAAGAAGGTCCGGGTGATTATTCCGTCGATGAAAAAGCCCGCCAGGTTTACCTGACTGAATCCGGTCAGGAACGTGCTGAGCAACTGTTGTGGGAAGCAGGCGTGCTGCCGGAAAATCAGGGTTTGTACGATTCGGTCAGCATCAGTGTCCTGCATCACCTGGGTGCGGCATTGCGTGCCCATGCCCTGTTCCAGCGTAACGTGGATTACATCGTGCGTGAAGGCAAGATTGTGATCGTGGATGAGTTTACCGGGCGTACCATGCCGGGGCGTCGTTGGTCTGAAGGTCTGCATCAGGCAATCGAAGCCAAGGAAAACGTCGAAATCCAGGCCGAAAACCAGACGTTGGCTTCCATTACCTTCCAGAATTATTTCCGCCTGTATACAAAACTGTCTGGCATGACCGGTACGGCGGATACCGAAGCATTTGAATTGCAGCAGATTTATGGGCTTGAGGTGGTGGTCATTCCAACCCATCGTCCAATGATTCGCGACGATGCCAATGATCTGGTGTATCTCACGGCGGAAGAGAAATACGACGCCATCATCAAGGAGATCCAGGATCAGGTCGGCAAAGGCAGGCCGGTGCTGGTGGGCACGGCGTCCATCGACACCTCCGAGTTGGTATCGGAAAAGTTGAAAGCCCTGCGGGTTCCGCATGAAGTCCTCAACGCCAAACAGCATGAACGTGAGGCTCACATCGTCGCCAATGCTGGCCGTCCCGGAGCCGTAACCATCGCCACCAACATGGCTGGCCGTGGTACCGACATCGTGCTGGGCGGCAGTCTGGATGAAGAAGTCCGTCAAATGGGTGAAAACCCCGACCCTGATGCAGTCGCAAAGATCAAGGCATTGTGGCAGAAACGCCATGATGCTGTCCTGCAATCCGGCGGCCTGCACATTCTGGGTACCGAGCGTCACGAATCACGCCGTATCGACAACCAGTTACGTGGTCGCGCCGGTCGTCAGGGCGACCCAGGTTCTTCCCGCTTCTTCCTGTCGCTGGAAGATAGCCTCATGCGCATCTTTGCCTCTGAGCGGGTGAAAGGCATGATGCAGCGTCTGGGCATGGAAAAGGGTCAGGCCATCGAAGCCGGGCTGGTTTCCAAGTCCATCGAAAATGCCCAGCGCAAGGTGGAAGCGCACAACTATGATATTCGTAAACACCTGCTGGAATACGATGACGTCGCCAATGACCAGCGCAAGGTGATTTACACCCAGCGTAATGACCTGCTGGAGGCCGAAGACATCAAGGAAACCATCGACGCCATTCGTGAAGATGTGGTTGATGTCATATTCTCTGCTTATATCCCACCGGGCAGTATCGATGAACAATGGGATTCAGAGGGCTTGCAGAAGCAGCTCTACACCGACTTTGGTGTAGATGCCCCGGTCAAGTCCTGGCTGGACACCGAGAAAAACCTGTACGAAGAAACCCTGCGTGAGCGTGTCCAGGGAATGGTCGCCAGTGTCCTGCAACGGAAGGAAGACATGATTGGCGCGCCCAATATGCGCCGTCTGGAACGCGACATCATGCTGCATGTGCTGGATGGTGAGTGGAAGGAGCATTTGGCTGCAATGGATTACCTGCGTCAAAGCGTTGGCCTGCGTGGTTATGCGCAGAAAAACCCCAAGCAGGAATACAAGCGCGAAGCCTTCGAGATGTTCGAGGAGCTGCTGGAGCGAATCAAGCATGACGTGATTGCATTCCTCATGCGTATTCAGTTGCAGGAACCACAAAACGCCATGGCGGAGCTGGAAGAGCATCCTGAACAGGAGATGGAGTTTTCCCATCCTGACGCCAGTAGCGCCCTGGCGGAAGATGATGGCGAGGTGGTTGATGCTGTCGTGGGTGAAACCTACAAGCGTGAAGGTGATAAAGTTGGCCGTAATGACCCTTGTCCTTGCGGTTCCGGCAAGAAATACAAGCAGTGCCACGGCAAGCTGAGTTGATCGGGAGCAGGAATAGATATGGCCGTCAATTTACAAGCGCCTGAAACCCTATTGCCCGTTGCAGGTGTGCGCCTTGCTTCGGTTGATGCAGGCATACGTTACAAAAACCGCAACGACTTGCTGTTGATTGAGTTGGAGCAAGGCAGTCATACTGTCGCCGTATTCACCCGCAACGCCTTTTGTGCCGCTCCCGTGCATGTTTGCCGCAGCCATCTGCAAAACGGCAGCCCACGTTACTTGCTGGTAAATTCCGGTAACGCCAATGCTGGTACTGGCGATCTGGGAATGCAGGCTGCCCGCGAATGTTGCGAGCAACTGGCGGAACTGGGTGAGTGCTGGGCGGAACAGGTGCTGCCATTTTCCACGGGTGTCATCGGCATGCAATTGCCTGTGGAAAAAATCACAGCTGCTCTGCCGGAAGCGCTGGCGAAACTGGATGAAAACGGCTGGCTGGAAGCTTCCCGCACCATCATGACTACCGATACCGTAGCCAAGGCGATCAGTCGCCAAGTGGAAGTTTTCGGTGAAACCGTCACGATCACGGGTATCGCCAAGGGGGCAGGCATGATCCATCCCAATATGGCGACCATGCTGGCCTATGTGGCGACCGATGCGCTCATTGAAAAAGACATTCTCCAGCGGGTGCTGAATGAAGTGGTGGAAGAAACCTTCAACTGCATCACAGTCGATGGTGATACCTCGACCAATGACTCGCTGGTCGTGATGGCTACCGGTAGTTCCGGCGTATATGTTGGTAGCGAAGGTTTGCCCGCATTCCAGCAAGCCTTGCGGGAGGTCTGTCTGTATCTGGCGCAAGCCATTGTGCGTGATGGCGAAGGCGCTACCAAGTTCATCAGCATTGACGTGCAGGGCGCAGCTACCCGAGTGGAAGCACGTGCCGTTGGTAATACCGTTGCACTTTCCCCGCTGGTCAAAACAGCCTTGTTTGCCAGTGATCCTAACTGGGGACGCATCCTCGCAGCGGTAGGTCGTAGCCCGGTTGAAGCACTGGATGTCAGTCTGATTACCATCTGGCTGGGTGAGACCCTGCTGATTGAGAAGGGTGAACCTGCTGCTACCTACCGGGAAGAGCTGGGCGCGGCAGAAACAAAACGGGATGAGATTGCCATCCGTATTGACCTTGGTCGTGGTGAAGCGTCTGCCACGACCTGGACATGCGATTTCTCCTATGATTATGTCAAGATCAATGCCGAGTACCGCAGTTAACCAGTCGCTGAGCGGACTCGAATCATGGCTTCATGTCGTTGCTGCCGTTATTCGTGGTAACGATGGCAAGATTTTGCTGGCGCAACGCCCTGCCCACAAGCATCAGGGGGGCAAGTGGGAGTTTCCGGGCGGCAAGGTGGAGGCTGGCGAAACGCCGCCAACAGCCTTGTGCCGGGAATTGCATGAAGAACTGGGCATTACTGCTACCCATTTCCAGCCCCTGGTCAAGGTGCGGCACATTTATCCAGAGCGCGCCGTGTTGCTGGATGTGTGGGAAGTAACCGGCTTTACCGGTGAAGCGCATGGTCGTGAAGGCCAACCAGTCGCATGGTTTGAAACTGCGCAGCTATCCATGCTGGAATTCCCGCCTGCTAATTACCCCATCATTACAGCCGCCAGTTTGCCTGCATATTGCCTGATTACGCCTGAGCCTGAGGGGGTAGGGCAGTTTCTGCGCGAGTTGGAAGTATCATTGCGCGCCGGGATTCGTCTGGTGCAGTTCCGGGCAAAATCCTTGTCGGCAGAGCAATACATTAGTCTGGCGCGGGAGGTTGTTGCGCTTGCCCATCGATACCAGGCGAAAGTCATGCTGAATTCGCCGCCGGTCATGCTGGATGGGGTGGATGGTTTGCATTTGACCGGCCAGCAATTGCGGGCTGGCAATATCCCTGCATTGCAGGCGGGGCAATGGTTGTCGGCAGCCTGCCATGGCGCAGAAGAATTGCTGCTGGCTGCGGACGCAGGGGTGGATTTTGCGTTTCTGGCTCCTGTCCTGCCTACGCAGTCGCATCCGGGTGCCAAAACGCTGGGGTGGGATGTGTTCAGTGGATTGCTGGAAAGGGTTAATTTTCCGGTTTATGCGCTGGGTGGGTTGCGGCCTGCTGATTGGCAGCAGGCCAGAATCTCCGGTGCACAGGGGGTTGCTGCCATCCGCAGCCTTTGGGGCGTGTGCAGGTAAGCTAGGCGTTCAGATCGGGAATCAGTTGGCTCTTGATGCGCACGATCATGTCTTTCAGTAACAGTTTGCGCTTTTTCAGACGTATTACCTGAAACTGATCGTGGTCAGGATCGGCTTGCAGGCTGGCAATAGCCTCATCCAACTCACGGTGTTCGTGAGTCAGTTCGGCAAGTTTCTGGTATAGGGCTTCCGTATCGGGATACATGCAGTTGTGTTACTTGTTCAGGAGATGGCGTTTCTTTTCCTTGTAGCGAATAACAACCTGTTTTTCACCCTTGGGTTTTTCGCCCTGCTGTGGCATGTAGTCTGGTTTTTCCCAGCTGCCGATTTCGTAGGAACCGCCGTTGTCCTGGCGTCCGCCGCCCATTGGGCCGCCTTCACGCTTGCGCTGGGCACCACCGTTGAGGCGGCCAAACGGGCCTTTGCGTTGTTGTTGGCGTTGCTGATCTCCAGGGGCTGCCTGTTGTTGGGCAGGACGCTGATCCTGTCTTTTGTCCTTGTTGTGGGCTTGTCCTTGTGGGTTTTGCCCGCTACGTCCCTGGTGGTTGCGGTTTTGGCTGGAACTGCCACCACTGCCACCACGCCCATTCTGTTGCTGTCGGCCTTTGTTGTGTTGTCCGCCACCACTGCCACTGCGTTCGTTACGGTTACGTTGTTGCCCGCCGCTATTGCTGCGTGGAGAGCGTACTGCTGGTGTGAAGCCAGAAGTATGTTCCAGTGGCGCGAGGCCGGGCAGTGTGCACTGCTCAATGGAATCGCCAAGGAAATCTTCGATCCGCTTCAGGTTTTCCCGTTCGCGCGGCAACACGATAGCGATGACAGCTTCTTCACGGGAATCTGCCTGAATGCCTTGCAAACGTGCTTCGTAATCCTCGACTTTCGCTGGGAGTTCGAAGTTGATGACGTGTTCTTCACCGCGCAGGTTTGGCGAGAGGCCGTCCTGATCCGCGTAGATCAGGATTGGCGCTGCGTCCGGATTACGTTCACTTTCCGGGAGAGTGGCGGCGACATCAGCGGAGTGGCCGTGGTTGGCAAGGCTTTCCGCCAGTGTTTTGGCTTCCTTGCTGGTAGCGGTGAAAATGACGGTGGGTTCGCCGGAAAATTCGTCCAGCAAATGATCCATCAGGGCAATCTTGTGCGTGTAGTCATCCGCCAGATGCACGACTTGAGGAAGCTGTAGCAATGGATTGCGGTCATCTTCCGTTTCCAGCTCTTCTGCGCCAGCCAGTACGGCGCGGGCATAGTTGGCGATTTCATCTTCCTGGCGAACAAAGGCGATAACCGGGCAGGCCGTAGAGCGATCGGTCAGGATTTTATTGATCAGGCCGTGTAATCCCTTGTGATAGATGGCGCTCAGGTCATCAATAATCAGCATTTCCAGCTTGGAAAAATCCGCCTTGTTGTTATCTACCAGGTCATTCAGGCGACCCGGCGTTGCAATCATCAAGTCCAGTGGGCGACGTAAAAGGCGCATTTGCGGCTGGTAAGGGCGGCCACTGACAATGAAACCGGAGCGGATTTGCTGGTCATCCCCCATCAGGCGCTTGATGGTGTAATTGATCTGGTTAACACGATCACGGCGTGAGGTCAGGATCAGAATGCGGGTATGCCGGTGCTCTTCTATCGGGTTGGATAGAATGTAATTGATGGCAGGTATCAGGAATGCACCTGTTTTGCCGGAG
>JAHJJD010000102.1 GCA_018822845.1 Gammaproteobacteria bacterium | reverse complement strand
GTTTGCAAGGGCACGCTGACCGGGGCGCGATCCATGATCGGGGCAGCAGGGCGCTCGATGGGCAAGCGTTGGACGCAGGTCAGCGCCCCCCGGTCATCCAGCGCCTCACCCAGCGGGTTGATGACGCGCCCCAGCACGTCAGTGCCCACCGGCACATCCATCACCCTGCCGGTACGTTCCACTTCGTCCCCGGCTTGCAGATGCCAGTAATCCCCCAGCAGCACCACACCGATGTCGGTTTCGCCGAGGTCAAAGGCGATGCCATACAGACCGCCGGGGAATTTCACCAGTTCTTCAAAGCCTACATTTGGCAAGCCGGTGACGCGGGCAATGCCGGTGGCAACGTTGCTGACATGACCGATTTCGCGTGCCTGCAAGGTGGGGGTGAAAGCTTCGCGTGCCGCGCGGATGCTTTGGAAGGTAGCGTCCAGCGTGGTTTGCAGGTTGGGGTCATACATGATCAAAGACCCCCTCACCCCCTAGCCCCCTCTCCCTCAAGGGGCGAGGGGGGACAGGAGGATCATTTTCTTCAGCCCCTCTCCCCTTGAGGGAGAGGGGTTGGGGTGAGGGGTTCAGCGCCGTGCGGATCAGTTCGCCGATGCTGGCTTCCAGTGCTGCCAGGTATTCGGCAATGCTCCATTCCAGCTTGTGCCCGTTGCTGATCAGTTCGATACCGCTGAGCAAGTCAGGTTCCAGTTCAAAATGGATGGTTGGCTGGATCGGCAGCAGGTTACGCACGGCCTGTCCAAGGGCTTTTTGTTCATTGGGTGGCAGCAGGAAGGCACTGCGGATCAGCACCTGACAATCCGTTTGCCCGGCAGGGGGGGATAGCTGCACTTTTTCCGCCATACCCAAAGTTTGCAGGCGGCTAATGAAGACTGCCACCATGCGGGCTTCCAGCCCGGTATCGGCCAGATCAGCCAGGGTCTTGCGGGTAATGGCGAACACTTCCTGGCGGGTACGGTTGGCAATGCCCTGGGTCAGGTTTTGCTGTTCCTTGAGCAGGGCATCCTGCCATTGGCTACGCAAGTTGGCGGTTTCATTGCGGGCAGCTTCCAGCAATTGCAGGCGGGTCGCTTCTACCTCGGCAGTGGCTTGTGCCAGCAAACCGGCTTGTTGCTGGGCGAGTTCGGTATTCAGGCGCTCGTATTTGTTGCGTTCCGCAGCGGCAGCGGACTGTGCATCCTGTGCGGCCTGCATCTGTTTGACAAGGCGCTCCTCGCGGGCATCAATGGCATCCAGCACCGGCTGGTACAGGAAGCGTTTCAGTAGCCACATCAGGATCAGGAAATTGACCACCTGAGCGGCGACGGTGAACCAGTCAATCAACATGGCCTAACCTCCACTGGCAGCAATGGCGTGGTTCCAGAACGGGTTGGCAAATATCAGGATCATGGCAACCACGAAACAGTAAATCGCAATCGACTCAATCATCGCCAGCCCCACGAACAGGGTGCGGGTGATGGTGGCAGCAGCGTCCGGCTGTTGCGCCAGGGCGCTGAGTGCAGTGGCGACGGCCTTGCCTTCGCCCAATGCCGGGCCAATGCCGCCGATAGCAATGGTCAGCCCGGCAGTGACAATAGAAGCAATCGCAATCAGGGTGATGATGTCCATGGGTTATTTCCTTGTAGGGTCAAACATGGGTCAGGCTCCTTCCCCGCGCGTGGCGGCAGCGATGTACACCGTGGCAAGGATGCTGAAGATATAGGCTTGCACCATCCCGGTCAGCAGGTGCAGCGCGTGCATCACCACAGGGAAAAAGAACGGGGTAATGGTCAGCAGGATGGCGATAATCATGCCGCCGCTCATGATATTGCCGAACAGGCGGATCGCCAGCGCCAGCGTGCGGGAAATTTCACTGACAATATTGAACGGCAGCATCACTGGAGTCGGGTGCAGATAGGATTTGAGGTAACCCAGCACACCGATTTCGCGGATACCGAACAGTGGCACAGCAATGAACACGCAAATCGCCAGCGCAGTGCTGGTGGACAGTGAACCCGTGGGTGGCTCGTAGCCGGGAATGATCGCCGCCAGATTTGCCACCACCACGAACAGGAACAGCGTGCCAATGAACGGCAGGTAACGGCGCGACTGGGCAAGGCCGACTTCCTCAATCTGTGACTTTATCCCCAGCACCACCACTTCCAGCACATGCTGCCAGCGCGGAATATGGATGGCGTTGCTCAGCTTGCGGGTCAGTAGCCAAGAACCTCCACCCATCACCACCATCAACAGCCAAGTGGTGATGATGGTCAGGTTGAGTTTCACCCAGCCGTATTCCCAGAAAACGAGATCGTCGGAACTAAGGTGCATGATTCACCTCCGTTAAATCCTCCCCCAGCCCCTCCTTTTGCAAAGGAGGGGGGCAGGAGTTGGTGCGTCTTCTTTGCCCCCCTTTGAAAAAGGGGGGATGGGGGGATTTTGAGGCCGCAAAACGAGTCAGGAATACCCGCATCAGCACGAAACCTGCCAGCACTGCCAGCAATCGCCGCCAATCACTCGCCCCAACCACATAAAACCCCGCCAGCGTAACGCCAGTGCGCAGCAGGAAACTGCCCATGAACCACAACGCCGGGTTAGCAGCGGTACTACCTTTGCGCACCGTCCACCACAACCCGCCGAAGAAAAAGCTACCCAGCGCCACGCCAGCCAACAGCGGTAATGTCAGGTTCTCAATCATGGGGTTGCTCCTTGTCATCCTGTTCATCGTGCATGGCCTGATATTCCTTTCTGACCCAGTGAATGACGTTGATGCAGCCGAGAAACAGGCCCGCCATCAACAGGTTCAGTGTCCAGGTGTAGCGACCGGGGCAGCATTGATCCAGCCACCAGCCGACCACCAGCCCGAACAGTACCGGCACGGCGATTGACCAGCCTACAATGCCCAGCAAACCCAGCCCACGCAGCACCCGTGGCTTGCCCTCCCGTTGGGCTTTCAGCTTGCGCCTGGCTTTTGTGCCCAGTTTGCGCAGGAAATCGCTGTCATCGTCATCTGCTTTCATCTTGCCTGCCTCATGTTTGCTGGAGACCGCTTAAACGGCGGATGAAACCGCTTTCCAGTTTCGCCAGCGCCGCCCGCAGTTCGCGTTCGCGCTCATCCAGATTGAGGAATTCTTCCTTCACCGCCGCATACAGTTTCCCCAGATCAGCGCCACCTTGGGCATTGCGTACTGACACCCGTACCTCCTGACCGGTTTTGACCAGAATGCCTTCATCCACCGCGATGAAAACCTCGCCTTCCTCCGCCGTGGTATAGGCGAGGATGCCCGGTTCCAGTGCCGCCACGCAGTCCAGCCGTTGCGGCAACAGGCCGAACAGACCTTCGCGTGTATCCACCACCATGCTTTTTACCCCGTGCTTGTCGGCAAATACCGCGAAGGGCAACAGGATTTGCAGGTGCATCAGCTCAGGCATGGCTGGCCTCCGGGCGTTTGGCCTCGTCGATAGTACCGATCATGTAGAGGGCGCTTTCCGGGTAATCCTTGAATTCATCGTTGAGGATGCGTTCGCAGCCGACGAGGGCGTCTTCCAGACTGACGGTTTTGCCTGCCATGCCGCTGAATTGCCCGGTGGTGTAAAACGGCTGGGTGAGGAAGCGTTCCAGACGCCGCGCCCGCAACACCACCTTGCGGTCTTCCTGCGAGAGCTGTTCCAACCCAAGCATGGCGATAATGTCCTTGAGGTCTTCGTATTGCGTCAGGGTACGGCGCACCGCCTGCGCCAGATGGTAATGGCGTTCGCCAACAATGCCGGGGGTCAGCATCTTGGACGACGATTGCAGCGGGTCAACCGCCGGGAACAAGCCCTCACTGGCACGCTTGCGCGACAACACAATCGAAGCCGACAGGTGCGAGAACGTATGCACTGCCGCCGGGTCGGTGAAGTCATCCGCAGGCACGTACACCGCCTGGATTGAGGTAATCGCCCCGGCATCGGTGTTGGCAATGCGTTCCTGCAATTGCGCCAGCTCTGTCCCCAGGGTGGGCTGGTAGCCGAGGCGCGACGGCATTTGCCCCATCAGCCCGGAAATTTCCGACCCGGCCTGAATGAAGCGGAAAATATTGTCGATCAGTAGCAGCACGTCGCGTTTTTCGTCATCGCGGAAGTATTCCGCCATGGTCAGCGCGGCATGACCAACACGGGCGCGGCAGCCGGGCAGTTCATTCATTTGCCCGAACAGCATCACCATGCCGGGCAATACGCCTGCATCACGCATTTCACGGTAGAGTTCCTCACCTTCGCGGCAACGTTCGCCGATGCCGCAAAACAGGCTGACGCCGTGATGATGCCCGACCATGTTGTGGATCATTTCGGTCAGCAATACGGTTTTGCCCACGCCTGCACCGCCAAACAGCCCGGCCTTGCCGCCGCGTTCCAGCGGAACCAGTACGTCAATCACCTTGATGCCGGTGATAAATACTTCGGAATGGGTGGAACGGCAGGAGAGTGAGGGTGGAGAATGGTGTACTGAGCGCCATTCGACATTTTCGGGGGGCGGCAACAGGTCGATGGGGTTGCCGAAGACATCGAACATGCGTGACAGGATACTGTTGCCTACCGGCGTCATCAGAGGTGCGCCGGTATCTTCCACCAGCATCCCGCGAGCCAGCCCGGCGGTCGGGGTCAAGGCAATGGCGCGTACCCGTTGCGCATCAAGCTGGGTGAGGACTTCGAGGATAATTTGCTGGTTTTCACCCGTGCGTAACAGGGTGCGGATGTGGGGCAGGCGTTGCGGGAAACGGACATCTATGATACTGCCGCGCACGGCGATAACGTTACCAATATTGAGTGGCAATGGCGCGGCAGATGGATTGGTTTCTCGCAAGTAACTTTCCATACATATATCCATATCCATGACTTGCTATATGTATATAAAAGTACTCCATGCGGAATGCTTTGTCCTTGATGAAAGTGGGTAAAAGTACGGAACACCAGCATCCTGGAGAAAATAAAAAGCAGCACTTTGAGTATGGTTGAACACAGGGGGGCGTTATTTTATATCATTTATTATCAGTGGTTTACTCTGCCTATTCCGCCTGGGTGTATTTCT
>JAHJJD010000101.1 GCA_018822845.1 Gammaproteobacteria bacterium | reverse complement strand
TCGCGCACCAGCAGCGAACGCAGCAATTGGGTAGGCAAAATATCCAGCGGCATCACACCTTCGTAATTACCGATCGGCACCATGGCGCGATGGCTACCATGCTGGGTAGTGGTCATGGCGAATGCCTGCTTGCGCAGACCAGGCCGCAGGAACACATTCAGCACCGAGAACTGCTTGAGCCACGGGTTCAACCAGTGCAGGAACTGGCGTGGCTGGCCTTCCGCCACCACTGACACCTGCACTGTGTAGCGACCCAGGAAAGCACTCCAGCCCGCCGCGCGAAAACCGGACAGCAAGGCACCCGCAATAACGCGGCAGTATTCGCAGTTCAATTGCCCATCCACGATGTCATCGGTGCTGGCACCCAGACGGGTGCGGATCATGCGCGGCTTGAGCACGGTCGGCCCTGCCAGCGAAATGACCCGGTTTACGTACAACTGACCGGTGGTGAACAGCTTGCCGATAGCGATCACATCCTGATAGCCGATGTGCCACACGGTCTTGTGTTCGCTGACGGGATCAAGGAAATGGATATGCGTTCCGGGCAGACCTGCCGGGTGGACGCCAGACCAGCCGTGATAGCTGATATTCGCTGCGCTGGCTTGTGGCAGGGAAACGCCTTCCAGGTGATTGACGAACACCTTGGGCGCAAGCCGGGCGATCACTTCCAGACCCTGCTGGAACGCTTCCGCCTGTTCGCCAATGATCGTGGCAGGGTCAGCCGCCAGCGCGTAGCTGTCAAGCGCGGTCACGAAAATGGAAGCAGGTGTGCTGTCAGCCTTGGGAACCTTGCTGTAGGGGCGGGTGCGGAAGGCAATCCACTGCCCGGAATCCAGCAATTGCTGGCGGATGGTTTCAGCATCCAGTGTCGACAATTGTGCGGGAGAGTATGCCGGGAAGCTGACGGCCTCCTCGTTTTCATCCAGCTCAATGACGATCGAGTTGAGCACCCGTTTCGCTCCACGGTTGATCACCTTGACCACACCGCCGCCCGGCGACGTAAAGTTGATCCCCGGACTTTTGCGGTCAGTAAACAAAACCTGCCCGCGTTTCACCCTATCGCCTTCCTGTACCTGCAAGGCCGGGCGCAGGTCGTGAAAATCACGCCCCAGCACGGCTACCTTTTCAGGTTCAGGATGCGCATAAATCTTCTGCTCCGGTTTGCCCGTTACCGGCAAATCCAGACCTTTCGTGATTTTCATGTGCTGCACCAACGCTCTAAGAGAGGAACTGCGCCCGTTCGCCAGCCACGCTCTTTAGCCAGCAATCACACGCGCCGCAAGCAGCGGATTATCGTAAAATGTCGACAATGTTGCAAGGGCACATGGCACAAAACGCTATTTTTCGTCCTTATCAGGATTTAATTGTCAGCACTTCGCACTTAGGGAGCATGTTTACAGCAAGGCAAACAGCGCCAGCAGGCACATCATCCCCTCTGTACAAACCATTGACATAGATCAGCATCATTTAACATTCCACTAATGCCAGCATTGATTGGATATATGCTTGAACGTACATGAAGGAGGAAAGCGCATGAGCATATTCCCTACGCGGGTAGTCGACTTTTTCCTTACCTATGACTGCAACTCCGCCTGCCCCTACTGCTTTGTCAATCAGCACGGGCTAAAGTCATCCATGTCCAGCGAGACACTGGAAAAAAGCATCGACTGGATTGCCGACACCGCCAAAGATGAAGTCGAAATAGTTTTTATTGGTGGCGAGCCTACGCTGGAGCCAGACAAAATCGAACACACGGTGCAATACGCCACCGCTGTGGGCGCGCAGAAAGGTGTGAAATTCCACTTCACCATGACCACCAACTTCCTCAACATGGATGAAGCATTGGCCCAGAAACTAGCCGCGTGGAAAGTTTCCTACCTGACCTCGGTCGATGGTTATCGCGAACGGCATGACCGTTCCCGCCCACCGAGGGATAAAAACATCCAGTCCCCGTTTAGCCTTCTGGAACAGCGTATTCAGATACTCAAACAATACCAGCCGCGCATGGCTGCACGGGTAACATCGACACCTTTCACCGTCAACTGGTTGAGCCATGATTTGCAGAAACTCGCTGAAATGGGTTTCGGGCATTTCATTATTTCCCCCGCAACCGGCATCCGCTGGACAGATGCAAAATTGCAACTCTACGGTGATGAACTCGCCCAATTTGCCCTGCAACGCGCACAGAAAAATGGCAAGCCGTGGCCTTACATTTCCCCACTGGATGATGCCGACAAGGGCAAATATCAATGGGGATGCGGTGCCGGGCGCGGCAGAGTTGCCATTAGCCCGCACGGCAATATCCACGCTTGTGCCCGATTTACCGGGATGACTTCAGGTGACAGGTTACCCTTCGGCGATATCCACAACGGAATAACGACCGAAGACAACATCATCAAATTTCAGGACAACTCCTACCAGTCCCGGATGGAATGCCTGACATGCCCCATACGTGAGGAATGTCTGGGTGGCTGCCCGGCTGTCAACTGGGAAGAAACAGGCTCACTGGTAACACCTTCAGTAAACGAATGCCGCATGATGAAAACCACCATCGCCGTCAAGCGACGGGTGCATGCAGGCAATGAACCCTCCAAGGAGAACCGTCATGGCTAACACAGAAAACCATCAATATCTGGTCGAAGCACTGGCAACGGCCTTTCAGGACAAGAACATGGCAGATGCATTTCTCGGCAAGCTGTCATCCACCGATGCGGCAGGCAACCCCGTCAGCGGCGACAGCATCTGGCAGCAACAACTGGATGCCGCAGACTTACCATTATCCGCCGATGTTGACACCGAAAATCTGGCAACGCTGTACCCGTTGAGTGAAGCCGAAATTGGTGCTGTCGTCAGAATGCTGAAAACCGAACACGCCCGCAATCCGGTCGAGGTTTCGCCCGGCATCATCGGCAAGGCCATCATCATCCAGTTAGGCAGCAACTTGTTGGCTGGTCGACTGGAAGCGATGCGGGCAATGGTGCACTATCCGGCAGGTGAGGCATATGCCTGCGCTGCTGCATATGATAATTGCGGCGCACGGCATGACTGCGGACAACCATTCCATTGCGGCCCTGATTTCCATTGCGGCACACCGTTTGAGTGCGGAACCCGTTTCGAATTGGTGCCTTGCGTCAGCAGTGAAATCCACTGTGCCCATCACGATCACAACATCGACAACCCGGAAAATTAATCCATCAATCGCGCGAGGGCTGACAAGGTGATTTCCGCATCGTTGTAATGGTGCGGAATAGCCACCATACCAGTTTCTCCTTGCAGAAACAGTGAGGGGAAACTGTTGCCACCGATGCTGCGCGCGAAACGGATTTCGGCCAGCAGTGCCTTGCGGCTAGTGTCGCTATGCAATTTGGCGGCGAAAGCGTCTGCATCCAGCCCGATCTGTTGCGCCAGTTCGTACAGGGTTGCGCTGTCGGAAGGGTTGCGCGCCTGCCGGTAGTAAGCATCCTGAATCGCGTGGATCAGGGCGGTTTCATACGCACTACCCTGTTCGCGCGCCAGCAGCACAGCGCGGCAGGCGGGGTAGGTGGAACGGCGCGGCTGGCATTTTTCCCAGAAATCGAAGTTGAACTCCGTTCCCGGCACGGTCTGGATGATCTTGTGCCACTGGCCTTGCACGTATTCACGGGTTTCCGGCGGCATCGGCAGATCGGAATCGGGCGCAAGTCCGCCGAGGACATATTGCACGCGGATGCTGGCGGGAAGTTGCTGCTGGATTTGCGTCCAGACCGGGCGCAAGGCGTAGCACCAACTGCACATGGGGTCGTGGACGTAGTAGAGGGTGGGTTCGGTCATGCTCCTTTCCGAAATACATTCCATGAAGGTGCATAACGAGCCAGCTCCTTTACAGCAGGGATTTCTTTCGGTGGAGCATTGACCAGCGTCTTGAAGGCATCCCAACAATCAGCAGGGATTTCAATAACTCTACGCTCAAGCAATTCCATTTCCCGAGTTATCTGCTTTTTCATATCAACCTCTTCTTAGGGATCGTCCTGAAACGACTTCATGAAGAGGGCGTATGCAATACGCCCTCTTCATGGCGGTTCATATACATGGAAATTATTTCAGGACACTCCCTTAAGAAGGCGCACGAAACAATTTCCCAGAGTTAAGCGATGCTCTGCTTCAACCTACGAGCTGTGGCAACAACAGATGCTGGAACGCGCTTTGACTCTAAGATAATAGAAAGTGCATCCATCTCTTTCTGAGCTTCAAATATGAGCTTTGCGTTACCTACCCTGATTCCCACACCAGACTCGTTGCTCACCTCAAGCTTTACTAGCTCATCAATTGCTTGATCCCGTGATATTCTTCCAGAAGCAAAGTTTTGGGACAAATCAAAGTGTTCGACAAATGCCTGCTTGCCTACAGAATTCAGCTTTCTTATAAGTTCATCTTTGTCCACACTTTTCTCCTAATGTGACAGTTCGTTATTTGCGGAAACCATGTACACATACCCCATTGCTTACCGCCCCGGCTCATAACTTTCATACTGCGGCAAATCCCCGCCAATCTCCTCCCAGCAGGCTTTTGACCCTACAAAAATGTGCGCGACTGGCCGCTCGGCAATATCCGATTCGATAGTACCCAGCCGTATCCGCACCTGTTCCGGCACGGAGTCGCGCTTGCTCAGGATCGGCGAGCCGCACACCTTGCAGAAGTATTTGGTTTGCCCCGGCGTGGATTCATAGCCGGTGAGTTGGCCTTCGCCCGCGATGATGTGGAAATCGGCAGTCTGCACGATGCCATTGGTGGCGAACGCGCTGCCCTGCGCCTTGCGGCATTGGGAGCAGTGGCAGTAAACGATATTACGGATCGGCCCGGTGATTTCAAAACGGACTGCGCCGCAAAGGCAGCCTCCTGTGTACATGATATTGTCTCCCGCTTGTCAGGTCAGGGATTCAATGTACGCCGAATATCCGCCATCGTCATGAACAAGCTATCAGGTACATCATGAAAAGGGGTAAACCCCATCTTTTCATAAAACCTTGCAACACCTGCTTTTGCATCAACCAGAACGAAGGGAAATGCCACGACTTCGCTGGCTTGCAGCAGCTTTACCAGTGCATCAACCAACAGAAACTCGCCATAGCCTTTACCCGCATAACGCCGATCAACGGCCAGACGCGCGATCAATCCTGCGGAATGATTACTTTGATGCTTTTTTTGCAAACGGGCTGGCAATCGTCCCAAATCTGCCTGCGTCATGGTCAATGTGTAATAACCGATGATAACACCCGTCTTTTCAGCATCCTCCAGCACAAACGTTCGGGAATTGTCTTTACCTGACTGCTGGCTTGCCATCATTTTCAGGTAATTGTTCAAAGCATCCACGCCACAATCGAAATTGGCACGATCGTGATGCTGTTTGTCCAGCAACAGGGTTTTCATTGACTGGACAGTTCCTGGTAACGCTTGGCGGCCTGTTGCAAACGCGGGTGAACCTTGGCAGGCGCATCCAAAGCTTCAGCCAACAGCACGGCATCACGCTCACTGAGCTTCAGAACCTGTTCGCGTTCGATAAGCTGTTTGGCTTTTTCAATGGCTGCATTCAAAACGAATGAATTGATGCTGGATACGCCAGCCAACGCCGCAGCCTTGGTCAGCAAAGCTTGAGTAGCTGCATCAACGCGCGCAGTAATCCGAGGTAATGATTGGGCTGTAGTCATGACGATTTCCATTCACCGAGTGCCAATCTGGCACACAAGAAGTATGTCATACCCTCATGACTCCTGCAAGATTGCTTAGCGATATGCCGAAGCTGCCGATAGCACACTACCCGTCATACGCCTTTTGCAGTGCCGCAAGGTCAAATTTCTTCATCGCCAGAAAGGCTTGCGTCACGCGCGCTTGCTGTTCCGCAGAGCCACGCTTCATCATTTCATCCAGAACTGCCGGGACGATCTGCCAGGAAACGCCGTATTTATCCTTGAGCCAGCCGCACTGCTCGGCTTCCGGCACGGCGGAAAGGCTCCCCCAGTAATGGTCGATTTCCCTCTGGCCATCGCAGTGCACCATGAACGAAACCGCTTCGTTGAAAGCAAACGGGTGCTCGTGGGCGCTATCCATGGCGGCAAACCAGTAATTTTCGAGCATGAAATCGGCAAACATGACGGAGCCTTCCTTGTCAGGCTCCTGCCCTGCCCCGTAGCGCATCAGGCTCCCCAGTCGGGAGTTGTTGAAGATTGGCAGCCAGGTGTGGATTGCCTGTTCCGCCTTGCCGCAGTTATCGCCAACAAACAGCAGGGAAGGCACAACCGGCGGGCGCGGATCGTTATCCGGCTCACTCAGGATCAACTGCCACGACAGGCCAAAACGATCCTCAATCCAGCCATACCGTTTGCTGAAAGGATACTCGCCGAGCGGCATCAGCTCCTTGCCACCTTCTGCCAGTTTTCCCCAGACTTCATCCAGCGCCGCCAGCGCGCCCTGCTCCGGTGACAATGACGAGTCGAAAAACAGCGGGTCAAAATTGACGATGAAGGAAATCGACGGATTAAACCTGAAATACGGCCCGGCGCTAATTGCCATGAAAGCCTGCCCCCACAACTCAAACGACAC
>JAHJJD010000012.1 GCA_018822845.1 Gammaproteobacteria bacterium | reverse complement strand
TTTCATGTTGCGGGTTGGGCACTACTTGGTTGTCCGGCAGTTCATGGGTTGGTTTCGGCATTCTGTTGCTTCCTGTGTCTTGCCCCAATTCTACATTTATTTCAAGATCGGGGTGGTCTCAGGTCAGCTTGACACATAGGGGTTGCAAGTCTAGGTGACAGCATAAATCAGCTTGAAAAACTCGAAAGCAAAAGCCAAAAACCCATTATTTCAGAAACTATTGAAACGCTTACTTATTTAAAAAATGAAAGCAGCAATCTTTTAAAGAAAATTTACAAATTAACAGATTTAGAAAAAAGAACAATCGAAGCAAATGCTGTTATTGCAGATATCATTAAAAAAATAAAAATTGAAAATAGACTCTCAAACGAAAAGTTAGTTTATCATTTTGATGACAATAATATTTCATCCAGACAAAACTATTCACTATTTTCAAAAGCAGTTTACACCATAATTCATTTTGCCTGCCAAGCAATTGCAGTTAGCAAGAAAGGAAGAGTTGAAGTAATCGTCGGACAAAAGGAGCATACTTTTTTTATTAAAACAATGCACAACGGACTACCCATTTCTGAAAAAGAAAGAACTGAGCTTTTCAGCTTCAAACATTTTACTGAAAGCGAGGAAGGTTATGAATTATGGCGAGCGCATAATTATATCACAAAATCAAATGGAAGTTTGACTTTTTCCAGAGAAAGTGACTTCGATTGTTTTTTTATTGAATTACCTAGAGAAAGTAATAGTAAGTTAGTATACATAATTGATGATGAGAAAATATGGAGAAGCCTTTTTTCAAGATGGCTCGAACAGGCTGGCTTCGATGTTGAAGTTGCATCAAATGAGGAAAGTGCAAAAAAACTTTTAGGTAGAAATGACATTCCTAGACTTATTCTAATTGATGTTGCTTTAGGTTCTTCCGGCTCGGAAAGTGTCGCAGGATTATCACTTATCGATTTTATAAATGACTCATTACTTCCAAGGCCCAAGATCGCTTTAATGACAGATAGCGAAAGTCGAGATAACAAATATGTCACAGATATTGATTTTATAAAAAAAGTAAATTCAAAAGGTGATGTCATAACAAAGAATGACTTCCTGTCATATATCGATGATTTAATTTATTGACCAAAAGAAAAGTTATGCAAAACATTTTCCTTTATGCTTCTACAAATGAAGAAATGAGTCTTATAAAGGGCAAACTAATGGATGCCTTTAAAGATCTAAATCTATTGCCTACTTTCCATGAGTGTATTGGTTGCGAGGATTCTTTTAGAATGGCAAAGAACTCTAAATTTAATGCATACATATTTTTTACTGATCGCGATGAACTTGACTATTTCTCCGCATTATTGAAGGTAATACCAACCCCAACTGAAAAAAATAAAAGAATAAAGCTATTATTCGAGAAATTACCATCAAATTATTTAGACGCTGGTGGAAAAATAATACATGATGCGGAGAGGAATTATTTTTCAGTAGATAAGAATCTATTGAACTCTTCAAAAGAATCATTGGCATCAATTATTAAATTTATATTTTTCCCGCCCATCTTCTTTTTTTCTTACGGAAATGAGAAAGGAAAAGTTGAGTTAGGAAACAGTGCCCGAGAGATTATAGAAGAAATAGAATTATGTTTTAAATCTCTATTTCCTAATATAACCCCCTGCAAAGACTATACTTGTTTTGAAAAAAGTAGTATTGTAGAGAATAATCTTGAGAGAGTTGCCCAAGCAGATTATATTCTCATGATTATTAATGAAAAATTCTTCACCTCACCATTTTGTATGAAGGAGTTTGGTCTAATACTCAGACTTATTGATAAAAATACATCAGCTAAAAAGCGAATTGAAAAATTCAACGAGAAGGTTTTACTCATTACTTCAGAAAAAGCTGACGAGTATATGAACGCTCAAAACTTGCAAGCTCACCCTAAGTTAAGGAATACATGGCTGGGTACTTTAGAAAGAACAGTAAGTCACTATATTGATAACAAAGGTGGAGATGAGGCAATTGCAAAAAGCATTACAGATACTATAAATATTATTGAGGATTGCATTCCTTTTATTAGATCAATGGGAAATATAACAAGAATAGAATTCAACATACTTAAAGATAATGGTTATTCTGATCTAATGTTAGAGATAAACAAAAAAATGGAAAATGCCGGGTATAAGACATTTTATTCTGATCTACATGATCCTGAACTGGAAATAATCCGGAAATCTAAAGCATTTGCTAAAATACGAGAGATGAATACTATTGAATATTAAAGTCACGATATGAGTGATCATAGACTTGTGAATTCAAGCAACCAGTGCATCAACTTGTTCCCACCATGCGCCAGCCCGTTGGGCAAGGTATAATCTCTAATCCAACAAGGAAGGAGAAAACCATGCCCACCATCCTTATCACCGGAGCCAACCGTGGCATCGGCCTCGAACTCACTCGCCAGTATGCAGCCGACGGCTGGACAGTCCACGCCTGCTGCCGTTCCCCCGAAAACGCGCATGAGCTGGGCAAGCTGGCAGCCAAATCCAGCGGTGCGATCCAGATGCATCTGCTGGACGTGACCCACGGCATCCAGCGCGAAGCCCTCGCTGCCCAGTTGCAGGGTGAACCCATCGACATCCTGCTCAATAACGCAGCTGTCTACGGCGACTGGAATTGCCAGGAATTCGGCAAAACCAACGCCAAAGAGTGGGAAAAAACCTTCATGATCAACACCATTGCCCCCATGCAGATGATGGAAGCCTTCGCCGACAACGTCGCCGCCAGTGGACGCAAAGTTATCGCCAACGTGAGTAGCAAAATGGGCAGCATGACGGACAACAGTTCCGGCGGCAGCTATTTGTACCGCTCCAGCAAGGCAGCCCTCAACGCGGTGACCATGAGCGCCGCCCGCGATCTGGCAGGCAAGGGCATTGCGGTAGTTGCCCTGCATCCTGGCTGGGTACGCACCGACATGGGAGGGCCAAACGGCGAAATGTCGGTGGAAGAATCCGCCAGCGCCCTGCGCCGCAACCTGAATGCGCTGACAGCGGCAGATTCCGGACGGTTCATCGACATCGACGGAGCAAACATTCCGTGGTAAATGGAACCGTAGTTCTCAAACAAGGGCGCGACAAGAACGTGCGCGCCCGTCACCCGTGGGTGTTTTCCGGCGCTGTCCAGCACGTCAAGGGCAAGCCGCAATCCGGCGAAACGGTGGAAGTGCG
This sequence comes from Gammaproteobacteria bacterium, assembly GCA_018822845.1. Lineage (GTDB taxonomy): Bacteria > Pseudomonadota > Gammaproteobacteria > Thiotrichales > Thiotrichaceae > Thiothrix. The sequence goes on along the minus strand of JAHJJD010000012.1, from coordinate 45,062 downwards.
TGCGGCCAATGGCGATCTGCTGGGCTTGGGCGCATGGTCACCCGATTCGCAGATACAGGTAAGGCTATGGACTGTTGCCGACGGGAAAATCGACCACGAATTCTTTGTGCAGCAAATCCGGCAAGCACTGGAATATCGCCAGCAGCTTGGCATTCCGCAGCGTAATTCCGGCTACCGCCTGCTCAACGCTGAGTCTGACGGCCTGCCCGGCGTAGTAGTGGACGTATTCGGCGACTGGTTGGTGATGCAGGCGCTCACCACGGGCGCGGAATACTGGAAACACACCATTGCCGACGCCCTGCTGGAAGTGATTCCGGCCAAAGGCGTCTATGAGCGTTCCGACGTGGAGGTGCGCAAGAAGGAAGGGCTGGAAACCACCATCGGCATCCTCAAAGGCGATACACCACCTGCCCACATCGACATCGTGGAAGAGGGCCGCCACTACCGCGTGGACGTGCTCAACGGCCACAAGACCGGCTTCTACCTCGACCAGCGCGACAACCGCAGCGTGTTGCAACACTATGCGCAAGGCAAAACCGTGCTGAACTGCTTTTCCTACACCGGCGGTTTTTCCATCGCCGCGTTGCAGGGTGGGGCGGAAAAGGCCATCAATATCGATGCCAGCCAGCCCGCGCTGGATATTGCCGCGCAAACCGCCACCCTGAACGGTTTCCAGCCGGAGCGCATGGAAAACATTTGCGGCGACGTATTCAAACTGCTGCGTGAATACCGTAACGAAGGCCGCCAATTCGACATGGTGGTGCTCGACCCGCCCAAGTTTGCCGAGAACCGCAAGCAACTGGACAAGGCCGCGCGCGGTTACAAGGACATCAACCTGCTCGGCTTCAAGCTGCTCAGGCCGGGTGGCCTGCTGTTCACTTTTTCCTGTTCCGGCCTGATGGAAAGCGGGCTGTTCCAGAAAATCGTGGCGGATGCGGCGGTTGACGCTGGCTGCGATGCGCGCATTCTGCGCAAGCTGGATCAGGCCATCGACCATCCTACCCGGTTGGCATTTCCCGAAGGCTATTATCTGAAAGGACTGGTATGTCAGAAATAGAACAGACTCCGGCGGCGCAACCCGCCAACCTGCAAGCGCGCGCACTGGAAATCTTCCAGAAATTGCTGCCGCTGGTGGATAGCGTAGCCGACAAGCTGCGTTTTGCCCTGATGCTCGGCATAGGGCTGGTTGGCTGGATTTTCGTCTGGCTGTTTTTCCTCAAGGGTTTTTCCCTCAATACTGCGCTGATCGTGGCGGGCGTGGCGCTGCTGCCGCTGCTGGTCATCCTGCGGTTCTGGTGGGCGCTGGAGGAGCTGAAAGGCTTGCCGGAAATCGTCGGCGGCATGGTGGGTGACGCCAAACAGGAATTCCAGACGACCGTGCAAGGCATCCGCGCAGGCGACCGGCAAAAGGTCGGCCTGCTCGGTTCGGTGGGAAAGCTCTGGACACTCGGCTCACTCGCAGGCGAAGCCCGCGAACTGCTGGGTTCCTACATCAGCATCGGCACGCTGGCCAATCCGTTTTCCCTGATTCTGGGCGTACTGGCGCTGCTGTTCGTGCTGCTGCTGGTGCTGGTCGGCGTCGTGCTACTGTTCCTGGCCTTTTTCTGAGCCTCAATAGGCGACGATGATGTTGTCGATGAACACATTACCGCCATTGGGGAAGCGGATGTGGATGCTGTCAAAGCTGTCCACACTCGCCGCTTCGCTGTAGTGCACCCTCACCTCGGTATCGCTGGAAGTGGATGCAGTGGCATCGTGCCTTTCCAGATCAAGGATCAGGATACGCGGATTGAAACCCTGCGGAACCGCCCTTACCAGCTTCACCAGCGTATCGCCGTTGGGAACTGTGACCGTGCCACTGACGTGCAGGGCACTCGGCCCCGGCGGCATGGCGTTCACCCAGGCGTGCCAGTCGTGTGAATGGTCGGGCGGAATCTGCGCATCTTCTTCACCCAGCGCCCGCAACACCAGTGCCTTGACCGGGCTGAAGTTGCCATCATCGCCCCGGTTGAAGAACGTCACCACGTAAGGGCCAGGTTCCAGCACACCCAGATTGACCGCCTCATTCAGGCGTTGCAGCGACTTCTCGCGGATGCGTTCCGGGCGGATGTGGGTAACGAAAATAGTGATGTGGTGGCCATCAATGCTGTGCGAAGTTTCCAGCACATGACCTGCGCCGACCACATCAATGTGAAAGTTGACCTGACATTGCGGCGGCATGGATTCAAGCAGGCTGATGCCGTCGACCACGATGGGCGACGCTGCCAGCGAATATCCGGTGGTACTCATGATATTACTCCCCTATTCGATTTGGTCTTGCCTTTAATCATAGTGAATACTGCCGGGTTTTGCCGGTTCGGCTATGCTTACGGGCATTACAAGGATGATGAAAACAATGACCATGACAGAAACACAGGATCAGGATAACAAAAAACAGCAGCCTGACACTCCGGAAACCAGCGGGGAAATGCTGCCGGAAACCCCACCTGTCTCCACGCCTACAACCGTGGATTTGTTACGGCATGGGCAGGTGGCGACCCCCAACCTGTTTTGCGCACCAGCCAATGAACCGCTCGGTATTAACGGCTGGAAACAACTGACCCGCGCTACCCAGCCGGGCCAGTGGGATGCGGTAATTACCTCGCCCAGCCGCCGCTGCCACGACTTCGCCCGCATGCTGTCACAACGGCTGGATTGCCCGTTCGAGGTCGACGCACGCTTTGGCGAGCTGGATTTCGGCACATGGATAGGCAAGACCCAGGAAGCCATCTGGGAAGAAGCGCCGGAACTGATGCAACAGCTATGGTTGCAACCACGCCGTTTCATCGCTCCACAGGGCGAGGCGATGGATAATTTCATCAACCGTATACAGGTCGCGTGGGACGAGTTGCAAACCTGTTACGCAGGAAAGCATGTGCTGCTGCTGACCCATGCAGGCGTGATCCGGGTGGTGCTGGCGCGGGTGCTGGACATCCTTTACCAGAAAAGCCTGAAATTTGAAGTGGGGTATGCACAGATTACCCGCGTGCGGACGTATCCGGACGGGGCGACTTCGCTGCTGGGGCATGGGTTGCCGCATGCCTGATTATTCCGTTTGGTTCGAGTAATTGCCTTTGAGCATTATTTAGATGCCTGATGTGACTTATAGTCCGTAGACTCATAGTCAACAAAACAAAATGATTGAGCTTTGTTTACAGGAAACGCTTGATCATGCAGGACAGTCAGTTGCTCAGTTTCTTTGGATCGCAAGTCCAAAGAATCAGAATACAGCAAGGCTTCAGTCAGGAAAAACTGGCCGAACTGAGCAACCTGGACAGAACGTACATCAGTTCGGTGGAAAGAGGGCAACGGAATGTCAGCCTGATTAACATCTACAAACTGATGACGGTACTGAAATGTCCGCCTCATGAACTTTTTCCTAACCAGGAAGAAAAATCATGAGCGGGATTGATGAAGCGTTCCAGTTCTATCAGCGGCATATCCTTGATGAGGAAAAGCTTGGCCTGCTGAAGGCTCATAACCTCAAGGTGACAGGCTCGGTGCCCTCAGTGATTTGGGAGTTGTTCGGAGCAATATTGACAGGTCGATCCAGTACCGGTGTTACAGGTGCCGACTTGTCTGGATGGGAAATCAAGTCGGCAAAAACAGGAGCTTCATACGAGTATCAGTATCACCTCAACACTGGAACCCATAAGCTGGAAGAAGATTTACAGGTAAACCACCTGTTTTGCACATATTCCGATACATACACCGATGTGGTTGTCAGGGCGATGCAAGGCTTGGAGTTGGCAAGCTACTTCAGCAAGTGGCAACCGGAGTACCAGACGAACTATGATAAATCGGTTCCCAGCACCCAACGACGGCAACGGTTTCGCCGTAACATCCCTGCCGGTTTTGTGAAAACAAACGGTGTACTGATACTGGAAATCCGGGATGGTGCATTAGTTGAAAGAAACGATACGATTATTGTTACATTAAACAGGTCAGTTTCATGATGAGATTTGCTGAGTTTTTTGCGGGTGTTGGTCTGGTACGCGAGGGTCTTGCCGGAGACGGCTGGTCATGCGCCTGGGCCAATGACATTGCCCCGGATAAGCAGGAAACCTACACGGCAAACTTCGGCAAAGGCGACTTTGTTCTAGGTGATATTTGGCATATTGCCCAACAGCCGAAACAGGTACCAGATGACGTTTTCCTTTATACCGCTTCTTTTCCCTGTACCGACCTATCAGTTGCGGGTGATCGGGCGGGGCTGGCCGGGGAAGAATCCGGAACCCTCAATGCCTTGCTAAACATCCTTGCCCAAAAGAAGCAGGCTAATGCCCAACCTCATATTGTATTGCTAGAGAACGTCAAAGGCTTCCTGACATCCCATCAGGGGAAAGACATCAGAAATACGGTGAAAGCTCTCAACACCTTGGGCTATACCGTCGACATTATTGAGCTGGATGCGGTAATGTTCACCCCGCAAAGCAGGCCGCGAGTCTTCGTAATTGCCGTTGAAGACTCACTTGCCCAACAAGTCATGAAGCTCAAAAACAAAAAGCATATTCTGGATAGCTGGTGGACTCACTTCCACCAATCCCCGCAACTGCGCTCCAGTAAATTACGCGATCTGATTCAAAGCAACCCTGATTTGAATTGGGGCCTGTTTGACATACCAGAGCCGGAGAAAACCATTCTCAAACTCACCCAGCTCGTTGAGCAGTTACCAGAAAACTCACCTTTGTGGTGGAACACTGAAAAGCAGCAATACTTGTTCAACCAGATGAGTCCAGGGCATCAGACGGTCATCAGGGAAAAGCTCAACGAACCGGAATATTTCTACGGCACGGTTTACCGACGGATGCGCAAAGGCCAGTCCATGGCCGAGCTGAGATCTGATGGTATTGCAGGATGCTTGCGGACACCTAGAGGCGGATCCAGCAAGCAAATACTGGTACGAGCAGGGAAGGGGGTCTGGAAGGCGCGTTTAATGACTCCACGGGAATATGCACGTTTACAGGGCGTCCGCGACAGTTTCTGGATGCCGGATAATGACAACAAAGGATATTTTGCAATGGGTGATGCAGTTTGCGTTCCTGCCATTCAGTATTTGTCAAAGCATGTGCTGAAACCCGCTTATGAAATTTGGCAGCAAAATTCTGTTGTAAATGCTGTCCAAAAGATTGCCTAAATCTTAAAGATCAATGCCCTTCTGCGCCTGCACCCCAGCACGGAAAGCATGTTTCTCATCCACAATCTCTGACACCGTATCCGCCAGTTCGCGCAAGGCGGGGCTGGCGGCGCGCCCGGTCACGACCACATGCTGCATCGGTGGGCGGGCGGCGATGTCGGCCAGCGCCTGTTCCGCATCCAGATAGGCGTAGTTCAGCAGGTAGGTGAGCTCGTCCAGCACCACCAGATCGTAAGCGGGGTCGGCCAGCATCTTGCGGGCGATTTCCCAGCCGCGTTGGGAAGTGGCGATGTCCTGTTCGCGATCCTGCGTATCCCAGGTGAAGCCGTCGCCCAGCACATGCCACTCGCAGTTTGGTTGCTTGCCGAAAAAGGCTTCCTCGCCAGTATCGGTGCGGCTTTTGATGAACTGGCAGACGCCGACCTTCAGGCCATGCCCCAGCGCCCGCCCGACCATGCCGAAGGCGGAGCTGGATTTGCCCTTGCCATTACCGGTCAGCACCAGCAGCAGCCCCTTGTCGGCGCTGGCCTGGGCAATGCTGGCGTCGATCACGGCTTTCTTGCGTTCCATGCGCTGCTTGTGGTGCTGGTTTTGATCGGTCATGGAATGATCACTCAGCCTTGTACCGGCTTGACCCGGCTAGCAGCTTCGGCGGCGCGGGCGCGGGCTTCGTCGCTATCCTTGCCACGCGCCAGTGCCACACCCATGCGGCGGCGCTCGAAGGAAACCGGTTTGCCGAACAGGCGGATGTCGCTTTCCGGCACTTGCAGGGCATGTTCCACCCCTTCAAAGGCGATGCCTTCAGCCTCCATAGCGCCGTAAATGACCGCGCTGGCCCCGGTGGAATGCATGGAAGTATCGACCGGCAGGCCGAGGATGGCGCGCGCGTGCAGCTCGAATTCGTTCTGGAACTGGGTCGCCATGGTTACCATGCCGGTGTCGTGTGGGCGCGGGCTGACTTCGGAGAAATACACCTCGTCGCCACGCACGAACAGTTCCACCCCAAACAGGCCACGTCCACCGAGGTTGGCGGTGACTTGGGCGGCAATATCCTGTGCCTTGGCCAGTGCTGCGTCGCTCATCGGCTGCGCTTGCCAGCTTTCGACGTAATCGCCCTTGACCTGACGGTGGCCGATGGGGGCACAGAAATGCGTTTCGATCTCGCCTTTCGCGCCACGCGCACGTACTGTGAGCAGGGTGATTTCGTAGTCGAAATGGATGCATTCTTCCACAATCACGCGCCCGTGGTTGATGCGCCCGGCGGAGAGGGCGTATTCCCACGCTGCCTCGACTTCATCCGCGCTTTTCAGCATAGACTGGCCCTTGCCGGAGGAAGACATGACCGGCTTGACGAAACAGGGGTAGCCCACGTCATCGGCTGCGGCCTGCATGTCGGCGAGGCTGGAAGCGAAATGGTAGCGTGAGGTGGGTAAGCCCAATTCTTCGGCGGCCAGACGGCGGATGCCTTCGCGGTTCATGGTCAGTTGGGTGGCGCGCGCGGTGGGGATGACTTCGGCCAGCCCGTCAGCTTCGATGCGGGCCAGTTCGTCGGTGGCAATCGCTTCGATTTCTGGCACGATCAGTTGTGGTTTTTCCTGCTCGACCAGTGCGCGCAAGGCTTGCGGGTCGGCCATGTTGATGGTGTGGGAACGGTGTGCCACCTGATGCCCCGGTGCGTTCGGGTAACGGTCGACGGCAATCACCTCCACCCCCAGACGTTGCAGGGCAATGATGACTTCCTTGCCAAGTTCGCCGCTGCCGAGCAGCATCACGCGGGTGGCTGAAGGGGAAAGCGGGGTTCCGATGCGCATGGGTATTCTCTCCGGCTACAAATCTTGGAAAACTCTGGAGAATAGCACAAGCCGGATGCGCAAGTTACAATCCAGACACTTAACGATTTAACAGGAAACAGCATGACTTATCAGGTGACGGTAAAGCCTTCCGGGCATACGTTTTGGGCGGAAGAAAACGAAACGGTGCTGGACGCCGGTTTACGCCAGGGGGTGGCTTTGCCTTATGGTTGCCGGGGCGGGATGTGTGGTTCCTGCGCAGCAACCATCCTGAGCGGTCAGGTGCATTACCCGTTTGGCGAGCCGCAGGGGCTGACGCCTGCCGAAATGGAAAACGGCAAGGCGCTGTTATGCATGGCGGCTGCGCTCAGCCATCTGGAAATCGATTCCCCGCAAGTGGGTGCCGAGCCAGACATCGAAGTCAAAACCCTGCCGGTGCGGGTGGAAAAGATGCGCAAGCTGGCTGCTGACGTGATGGAGCTGACGCTCAAATTGCCAGCGTCCGAACGCTTGCGCTTCCTCGCCGGGCAGTACGTCGACATCCTGCTGAAAGACGGCAAGCAGCGTGGCTTTTCACTGGCGAATTCGCCGCTGGATGACAGCTTTCTGGAATTGCACATCCGCCATGTGCCGGGTGGCTTTTTCACCTCCCATGTATTCAACGAGATGAAGGAAAAAGCCCTGTTGCGCATTCGTGGGCCGCTGGGCAGTTTCTACATCCACGAATCGGAACGGCCCATCATCCTGATCGGCGGCGGCACCGGTTTTGCCCCGCTGAAAGGGATGCTGGAACAGATGATGGCGCAGGGGCTGGAAAAGCCTGTCCATCTCTACTGGGGCGTGCGCGCCAAGCCTGATTTGTACATGGATAGCGTGGTGCGTAGCTGGGTGTCCCGTCACCCGCGACTGACTTATGTGCCGGTACTTTCCGAACCGCAGCCGCAAGATAACTGGCAAGGGCGTACTGGCTGGGTGCATGAAGCTGTCGCTGCCGATTTCCCCGATTTGTCCGCTTACGACGTGTACATGAGCGGCCCGCCGCCGATGATCAATGCGGCGAAAAAAGCGTTCCTGGCGCAGGGCCTGGCGGAAGCACATTTGTATTACGATTCCTTCGAATACAGCCCTGACACCCTCAAGGCCATGCAGGAAGACAAGGCATGAGTGAAGCCGATTTCAACCTGCACCCGCAACTGGCGCAGGATACCCATTGCGTAACCGACCTGCCGCTGTGCCGGGTGTTGCTGATGAATGAATCACGCTATCCGTGGTTTATTCTGGTGCCCCGGCGGGCAGCTATCCGTGAAATTCATGAACTGGAACTGGCAGACCGCCAGCAGTTGTGGCAGGAATCGGATCAGCTCAGCCGCGCCTTGATGGCACTGTTTCAGCCGCACAAGCTGAATCTGGCTGCGTTGGGGAACATGGTTCCGCAATTGCACCTGCACCATATCGCCCGTTTCCAGACGGATGCAGCCTGGCCTGCGCCCGTGTGGGGAAAATTTGCGCCGCAAGCTTATACAACCGAGGTTGCCGCGCGGCACGTCTGTACCATGCAGGCAGCATTGCAGGCATAAGTCACGGCAAATGAAACGGACTTGTTACGTAAGACAATTTTATCGTTACAAACAGGTTGAAAAAGCGAGCTAATTTGTAACGAAAAGAACAAACATATAACCACCCTTGTAATTGATTTTAAAGAAAAATCCGTACATCGAAAACAAGTGAATTAACGACGGGTGGCGTTGTATCCCTGATGTAATTAATGGTATTTTTTGTTCACGGAATTAGTAACCGTAATTGAAAAAACCAATAACAACAGGGTCAATACAATATGAATATCAAAACCAAACTTGCCAGTCTTTTTGTTGCCAGCGCGCTGGCCATCTCCGCTGCTGCCGCCTTCGCCGCCGACAATGGCCCGCTGCAAATCACCATGAATGCCTACGCCATCACCGCCGATGCGCAAGGTAATGAAGTTGCCACCCAGACCAAGGAAGTCGACCCTAAACAAACGGTTGAATTCCGCGCCGTCTACAAAAACAATAGTGCAGACCCGCTGTCTGGCGTGATTGTCACCGGCCCCATCCCCAAAACCACTGAATATCAAGCTGGCACTAACCAGGCTCCAGTAGCTGCCAACTTTGAAGTCAGCATTGACGGCGGCAAGACCTTTGAAGGCGAGCCGGTCAAGCGCATGGTGAAAGATGAAACTGGCCAGGAAGTGGAAGCCGTCATTCCGCCTGCCCAATACACCCACGTGCGCTGGATGCCGACTGATGGCATTCCCGGCAATGCGGAGCAGGTTTACAGCTACCGCGTAAAAGTGAAGTAAAACCCCTTTCCTTCGACCCCCTTCCGTATTGCTGCCGGGACAACCGGAGGGGATATCTCGTCCCGGTAAAATAGAGAGTCAAGAACTCCCTCCCCAACCCTCCTCTTGTCTCTCCCCTGACAAGGGGAGGTTAGGAGGGGTTTTTTCCAACAATATAAAAACAGAGAGTCATAAAAATGTTCAACATGAAACCCCTCGCGAGTTCCATCGCGCTATCACTGATGACTGGTATTGCTGTTGCTGCTGCCCCCGGTGGTGCAATCCTGCAAAACAAAGTCACTGCCACGTACAGCGACATCGGCGGCAAGACTTATACCGCTGAGTCCAACATTGTTGAAATCAGCATCCGCGAAGTGCGCACTGCCACCTTGGCCATCACGCTAGGTGAAAACCAGCAAGTGGCGATGATTCCGTCTAGCAAGGTCTACAGCGTCCACACCCTGACCAACAACGGTAACACTACTGAACCCTTTACGCTCACAGCGGATAACGTCACAGGCGGTGCTGATACTCTTGATGCATCAGCTCTGAAAATCTACCTCGACGTAAACGGTAACGGTGTATTGGACGGTACAGAAGGTGCAACCGCCATTACCTCCACCTCGCTGCTGGCTGGCACATCTGCCAAGCTGATTGTGGAAAGTGTTCTGCCTGCTACCATCGCCGTCAGTGATACGTTGAAGGTCACACTGAAGGCAACTGACTCCGAAGGTACGGATGCTGCGAGTCTCAACACGGTCAACATTACCTTCAAAAACAGCAATGTCAGCTATACCCCGGTCATTTGGCAACAAGCCGCAGGCGGTAACTGCCATGCTTACGCCGGAGTCAATAAAGCACTGTCGTATTTGCCAGCAAAAGCTGATGCAGAAGCTTCGATGTTCAATGGTAAAATGGGGCATTTGGCAACCATTACCAGTGCAGCAGAGAATACATTTATCAAAAATGCCGTCAATAGTAGCAACAATAACTACTGGATTGGTGCAAAACGTACAGGTGGTGCTACCTCCCCATTTGCATGGGTAACGGGTGAGGCATTCTCTTATACCAACTGGATGTCAGGACAACCTGACAATGCAGGGGAAGATGCACTTGCTTGGCGGTATGACGGCGTATGGCACGATGTAACGAGCAGCGCCTCAGCATTTTACGTCATCGAGTTTGATATTGACTGCCCACAACCAGAGGTGGCGGTGGCATTGGAGGGTGCGAAAGACGTAGATTGCGATGGCACGGCGGATGACGCTTTCGGTACGGTACGTCTGGAAAGCATGTACTCCGGTGAATGCGCCATCATGCGCAGCCGTGCCACCAATAATGGCGAATCCATCGCCAAAGGCGTGCTGATGAGCTACACCGTCCCGCAATACGCCAGCTACAAGGCAGACACGCTGAAGTTTGACGGCGCTGCAAAAACTGATGCGGCTGACGCCGACAACGGCACGTATGTGGCAGCTACCAAAAAGGTGCAGTTCAATGCAGGTGATGTAGATGTGGGCGTGACCAGCCCGGATGCAGAATTCAGTGTCGTGATTGACTAAGAAAGACCAAGAAACCCCTCACCCCAACCCCTCTCCCTCAAGGGGAGAGGGGCTAAGAAACCCACTTTCTTCTTCCCCCTCGCCCCTTGAGGGAGAGGGGGCGAGGGGGTGAGGGGTTTCTTCCAACAATATAAAAACAGAGAGTCATAACCATGTTCAAAATGAAACCCCTCGCGAGTTCCATCGCGCTGTCGCTGCTGACTGGCATCGCCGTTGCTGCTGCCCCCGGTGGCGCAATCCTGCAAAACAAAGTCACTGCCACGTACAGCGACATCGGCGGCAAGACTTATACCGCTGAGTCCAACATCGTTGAAATCAGCATCCGCGAAGTGCGCGGTGCTACCTTAACTATCACTTCCGGTGAAAACCAACAGGTGGCTATGCTTCCGGGCGGCAAGGTCTACAGCGTCCACACCCTCGCCAACAACGGTAACATCGGCGAAACCTATGACTTGGCTGCGGCTAACGTCACAGGTGGTGGCGATACGCTGGATGCAGCAGACATCAAAATCTACCTTGATACTGACGGTAATGGTGTCCTGAATGGCACAGAAGGCAACACACCGCTTACCTCCACTTCATTGGCAGCAGGTGCGTCCGCCAAACTGATCGTAGAAAGCGTCCTACCTGCGACAATGGCAGCCAGCGACACCCTGAAAGTCACACTGAACGCGACCGATTCCGCAGGCACAACCGCCAGCAGCATCAATACGGTCAACATCACCTTCACCAACAGCAACATCAGTTATGTGCCGAAAGTCTGGGAGCAAACGGCTGGTGGTAACTGCCATGCTTACGCTTGGATTCAGAAAACATTGACATGGGATCAGGCTAAAGCTGAAGCAGAAACTCAGATGCATAACGGTAAAATCGGGCATCTGGCGACTATCACTGAGGCAGGGGAGAATGCTTTCATTTTCGCTAATGTGAAACCATCAAGTAGCGCGTTTTTGGGTGGTAAAAAGAATACGGGCACAGGTAAATTTGAGTGGATAACGGGTGAACTGTTCAGTTACACCAACTGGTATCCTGGAGAACCCAATGGCAGTGGTTCATTCATGGTGATGGGTCATGTGGATGCCAGTAAGTGGGATGATATATCAGGGTCAAACACTTACCTGATCGAATTTGACACGGATTGTGCGCTGCCAAGCGTGGTGGTTGAGCTGGAAGGCGCGAAAGACGTAGGTTGTGACGGCACGGCGGATGCTGCTTTCGGCACGGCACGTCTGGCGGATATGTACTCCGGTGAATGCGCGATCATGCGCAGCCGCGCCACCAACAATGGCGAATCCCTCGCCGAAGGTGTGCTGATGAGCTACACCGTGCCGGAGTACGCCTCCTACAAGGCCGACACACTGAAGTTTGATGGTACTGCGAAAACCGATGCGGCTGACACTGACAACGGCACGTATGTGGCAGCCACCAAAAAGGTGCAATTCAATGCGGGTGATCTGGCGGTAGGTGCTGTCAGCCCGGATGCGGAATTCAGTGTGGTGATCGACTAAAAAATACCCTCACCCCCTAGCCCCCTCTCCCGCCAAGCGGTAGAGGGGGAACAGGAGAACACCCCGTCTTAAGCCCCTCTACCTCTGGGATAGGGGTTGGGGTGATGGAACGCTTTCAAACCCAACAATACAAAAACAGAGAGTCATAAAAATGAAAATGTTCAAATTAAAACCCCTTGCCAGTTCCGTAGCCCTGTCGCTGCTGACTGGCATTGCCGTTGCTGCCCCCCCCGGTGGCGCAGTCCTGCAAAACAAAGTGACCGTCACGTACACCGACATCGGCGGCAAGGCTTACACGGCTGAATCCAATATCGTGGAAATCAGTATCCGCGAAGTGCGTACTGCGACCCTGACCATCACTTCCGGTGAAAACCAGCAAGTGCCAATGGTTTCCGGTAGCAAGGTCTACAGCGTCCACACCCTGACCAATAACGGTAACGTCGCCGAGACTTACGCACTGGCAGCGGCTAACGTCACAGGTGGTGGCGATACGCTGGATGCAGCAGACATCAAAATCTATCTGGATGCCAACGGCAATGGCGCACTGGATACTGAGGAAACAACACCCATCACTTCGCAGGGATTGACGGCGGGCGCGTCCGCCAAATTGATCGTGGAAACGGTTCTGCCAGCCACGATTGCAGCTAGTGATACCTTGAAAGTGACCTTGGATGCCACCGACTCCACAAGCACGGTAGCCAGCAGCACCAATACGGTCAATATCACCTTCCAAGACACCAACGTCACCACGCCTCTCCATGTTTGGGACCAGCTATCAGGTGGTAACTGCCATGCGTACACCGTTATCCAGCCGGGAGCGGCGATTACTTGGGCTAATGCCAAAACACAGGCAGCAACATTGCTCTATCAAGGCAAAACAGGGCATTTGGTCACGCCAACCAGTGCGGAAGAAAATGCCTACGTCGCTGGAAAGATTCCCACAACCAGTGGTGGTGTCGCATGGATAGGTTTGGAAGGCGTCGGGAGCAGCTTTGCATGGGTAACAGGGGAAGCATTCTCCTATACCAACTGGGCCAGCGGTAATCCAGATGGAGACCAGACGACTGATGCCATCGCCATGACAGCCTCCGTTGCTGAATGGAGCTGGGGGTTAGGCAAGTGGGGCGATGCTTACGGTACACTGGCTGATAACCGCCGTATGTACATTGTTGAATTTGATACTGATTGTGACCTGCCAAGTGTTGCGGTTGAGCTGGAAGGCGCGAAAGACGTTGCCTGCGACGGCACAGCGGATGACGTATTTGGCACAGTACGTCTGGAAGAAATGGGTTCCGGTGAATGCGCCATCATGCGCAGCCGCGCCACTAACAACGGCGAGTCGCTGGCGAAAGGCATCGTACTGAACTACACCGTCCCACAATACGCCACTTACCAGCCAGATACGTTGAGCATTGATGGCGTTGCCCAAACGGATGCGGCTGATGCTGACACCGGTACTTACACTGCCGCCAGCAAAACTGTGTCAGCCACCGTTGGTGACGTAGCTGTCGGTGCAACCAGCCCGGATGCACAGTTTAGTGTGAAGATTGACTAAGAAAGGCCCTCACCCCCTAGCCCCCTCTCCCGCCAAGCGGTAGAGGGGGAACAGGAGAACTCCCCCTTCTTAAGCTCCTCCACCTTTGGGAGAGGGGTTGGGGTGAGGGCATCTTCCAAAAGAATTGGCTACCATAGACTTACATCACTATAATAATTACATCATGTAATGTTGGGAGCGAACACAATGCACAGGACACAAATTTCTCTGGAAGATAAGCAGTACCGTAACCTGCAACGCTACGCCAAACTCAAGAACCGCAGCATTTCCGCTGTGATCCGTGAGTTGTTGGACGCGCATATTCCCGTTGCGGCACAACCCAAGGCAGCAGAAAACCCACTGCTGGCGTTAAAGGGCATTGTGTCTGGGAAAGGTAAAACGACAGGCAGAAACCACAACGATTTTCTGTATACACATGAAAAACGTTGGAATGAGGATTAACCATGCAGCACATTTTGGTTGATACAGGTGCATGGTATGCCTACATGGATAAAGACGACCCAGACCATGAACGGGTCGCGGAAGTGCTGGAAGCACACTATCCGTTACTACTGACAACGGATTTTATTGCCGATGAAGCATTGACCTTGCTGCGTTATCGGGCGGGTCGGAATGCTGCTGTCCGGTTTGGCGAGTTGCTGTATTCAGGAACGCTTTGTCGTCTTGAGTACATCACTAAAGCCGATCAACAGAAGGCTTGGGCATTGTTCCTGAAATACAGTGACCATTGTTTCAGTTTTACGGATTGCACCAGCTTTATTGTGACGCAACGCCTCCAGATTGGAACGGCGATTGCCATTGACAGTGATTTTCGCGCTTACGGGCTGCACTGCTTGCCAGTCAACCCCTAAAAAATAATAGTCGCAGCCCCAAACCCAAACCGCTGTGACAATAGAAAACCCGTCCTCTTGTCCCCTCCACCCCTTGCGGGGGGGGGGGAGGTTAGGAGGGGGTGCTCTTACAATAATAAAAACAGGTAGAGTGTCATGCCGCAGTTACCTCAAGCACTGCCACGTTCCCTGATGCCAATGCTGCTCATCGCAGCGAAAGCGTCAGCCGCCGTGGAAATCAGCGCACCCATGACGGTGCAGTTTACCGACCCCGCCACCCAGCGGGTGCAATCGGCCCAATCCCAACCACTTACGTTGGCGGTTAGCAAAAAGCAGACGGCCAAAACCACGCAGGCGGCGGAACAACCGCTGGCGCTCAGCTTCAGTGCCAGTCAGCGCGAGGCCGAAATCGGCGACCTGCTGACCTTTACTTTCAGCTTTGCCAACCACACCGGCGCAACCTTACCGCGTTACAGCATCAATGCGCGTTTGGCGCAAGGCTTCAAGCTGGTGGCAGGCTCCGCCCTGCTGGATGGCGAACGTTTCATCGGCGTGTCTGAGACAAGCAACGGGCGGGTCAATTTCGTGCTGTCTGATCTGGCGGCGGAACAAGTCCGCACCCTGACCTACACCGTGCGCGTCTCCGCCAGCAGTGACGGCGACAGCCTTAGCACCGCCTACGCCAGCGCTACCCGCGACGATAACACCACGCTGTCATCCGCCCCTGTGCAAGTCAAAGTGCGGGCCGTCAGGCAGGGTGTGGTGTCAGACGAAGGCGCACTTTTCGGCAAGGTCAGCTTTCCGGCGGAATGCCAGGCCAATACCTTGCTACCCATCGGCGGGGTGCGCATCTATCTGGAAGACGGGCGTTACGCCATTACCGATGCAAGCGGCGATTACAATTTTCATGCGGTCAAACCGGGGATGCACACCGTCAAGCTCGACCAGTTGACCCTACCCAAAGGTTCGAAGCTGCGCATTAGCTCCAACCAGCAACTTGGCGATGCCTCCAGCCAGTTTGCGGAAATGCCGGATGGCGGCTTCCAGCGCGTCGATTTCAGCGCGGAATGCCCGCAACAGGACGAGCAGAAAGTGTTTGCCACCGTCAGGAAGTTCAACGAAAAGCTCAAGGATACCGATGTATTCGAGCAGGGCGAACGCAAGGTTTCCCCCGACCACATCGGCCCGCTGCTGGATGACGAAGCCGCCCAGCCAGCAGCTGAAGCAGGACAGCAACCAGTCTGGTCATCACGCGATGCCCTCAAGGAGGTGGGTAAGGAAACAGTCGGCAATGGCGCATGGCTGTGGCCCAAGCAAAACACCAGCACTGACGGGCGTTTCATGGCAGCGCTGCCATTAGCCGCCAGCAACGTCACCCTGTACGTCAACGGCAACGCCATTCCCGAAACCCAATTGGGCGAACAGCTTGGCGATGAAGCCAAACAGGTGCAGGTGGCAAGCTGGTACGGCGTTCCACTGGAAAAAGGCAACAACACGGTTGAAGTGCGCAGCAAGGATGCCACAGGCAAGCAAAACGTCGCCCTCAAGTCCACCTTCATCAACCCCGGACGTGGCACACACCTCGAAATCACCCCGGAACTGGAGGAACTGCCCGCCGATGGGGGTGCTTCCAAAGTGCCGCTCAAAGTGCGCATCGTGGACAACAACGGCAACCTTGCGGCGGGTGATTACTTCCTCACGCTGGAAGCGTCGGATGGGCGCTGGGTGGAGGCCGACATCCAGGACTCGACTCCCGGTCATCAGGTCAGGATCAGCAATGGCGAAGGCGTGGTGCATTTGCGCAGTTCCCACCGCACCGGCAAGGTTCGCATCAAGATCATCTCGGAACAAATGGTGGGTGAATCCAGGCTGGCACAGGTGGTTTACATGCGCCCGCTGATCGCTACTGGCTATCTGGACATTACCGCCCACGGTGGCGACCTGGCTGATGACCGGCTGAGCAAGCAAGGCAAAGTGTTCATGAAAGGCAAGATCAAGGGCGGCTTGCACCTGACCTTTGCCTACGACAGCACCAAGCACAACGACGACACTTACAATTACAACACGTATTTGCAGGATGAAAACGACGACCGCTACGCCCCGGCGCGGGGTGATGGCTCGATCCGTGACCAGGACGCGCGCAGCAAGGACAAGCTCTATCTCAAGCTGGAAAAAGGCCAGCACAGCGTCATGTACGGTGACTACGAACTGGACAATACCGAGGCAGGAGTCGACCTTGACACTGCCCGGCTCGATCTGGCGCGTGACCCGCGTTACCTGACCGGGGCGCTGGCGCATTACGGCGACAGCAAGACCGAAGTGGATGTATTCGCCGCCCGCCAGGAAAACCGCCGCTTCGTGGAACTCATTCCCGGTAATGGCACCAGCATGAATTTTCGCGTCGGGGAAGGCGACATCCTGCCCAACAGTGCGGTGGTCGAATTGCTGGTGCGGGATAAAAGCAACCCCGGCCTGATCGTTTCCAGCACGACCCTGACACGGGTGGTGGATTACACGCTGGACGATGTATCGGGCGACCTCCGTTTCCACCGGGTCATTCCGACTTTCGATGAAAACCTCAACCCGGTGTTGGTGCGCATCAGTTATGACCGCGAAAACAGTGACGGCGAGCAGCCCTACACCGTTGCCGGGGTGCGGGTGAAACGCGCCATCACTGAAACCATCAGCGTGGGTGGCAGTTACACCCAGGATGACCACCCCACCGATGGGCATACCCTGTCTGGTGCCTATGTCGATTACCAGCCGGACAAGGATACCCGTGTCAGCGTCAGCAGCGCGCAAATGGAACACGCCAACGGCGATGAGGGCGGCACAGCCCAGCGGGTGCAGGCCAGCCACCGCTGGTCGCAAGACGCCAATACCGCCGTTACCTTCGCCCAGGCTGACAAGGGTTTCACCAGCAGCGGCTCGGGCATCGGCGCTGACCGCCGTGAGGCCCGCATCGACCACACCCAGGCGCTGAACAAGGATACCGACCTGAAACTGGAAGGCATCCATTCCGAAAACATCAGCAGTGAAACCATCCATCAGGCGGTCGGCGCACGGGTGGAAACCCGCGTGGGCGAATGGCGCGTAGCGGGCGGGATGCGCCATATCGAACAACAGGCGGCTGATGAATCCTCTTCCCGCAACACCGCACTGGTCGCCGCCAAACGCAATATCAAGGTGTTCGGGCGCGGCGGGCGGGTGGCAGCGGAATACGAGCAGGACATCCGCGACCCGGCTTTCAACCATGCTTATGCCGATGCGGAATTGCTGGTGGGCAAGGATTCTTCCATCTACGCCAAATACGATCATGGCAATGACATGCTCGGCACGCAGGGGCTGACTGATGAACAGCGCCGTAGCGTGCTCAGCGTCGGTGCCAAAACCAAGGTGAAAAAGGACACCGAGCTGTATACCGAATACCGTTCCGAAGGCTTGTTCGGCAACCATGATAGCCTCAATGCTGAAACTGCCACTGGCGTCAAAGGCAACTACGTGGTGGATGACAACCTCATCATCAGCCCCACGCTGGAAGTGGTGAAGGTCAACAGCGGCGATGTGCTGGAAAACACCACTGCCGCTTCCATCGCCGTTGCTGACAACCGCAATACCAATCGCCAGAAATACCTGAAAGTGGAAGGCCGCGACGGCGACCAGCGCGATTATTACGGTGTCACTGGCAGTTACATCGCCAAAATGAGCGAGGACTGGACCGGTGTGGTACGTGAGGAATTGCACAGGGATTCCAGCGCTGTTGGTGCCACCTTCGACAACACCCTGACCCTGGGCGCGGCACACCGCCCCGCCGGGGATGGCAAACTCAACAGCCAGTACCTGTACCAGTGGAAAAATGGCAAGACAGACGGTGAGGTCAGCAGCAAGCGCAATACCCATATCCTGTCCACCTGGCAAAACTACCGTGTGAGCAACAACACTAGCGTCAGTGGACGGGTTGCGGGCAAATTCCAGCAGCAAAACGAACAGGCAATCAGGCTGAAAACCCGCACCGGTCTGGCGGACGCCAGCCTCAATGTTGCGCTGACCAGCAAGGTGGATACGGAGCTGCGCGGCGGCATCATGCATAGCGACGGCGGCGAAACCCGTTACTCAGCCGGAGCGGGCGTCAACGTCAATGTCGCGGAAGACTGGCGGCTGGGGGTCGGCTATAACGCCACCGGATTTGAAGACAAGGATCTCGACCCCGGCAAGCAAAATGCAGAAGGGCCTTATCTGCGGCTGCAAGGCAAGATTGGTGAACAGATGTTCAAGGCCATCCAGCCACAGGAAAGCCCGCTGGGCAATGACAAGTTGCTGTAGATTTGTGTTCAGGCATCGGGGGTAAAGCGGTAGCCGCGCCCCCACACCGTATGCAAATAGCGGGGAGTTTCGCTGGAATCCCCCAGTTTCTTGCGCAAACGGTTGATCAGCATATCGATATTGCGACGGTTGGGATCATGTTCGAAACCGTACAACACTTCAGCAATATGGTCGCGGGTGATGATCTGCCGCTGGTTCTGATACAAATATTTCAGCAGCACAGCTTCCTGCTGCGATAGCCTGATCAGTGTTGCATCCCTGCCTTCCCGCTGGCCCACCAGTCCGGAACGTTCGGCATCGAAGTAGCGCCCCCCGATCCGGTAATGTCTTTTTTCCTGCTGGTTACGCAAATTCAGCAGATTATGCAGGCGACACAGCACCTCTTTGGGGTGGAATGGTTTGACTATGTAATCCGCCGCACCCTGACTGAGGCCAATGGCGCGGTCTTCAGCGTCGGCGCGGCGGGAACACAGCAGTACAGGCAGGTTGGGGTGGTTATCCTTCAGCCATTCCAGCCAATGCAAACCATTCTGGCCGGGCAGCATGATGTCCAGCAAAATGGCGTCGATGGGTTGATGGCGCAGGCTGGCCTCAAGTTGTTCGCCATTGGGGAGGGTTGTCACTGTGTAGTTGTGTGAGCTCAGGTATTTTTCCAGCAATTCTGATAACAGCTCGTCATCTTCGACCAGTAAAATATGTCCCTGGCAGTTTGTAAGTTTGTTCATACTCGTAACAGTTTTGTGTTCTTTATCGGCAAGTGATTAATAATAGCGCTAAAAATAGACGCTGCCTGCATTTTTTGTGTCATTGACCTGTTACGCTTTTGGCATGAAATTAATCAATGTGGTTTGTAGTGCTTCAAGCCCGAATGGCTTGCCCAAGTAAGCATCCATTCCTGCTGCCCGGCAACGCTCCCATTCCCCTGCAATGGCATGGGCGGTCACCGCAATGATGGGCAGCGCTGTATGCCCTGCCTGCCGGATAAGGCGGGTCGTGGTGTAACCATCCATTTCCGGCATACTTACATCCATCATCACCAGATCAAAGCGCTGCTGTTGCAACAGTGCCAATGCCGCTTGCCCGCTTTCCACCAAAGTTACCTTGACGCCCAGGCGTTTCAGCATCCGTTCCCCCAGATAACGGTTGAGTTCATCATCATCCACCAACAACACATGCAAACCCTGGAAACCTTCTTCTGTAGGAGCTTGCCCTGCAAGCGATTCTTTTGCGGTCGATGGGAAGGAAGAATCGCTTGCAGGGCAAGCTCCTACAGGGGAGGTGGTTTGGGTTGGGAAGTCCAGGGTGAAAAAGAAGCGGCTGCCATTTTCTGGCTCACTTTCGACCTCCAGTTCGCCACCCATCAGGTGCACCAGTTGGCGGCTGATTGCCAAACCCAGCCCTGATCCGCCATAACGTCGGGCGGTGGAACTGTCGGCCTGGGTAAAAGGTTGGAACAGGTCGCGCTGTTGGCGGATGCCAATGCCGATCCCGCTGTCGGCTACTGCGAAGCACAGGCGGATATGCCCGTCCGCAGCCCCGGTTTCAGCGCGGACAGACAGTGTGATGCTGCCCTGTGCGGTGAATTTCAAGGCATTCCCCAGCAGGTTGATCAGCACTTGTTTCAGCCGTACCGGGTCGCCTAGCAGCTGTAATCGGGGAGGTATGGCTTGCATGACCGATAATATCAAGCCCTTTTGTTTGGCAGTATGACTGAACATCTGATGCAGTTTGTCCAGTTCCTCGTCCAGCCGGAAAGTGGTGGTTTCCAGTTCCAGCCGCCCTGCGCCAATCCGTGACAGATCGAGGACATTATCCACCAACCCCTGCAAATGGTGGGATGAGGACTGCAACTTTTCCAGATACACGGATTGTTCTTCCGGGCGGGTCGTTTTGCGTAGCAGGTCAGCCAGCCCGATGATGGCGTGGATGGGGGTGCGCAACTCGTGGCTCATGGTGGTGAGGAAGGCATCCTTGGCTTTGCTGGTGGCCTCAATACGCCCATTTTCCTCGCGCAACCAGCGGGTCTGCTCCGCCTGTGCAAATGACAGCAGCAGCATGGACAACAAAATGCCGCCTTGGGCGAGGTAGACAAATAGCCGCTCATACGTGAGCCAGCCTACCTGTGTAGTAACATAAGGTAACGCGCCGATGATCAATATCAATGCTGCCCAATAAGTATTACGGGTGGGGCGGTGTCCGCTGAGGGCTGCCATGCTGATAAGCACAATAAGGATAGGTATCAGGGCTAACGCAAACCCAAAAAGCAGGGTTTCTACCGAGAATAGTAAGCCAGTAAGGGGAATGATGGCGAGCATCAGGGGGGGTATCCACTGACACAGCCGCCCCAACAACGGGTTTCCCCCTTGGTTGATATACCCCCAATACTGGAAGGCGCTGGCGATTGTCAGTGTAAGGGGTACAGCATAAAAATAATGTTGTGTATCACTCAGCCAGGAAAAGGTTGGGAACAAATTGCTGTCACGGAAAAACATCATGCCCGTCGCGCAGATAAAACCCACCAAACTGAGGTAGCTGTAATCCTGCAGGCTGAAAAACAGCAGCAGGTTATAGAGCGCCAGCACCAGCATCCCGGTAAACAGCCCGGCAAACACCAGCGTTTCCGTATTGCTGCTGCTGATTAATTGTTCCGCTGCCAGCAGTTTCAGCGGCAGGGTCAGCAGGGCTTTACCGTTGCTCACGCGCAGATATACGCTGACGGTTTCACCTGCCGCCAGTTGCAGGTGGAAGGCTGGAAAGCGGTAATCTTTCAGCCGCTGCAAATCTGTTTTTGTCCCCGCAGGCAGGACAAATGCCTCCACCGAACCACCAATGGGGCGATCCAATAGCAGATAGCGTTCCAACGGCGTATTGCTCCTTAACTGGAAACGCACCCACCACGCCGAACGGGTATGCCCAAAATCCGGCACATCGGCAGTATTCGCGACAAAGCGATGGGAATACGCTGCGGAACTGACTTGCGCAATATCCAGTTGCCCGCTCGGATCTTCCAGCAATTCAAGGTAGGGTGCAAGACTGATGTTTTGCGTTTCCTGACCGACAAGTACGCGCACAGCAGCCTGTGCGCTGAAAGAAACCAGTAGCACCAGTAGCGTAGCAATGACTTTGTGTTTAAAAAATGGCATATTGGCATCGTTTTCCCCGAACCTTCCCTCGCACATAATGGATGGTATCGGTAGTATCAGCAAAGTTAGCGAAATTTTATATACTGCGGGTTTGGCGCAATAATGCCCCGGCAGGTTCAACAGAAACAATACAGTATGGGCAATAAAAGCAATGAAACATCCACTGGATAGCCTGATTGAGGATTTGGGCAGGGAAGAGGCGGTATCTTTCGCGCGTTTCATCCTGCCGCATCTTGCCGAACGGCGTGATGCGTTACTGCGGCTGTTGGCGCAGGAAAACTGGCGGGAGGCAGCCGCACTGGCGCACAAAACCCTTGGTACGGTACGGGGCTATGATGATGGCGTGCTGGAGCATTTGCTTGACCGCATTGAGCGGCAGGAAATAACAGCAATCAGACAAGCAATATTCCAACAGAATTTACAGAGAACCCTTGACGAAGTGCTAGCGGGAATTGAAAGCTGGCTGCACAGGAAAATCCGATTAAAAAAGCCCGACCATGAGACATGGCCGGGCTAATACTGCATAAAAATCGATAAATTATGCGAAAAAATCAAGGGCGTTGAGGATAACGCCCACTTATGGATACACAATATGTGGTTCCAGCAGGAGCCTGTAATGATGGAAGCTTGTTTGAACCTAAAATAGACGGCAACATTGGATCCGTTACTGGCGAGCCATCTGCTGGCACAAATCCATCAGGGCAATAAGTGGCTGCCATAAGGCAAACAGAGCCTTTATAGTCATTTTCGCTACAGGCCAGCGCATTTACACTTGCCAAGATACCGGAAGCTGTAATGAGAGCTGCAAATACTCGGGTAATCTTGTTAGCCATGGGGAATATCCTTTTTAAATGTTACAGGGGTAGTGGTTTGTTTGATTGCTGACCACTATTTTTATTTATATCGGTTGATTGAATTTCAGTCAATCGATTTTTTGTAACAATTCTGTGATATATTGCCTGGGTGATTATTATAATTTGCGAAATAGCCCCCCTCCCGTTCCCTGAGCGCCTGCACTGAGTGAAGTCGAAGGGACGGGAGAGGAGAGTGAGGGGTAAAACGCCCCTTACGCCTTGTTCTTCGCCTCAATCATGTCATGAATGATCGGGTTCAGGATCAGCTCCATCGCCAGCATCATCTTGCCACCCGGCACCACAATGCTGTTGCGGCGAGACATGAAGGAGTCATGGATCATCGCCAGCAGGGCTGGGAAGTCGACGTTGAAACGCTTCGGATCAGCGAAACGGATAACCACCAGGCTTTCGTCCGGCGTCGGGATGTCACGCGCAATGAACGGGTTGGACGTATCCACGGTCGGAATCCGCTGGAAGTTGATGTGGGTACGCGAAAACTGCGGCGTAATGTGGTGGATGTAGTCCGGCATGCGGCGCAGGATGGTTTCCACCGTCGCCTCCGGTGAGTAGCCACGCTCGGCATGGTCACGGGAAATTTTCTGGATCCACTCCAGATTGATGCTGGGCACAACGCCAACGCCGAGGTCAACGTGCTGTGCCACGTTATAACCACCGTATTTCTTGTCTTCCGTGGTGTCTTGCACCAAGCCGTGCAGACCTTCGTAGAACAGGATGTCGGTGTTGGCTTCAGTGTCTTCCCACGGGGTGAAATCACCGGAACCAGCGGTACAAGTCACGCCCATGGCAGCCAGACGTTGCTGGTGGTGAACTGCTTCTGCATCGTTATGCAGGTAGTAACGCTTTTTGCCGCTGCCTGTCTCGCCATAGCTTTGGAACAGGGCTTCCAGCGAATGGAAATCGTTGGCTTCAGGGCCGAAATGGCTGAAGTTGGTTTCAACAGCAGAACGCTGCTTGAACTCGGTACGGGTAACGCTATGGAAGCTGTCGCCTTCAACCACTGCCGCAGTAATTTTTTCACGGAAGAAAATGTGTTCAAAGGCACGCTTGACGAAGGTGGTGCCAGCGCCAGAGGAACCTGTTACAGCGATAACCGGGTGCTTTTTAGACATGGGAGACTCTCCTCTCTCAATATATGTGAATGCGCAATCCGGCAACATTCTAGCGAAACCGGCAAATGCGCCATATATGCCTTTTTTGATAGAGTCCGGAATGTATGTAAGTGTTTTCAGCCAGATTCAGGGGGAATCATGACTTTCCACAGTTATCCCCCTGTACCTGTGGATAAGTATGTGGAAAGTTTTTCGGGCCACCTTGGGTAATCCTTGTACTTTAGTGCCTATCCTTCGCCTAGCCAGAAAACAAGCGTAACAATATCACATAATAATCAATCACTTGTTTGTTATTTGGGTTTTATGGAAGCTTTTCGTGCATGGCGCTGCCACGCTTTCCCCACATATGGATGCATGTGCATAACTGAGTGGCGCTTAAGAAAAGCCTTGACACAATATCTTGTGTCCTGATGATTTGAGTGTCCAGGCAGCATAATCGGCAGGGATACGCTATCATTGCTGATTTCCCATTAGTCACCCAGATATTGTCATGAAACAGCTCCAGCCCCGCATCGGTTTTGTCAGTCTTGGTTGCCCCAAGGCACTGGTCGATTCCGAACGCATCCTCACCCAGTTACGCGCCGAAGGCTATGCAATCAGCGGCAGTTATGATGAAGCCGATCTGGTGGTGGTGAATACCTGTGGCTTCATTGATTCCGCCGTGGCCGAGTCGCTGGAAGCGATTGGCGAAGCGCTGGATGAAAATGGCAAGGTGATCGTCACCGGCTGTCTGGGGGCGAATGCTGACAAAGTGTTGAGCGCGTACCCCAATGTGCTGGCAGTAACCGGCCCGCATGCCTATGAAGCCGTGATGCAATCCGTGCATACGCATCTGCCACCGCTGCACGACCCTTATACCGATCTGGTTCCGCCGCAGGGTGTGCGCCTGACACCACGCCATTACGCTTATCTGAAAATATCCGAAGGCTGCAACCACCGTTGTTCCTTCTGCATCATCCCTGCCTTGCGCGGCGATCTGGTGTCGCGCCCGATCGGCGACGTATTGCAGGAAGCGGAAAACCTGGTGAATGCAGGTGTAAAGGAATTGCTGGTGATTTCGCAGGATACCAGTGCCTACGGTATCGACACCAAATACCGCACCGGTTTCTGGAAAGGCCGCCCGGTCAAAACCCATTCCCAGCAACTTGCCGAAGCGTTGGGTGACATGGGCGTATGGGTGCGCCTGCATTACGTTTACCCCTACCCGCATGTCGATAAGCTGATCCCGTTGATGGCGGAAGGCAAAATTCTGCCGTATCTGGATATTCCCTTCCAGCACGCCAGTCCGTCAGTGTTGAAAGAAATGCGCCGCCCGGCCCACGCAGAAAAGGTGCTGGATCGTCTGCAAAACTGGCGCACAACCTGCCCGGAAATTGCCGTGCGCAGCACCTTCATCGTCGGCTTCCCCGGCGAGACGGAAGATGATTTCGAAACCCTGCTCGACTTTTTACAGGAAGCCGAACTCGACCGGGTAGGTGCTTTCACCTATTCCGCGATAGAAGGTGCACCTGCCAATGAGCTAGCGGGTGCCGTACCTGAAGAGGTCAAGGAAGAGCGTCTGGAACGTTTCATGGAAGTGCAGGCTGACATCAGCGCAGCCAAACTCAGCCGCCTGATCGGCAAGAGCATGACTGTACTGGTGGATGAGGCCGGAGAAGGCCAGAGCATTGCCCGCAGCCACCGTGATGCGCCGGAAATCGACGGGCAGGTGATCATCGAAGGTGCGGAATTAGCGGTTGGCGAGTTTGCACAAGTAAGAATTACCCACGCAGATGAACACGATCTGTGGGCGGAAATATTGCCTGATTCCCATTAATCAGCTTGTTTTGTGACCATGGGTTTTTTATCCTGCAAGGGGGGAACTGACAGGGCTTCTGTCTGACTAAAAAATAACTTCCAGGCGGCGAAATTCTTATGATCAGGGCACTCAGGGCATTATTTTCATCGATGCTGGGCAGTCTGCGTGACTTGCTGCCCATTCTCGCCGTTATCATTTTTTTCCAGTTGGTGGTGTTGCAACAGCCCATTCCTGATTTGTTGAATCTGCTGGGCGGCGTGGTGCTGGTCATTGTCGGGCTGACCTTTTTCATCTTCGGGCTGGAAATGGGCCTGTTTCCGATCGGGGAAAGCATGGCGTATGCGTTTGCGCGCAAGGGTAGCGTGTTCTGGCTGCTGCTATTCGCCTTCGCGCTCGGGTTTGGGACGACAGTGGCGGAACCGGCGCTGATTGCGGTTTCCAACGAGGCGGCTACAGTCGCGGCGGAAGGCGGCGTGATTGGCAAGGATGAGGAAAGTACCCGTTCCTACGCCAACGGCCTGCGCCTGACGGTTGCCCTGTCGGTCGGCGTGGCAATCGTGATTGGCGTATTACGCATCCTCAAGGGCTGGCCTATCCAGTACCTCATCATGGGGGGCTATATCGGCGTGGTCATCATGACCGCGTTTGCGCCCGGGTTCATTATCGGCATCGCCTATGATTCTGGCGGGGTTACGACCTCTACCATTACCGTACCTTTGGTGACGGCGCTGGGGGTGGGGCTGGCGTCCAGCATCAAGGGGCGCAACCCGATGATTGATGGTTTCGGCCTGATTGCGTTTGCCTCGCTGACGCCGATGATTTTCGTCATGCTGTATGGGTTGGTAGTGTCATGATGGAAGTCCTGTGGAGTTTTGCCCAGACCTTGCTGGCCACCCTGCGTGACGTATTGCCGATTGCGGGAATCATTTTCGGCTTCCAGTTCCTGGTAATCCGCAAGCCCGTTCCCAACCTCAAACGGGTGCTGACCGGTTTTGTGTATGTGCTGGTCGGGCTGGCGCTGTTCCTGCAAGGGCTGGAGCAGGCGCTGTTTCCACTCGGGCGGCTGATGGCGGAACAGCTTACTGCCGTCCAGTTCATCTACGGGCTGGAAAAGCTGCCGGAGCTGATCCACTGGAGCGATTATTACTGGGTCTATATCTTTGCGTTTGCGATCGGTTTCAGCACCACGATTGCAGAGCCTTCCCTGATGGCGGTCGCCCTCAAGGCACATGAGGTTTCTGGCGGGGGCATCGGTGTCTGGGGCTTGCGGATAGCGGTCGCCATCGGCGTGGCGATCGGCATTGCACTCGGAAGCTGGCGGATCGTGACCGGTTATCCGCTGCATTATTTCATTATTGCAGGCTATATTATTGTAGTTATCCAGACGTTTTACGCGCCGCGCATGATTGTGCCGCTGGCCTATGATTCGGGTGGCGTCACTACCTCGACCGTGACCGTTCCATTGGTGGCGGCACTTGGTCTGGGGCTGGCGGAAACGATACCGGGGCGTAGTCCCCTGCTGGATGGGTTCGGCCTGATTGCTTTTGCCAGCCTGTTCCCCATAATGACAGTGATGGCTTACGCGCAACTGTCGGCATGGATGACAGCGCGGGCAAAACGCAAGGCCGGGTGACAGATTTGGAGGATGCAACATGCATTTCAAGTTAATCATAGCGCTGGTCAGTGATGATCAGACCGAGCGGGTTATTGACGCAGCACGCAAGGGTGGTGCAACTGGCGCTACCATTATCGGCAATGCCCGTGGTGAAGGGGTCAAGCAGACCCGCACCTTTTTCGGCCTGAGTCTGGAAACCCAGCGCGATCTGGTGCTGCTTCTGGTGGAAGAGCACTTAAGCCGCAAGGTGCTGGAAATCATTGCCGAAGCGGGTGAAATGGACACCAGTAGCGGCGCAGGCATCGCCTTCCAGATTGATGTCGAGGACGCCGTGGGCGTTTCCCATCAGGTCAAGCTGTTGGCGGAACAGGTGGAGGAATCCCTATGAGCATTGCCCCTGAAGATTTGCGCGCCCGGGATGTGATGAAAACCGGTTTCGACATCATCGATGGCAAGGATACTGTACGGCAGGCACTGGCTCGGATGGAGCACCCGGAAACCAGCGTGCTGATCATCGACAGACGTCACCCTGATGATGAATACGGAATCGTGTTACTGGCCGACATCGCCCGCCAGGTATTGGCCAGAAACCGTTCGCCAGATCGGGTCAATGTGTATGAAATCATGTCCAAGCCAGTGCTGGGCGTGCCCGCCAACATGGCTGTGCGGCATTGCGCGCGCATGTTCGACCGTTTTGGCATCGGTCATGCGCCCGTGGTAGAAGACGGGGAGATTATCGGGGTTCTCAGTTACGCCGACATGGTGTTATCCAGTTGCCGGTAAGCCAGCCAATAAAAAACCCGCATCGGCGGGTTTTTTATTGGCTGGCAGGCATGTGTTACCAGGCTGCGCTGGCTACACGATTGTTCGTGCCGTAATAGACCCACTCAACCAGATCATCATGAGTCGCCTTGGCGGAAGCGCGGATGCTGCTGTCATTGTGCAGGATGGCGACCACATAAGGCTGGCCGTTTGCAGTCGTCAGGTAACCTGCCAGGGCGCGCACGTCTCGCAGTGTGCCGGTCTTGAACTTGCCGCGCCCGGCAAGATTCTTCAGGCGGTTTTTCACAGTGCCGTCCACGCCCAGCACGCCCATGGAATTCATCAGGTCGCTGCGGAACGGGCTGTTGTAAATGTCCACCAGCATCTCACCCATTTCACGGGCTGAAATCCGCTCGACACGGCTGAGGCCGGAGCCATTTTCAATTTTCAGGCTGGAGAAACGCAGGCCACGGCTTTCCAGGAACTGACCAACAGCAGCGGCCCCTTTCTGGGTAGTGCCCGGCGCGCCGTGCTGTTTGGCCCCCATGGTCAGCAGCAACTGACGAGCCATGACGTTATTACTGTCCTTGTTGATTTCCACGATGATATTGCGCAACGGCGCGGAATGATGAGTATGAACCAACTGTGCACCCTGTGGCGTTGGGCGGATTTGCATGCCACCATTCAGGCGGCCACCCATTTCACCCACCCAGATTTTCCAGAAATCGCCAAACAGGTTGGCACTCAGGTCACTGGCATTGCGTGGCGCAATCGGGCAGATGCGCTGGATTTGCCCGGCCTTGTTACGCATTTCGTAACAGCTACCACGCTCGTTATACAGCACGGCTTCCGGCTGGGCGTTATAGGCCGCATCGGTATTTGCGTCAATCGCTGCCTGGAAAGGCACGTTGAAATAGGTCTTGTCGATAATGAAATTGCCCGCGATGTTGCGGATGCCACGTGCACGCAGGGTTTGCAGCAACTGGCGGAAATCGCCTTCGCGGAAATCGGGATTGCCGTAGCCTTTGATGGCGACATCACCCTGTAAGGTGTCGCCCGCTACGCTACCAGTGGTATAGATTTCTGTCGGCCAGCGGTAATCTGGCCCCAACACACCCAAGGCGGAATAGGTGGTTACCAGTTTCATGGTGGAAGCCGGGTTGCGCGGGGTGTCAGCATAGGCAACCAGCAGGGGTTGCCCACCGTTGACTGGTCGTACATATGCACCCATATTCTGTTCAGGCAAGCCACGCAGGCGCAGGCTGCTGGCAATGCTGTCTGGCAGGCGGTTCAGTTTGCCGGAGCCACGATAGGTTTTGTCGCCCCCTGCGGAGGCCAGATGCGTAGGCTGAATGGAGACAGGGCTGCCACCAAGTGCTAGAGCCTGCGGGTATTGACGTTGCGACTCACTGTCGCGAGCCACTGGCCGGGCTGCCCCGGAACTGGCGTATGCCGTACTGGTTGCTGAATGTGAGCCACCGGTTTCCGCCGGTTGTGAACTGCACGCAGAAATGGAAATGGATAGAACGACTATCGCAGCAATGCGCCAAGCCAGCATAAACCCCCCTCACGTGGTGATCCCACATAAAACTTACGTTTAGCGTAGAAGTAGACGTAATAAAACACAAGTGTCAAGCCCATTCTGGTAGCCAAATTAACAGGCTATCAGTAAATACAGACTTAATTCCGGGGAAAATGTTTCCCACTACTCACAGATAATAGGGTAACCAAGATACTCGACAATGTCATCACTGATGATTATTCTTGTGCTTAGTTGTATTTACCATTTTGGAGATTATCGGGATGAAAACATCCGTAAACGTGCTCTCTGGCTTTGTACAGCGCTGGGCTTTGGGGATTTTGCTGGGGTTTTCCGTCAGCCTTTGCGCAATTCCGGAGCGAGCTGAGGCCAAAGGCAATACTGTTGAAAAGACAACTTCTGGCAAAAAAGCAGATAAAAAAATAAGCAGCAAAAAGAGGTCGGCGAAAAAAGCATCGTTCCGAAAGGCTGTTAAAGGCGACAAGAAAACCAGCAGGAAAAAATCTTCAGGCAAGTCCGCCAGCAAAGCCAAATCTGCCAAAAGCAGTAAAGTAGCCAAAAAGTCTGGCAAGGCAAAACGAGCCAACAAATCCACCAAAAAAGCGACCAGGCGTCAACAGCGGCAGGATCAGTATGTCTGGATACCCTCCAGTGAGCCAAAACAGGCGTATTACATTATGCCAACGGTGTCTGGGGCGGCCAGCAAGTCTGTACAAGCTGCGCAGCCGGTTGCTTTCCCGGCGGCCCCCCCCCAGCAACAACAGGCTGACAACAAAGCCAAAGCCTATCAAGTTGGCACGGCCTCTTACTATGGCAATGCTTTCAACGGCAAGAAAACCGCCAGTGGCGAACGCTTTGACCAGAATGACCTCACCTGCGCCCATGGCAGTTTGCCATTCGGCTGCAAGATTCGCGTCACCAACCTGCGCAACAAGAAGTCGGTGGAAGTAAAGGTCAATGACCGGGGAGGCTTCCAGAAGCACGGGCGGGTCATCGACCTGTCCAAAGCGGCGGCGAAGGAAATCGGCATGCTGAACACTGGCACGGCCAAAGTTCAGATTGAGGTGCTGGAATAAGAGTGGCTCTGCTATCCTCTTGGCATGAGCATGTTTAATCTGCAAAACCTGTTGCCCGCCTGGGTAGATGATTTTCTGCAAACCGAGGCTGCGCGTTTTCCTGATGTGGAAGCACGCATGGCTTTTGTCATCCGTCTCGCCCGCCACAATGTGGAAAATGGCAGCGGCGGCCCGTTCGGTGCTGCCGTTTTCGAGCGTGATTCCGGGCTGCTGGTCGCTGTCGGCGTCAATGCCGTCATCACCAGCCGCTGTTCCCACGCCCACGCCGAAATGGTTGCGCTGGCACTGGCGCAACAGCAACTCGGCACCCACGATCTTGCCAGCCCCGGTCTTCCTCCACATCAACTTGTTACCTCCTGCGAGCCGTGCGCCATGTGCCTGGGAGCGATACCCTGGTCGGGGGTAAAGCATGTCGTGTGCGGCGCGCTGGACGAAGACGCCCGTGCCATCGGTTTCGATGAAGGGGCGAAACCGGCCAACTGGCAGGCGGAACTGGAGGCGCGCGGCATCAAGGTGCAAACCGGCGTGCACCGGGCCGAGGCTGTTGCGGTTCTCCAGCGCTATGTTGCCGCCAATGGTATGATCTATAACGCCCATTCGGATTGAGCAGCGCAAACCAGAGCATGAAACCCAGCACCAACGGCCTGCCGCATGATTACCTGAGAGCTTCGGCACCCAGCAGTGGCGTGCTGGTCGTGTGGCTGGCGGCGCTGTTCAGTGGCATTACCCTGCTGACGGTCTATTATGCGGTGTTGCAGAATGCAGAACAGCGCTTGCAGGAAGAAACCTCCGCCCTTTCACAGCAATTCACGGATCAACTGGAAGCAGTACTGACCCGGCACGTATACCTGCCCGCATTGCTGGCGGAAAGCCCGGATGCCCGGCTTCTGCTGCAAGCTTCCGCACCTGATCCGCAAGCGGTCTCGCAGCTCAACCACATTCTGGAAAAGGCCAACCGCATCGCCAGCACCTCCGACATTTACCTGATGCGCCCGGATGGACTGACCATCGCAGCCAGCAACTGGCAACAAGGCCAGGCGTCTTTTGTCGGCAAGAATTTTGCGTTCCGCCCCTATTTCCAGCAGGCGGTCAAGGGTACGCTGGGGCGCTATTATGCGCTGGGAACCACCTCGGGTGAGCGCGGCTATTATTTCGCTTCCCCAGTCAGGAATGGTACGGGCGAAGTGATTGGCGTAATGGTCGTCAAGATCAATATCACCATCCAGGAAACCGGCTGGCAACAGGACGCAGCGCATTTCATCGTGGCTGACCCTGACGGGGTGGTGTTCCTGTCCAGCAACCCGGCGTGGCGGCTGCGTTCCCTGCAAACCTTGGCACCTGTGGTACAGGCCAGCTTGCAGGAAAACCACCGCTACGCTGACCGGCAAATCCCACTGGCCAATCTACATCTCGACCTTGCTGCGCCGCTCCAGCAGGCAAGGGATGGCAGCCGCCAGTATCTGGCGCAGCGTACCGGCATGGAATCGGCTGGCTGGACTGTCTACATCCTCAACGACAGGGCCAGCGTCACCCGCAGCGTTGTCCTGACCATGCTGCTGACAGGCTTCATGCTGGCCTTGACCCTGCTGCTGCTGTATTTGCTGTGGAAAAACCAGCGCCAGCGCCGCGAGTACGAGCAAAAGGCACGTGAAGAACTCGAAGCCAAGGTCGAGGAGCGCACCCGCGAACTGCGCCACGCCCAGGAAGAACTGGTACAGGCAGCGAAAATGGCCGCACTCGGGCAGCTTTCCGCCGGGATCAACCACGAGCTCAACAATCCACTGACCGCAATCCGTGCCTACGCCGACAACGCCGCACAATTCCTTGACATCGGCAAGCCGGACATTGCCCGCAGCAACCTGATAGAAATCGTCGGCCTGACCGAACGCATGGCGGCGATTACCCGCCAGCTCAAAACGTTTTCACGCAAAAGTGCCGGGCAAATCGAAACCTGTGACCTGCACCACGCGCTGGATTCCGCCCTCGGCATCGTCCAGCCCAAACTGGCGCAAACCCGCATCGTACTGGAACAACGCCGTGCCACCGATACCCGTTACGTGCAGGCTGATCTGGTATGGCTGGAACAGATTCTGGTCAACCTGCTGAGCAACGCTGCCGAAGCAGTACAGGAACAGGAGGAACAGCGCATCTGGATTGCCCTGCAACAGGCCGATGGGCAGGTATGCGTATCGGTGCGCGACAACGGCCCCGGCATCAGCGAACAGGCCATGCCGCATGTATTTGAAGCGTTTTTCACCACCAAAACCATCGGCAAGGGGCTGGGGCTGGGTTTGTCGATTTCCTACCGCCTCGCCCGCGACATGCACGGCAACCTGAGCGTGCGCAATGCCCCGGCAGGTGGTGCGATGTTCACCCTCAGCCTGCAACAATCTGCCACCGGGAGCCAGCCATGAGCACTGCCAACATCATTCTGGTCGATGACGAAAAAGCGGTGCGCGACGCCACCGCGCAATCGTTGATGCTGGCGGGTTACGAGGTGGATGCGTTTGGTAGCGCAGCAGCAGCCTTGCAGAAAGTCACGCCGGAATTCGAGGGTGTGATCATTTCCGATATCCGCATGCCGGGGATGGATGGGCTGGAATTCCTTCAGCGCGTGCTGCATATCGACCGCGACCTGCCGGTGATCCTGGTCAGCGGGCACGCCGATGTGGCAACAGCGGTGGCGGCCATCCGCAAGGGTGGGTACGACCTGCTGGAGAAGCCGTTTTCCAACACGCAACTGGTAGAAGTGATCAAACGCGCCAGCGACAAGCGCCGCCTGACGCTGGAAAACCGCGCCCTCAAGGAAGCACTGGAAAACCAGACCCGTCCCGGCCCGCGCATCATTGGCCAGACACCGGTGATCATGACCTTGCGCAAGATGATTTCGCGCGTGGCCACTGTCGATGCGGATGTGCTGATCATGGGTGAGACCGGCACCGGCAAGGAACTGGTGGCGCGTTCCCTGCACGAACAGAGCAAGCGGCGTGACCACAATTATGTGGCGATCAACTGCGCGGCGATTCCCGAAAGCCTGCTCGACAGCGAGCTGTTCGGGCACGAGGCGGGCGCTTTCACCGGGGCGAAAAACCGCCGCATTGGTAAGTTCGAACACGCCAACGGTGGCACCCTGTTTCTGGATGAAATCGAGGGGATGCCGCTCTCGACGCAAGCACCCTTGCTGCGCGTATTGCAGGAACGCACCATCGAACGGCTGGGTTCCAACAAGCCTGTTCCGCTCAATATCCGTGTGATTGCCGCCACCAAAACGGATTTGAAGGAAGCGGCAGAACGCGAGGAATTCCGCCTTGACCTGTATTACCGCCTCAACGTGGTGACGCTGGAAATCCCGCCGTTGCGGGCGCGCCGCGAAGACATTCCGTTACTGTTCCAGCATTTCGTGCTGGTAGCGGCGGCGCGCTGCGAAACCGAAGTCCCGCCGCTCAACAGCAAGGCGCTGCATGTGCTGCTCGGGCACGACTGGCCGGGCAACATCCGCGAGTTGCGCAATATTGCCGAACGCTACGTGCTGCTGGGCGAGGCATACAATTTCGATCTTGCCGCGCTGATGAATTCCGACGAAAAGCTGGACGGCCTGTCGCTGGCCGAACAGGTTGCCTGTTTCGAGAAAACCCTGATCGAACAGGCGCTCAACCGTCACAAAGGCAATACCCGTGAGGTGATGGAAGTACTGGATTTACCGCGCAAGACGCTGGCTGACAAGATGAAGAAGTACGGGCTGGAGCGGGGACGGTTCGAGGGGTAGCTCCCGCAATGGCAAGACCGGCGTAGGGTGGGTGGAGCGCAAGCGATACCCACCGTAACGAAGTTGATCATCAAAAATGGTGGGTATCGCGTGCGCTCCCCCCACCCTACCGTGGTTGTACGTTTGATTACGCCTGCTGCTTACGGCTGGCCGCTTCCACCGCCGCAAACGCTGCCATGTTCACAATCCCGCGCACGGTCGTACTTTCGGTCAGGATATGCACCGGATAATTGGTTCCCACCAGCATTGGCCCGACCGGCAGGCCATCCGCCAGCATCTTGGTCATGTTGTAGGCAATGTTGGCGGAATTCAGATCCGGGCACACCAGTAAATTGGCTTCACCCTGGAAGGCGGCATGGGGGAACAGGCGGTCGCGAACTTCCTGCGACAGTGCTGCGTCCACGTGCATTTCGCCTTCTGCCGGGATGTGTGGATATTTCTCACGCAACACGGCCAGCGTCCGGCGCATCTTGTCAGAGAATTCGTTCATGCGGCTGCCAAAATTGGAATGCGACAGTAGCGCGGCCTTGGGTTCCATACCGAAACCAGCGACCAGTTCGGCGGCCAGCGCCGTGATGTCGGCCAGCTGTTCCGGGGTTGGGTTTTCGCCGACATGGGTGTCGGTCAGGAAGTAGGTGCCACGCTTGAGGATCAGCATGGTCACCGCAGCAACATCCGACAGGCCGGGGCGAGCGCCGATCAGGTCGCGCACGTAATGCAGGTGCGAAATGAAATTACCTTCCACACCGCAGATCATGGCGTCGGCATCACCGCAACGCACCAGTACGGCGGCAATCTGGGTGGTGCGGGCAGCCATCACGCGGCGGCTGTAGGTCGGGGTCACACCCTTGCGGCACATGACGGCGTAATGCTCAGCCACATGTCGCTCGAAATCGGGGTTGTTGCGCGGGTCAATGACTTCGATGTTTTCACCGATCTTCAGACGCAGGTCGTAGGCATCGATGTTCTGCTGGATCAGTTCGGGGTTGCCGAGCAGGATCGGCTTGCAAATGCCATCGTCGACCAGAATCTGCACGGCATTGATGACGCGCTGCGATTCGCCTTCCGCAAACACGATGCGCTGCGGGTTCTGCCTGGCGCGTTCGAACACTGGCTTCATGGTCATGCCGGAGCGGAACACGAAGCTTTCCAGTTGGCGTTGGTAAGCATCGAAATCGCTGATCGGGCGGGTAGCAACGCCCGTTTCCATCGCGGCTTTCGCCACACGCGGCGGGATGATGGTCATCAGGCGCGGGTCGAACGGCTTGGGAATCAGGTATTCGCGCCCGAAGTGGAATTCCGCCCCACCGTAGGCCGACACCACCACGTCGGAGGCTTCACGCATGGCCAGATCGCCAATCGCTTCTACCACTGCAATTTTCATTGCCTCATTGATTTCGGTCGCGCCCACATCCAGCGCGCCACGGAACAGGAACGGGAAGCACAGCACGTTGTTGACCTGGTTCGGATAGTCGCTGCGGCCCGTGGCAATGATCGCGTCGGAACGCACTTCGTACACCAGTTCCGGGCGGATTTCCGGCTCGGGGTTGGCCAGCGCCAGAATGAGGGGGTTTTCCGCCATCACTTTCACATGGTGCTGTTTCAGCACGCGCGGGGCGGAAAGGCCGAGGAATATGTCGACGCCATTCATCACATCATCCAGCGTGCGCGCATCGGTGTCGATGGCGTAGGCGGAATTGTACGGGTTCATTTCCTCGACACGCCCCTTGTAGATGATGCCGAAGCGGTCGTTGACGGTGATGTTTTCCTTTTTCAGGCCCATTTCCACCAGCAGGTTCATGCAGGCAATGGCCGCCGCACCCGCGCCGGAGCAGACCAGTTTTACCTCGGAGATATGCTTGCCTGCTACCCGCAAACCGTTGCGGATGGCTGCCGCCACACAGATCGCGGTACCGTGCTGGTCGTCGTGGAAGACGGGGATGTTCATGCGCTCTTTCAGGCGCTTTTCCACCTCAAAGCATTCCGGGGCCTTGATGTCTTCCAGGTTGATGCCACCGAAAGTGGGTTCCATCAGGGCGACGGCTTCCACCAGCTTGTCCACGTCCAGCGTATCCAGCTCAATGTCGAAAGCATTCACGCCTGCGAATTTCTTGAACAGCACCGCCTTGCCTTCCATCACCGGCTTGGAGGCCAGTGCGCCAATCGAACCCAGGCCCAGCACCGCCGTCCCGTTGGAAACCACCGCCACCAGATTGCCGCGCGTGGTGTAATCAGCAGCGCAAGCCGGGTTGTCGGCAATTGCCAGACTGGCGGCTGCGACGCCGGGGGAATACGCCAGTGCCAGATCGCGCTGGTTGAGCATGTTCTTGGTCGGGGTGACTTCGAGTTTGCCGGGGTTGGGGAACTGGTGGTAATCCAGCGCGGCCTGGTTGAGTTCGTCTTTCATGGTGGTTGTGATCCTAAAGCAGTTATCAAAACATAGCCCTGACACTAATGAAAAAATCGTGCCGAACCGGAGACAATGCGCCTCTCATTAGTCTAACTGTATGATGCTTTTGTGATTTATTCTCATCGTAAGAGTGATGACGCCCGTATGCACCGCCACTGGCTGGCGGAAAACCGCCAGATCGCTTGCCGGGTGAAGCCGGGTTTCATCCTCATTCCGATGTTACCTGAGTTTTTTGCAGTGCGGAAAAGGTTTGTACTACCCGCTCAGGACAAAAAGTTGAACGTCAGTACCATGGCAACGATGAAAAGTACAAGATATGCCCACGGCATGATGGCCAGATAAGGTATGAGTTGCGGTGCACCAAACAGATGAACCAGCCATGCGCCAATGCCGGAAATGCCGAAAGCCAGCGGGATGCCAAACGCAGCGATCATCAGGCTGGTCGCCCATGGAACCTGCATGTTGGCAATGCTGATGGCGCTACCTGAAGCGATGAAAATACCCAGCGGTATGCCCAGTATACTGATGACGGTATTGATCCATAAAAGCCACATACGTTCCCCACCCCACGACACAGTTGAAATAAAACCAGCCAGCCAAAACGATAGCATATGGCGGGGTTTCCGCTAGAAGTTTCCTGTAGACGGCGGAATTCCGCCAGTGGTGGTTAGGCATTCTGGCGGAATTCCGCCGTCTGTCGGTTGTGGCATGATCTTCAGGTGCTATGGTGGGTGCTTTCAGATGCTTGTTCCTGCAAGGATTTTTCACGAAATACGTGGCTATTGGCGAAGTTGGCACGTTTCTTCCAATATGGACTGACGTGAATAACACGCTTTTAACTGTTGGAGAGAGAGTCATGAAAAAAGCATTCCTGAGCATTACCGCTGCTGTTGTCCTGGGCCTGGCGTCGCTGGCGGCGCAGGCTGAACCCGTTACCATCAAGTTTTCCCATGTGGTGGCGGAAAATACCCCGAAAGGTCTGATGGCCAACAAGTTCAAGGAACTGGTCGCGGCTGATGAGGCACTGAAGGACAAGGTGACGGTCGAGGTATTCCCCAATTCCCAGTTGTTCGACGATGACAAGGTGATGGATGCGATGCTGCTGGGTGATGTGCAACTGGCGGCACCTTCCCTGTCCAAATTCCAGAAATACAACCCGCAACTGCTGATTTACGATCTGCCGTTCCTGTTCAAGGACATCGCGGCAGTCGACAAATTCCAGACCAGTGAAGATGGCCAGAAACTGCTGACTTCCATGCAGGACAAGGGCTATATCGGTCTGGGCTACCTGCATAACGGCATGAAGCAGCTTTCCGCCAACAAGCCGCTGAAAACCCCGGAAGACGCCAAGGGGCTGAAATTCCGCATCCAGACCTCTGACGTGCTGGCCGCGCAGTTTGAAGCTGTAGGCGGCGTACCGGTCAAAAAGCCGTTTTCCGAAGTATTCACCCTGATGCAGACCAAGGCTATCGACGGTTCTGAAAACCCATGGTCTAACATCTACTCCAAGAAATTCCACGAAGTGCAGAGCGACATCACCGAGTCTGACCACGGCGTGCTCGACTACATGGTCATCACCTCCGCCGAATTCTGGAACGGCCTGGATGAAGACGTGCGCACCGCGCTGAAGAAGGATATGGACGAGGCTGTTACTTACGGCAATGAAATGTCCGTGAAAAAAGCCGAGGAAGACAAGCAGGCGATCATCGACAGCAAGCGCTCCACTGTTTACACCCTGACGGCGGAAGAGCGCCAGAAGTGGGTCGACGCGATGAAGCCGGTGTGGGATCAGTTCAAGGACACCATTGGTGCTGACCTGATCGACAAGGCGCTGAAGGCTAACGAAGGTTAAGTCACGTTTTTACCCCTCACCCCAACCCCTCTCCCTCAAGGGGAGAGGGACTAAGAGGCAGAGGGAGAAAACGGTCATCCTCTTGGCACCCCTCTCCCCTTGAGGGAGAGGGGCGGGGGGTGAGGGGTATCTTTAGGAGGAGGACAACGACGATGATCAATTTCATTCATCGTCTCGAAGAAAACATCATCGCGCTGCTACTGGTCGGCATGACGCTGCTGGTTTTCTTCGAGACCATTCTGCGCTTCGGTTTCGGCATGGGGCTGATGTGGTCAGAGGAACTGACCCTGCACCTGTCGGCCTGGCTGGTTTTGTTTGGTGCATCCTACGGCCTGCGGGTGGGTGCGCACATCGGCGTTGATTTCCTGGTGAAAAAGTTCGAGCCGGAAACCCAACGCATCATTACCCTGATCATGGTGGCGGCGTCGCTGGTGTATTGCGCCCTGTTCATCTATGGCGCATGGGTATATCTGGGCAAGATTTACAAGATTGGCATTGAGCTGAATGACATGTCGATCAAGAAATGGCAGGCGCACAGTATCCTGCTGGTCGGCTTCGTGCTGATTGGTATCCGTATGCTGGAAATCGGCGTGCGGGTGTGGAAGCGTGAGCAGACCATGATCGGCGCGCACGATGAGGTGGAAGAAGCCCTGCACCTGCAAAAAGAAATCGCGGGAGGTGCGAAATGACCATTGCCTTCCTGTTCATCCTGCTGTTTGTGCTGATTTTTCTCGGGATGCCGATTGCGATTTCGCTGGGTTTTGCCAGCATCATGACCATCCTGCTGTTTTCCAACGACTCGCTGGGGTCGATTGCGCTGAAGTTTTTCGAGTCGCAATCCAACCACTATACCTTGTTGGCGATTCCGTTTTTCATCCTGTCCTCCGCGTTTCTCTCCACCGGAGGTGTGGCACGCCGCCTGATCGACTTTGCCATCGCGGCAGTCGGGCATGTGCGCGGCGGGCTGGCAATGGCGTCTGTACTTGCTTGTATGCTGTTTGCGGCGGTTTCCGGCTCCTCCCCCGCGACCGTGGCAGCCATCGGCGGTATTGTCATTGCTGGCATGGTGCGGGCAGGGTATCCAATGGCCTTCGGCGCGGGTGTCATCACCACGGCGGGGACACTGGGTATCCTGATTCCGCCCTCTATCGTCATGCTGGTGTATTCGGCGGCAACCGAAGTCTCGGCGGCGAGAATGTTCGAGGCGGGGTTTATTCCCGGCATCCTGATGGGTGGCCTGCTGATGGTGGCGATCTACATCGTGGCGCGGGTGAAAAAGCTGCCTTCCCAGCCATTCCCCGGTTTTGGCACACTGTTTATCACTGGCGGAAAAGCACTGGGCGGGATGATGCTGATTATCATCGTGCTTGGCTCCATCTACGGTGGCGTGGCCAGCCCGACGGAAGCGGCGGCGGTGGCGGCGGTGTATGCGTTTTTCATCGCCGTCTACGGCTACCGTGACATCGGCCCGCTAAAAGGCAAGCCCTGGTCAAAGGATGGTGAAAGCATGGGTGCGGCGGTGGTGCGTAACCTGTTGTATTTCCCACGTGCGATGGTCATGTCCGCCGGTAACGAGGAAGTGCGCAAGGTCATCATGGATGCGGCGAAAGTGAGCATCATGCTGCTGTTCATCATCGGTAATGCCATGCTGTTTGCGCATGTGCTGACCACTGAACGGATTCCGCACCATATTGCCGAAGCAATCGTCAGTTGGGGTCTGCCTGCCTGGGGCTTCCTGATTATCGTCAACCTGTTATTGCTGGCGGCGGGGAATTTCATGGAACCTTCCGCGATCCTGCTGATCATGGCACCTATCCTGTTCCCGATTGCGATGAAGCTGGGCATCGACCCGATCCACCTGGGCATCATCATGGTGGTGAACATGGAAATCGGCATGTTGACGCCGCCGGTAGGGCTGAACCTGTTTGTCACCTCGGGGATAACGGGCAAGAGCATGGGCTGGGTAATCAAGGCCGCGCTGCCGTGGACACTGCTGCTGATCTTCTTCCTGATGCTGATCACCTACATCCCGCAGATTTCGCTGTTTATGCCGGAATACCTGGATCAGTTGCGCGGTTACACGCCGTCGCCCTGATTCCGGAATATCGTCTTTATGTGGTTTGCGCCTGTGCCATTATAGCCGGGCGCTTCTTTTTCAGAGGTTGTTATGAACGACGTGAAACCTTTCAAAACCATCCTGTACGCAACCAATCTGGGCGAACACATGCGTCCGGTATTCCGTCAGGCCATTCACATGGCGCGCACGCATCAGGCCAAAATCATCATGTTGCACGCCGTCGCGCCAATGGGT
Source organism: Gammaproteobacteria bacterium (assembly GCA_018822845.1). Lineage (GTDB taxonomy): Bacteria > Pseudomonadota > Gammaproteobacteria > Thiotrichales > Thiotrichaceae > Thiothrix. The sequence goes on along the minus strand of JAHJJD010000012.1, from coordinate 3,747 downwards.
ACCACAGGCCACACCGTGCTGTCACTGTATCTGCCTGACAAGCCGGTTCATGACATTGAACAGGAAAGCATGGAAGAAGTGATCCAGACCATGAAAAAGCGCCTGGAAAACTACTGCGCTGAGGAAGACGATATCTGTAAGGCCAAGGATGAGCTGGTGGAAGACATCGTGGTCGCCCCCGGCAAGCCGGGCGATGTAATCGTGCATTATGCCGATGCACATAACGCTGACCTGATCGTGATTGGCAGTCATACCCGCATGGGTGGTGATGGGCTGCTGGGGTCAGCGGCACGTTATGTGACGCAGCACAGCAAGGTGCCGGTGCTGGTGGTGCCGAACCGCTGAGGCTTGGGTTCGTTGCCGCATTGCAGCACAAGGCAGCGAAGCTGGAACAGGCGTATGCAGGGTATGCGTTTGAGTATCAGGGGTTTAGTCTGGAAGAGATTAATCAGTATGATTAGTTAGAAAGGTGGTGGCAGCGAGCTGTCTGCGAGCAACTCCCCGATCATTCCCCGGATGCTGATGGCTTCAACCCCCTCAGCAATGGGGTAGCGGTCATCACCGGCATAGACCACAAAAGCCCGTTGTGGTTTGACATCTTCACAGGCCGCATAAAATCCGCGTTCCACCTTTGCCGACAATGAACGCTTGATCTCGATGGCCCATAGGGAGCCATCCGCCCGTTCAATCAGCAAGTCTATTTCGACCCCTTTGGCTGTCCGGTAAAAGAAAGCGGATGACCGCCAAGGTAAGACGGCCAGCAGGTTCTCCAGCACAAAGCCTTCCCAGCTCATGCCGACTACCGGATGGCCCGCCAATTGCACGGGATTTTCTATACCCAGCAGTGCGTGGAGCAAGCCACTATCCCGTAGGTAAATCCTGGGTGATTTGGTCAGGCGTTTGCCCACATTGGCCGCATAAGGCAGCAAACGCCTGACCAGCAACAAGTCAACCAGCAAGTCAATGTAACGGGTTACGGATTGGGCGCTGATCTCCAAGGCACGGGCCAGTTCTGCGGCATTCAGGACACTTCCTTGCCGGTGGGCAAGCATCGTCCAAAGGCGTTCAAGGGTGGTCGCGGGAACCCGTGGGCCAAACAGGGGAATATCGCGTTCCAGGTAAGTTCGGATGAAGTCCTTGCGCAACGCCAAGCTGCTTTTGTCGCTTTCTGCCAGATAACTGTCGGGGAAGCCTCCCCGCAACCACAGGGTTTCCCTGGCGGCCCGGTTATCTTCGATTTCAATGACGGACAACGGGGACATATTGATATAGGCAATACGCCCGGCCAGGCTCTCCCCTGATTGCCGGAGCAAGTCGATGGAAGCTGAACCCAGAATCAAGAAGCGGCCTTTACCTTTTTGTTTGCGGCGGCCTTTGTCGATGACGCCGCGTAAAGTTTGGAATATCTCAGGAACCCGATGGATTTCATCCAATATAACCAGACGGTCTTCCACACTCTCCAGGAAAAGCACCGGGTTATCGAGGCGGTTGCGGTCATCCCTGTCTTCAAGGTCGAGGTAAAGGGCATTATGCTGTTCGCCGATTTCCAGGGCCAAGGTGGTTTTGCCTACTTGGCGGGGGCCAATGAGTGCCACGGCGGCTTGCCGTTGCAGGGCATCTTTCACTTGTTCGGTGATGTAGCGTTTGATCATGGTGTAAATCTTCCAGGTTTTGGATATATTACACCAATTATATCAGCTAACGATTACAAAAACGTCCACAATGATGTGGAACGCCCGATGGAATGGTTAGCCATCAAACGGTTCGGGTCAAACGGGGTGTCTGCAAATCCCACTGCCGATAAAACTCGCAGACGTTATCATCCAGAGAATGCGTGATCATGCAGGCGCAGCCAATCTGTTCGCTGATCTGCCCCGCTGTCCTGAAAACGAAGAACAGCAGCGTCTTTGCCAGCCCTTGCCCCTGATACTCCAGATCAACCGCCAGTTGCCCAAGCAGGATGGCGGGAACGGCTTCGGGGCGATTGCGGTATGCGCACTATAAAATGAGTAATGGTACAATCAACGGTTCACTTATTTTGTTTGTAATAACGCATGCCAGATGGAAAACTTGCCAAAGGAAAACCCTCAATAAAGATGAGTTACACCAAACCATGGAAAAGCTATCAGGATCAACTGGAGCAATTAACGTCACGTGGAATGCTTGTCACGGATGAAGCAAAAGCTCTCGATAAGCTGGAACGAATTGGATATTACCGCTTAAGTGGTTATTGGTTTCCCTTCCGGGAACGAAGCGAGGTTTGTTGCCCTTTAGAGGCACCGATCAACAGGAAGAAGTTCAAGCGTGGTGATACGGATAAGCTGTTATTCGATGACTTCAAGCCAGGAGCAAGCTTCGAGAATGCCGTTGACCTATATGTATTTGATAAAAAACTGCGAATGCTTGTACTGGATGCACTGGAGCGCATTGAAATTGGCCTACGAGTCGATATTAGCCATCGCTTGGGAGAAAAAGACCCCTTCGCTTATCTGAAGCCAGATCTGCTGTTTGATGATTTCGCCCATAAATTGGATCCAGTTTCCGGGCTGACGGAATACCATGAATGGCTGACAAAACATGCAAGCCTCATTTCCCGCTCGAAAGAGGAATTCATCAAACACAACAAGACAAAGTATGGATTGCCATTGCCCATCTGGGTAGCGTGTGAAGTTTGGGATTTTGGTTGTCTTTCGATGCTGTTCAAAGGTATGAAAGAGGAGGATCAGGATGCTATCGCTATCAAATATGGCGTCAGTAATGGGCGAGTATTTGCCTCCTGGCTGAGGAGCTTGAACTACCTGCGCAATGTTTGCGCTCACCATAGCCGTTTATGGAACCGGAATATCGTCGATCAGCCCAAACGCTCACCGCGTGGAGAAGTTTGCTGGGTCGACCATTTTCAAGACAGTGCTCACGGTTTGGCTCGCCCGTTTTTGCTGTTTTGCATTGCCAAACATTTGCTGGATGTGATCAATCCAAGTTCAAGCTGGGGGCAACGCTTGAAAGAACATTTGCTGACTTTTCCACAGTTAGACCATCTGGACTTGAATCTTCAGGGGATGGGAACCGTTTCAGGGTGGGAGCAGTGGAGTTGGTAAAAGGTGAATATTATCATGCAGATAATAAAAAACCCCTTAGCAATCTCCCTGCCGAAGCAGTTCAACCGAAAGGGGCCGTGTTGTAGGCAAGTATAGCGTAAAGGCTGGAGTATTAGCAAAATCCGTTTTGCTGCAAATCCTTGATTCGCACTACCATCGAACGGTTCCGGTCAAACGGGGGTGTCCTGAAACCCACAGTTCCGGAAAACGTGCGGACACTATCATCTAGTGGATGCGTGATCACACAGCCACAGCCAATCTGTTCGCTGATCTGCACCGCTGTCCTGAAAGCGAAGAACAGCAGCGACTTTTCCAACCCTTGTTCCTGATACTCAGGATCAACCGCCAGTTGCCCAAGCAGGATGGCAGGAACGGTTCGGGGGCGATTGCGCTGTTCGGATTCTGGCAGGAATTCGCGGCAGATTTCCGCAGCCGTCAGGGAAACGAAACCAGTGACTTTGCCTGATCCGGTATCGCAAATGACATTGGTGCGGGAAACGCCGAGCTGGCAGCAATTCCCGGTGATCCAAAAAGTCCTGTATAATCAATGATCCCAAAAAACGGCTCCTGTGCAAAATCGTGCGACTGAAACAGTATCCCTTGCCGAAACCCGGCACCCTGCGTTTTCGTAAAACCCTGTCGATCCCTT
>JAHJJD010000100.1 GCA_018822845.1 Gammaproteobacteria bacterium | reverse complement strand
TGGAAGAAAGCGCCACCGACGGCGAAGTCTTCGTGCTGCTGCGGGTTCCCTTCGCTGGCGCTCAGGGAACGCTTGTCATCGCTGTTGGCTAGCCCCGGCAGTACAAGCAGGCTGCCCAGGGCGATGGCTATTGTTGATCGCATGGTTATCCTTGAAGAACCCCTCACCCCAACCCCTCTCCCTCAAGGGGAGAGGGACTAAGAGATTCTCTTTCTTGTTCCCCCTCTCCCCTTGAGGGAGAGGGGGTTAGGGGGTGAGGGGTAATCTCGTATTTATCCACCAAAGGAGTCGCTATTCTCCGGGTTGAGGTTGTCGATCCCCAGGGTTTTGGCGGCGGCTTCAATGTCACCTGTCTGGCTGCGCAGTGCGGCGATGGTGGCTTTGATCCGCTGGTTGCCATCCTTGTTGTCCGGGGCAATTTGCTGGTCGAAATTTTCACCGCTTTTCACCGCTTCCACAATCGCTTCCGCTTTTTGCTGCGTATCAGCCAGTTTACCAACCAGGGTTTCGCTGACTTTGGCATCCTTGGCGGCGACCAGTTGGGCGAGGCTTGCGCCTTCTACTTTGGTGCCGTCAGTGCTGGTGTAGGTGCCGTTGAAAATGTTCTGGATGCTGCGGGCGTTTTCGGCGATGTCATTATGGGTGTTGTCGCTGAAGCAGGAATGCTCGTCTTCCTGCGAATGCGCCAGCAGCGCCACGTTCATGCGTTCGCCCGCCAGTTCGCCCAGGCTCAGGCTGCCCATGCCGAACAACATGCGGCGCAGGGCTTCGTTTTCATCCAGTGACAGGAATGCTTTGCGGTAGTTGTCCTGGCCGTCGGCCCAGTCGTCTGCCATGGTTTGCAGGTCGGCAACCAGCAGGTCGGTGGTGGCTTTCAGGTATTCGGCGCGGCGTTCGCAGTTGCCATTGGTGCAGGCATCACCCCTGGCGTAATCGGTGTGCGGGCGTTGGCCGGAATCTTTTGGCTCTGCGTTGAAATCCTGACCCCACAGTAAAAACTCGATGGCGTGGTAGCCGGTGGCGACATTGGCTTCGGAACCACCTTTTTCGTGGGAAGCCTTCAGCAATTCGGCATCAATCTTGTCCGTTCCGGCGATGATATTGGCGCTGGCGAACTGGTTGCCTTCCTCGTGGTCGTAAGCGTCCTGCTTGACGTAATCGATCAGCCCTTCGTCCAGTGGCCATGCATTGACCTGGCCTTCCCATTCGTCCACGTTGGGGTTGCTGAAACGGAAAGCTTCAGTCTGGCTGTAAGGTTTGCGCGCGGCCAGCCAGGCATCCTTGGCGGCTTGCTGGGTTTCAGCGCTCGGGTTGGTGATAAAGGTGTCGACCTTTTCCTGCAATACTTTAGCCGTGGCAAGCGCATCACTGAAACCGGCATGGGCGAGGTTGACATAGGTTTCCATCACGGCCTTGGCGCTAACCGTGTCGGCCTGGGCAAAGGAGGGGGCGGTGATCAACATGCCACCCAGCAGGGCTGCGGACACGATCTGGCTAATACGTTTCATTCTTTGGTTTTCTCCGAAAAGGCAGGTCTGGCTGGAGCGAGGAGGCTGACTGGCTTGACCGTGAAGTACATTGAAGGATTGTTACTCGGTAGGTCGTTCAGGGGAACGGTCAGCGACAGGTTGCTTGTCTGCATCATCATCTGCCGAGGTCAGGATCAGGTTGCCCCGGCGGGTAATGGTCAGGCAGTAAGGACGCTTGCCGTGCTGAAGGATGATCTTTTTGCAGCCGCGCATCAATTCTTCCAGATTCACGCGCTTGGGTTTTTCATCCGTCATTCTCAAGGCTCCAGTCATCATGCGAATGCACCTTGCATCAGATTGAAATCAAAGGTTTCAGGGTTAAGGGTTTCTTCGATTACGTCACGGGCATGGTGTTTGCAGCGTCCGCAACAGGTGCCGACCTTCAGTTCCTGCTGAATGGCTTCCAGCGTGTCGTGGCCTTGCCTGACAGCTTTTTTGATGGCTTTGTCAGTCACAGAGTTACAGATACAAACATACATGGCGTCACCTAAACAATAATCATTCTTGACAATACGGCGGATGATAACCATCCTCATTTGTAAATGCAAGCGCTTCTCAATTCTTTTTTGATTGTGATGAAACTTATTCTCATTTATATTGCGGCTTTAGTTTTGTGGAAGCCAGAATCATGCGTGCCATCATTTCCTCCTTGCTGCTGGTATTTCTCGCCACGCATCCAGTGCAGGGTGATGAAATACTTCCTGTCGGCAAGGCCGAACTGGGCGAAAAGCTTTATTTCGATGTCAACCTGTCGAAAAACCGTACCCAATCCTGTGCCACTTGCCACAACCCTGAGCATGGTTTCGTCGATAACCGTTCCACCAGCGTCGGTAAGGCAGTGTCATTGGGCGATGATGGCAAGTCATTGGGCGACAGGAATGCGCCGAGTGTGGCTTACGCCCGTTTCAGCCCTGATTTCCACCAGAACAAAAAGGGCCAGTATGTTGGTGGGCAATTCCTGGATGGGCGCGAAAAGGATTTGGCCGGGCAGGCAGGCGACCCCCCGCTGAACCCGGTGGAAATGGGGATGCCGGACAAGGCTACAGTGGCCAAGCGCTTGCAGGAAAATGCGGATTATCTCAAGGTATTCAAGCAGCTTTTCGGCTCTGGTGTATTTGACCAGCCGCAAACAGCTTATGCTGCGATGGCGGAAAGCATCGGCGAGTTTGAGAAAACGGATCAGTTTGCCCCGTTCGATTCCAAATACGACCGTTACCTCAAAGGCGAGGTGGAGTTGACGGAACAGGAATCATTGGGCGAATCCTTGTTCTTTTCCAACCAGTTCACCAATTGCAACCGTTGCCACCAGGTGAAGGCGTTTCCCGGTAGTGACGGCGAAACCTTTTCCAACTACCAGTACCACAACCTGGGCGTTCCCCCCAATCAGGCAGTACGCGCCGCCAATGGCAAGGGCAAGGATTTCATCGACAATGGCCTGCTGGAACACCCAGAGGTGAAGGATGAAAAGGAAGCTGGCAAATTCAAGGTTCCCACCCTGCGCAATGTGGCGATTACCGGCCCTTACATGCACAACGGCGTGTTTGGCGACCTGAAATCCGTGGTGTTGTTCTACGACAAATTCAATAACAGCGAACGCAAGCTCAATCCGGAAACCGGCCAGCCGTGGGATGTGCCAGAAGTAGGCCGGAATCTGGCCTTGCAGGAAGAAGAGTTTCAGGCCCCAGCCTTGAAGGATGCGGAAGTCGATGCGCTGGTGGCTTTTATGAAAACCCTGACGGATCAGCGTTACGAGCCTTTGCTGGCACAAGAGAAGCAATAACAGGCAAGTAGCCTGTAGCACGGAGCCAGCATAACCGGCAAC
>JAHJJD010000099.1 GCA_018822845.1 Gammaproteobacteria bacterium | reverse complement strand
CGCCTTGGCGTCGAAATTCAGGCCGCTGAAATTACGTGCGTTGGTGTTGTCCCTGAGGCCGAGGTAAACCCCGTCCGCGCCGTGGTCTACCGCAGCCTTGAGGGCGGGCAGGCTGCCTGCGGGGCAGATCAGTTCGAGCAAAGACTTGTCTGGCACTTCAGCCTCCCGTCATGGACATGAACCGCAAAACCTGTGTATTACAGTCATTAAAGGTGTGTTCCCGTGGTTTGAGCCACAGCGCCTTGCGCAGGGTCATTTGCAGGGCTTCGTCACTGATACCGGCGCGTAGCAATGGGCGCAGCGCCACACTGTTCTCATGCCCCAGGCACAGGTAGAGCCGCCCATCCACGCCAAGCCTGACCCGGTTGCAAGTGGCGCAAAAATGCTGGGAAATGGGCGTGATGAAACCGATTTTCAGGCCAGTGTCCCCAATAGTGAAATACTGCGCGGGGCCACCGCCATCAACAATGGAAGGTAACAGGTTGTAGTGTTCCGCCAGCTGTGCCTTGACGGTTTGCAGGCTGATATAGTGGGAATCGCAGGCATTACGCCCGGTATGCCCTACGGGCATGGTTTCGATAAAACGCAGGGTAAAACCGTGGGTCAGGCAAAATTCCACCATATCCAGCACTTCATCATCGTTGATCCCCTGCATGACAACCATATTGATCTTGATAGGCCGAAAGCCTGCCTCCCTGGCCGCCATCAATCCTGCCATGACTTTTTCCAGTTTGCCTTTGCTGATCAGCTGGAAACGCTTGGCTTGCAGACTATCCAGACTGACATTAAGGCGTTTTACACCAGCCTGTTTCAGCGCTTGCGCCTCCCGTGCCAGACGGTTGGCATTGGTACTGAGTGACAGGTCATTAATACCTGCTATGGCAGACAATCGCCCTGCCAATTCAGGCACACCTTGCCGCACGAGTGGCTCCCCACCCGTCAAGCGTACCCGGCTGACTCCCAGGGCAGAAAAGGCATTCACCACCCGTTCGATTTCAGCAAACGTCAACCAGTTATCCGGGACTTCGTAGTTGTTGAAAGCTTCCGGCATACAGTAGAAGCAGCGCAAATCGCAACGGTCAGTGACGGAAACCCGCAAATAACTGATGGTGCGCCCGAAAGGGTCAACCAATCCTTTATCCATATCAACAACCTCAGAGCAATTCGTGGAATGGAATGATATTGACGGCTTCACCCGCTTTTACATCACCTGCCAGTAGCGGCAAAACGATAAAACAGTTGGCCGCACTCATGGAACGCAGGATATGCGAACCCTGCATCCCTGTACTGCGGACATGCCATTGGCCTTCTTCATCCAGATGGCAAACACCTCGCTGGTAATCCTTTCTGCCCGGTGCTTTTTGCAAAGGCGTATCGCACATAGCCCGATATTCAGGGAGTTTAGTCACTCCATCCCCGCGCAGCTTCAGGATGGCAGGACGGGCAAACAGCAGGAAGGTTGCCATCACCGATACCGGATTACCGGGCAAACCAAAGAACAGGCAGCGGTCATTGAGTTTGCCGAATGCCAGCGGTTTGCCCGGTTTGACGGCAATTTTCCAGAAATCCACCGTACCAGTCTTGCGCAAGGTATCCGTCACATAATCGGCATCCCCCACGGAGGCACCACCACTGGTAATCACCACATCAGCAAGCTGGCTGGCCTGAACAAAAGCCTGTTCCACCGCTTCCTGCCGGTCAGGGATAACTCCCAGATCCAGGATGTCAACATCCAGCTTGCCCAGCATCCCGAACAAGGTATAACGGTTACTGTCATATACATCACCCGGTTGCAGGGATTCACCGATGCCCTTGAGTTCATCACCGGTGGAAAAGAAAGCAATACGTGGGTGGCGTAATACATCGACCTCGCTGATACCCTGGGACGCCAGTAGCCCAAGGTCAGCAGCATTCAGCTTGCGTCCGGCAGGCAGAACCACATCCCCGGCACACAAGTCTTCACCCGGATGGCGGACATTAGCACCGGGTGGTGGAATCCATTGCAGGGTAATGATGTCCCCTTCCTGCGATACATGCTCCTGCATCACCACGGTATCGGCATCAGCAGGAACCACTGCACCCGTCATGATACGGACACATTGGCCAATATCCAGCGTGCCGTAGAATGGATGCCCTGCCATTGACACACCCGCCACATGGAATGCCTTGTGAATATCGGTATCAATATGGCGGAAAGCATAACCATCCATGGCAGAGTTACGGTGTGAGGGAACATCCAGCCGTGCCATGACCGGCGTTGCCAGGATACGCCCCAGCCCTTGCCTCAAACTGATACGTTCATGAGTACTGACAGGCGATATGGCTTGCAGGATACAGGCTTGCGCTTCCTCTACACTGAGCATGTGTGGCCCAGTCTTGGTGGGGGGGTGTGTATTCAGTGCATGCATATCTCTCTCCCTGAAAAAACGGGCGGTATTGCTACCGCCCATACCCCTGACTAGCGGCTTACATCCAGTCAGTTTCGGAGGGTCTCTAACCAGACTTTTCTTTTAATTACTCACAGGTGACGTTTGGTACGCACCACCTGATAAGCACGGAACAGGTATGGGACGGGGGCACTCCATACGTGAACCAACCGGGTGAACGGGAAGAACAGGAACACTGACATCCCGAAGAACACATGCACCTTGTAAACCGTGTCCACGTTGCGGATCAGTTCCGGTTCCGGTTGCAGGATCAATATGCTGCGGATCCACTCACCCAACAGCAGCATGGTGCTAACGTCACCTTTCACGGCATGACCGATGGAAAACGGGACAGTGAGCAAGCCAAAGCAGGCAGTGATCACCAGCCAACCCAGGATATTGATGTCCATCCAGCGGCTCGCAGCGCGGACACGCGGGTTGAACATGCGCCGATGCCACAACATGGCACCACCGGCAACCACTGCACCACCAAACGCCAAACCTGCCAGGATCGCAATCCACTGGTGCGCAAGGTCAGAAATGCCCAACCCGACCCACAAGCCATGCGGCATCACCATCCCCGCCACATGCCCGAAGAAAATCCCCAGAATACCGACGTGGAACAGGTTGCTCATCAGTCGCATATTCTTTTTGGACAGCAACTGGCTGGAATCACTTTTCCAGGTGTATTGCTCATGGTCAAACCGTATCCAGCTTCCCAGCAGGAACACGATGGTGGCGATGTAGGGGAACACCCCGTACACAAATGTATGTAAATCAAACATGGGTCATTCCTCCTTTCAGGCCGCTTTGGCAGTGACAAGCTGGCTGCGTTGTTCAATCAGGCGGATCAGCGGCGCGTAGGGGCTTTCCACCTTCTCCAGGTTCAGGGCAAGCTGGCTGAACACCTTGGCCCATTGGCTCAGGAACATCTTGGCCTCCACCCGGCTCAACTGGTCGGCGAATTCCAGCACCAGCGGCAGGAAGTCCGGCAATTCGTTGGAATCGTTCGCCGCCAGTTCCAGACCGTATTCCTTGTAGAATTCGCTCAGGTCGATCAGCGCTGGCCCCCGGTTCTTGTCATCCCCAAACAGGTGATGGGTCAGGTGCAGGGCATTGTCAGGAACCATGTCGAAAGTGCGCACGTACAACGCTTGCCATTCGGTCATGTCCTCCCAGTGCAGGTGGGCAAGGAAATTGCCCACCACCTTGCGTTCCCCTTCCGGCAAGTTGTCCAGTTGCGCCCAGATTTCGGGTAAAGCAGCCTGCAATTCAGCGGTGGGGTAATCCAGCAACCTTGCGAGTAAACGGTAAAACATGGTGTACCTCCTATGGCTTCAACTTGGACAAAGGTTGGATAACGCAGACTTCCACCGTTTCCTTGCGCCGTTCCGGGAACAGGGAAGTCTGGGAAATGCCTGCGGAAGAGTCGTTGCCGAAGGTGAAGCAGTTCTGCCCCTGGAAGGCGTAGAAGTCTTCCAGCCGCACTTCCTCATGCCCGGTGGGGATGACGAAACGGTCTTCGTAGTTGGCAATCGCCAGGTAACGGTACATTTCCTTGGCCTGGTCTTCGGTGATACCTGCCTTGTCGAGGGCGCGGGTATCAGCCACGCCTTCCACATGCACAGAACGCTGGTAACTGCGCATCGCAATCAGGCGGTTCAGGGCACTTTCGACCGGGGCGGTCTTGCCTGCGGTCAGCAGGTTGGCAAGGTACTGGATCGGGGTACGCATCGTGCCCGCCAACGGGATTGCACCGTCAGGGCCGACCGGCAAATTGCCTTGGTCAATCTGCGATTGCACTGGAGAGAGTGGCGGCACATACCACACCATTGGCAGGGTGCGGAATTCAGGGTGCATCGGGAACGCAATCTTCCAGTCAATCGCCATCTTGTAAATGGGTGATTTTTGCGCCGCAATGATCCAGTCTTCGTTGATGCCTTCCGCCCGTGCTGCCTCGATCACTTTGGGGTCATTGGGGTCGAGGAAAATCTTGCACTGGGCTTCGTACAAGTCCTGCTCGTTCTGGGTGCTTGCCAGCGTTTCGATCTTGTCTGCGTCATACAGCATGATGCCGTTGTAACGGATGCGCCCGACGCAGGATTCGGAACACACGGTCGGCATCCCGGATTCCACCCGTGGGTAGCAGCCGATGCACTTTTCCGCCTTGCCGGATTCCCAGTTGTAGAACACCTTTTTGTACGGGCAGGAGGAAATGCACATCCGCCAGCCCCGGCACTTGTCTTGGTCTACCAATACGATGCCATCTTCCTCGCGCTTGTAGATCGAACCGGATGGGCAAGCCGCCACACACGCCGGGTTCAGGCAGTGGTTGCAGATGCGCGGCAAGTACATGTGGAAGGTGTTCTCGAACTGGCTGTACATCTCTTTCTGGATGCCATCCATGTCCACGTCTTTGCTGCGCTTGCTGAATTCGCCTGCAAGGTCATCTTCCCAGTTTGGCCCCCAGTGGATTTTCTCCATCGTCTCACCCGTAATCTGCGATTGCGGGCGGGCAGTCGGGGTCGCTTCCAGCAACGGCGCATTCTGCAAATGCGCGTAGTTGTAGGTGAACGGCTCGTAGTAATCGTCAATTTCCGGCATATCCGGGTTGGCGAAAATGTTCAGCAATTTGGACTTGCGGTCGCCGGACTTCAGCTCCAGCTTGCCGCCGTTGAGTTCCCAGCCGCCTTTCCACTGGTTTTGGTCTGCCCAGTTCTTGGGGTAGCCGATGCCCGGTTTGGACTCGACGTTGTTGAACCACGCATATTCCACGCCCTTGCGGTTCGTCCACACGTTCTTGCAGGTGACGGAACAGGTGTGGCAACCGATGCACTTGTCCAGGTTGAAGACGAATGCGAATTGTGCTCTGACTTTCATGTAAATCTCCTTACTTGGGGCCGATGCCGTTCGGGTTGCGTTGCGCTTCGCGGGCGGGGGTGAGCGGGCGTTCCAGCCAGTCCACATCCTTGTCCGCGATCTTGTGCAAGGCCACCATCGTGTCGCGTTGGCAACCGACCGTGCCGTAATAGTTGAAGCTGTACGCCAACTGTGCATAACCGCCGATCATATTGGTCGGCTTGACCAGCACGCGGGTCACGGAGTTCAGGATACCGCCACGCTTCCCGGTGGACGGCGAACCCGGTACGTTGATGTTCTTCTCCTGCGCGTGGTACATCATCGCCATGCCGCGCGGGATACGCTGTGAAACAATCACCCGTGCCACGGTCGCACCGTTGTGGTTGACCGCTTCCACCCAGTCGTTGTCTTCCAGCCCAATGGTTTTGGCATCGTCTTCCGCCACCCACACGTAAGGCCCGCCCCGGAACAGGGTCAGCATCCGCAGGTTGTCCTGGTAGCTGGAATGGATGCCCCATTTGGAATGCGGGGTAATCCAGTTCAGGCTCAGGTGCGGCTTGTTGAGGACAGCGGCTGGCAAACCTTTGAGTTCACCCAAATCCACCATCGGCTTGTAGGTGCAGAAACCTTCACCGAAATCCAGCATCCACTCATGATCCTGGTAGAAATGTGCCCGTCCGGTCAGGGTGCGGAACGGGATGTGTTCGTGGATATTGGTGTAGCCAGCGGTATAGGACACGGTTTCAGACTCAATCCCCGACCATGTTGGTGCGGTGATGATCTTGCGCGGCTGTGCCACGATGTCGCGGAAAGTGATCTTGTCCTCGTGCCGCCCGGCGTACAGGTGGTGGTGGTCAATGCCGGTCTTTTTCGACATCGCTGACCACGCTTTGTGCGCCACTTCACCGTTGGTTTCCGGTGCCATACGCATCACGGAGTCACACACATAGATGTCTTCTTCCAGTGATGGCATTCCGAAGGACACACCCGGTTCTTTCACCGTGTAGTTGCATTTCTTCAGCTCTTCGTATTCCGCTTCGGTGTTCCAGTCCACCCCCTTGATATTGTTGCCGAGCTTGACCATCAACGGCCCTAGGGCGATGTACTTGCGGTAAGTGTCACCGAAGTTACGCTCGACTACCTTGAGGATTGGCATGGTCTTGCCCGGAATCGGGGCAACGCCATCACGCTTCCAGTCCACCACTTGCCCGAACGGCTGCGCCAGTTCCATCGCGGAATCGTGCTGCATTGGCAGGGCTACGATGTCCTTACGGGTACCGAGGTGCTTTTCTGCCAGTGGCGAGAAAGTCTTGGCGATGGACTTGAAAATCTGCCAGTCAGACTGTGATTCCCAACCCGGAGACACCGCTTCTGCCAGTGGGTGGATGAAGGGGTGCATATCGGTGGTGTTGAGGTCGTTTTTCTCATACCACGTCGCAGTCGGTAGGATAATGTCGGAGTAAGCACCTGTAGAATTGAGGCGGAAGTTGATGTCCACCATCAAATCGAGTTTGCCGATGGGTGCATCTTCGTGCCACTTCACTTCCTTGTTGTCGCGCCCCGCACCGCTTTCTTGCAGCACGCCGTTTTGCGCACCCAGCAGGTGCTTGAGGAAGTATTCATGCCCTTTGGCGGAAGTACCGATCAGGTTCGCACGCCATACGAACAGGTTGCGCGGCCAGTTGACCGGGTTGTCCACGTCGGCGAAGGCTACATCCAGCGAGCCGTCTTGCAGCTTGCCGACAATGTGCTTGCCGATGCTGGCTTCATCGGTTGCCCCGGCTTTTTCAGCCTCAGCCACCAACTCCAGCGGGTTCATGTTCCAGTGCGGCGCGGTGGGCAACCAGCCCATACGCGAGGCAGCCACGTTGTAATCTGCCAGCGAGTAGCCCTTGTTCTTGGCTTTCCCGGCAGGTGTCAACAGGCTGTCAGCGTCGAGGGTTTCGTAACGCCATTGGTCAGTGTGGAAATACCAGTACGAGGTGGAATTCATGTGACGTGGCGGGCGCTGCCAGTCCAGTGCGAAGGCAATCGGTGCCCAGCCTGCTTGCGGACGCAGCTTTTCCTGACCCACGTAATGCGCCCAACCACCGCCGGATTGCCCAACGCAACCGCACATGTGCAGCAGGTTCATGATCGAACGGTAAGCAAGGTCGTTGTGGTACCAGTGGTTGATTGCCGCGCCCATGATGACCATGGATTTACCCTTGGTTTTGGAAGCATTGTAGGCAAACTCGCGCCCGGTGCGCTCAATGTCCGCCGCTTTCACGCCAGTCACTTTTGCCGCCCATGCCGGGGTGTAAGCCACACTGGCATCACTGTAGTCTTTGGCAACATTGCCGCCCCCCAGGCCACGGTCAATGCCGTACTGGGCAATTTGCAGGTCGAATACCGAAGCCACCAGCGCGGTTTCACCATTCGCCAGCTTCACCTTGCGTACTGGCACATTGCGGAACAGCAGGTCAGCTTCATCATGATTGAAGTGTGGGAAACCTACCGAAACGATGTCGTCCTTGCTGTCGATGCAGGTCAGTTCGGCCTGGATGTCGCTTTGGTCAGCGGCATTTTTCGGCAACAGATTCCACTTGCCTTCCTCACCCCAGCGGAAACCGATGGAACCGTTAGGGGCAACAAACGCACCGCCTTTTTCGTCATAAACGATGGTTTTCCAGTCCGGGTTATTGGTTTCACCCAAAGCACCGTCAAAGTCGGAAGCACGCAGCAGGCGGTCAGTGACAAAGGTTTTCTTGTCATGCTGGCGCAGCATCACCTGCATTGGCAGGTCGGTGTAGGTGCGGGCATATTCCTGGAAGTACGGATCCTGGCTGTTGATGTAGAACTCTTTCAGCGCGACATGACCCATTGCCAGAAACGCGGCGGCATCCGTGCCTTGGCGTACTGGCATCCATAAATCGGCGGCTTTGACGTACTCAGCGTAATCCGGTGCCATTGATACCACTTTCGCGCCCTTGTAGCGCACTTCAAAGGCGAAGTGGGCATCCGGGGTACGGGTCATCGGCAGGTTGGCACCCGCAATGATGATGTAGGTGGAGTTGTACCAGTCGGCTGATTCTGGCACGTCAGTCTGTTCGCCCCAGGTCTGTGGGGAAGCCGCTGGCAGGTCGCAGTACCAGTCATAGAAAGAACCGCAGGCCCCACCAATGAGGGACAGATACCGGGAGCCTGCGGCGTAGGAAATCATCGACATTGCGGGAATAGGGGAGAAGCCATATATCCGGTCTGGCCCCCATTTCTTGATGGTGTGGACGTTGGCGGCAGCGGTGATTTCAGTCACTTCCTGCCACGTTGCCCGCACGAAACCGCCCAAACCGCGCACCGCCACGTATTTCTGGCGTTTGCTTTCATCTGCCTGGATGGCTGCCCACGCTTCCACCGGGTCTTTGCCGCTGCTGCGTTCAGCGCGGTACAGGTCAAGCAAGCGCCCCCGGATCAGCGGGTATTTGATACGGTGAGGGCTATACAAATACCATGAGAATGATGCGCCGCGCTGGCAACCGCGTGGTTCGTGGTTAGGCAGGTCTTCGCGGGTACGCGGGTAGTCGGTTTGCTGCATTTCAAATGCAACCAGCCCGTTTTTGACGAAAATCTTCCAGGAACAACCACCAGTACAGTTGACGCCATGGGTGGAACGCACCACCTTGTCATGCTGCCAGCGATGGCGGTAAGAATCCTCCCATTTGCGGTCTTCAATGGTCATGACCCCATGGCCGTTGGAGAAGCTTTGCTTCGGGCGGGTGAAATACATCAAGCGGTCTAAAAAATGGCTCATGGATCAATGCTCCCCTTTGGTTCTACGGATACCCGCCAAGCGATTGCCCTGCTTTTGCGGGCCGCCCTTGGGGAATATTTCGTGTAAGTAATGGTTGGTGGCGAACTCTTCACCCCACGCTTTCCTGAAGTGCTTGAGCATGTCGCGCACCGGCGCTTGCACCCCGTGTTCCTGATGGTAGTTACGCAGGAATTCGATGATTTCCCAATGCTCGTCGGTCAGCACCAAGCCTTCACGTTCGGCGAGGGCTTCCACGAAACCTTCGCTCCAGTCATCCATGTTCTGGATGTAACCTTCCTGGTCGGTGAGGATGGTTTTACCATCCACTTCCAACGCCAGGGTATAAATCGCGTAAGGGTTGGTTTGCAGATTGTCGTCATACTGTTGAATTGCCATGTTTATCTCCTTGTCTTCGCCCCTCGCCCTTGTGGGAGAGGGGTTGGGGTGAGGGTTCTTCGGTTTACGGGTTCTTGATCTCGCTGCCACTACGCAGGTAGAACCACCAGTTCAATATCAGGCATAGTGCATAGAAAATCGCAAAGCCATACATTGCGTTCTCAGGTGTCCCGGCCTTGACTTGCGCCCCGATAACTACAGGTGCGATGAAAGCACCGTAAGCAGCCACAGCAGAAGTCCAGCCCAGCACCGGCCCGGCTTGCAGGCGGTCGAAGATGACCCCGACAGTGCGGAAGGTGGAGCCATTACCCAAACCTGATGCCGCGAACAGCACCACGAATGTCCACAGGAATGGCTGGAAGAACACTTCCGGGGTAGCGGACTGGTAAGCCTGCATCATGATGTAACCGGCATAGGCGGAAGCCGCCACCATCACCACCGAAATGATCTGGGTCACAATGGAACCGCCCACTTTGTCAGAAATCCAGCCACCGACCGGGCGGATCAACGCACCTACAAATGGGCCAATCCATGCATAGGTCAGGGCTGACGGCCCATTCGGGTTTTTTGTATGTACCCATGCCTGTGTTGCCGCATCAAACACATGGGTATTGCCAAAAATGACCTTGATAGCCAGTGGCAGTGCCATGGAAAAACCGATGAAAGAACCGAAGGTCAGCACATACAGCACGGTCATGGACCAGGTGTGCTTGTTGTTGAAAATGGCAAATTGCTTGTTGATGCCTACTTTCATTTCGCCAAAGGCAGTCACTTTCATGATCCCCAGGGTTGCCACGATGATCAGCGGCAGGGCTACCCACATATTCAGCAAACCCAAACCCGTTGGCGCAGGCAGGTACAAATACAAGCCAATCGCCGTGGTGAGGAACGCCAGGCCATACAGCCACAAAATTTTGATGAAGGCTGCAATCGTGCCGCCAATAGCCGGGGAAATCGGCAGCAGGTTGTTCATGCCGAAGAAACCAAGGAAGGCCAGCGGGATCAGGAACACCAGCCACACAAAGCCCGCGTTCTGAACCCAGGTTTCAGTACCTGCCAGAATCTTGCCTAGAATCCAGCCGGAATCTTTTACCAGTGGCATGGAGTCACCCCCCAGCGCACCAAACACACCCATGGTCATCACCAGCGGGATGAGGATTTGCATGGTGGTCACACCAAAGTTACCCAAGCCTGCGTTCAAACCGAGTGCCGTACCCTGCAAACGCTTGGGGAAAAAGGTGCTGATATTGGACATGGAACAGGCAAAGTTGCCGCCACCAATCCCGGACAGGAACGCCAGAATCTGGAAAGTCAGCAGCGGGGTTTCCTTATTCTGCAAGGCAATCCCTGTCCCAATCGCCGGGATCATCAGCAGCGCGGTGGTCAGGAAGATGGTGTTGCGCCCACCCGCCAGACGGATGAAGAAAGAGGCCGGAATCCGCAGGGTCGCGCCTGCCAAACCGGCAATCGCCGTCAGCGTGAACAATTCCGCATCCTTGAACGGAAAGCCCAGATTGGACATCTGTACTGTAATGATCCCCCACATCAGCCAGACGGCGAAGCCCATCAGCAGGCTAGGGATCGAAATCCACAGGTTGCGGTTGGCAATCGACTTGCCGGTTGTTTCCCAGAACGTGGTGTTTTCCACGTCCCAGGTTTTAATATTAGCCATGTTGCTCTCCTCGTTGAAAATTGGTTAACAGCGTGCGATCCATTGTTGTTACTCCATTACATCAGCCAGTTGGGGGCGTTTGCCTTCACGTTCCTTGTCCATCGGGCGCACTTCAGCGAAGTACATCCACATCAGTGACACCCACACCACGCCGAACATCAGCATGAAGGCGGAGGAGCGGACACCGGTCAGGTCAACCAGCGCACCGAACATGATCGGCATGAAGAAGCCGCCCAGCCCGCCAGCCAGCCCGACAATCCCGGAAACGACACCGATGTTGTGTGGGTAATCATCCGAGATGTACTTGAAGACCGATGCCTTGCCGATGGCGAACACCACCCCCAGCGTGAACAGCAGGATGGTGAAGGTGGTTGGGCTAAGGCCGACATGGAAGGTGTTCGGGCCATTGACAGTCTGGATGGTGATGTCACTTTGCGGATAAGAAAGGATGAACAGGCAGGTCAATGAAACCCACAATACCCACCATGTAATGGTATGCGCGCCGAACTTGTCCGAGAACCAGCCGCCAATAGCCCGCAACACCCCGCCGGGGATACTGAAAGCGGCGGCCAGGAAAGCGGCTGTCTTCAGGTCAAAGCCGTATTCACTGACATAATATTTGGTCATCCACAGCGCCAGCGCGACATAACCGCCAAACACGATGGAATAGTACTGGCTGTAGCGCCACACTTTAGGATCCTTGAGGGTCGCCAGTTGCTCGCTGATGGTGACGGACTTGCCAACCTTGTGGTTTGTATCAGTGAAGGTGAAAAACCAGAACAGGATGGCAGTTACCAGCATCAGGACGGCATAGACTTTTGGCACCATCGTCCAGCCATAGCCGACCACGATGATGGGGGCAAGCAGTTTAGTGACAGCGGCACCGGTATTCCCTGCGCCAAAAATGCCCATTGCCGTACCTTGTTGCTCTTTCGGGAACCAGCGGGCGCAATAGGCAATCCCGACCGTGAAGGAACCACCGGCAACCCCGACGAACAAACCGATAACCAGGAATTGCCAGAACTCGGTGGCATAGGAAATCAACCAGATGGGTATGACAGTGGACAGCATCAGGAGAAAAAACACCAGACGCCCACCAAATTTGTCCGTCCACATACCGAGTGGCAGGCGGGTCAATGAGCCGGTCAGGACGGGTGTCGCGACCAGAATGCCAAACTGGGTTTCATTCAAACCCAGTAGTTCCTTGATGGGGATGCCGATAACGGCGAACATCATCCAGATCATGAAGCAGACCGTGAAGGCCAGTGTGCTCATGATGACGACCGACCATGCCTTGTAACGTTGCGTTGCCATAACTCACCTCGGGGAAACCCTGATTTGTTTTCACCGCTTGTTTTACGCCTTGAATGACCTTGTTTCCATAGGGTGGAATTGCCCGAGAAACAGCACAAATACCACTTTAGTGGTACAAGTAGTATTTGCCATCTTATTGTTTTTACTGATTTTAATTTTGTGACTGTTTTGTGGGGGCAGAATGGGGCAGTGAGAGGTGGTATACCTATTAACCTGTAACACCCTGAACTGGGGTATCCCTATAATCCGGAATGGCATAATGATGATATGAGCCTGCATTCTGGAGCATGCTGTTTCCGTTTACCGTGGAGGGTATAAGCAAGTGAAGCGTTTATTGTGGGAAAAACTGCAAAACTCGCTGTTGTTGCGTTTAGGCGGCATGATCGCCGCCATCACGGTGCTGGCGATCGTCGGCATGTCGGTTTCCTGGATGGTGGCGGAAACCACCCAGGGTAATGGTGAAGCCATTAACGTGGCCGGTAGCCTGAGGATGCAGAGCTGGAGGATGGCTTCCCTGTATCAGCAGAACATACGGGCGGATACGCCTGAAAGCCATGAGCAGTTGCAACTGGCGATTGCACAGTTCGAACGTGACCTGCGGGCAGGCTCTATCCTGTCAGTATTGCCCGAAGATGAAACCACGCCCCTCAAGCGGGTTTACCGGCAGGTGGAAGCTGACTGGCGACGGCGGGTATTGCCCCGGCTGGGTAACCCCACCGCCGCAACGGGGAGGGAACTGCTGGTGGAAATCCCCTTGTTTGTCGCCCACATCAACGATCTGGTCAAACAGATTGAAGAAGCCACCGAAGCCAAAATCTTTGTCCTGCGGGTCATTCTGGGGGGCGCGGTAATCGGCACCATCCTCATGGTGATCCTTTCCATCTACCTGATCAGCAGTATTCTGGTCAACCCACTCAAGGATCTGTTAAGCCTGACCGATGAGATTCGCCGGGGGAAGCTGACGGTACGTTCCGGGTTGACAGGTGAAGATGAAATCGGTCAATTGGGGCGCGCCTTTGACCTGATGGCGGAAGACCTGTTCAAACTGTACCGAGACCTTGAAGCCCGTGTTGAACAGAAAACCGCCGAACTTACCCGCAGCAACCGTTCACTGGACCTGCTTTACCGCTCCATCACCCGGCTGCATGGCATTTCACCTGACCGGGAGGTGTTCCAGAACGTGTTGAAAGACGCCGAAACCACCCTCGGCCTGGGCATTGGCACGATTTGCCTTAAAGGGGACAATGAAGCACGCGGGAAGGTCATCGCCACCACCGCCCCCAATAATGCCAGCCCCTTGTGCCAGCACGCCAGCAACTGTACGGAATGCCACAACCCCTACGCCATCCGCATGGATAGCCTGCCCAACGGACGGCAGGTATTGCGCCTGCCACTGGCTGATGCGGAAAAACGTTATGGTCTGCTGGCGGTTGATGTGCCACCGGATACCCAGGCCGAAACCTGGCAAGTACAATTGCTGGAAGCCCTGTCACACCATATCGGCGTGACCATCGCCTCGGAACAACGTATCGAGCAGCACCGCCGCGTTTCCCTGCTGGAAGAACGCGCCGTTATCGCCCGCGAGTTGCATGATTCACTGGCCCAGTCCCTGGCCTACATGAAAATCCAGGTCAGCCGCCTGCGCAACGCCATCCAGGAACCGGACGATGTGGCCGAAGTCATGGAAGCACTGGAAGAACTGCGCGATGGCCTCAACAGTTCCTACCAGCAATTACGCGAACTGCTTTCCACTTTCCGCTTGCGGATGGAAGATGCTGATTTCGGCATGGCGCTGGCACAAACCACCGCCGAGTTTGCCGAACGCGGCAAACTGCCCATTGAACTGGAAGCCAGCCTTGACAATCTCCGCCTGACGCCCAATGAAGAAATCCACCTGCTACAAATCGCGCGCGAAGGTTTGTCAAACGTCCTCAAGCACGCCCGCGCCAGCCGCGCCTGGGTCAGGCTGCATGCCAGGGCAGACGGGGCAGCCGAACTGCTGATTGACGATGATGGCGTCGGTATCCTGAAAAATGCCACTTTGCACCATTACGGCATCGCCATCATGAGCGAGCGGTCGCGCGCCCTGCATGGCAGCCTTGAACACCTGCCCCGCGAGGGCGGCGGAACCCGCGTGCAGATGACTTTCACCCCGAGCCTGCCCCCTCAACCCTCTGAAACAAGGATCCCCCATGCCGCATGAAGAACCCCAACGCCTGCTGATTGTTGATGACCACCCGCTATTCCGCAAAGGGGTGCGCTATCTGGTCAACATGATCCCCGGCTTCACCATCGTCGGTGAGGCATCCTCCGGCCAGCAGGGCATCGAGATGGCTGCGGAGCTTGACCCGGACATGATCCTGCTGGATCTCAACATGAAAGATATGAGTGGCATTGAAGTCCTGAAAGTGGTCAAGGCGTCCGGTTCCGATGCACGGGTGGTGATGCTGACGGTTTCTGACCAGGCGGAAGATTTGGTGGCGGCGCTTCGCTCAGGCGCGGATGGCTACCTGCTCAAGGAGATGGAGCCGGAAGATCTGGTAAACAAATTATCGGAAGCAGCGGCGGGCCGTATTACCCTGACCGAGCGCTTGATCAGCCTGCTGGCCCACACCATGCGTCACGAGGCATCACACCCGACAAGCGCCTCGGAAGCGGGTTTGACCGATCAGGAACAGCGTATTCTCGAACTGGTGGCGGCAGGCAAAAGCAACAAACTGGTGGCGCGGGAGTTGGGCATTGCCGAAGGTACGGTGAAGGTGCACGTCAAGCACCTGCTACGCAAGCTCAACCTGCGTTCGCGGGTGGAGGCAGCGGTGTGGTATGTGGAGCAGCACAAGTAAACCGTAAAATATCGGTGCGGGTGACAATGCCTGTTACCTGATTCTGCCTGTTGGTAATCACCAGCCGCGTTACCTGATGTTGCCCCATCAGTTTCAGCCCGTGTTCGAGGGTATCCTCCGGTTCTGCCACAATGACCGAGCGGGTCATGACATCGCTGACTTTGCTCGCGTTACCCCTTATATGGGCGTCAGGCCGTCGCCAGGCATCCATGACTTTTTGCATACGTGAGGTTTGTGGACTGCGGGTGGGCACTCCCATGGCGCTCAGCAGGTCGCCTTCTGTCACAATGCCAAACAGCTTGCCGTTTTTCACGACGGGGAAACCGCTGACCCGCTTTTCCAGCATCCGGCGCGAGACATCATCCAGCAAGTCATCCGGCTGGACTGTCATCACCGGGCTTGTCATCAGCTCTGACAGCAGGTGAGCCGATTTTTCGCGGATGGCAGCATGTCTGAGGGCTGACTGATACAGCCACCATAACTCGTCAGGGAGGATGTTTGGCTCTTCGCTATAGTCTTTCAGCGCGGCCAGAAAGTCCTGTTTTTCGAGTGCCATGGCTGACCCCTGTGATTTCAGCGTTGTGCTGGACGGAAAGCCTTGATGACTTGCTCGTTGCATTCCAGATAAGGCCCTTCCAGCAGGTCAATGCAATAGGGGATGGCCGGAAACACAGCATCCAGGCATTCCCGGATTGAGGAGGGTTTCCCTGGCAGGTTCAGAATCAGTGATTTCCCGCGAATACCTGCTGTTTGCCGTGAAAGTATGGCAGTTGGTACATACTTCAGACTGACCTGACGCATCAGCTCACCAAAGCCAGGCATCATCTTTTCACATACTTGTTCGGTTGCCTCGGGCGTTACGTCGCGCTTCGCCGGGCCCGTACCGCCAGTTGTTACAATCAGGCAACAACCTTGCTGGTCAGCCAGGTCAACCAGGGCATTTTCAATGTCACCCTGATTATCCGGAATGCAACGATACACAGCTTCAAATGTTGAAAGCAGGTAAGCCTGCAAGGTTTCCAGTATGGCCTTGCCGGAAATGTCTTCGTAAATGCCAGCGCTCGCGCGGTCAGAAGCAGTAATGATGCCGATTTTGATTGTTTCCATGATTACCACATGACTATTTTGCAATAGTTGAGTGTAGCAGTTTGATGCGAAAGGACAATTGCACTGTTGCAGTAGCTGGCCCTACCACGGAAGTAGTACCCCGTTAATCAGCTTTTTTCTGGACGAACCCAGGGGCTTCGGCCATGACGAACCGTTTGAATTCATTGGCGATGGGTGACAGGCGTTTACCCTTGCGCATGACAATGTGCCAGTGACGGCGGATCGGGAAATGTTCCACATTCAATAAGGTCAGCCGCCCGCTATCAAGCTCTGGCTGGATGGTGTGCAGGGAAACGATCCCCAGCCCCAGCCCCGCTTCCACCGCATGTTTGATGGTTTCATTGCTGCGCATTTCCAGCGTGGAGCTACAGGTTTTCCTGAATTTCTGGATATGGCGTTCAATGGCACTACGGGTACCGGAGCCTTTCTCGCGGATAATGAAACGTTCTGTCAGCACTTCATCCAGTGTCAGCTTTTTTTGTTGCTGAGCGAAAGGGTGGTTGAGGGCGGCAATCACAACCAGCGGGTTTTCCATCAGGCGTTCTGATTGCAGGTTGTAGCCTTTGGGAGGCTCACCCATGATGACCATATCCGGCTCATGATTTTCGAGCTGATCGAGCAAGGTATGGCGGTTGGTGACGTCCAGTGTGACGTTGATGCCCGTGTACTTGCGTGAAAATTCTGCCAATAACTGCGTGACGAAATAATTTGCTGTCGTTGCGACCGACACTACCAGATGTCCACCCCTGATTCCTTTGCTTTCCTCCATTGCTACCAGCAGGTCATTGTATGCCTGTAATACCTGACTGGCGTGGTGCTGCAAGTCCTGCCCGGTTTTGGTCAGACACATGCGCTTGCCCTGACGCTCGAACAACGCAAGTCCGCTGTCTTCTTCCATCTGTTTGATTTGCATGGATACTGCTGGTTGGGTCATGTGCAGTTTTTCTGCCGCGCGCGTGTAACTCTCGTACTGGGCGACGGCTTCAAATATTCGTATCTGGCGTAGTGACAGGTGCATTGTGGCTCCTCTAAACATCAGGTTTTCTTATTTTTAACCGGGCAACTATTGAGTTTCAATTATACTTACTCTTTGCCATACTAAATTCATCAACTTTCATGGTTGGTGAAAAAACAACCTTTCAATTAACCTCGTTGGAGGAACTTCATGGCAGTTAAAAACTACAGTGCGGGCGTTAAGGAATACCGCGAAACCTACTGGATGCCGGATTATACCCCGAAAGATACGGATATTCTGGCTTGCTTCAAAGTTACCCCGCAGCCAGGCGTACCGCGTGAAGAAGTCGCCGCAGCAGTAGCCGCAGAATCGTCCACCGGCACCTGGACGACCGTTTGGACTGACCTGCTGACCGACTTGGACTATTACAAAGGCCGCGCTTACGCGATTGAAGACGTACCGGGCGATGACACCTGCTTCTACGCTTTCGTGGCTTACCCGATTGACCTGTTTGAAGAAGGTTCCGTCGTTAACGTCATGACCTCGCTGGTCGGTAACGTATTCGGCTTCAAGGCATTGCGTGCACTGCGTCTGGAAGATATCCGCTTCCCGATTGCTTACGTCATGACTTGCAACGGCCCGCCACAAGGTATTCAGGTGGAACGCGACATCCTCAACAAGTACGGTCGTCCGCTGCTGGGTTGCACCATCAAGCCGAAACTGGGTCTTTCAGCGAAAAACTACGGGCGTGCCTGCTACGAAGGTCTGCGCGGCGGTCTGGATTTCACCAAGGACGACGAAAACGTCAACAGCCAGCCGTTCATGCGTTGGAGACACCGTTTCGACTTCGTAATGGAAGCTATCCACAAAGCCGAAGCCGAAACCGGCGAACGCAAAGGTCACTACCTGAACGTTACTGCACCAACTGCTGACGAAATGATGCGCCGTGCAGAATATGCGAAAGAAATCGGTGCGCCGATCATCATGCACGACTACATCACTGGCGGTTGGGCGGCGAACACCCAGTTGGCGCAATGGTGCCAAAACAATGGCATGTTGCTGCACATTCACCGTGCGATGCACGCGGTACTCGACCGCAACCCACACCACGGTATCCACTTCCGGGTGCTGACCAAGATTTTGCGTCTGTCCGGCGGTGACCACCTGCACTCCGGTACGGTGGTGGGCAAGCTGGAAGGCGACCGCGACGCGACCCTGGGGTGGATCGACATCATGCGCGACAGCTTCATCAAGGAAGACCGTTCACGGGGTATCTTCTTCGATCAGGACTGGGGTTCCATGCCGGGCGTATTGCCGGTGGCTTCCGGTGGTATCCACGTCTGGCACATGCCTGCGCTGGTCAACATCTTCGGTGATGATTCCGTCCTGCAATTCGGCGGCGGCACACTGGGTCACCCGTGGGGCAATGCTGCGGGCGCAGCAGCCAACCGCGTCGCAGTTGAGGCTTGCGTCGAAGCGCGTAACTGCGGGCGTGAAATCGAGAAAGAAGGTAAGGACATCCTTATCAACGCCGCGAAGTCCAGCCCTGAACTGAAAATCGCCATGGAAACCTGGAAAGAAATCAAGTTCGAGTTCGACACCGTGGATAAACTTGACGTTTCGCACAAGTAATTGATTCTTTAAAATTATTCAGGAGTAGATCACATGAGTGATATGCAAGACTACAAATCAAGCTTGAGCAATGCTGACAGCCGCAAGTTTGAAACTTTCTCTTATTTGCCAGCGATGGATGCGGAACAAACGCGCAAGCAGATCCAGTACATCGTTAACAAGGGCTGGAATCCGTCTATCGAACACACGGAGCCAGAAAATGCTTCCGGCAGCTACTGGTATATGTGGAAACTGCCGATGTTCGGTGAAACCAACGTCGACAACATCCTGGCTGAACTCGAAAACTGCCATGCAGCACATCCGAACAACCACGTGCGTTTGCTGGGTCTGGATAACTACGCACAGTGTGCCGGTGCTTCGATGGTTATTTATCGCGGCAAGACGGTTTAAATTACCCCTCACCCCACCCCTTCTCCCTCAAGGGGAGAGGGGCTAAACCCTCTTTCTTGCTCCCCCTCGCCCCTTGAGGGAGAGGGGGCTGGGGGGTGAGGGGTTTCTTCCACAAGGAGTACTGTTTCATGAACAAAAAACCCGACCGCTACATCGGCATCGACAACGACATCAACGGTGGCATGACCACTATCGGCAAGATTATCCGCGATGCGTGGGTCTTTGGTCTGATCCCCGAAACTGAAACCTGTCAAAACTGGAACCTGGCCGGGATTGACGCCTTGCTACAAAAGGTCAATGCCGAGTGGGACAAATACGGCTGTCTGGTCAGCCGCCTTCCCCCTGAGTTGGCAGCACGCCACCAACACATTCACGATGCCGCGATTGCCCAGGCACGCGCGGCAGGCTGGTCGGGCGAACACGAAACCGACTACGAAGATTAAAAACTTCACCGATTTGCAAGAGGATTAGCCATGTCTGCATCCGTTGACCCAAACCAATACATCGTTAAACACGAACCCTATTACGAAGCGGTTGGCGACGAAATCGCGCTCTACGAAGCCGCGTACAGCGCACGGATGCCGATGATGCTCAAAGGCCCGACCGGTTGCGGCAAATCCCGTTTCGTCGAACACATGGCATGGCGGTTAAAGCGCCCACTGATCACGGTGGCGTGTAACGAAGACATGACCGCTTCTGACCTCGTGGGGCGTTTCCTGCTCGACAAGGATGGCACAAAATGGCAAGACGGGCCGCTGGCAACCGCTGCTCGCATCGGTGCCATTTGCTATCTGGATGAAGTGGTCGAAGCACGCCAAGATACCACCGTCGTTATCCACCCCTTGACCGACCACCGCCGTAGTTTACCGCTGGACAAAAAAGGCGAGCTGATCGAAGCGCACCCCGATTTCCAGTTGGTGATTTCTTACAACCCCGGTTACCAGAGCCTGATGAAGGATTTGAAACAATCCACCAAGCAACGTTTCGGCGCACTGGATTTTGACTATCCGCGTGAAGCGATTGAAGTGGCGATTGTCGCCAAAGAATCCGGCGTGGATGAAAAGACGGCTGCCAAGCTGGTACAGATTGCGCATCGGGCGCGTAACCTCAAAGGGCATGGTCTGGATGAAGGCATTTCCACCCGTTTGCTGGTGTACGCAGGGCAATTGATCGGCAAGGGCATTGCGCCCCACGCTGCTTGCACCATGACGATGGTGACACCGTTGACCGACGACCCGGATATGCGGGATACGCTGAATGCGGCGGTGCAGACGTTCTTCGGGTGAGGGTAATTTCGGAAACAGGTAGCAACTATGGCAATTCATCTTGAGGAATACCGCGAGTTTCTGGAAAAACTGACCCCAGAAGTTCATGACGTACTGGATGGTTCCTATCAGGAAGCCACACGGGTAATGTCGCCTGCCGGATTGCAGGATTATCTGGACGGTGCCAAAGCCATCCAGAAGCTGGGGCGCGGTAAAGAGCTGATCATCACCTACTTGCAGGAAATGCCCGCTGTTGCCAAAGAATGCGGCGAAGACATTATCCCCGATGTGGTCACGTCCGCGATGAAACTGTCGTCGATGGTGTCGGGCGAAGTCATTACCCTGATGCTCGCCAGCCTGCCTACTGCCTCCCGCCACCTTGGCGATGCGGAACTGGTGCGTGGCTACCTGACGTTTATTCACCAGTTTTCCTCGACAGCGGCACGCGGCTTGCGCCCGATGCTGAACCACATGGATGAATTGCTTTCCAAACTCACCCTGAGTGGTTTGCGGCGCTGGGCCAATTTTGGGGCGCAAGCCTATCGGCGTGATTTCAATAACCTGACCAAGTATTTCGATCTGGAATCGGCGGATAGCCGCGCTACCTTGCAGAAAGAACGCCGTGGGGTGTTGTTCGTCAAGACCCAGCGCAAACTGAACTTCTATCTGCGGGCATTGTGGGCGCGCGATTTCTTCCTGCGCCCGACGGGGGCGGATTACACCGATTTTCGCCCGTACATCGAACACCGCATTTTCCACATGCCGGATGCGGTCGATGACATCGGCGATATTCCGGGGCTGGAATTGTATCGCGCTACTGCCGCGCACATGGCTTCGCACCTGATGTATACGAATGCAGCGATTTCTGCGGAGCAGCTCAGCCCGGCACAGATGTTTTTCATCGGCTTTATGGAAGATGCGCGGGTGGAATACAAGGCAGTGCAGGCTTTCCCCGGCCTGAAAACCTTGTGGACGCGCCTGCTGACCGTTGACTACGAAGGCAATGTCGAACACCCGACCATGAAAGTGCTGGAGCATGTGGCGCTGATGCTGCTGGATGCCTCCGTGCGGGCCGATGATGTGCAAATCAACCGTTTCGCCGACAGTTTCCACGCCAATATCGCCGGGCGGCAGGACGATCCGCATTTCTCCTGGCTGCTGGGGATGGAGCTGTTCAACCTGTTCTCAACTCGCCGCGAAGTGCCAAGTTTACGCATTCTGGAGCGTATCCGTATCCCGTACCGCGACGATAACCGCTTCGTGTGGGAATTCGAGGAACTGAGCTGGGATGTCGGTTTCGAGTACGTTCCGGCCAGCCAGCGGCAGGTGCGCAAGCAGGTCAGCGTGATCGAAATGGCCAATGAGGTTGATTGCGAACTGGCAGGCGATGACGCGCAGGAAATCTGGACGTGTGCCACCGAGATGTACCCCTACGAGGACGATCTGGAAAACACCGCCAGTTTCAACGACATGTGGGGCAAGGAGCCGGTTTCCGAGCCGTTCCACTACCACGAGTGGGATTACCACATTCAGTTGCATCGCCCGGATTGGGTGACGGTGTATGAGCGTCGGCAGAAAAAGGGCGACCCGGATGACATCCGCGCCATCGTTGACGCCTACCGCCCGGTCGCGCACCGCATCAAGCAGATCATCGACCTGCTGACCCCGGAGGGCGTACAGCGCCAGCGCGGGCTGGAAGACGGTGATGAAGTCGACATCAATGCGGCGGTCGATGCGATGATTTCCATCCGTATGGGTGAGCAGCCGAATCCGCGCATCACCATGCGTAATGTGCTGAAAAGCCGCGATCTGGCGGTGGTGGTGCTGCTGGATTTATCCGAGTCCACCAATGAGCCGATGAAGGGTTCCGACAAGAGTGTGCTGCAACTGACCCGTGAAGCCTCCACGCTGGTGGCGACGGCGATTGAGGGCATCGGCGACCCTTACGCGATTCACGGTTTCGCTTCCGACGGGCGTCATGATGTGCAGTATTACCGCCTGAAGGATTTCAACCAGCACTTCGATGATGAAGCACGTTCGCGGCTGGCGGGGATGAAGGGCGGGCTTTCTACCCGGATGGGTGCGGCTTTGCGTCATGCTGCCCATCATTTGCACAAGCAACCTGAACGCCGCAAGCTGATCCTGCTGGTGACGGATGGCGAACCTGCCGACATTGACGAGCGTGATCCGCAGCACCTGCGCTTCGACACCAAGAAGGCGGTGGAGGAGTTGTATACGCAAGGCGTGCAGACGTATTGCCTGACACTCGACCCGCACGCGGATGATTATGTGAAGCGGATTTTCGGGCAGAACAACTACACGGTCATTGATCATGTGGATCGGTTGCCGGAGCAGTTGCCAGTGTTGTTTGCGAGTTTAACGAAGTAAGCCGGATTAATTCCGGCTTGCCTTGCCTGCCTGATAGGCAGCCTTGAGAGCACTCCGCAGTTCAGGATGTTCGGCCAGATTCCCGATTTGCAGGTGTTTGCGGGCAATTTCCGCCAGTAACGCATCATCCTTTTCCAGCGCGGATAATGTTTCCTGCCAGGCTTGCAGGTAAGCCTGCACATCCAGTTCACCATCCTCGATAAAATTACCGATCAAGCCTTGGGGGTCAGAGAAGTGGATCGGCTGCATTTCCATGGCTTCGTAGGCGTAGGAGTAAGTGTCCAGCCCGCTTTTACTGGCAATCAAGCGATGGACTGCACCTTCATTGCCGCTTTCCAGTAGCTCTGTCAGATACGCAACCGCTATCGGCGCGACCAGCTTGTGATGCTCACCCCGGAAAGAAAACTCGACCGTCGCGGTAATGGTGTCACCAGCGGTGTTCGCTTGACTCATAAAACGTATACCTCAGAAACAATTTACGTAGTTTAAATGTTGCTACAGGTTTTGAGAATGTTTGTATTCTGTCAGGCCGGGTATGATGATACGGAATTATTGGTCATGTGGATCGTTTGCCATAGCTGTTTGCAAGCCTGTCGAAGTAGTTTTCTTAGCCGTGAGGCATTAAAGAATTTCAATGTCTCGCCGCCACCATCTCTGGATCATGGGTAAAGTTGAGGTTGCCAGGAACAGGGATCATGACAGATTACCAAGGGCAAACACAGGATGTGCAAACGCTTGCGGCTGGTTATCGTGCAGGGAGCGGCGATTTTTCCCACTGGGCAAAAGGTTATGGGGTCATTACGCACAGCGACGCAACCCAGGTGAACATTCACAGGCTTGCAGATCATCTGTACCAGCAGCGGACGGTAAGCGAGCGTGATGATGTATTCTGTTTGCCTGGCGACCTATTTGAAAATCAAGGGAGTCCGTTATGAGTGAACAACACAAAATAACCCTGCTGATGAGCGAGTTTGTGACCCATGATGTGAAACGTTTTGTTTTCAGCAAACCGCCCGGTTTTACCTTTGAGCCGGGGCAGGGGGTGGAGTTGACCATCAATCAGCCGGACTGGCGTGATGAAAGCCGCCCCTTCACCCCCACCAATTTCGTGGACGACAAGGTGCTGGAGTTCACCATCAAACGCTATGTGGATCACGATGGCGTTACCAAAAAACTGCATGGGCTGCCAGCGGGCAGTGAATTGCTGATTTCCGAACCGTTCGGTACCATCAATTATCAGGGGCCAGGAGTGTTCCTTGCCGGAGGGGCGGGCATTACGCCATTCATTGCTATTTTGCGTGCCCAATACCGTTCTTCTGCCGACGGCGGTAAGAATCATCTGATCTTTTCCAACAAGACGCCTGCCGATATCATTTATGAGAAGGAATTGCGGCATTATCTCGGTAAGGACTGCATTCTGACCTGCACGGATGAAACAGTCGCTGGCTATGAAAGCCGTCTGATCGACAAGGATTTTCTCGGCGAAAAAATCAGCGATTTCAGTGTTCCATTTTATGTCTGTGGCCCACCGGGTTTCATGGATGCGCTTACCGGTGCCCTCAAGGAACTGGGAGCCGATCCGCAAAATCTGGTGTTTGAACAGTAAATCAGATGCCCGCCGATTGGGTACATCGCTATTTCCACAAGCCGTATGCGCTGGACAGCACGCTGGAGTGCTATTCTTCTGCATATCATCAACAAACATAAGGCTAGCGCCATGACCGCCAGACTCACACCCGTTGCCACCGACGCCGAATTGCACCAGCAGATGCAGCAATGGCGGCGCGACATCCACAAGCACCCCGAAACAGCCTACGAAGAATTCCGCACCAGCGAGTTTGTGGCTGAACAATTGCGCCAGTTTGGGCTGGATGTACATACGGAAATAGGTGGAACCGGTGTGGTTGGCGTCCTGCAAGGCAAGCAACCCGGCGGCAAGCACATCGCTCTGCGCGCGGATATGGATGCACTGCCACTGACCGAACTGAACACGTTCGACCACGCATCCTGCCACCACGGCAAAATGCACGGCTGTGGCCATGACGGCCATACCACCATGCTGCTGGGCGCGGCGGCAGCGCTGGCAGCAAACCCGGACTTTGCCGGTGCAGTCTATTTCATCTTCCAGCCAGCCGAAGAAATGTGGGCAGGTGCCAAGCGCATGATCGACGATGGCCTGTTTACCCGCTTCCCGATTGAGGAAGTCTACGGCATGCACAACTGGCCGGGTATTCCGGCGGGGCATTTCGCGGTACACCCCGGCGCGGTGATGGCCTCCACCGATTCCTTCGATATCGAAATCACCGGGAAGGGCGGTCACGCGGCGATGCCCGATACCCTGACCGACCCGGTACTGGTGGCCGGGCACATCATCAGCGGGACGCAAAGCATCATTGCCCGCAACCTGCGCCCGGTAGACAGCGGCGTCATCAGCATCACCCGCATGGTCGGTGGTAGTGCCTACAACGTAATACCGGAAACGGTAACGTTGCACGGCACCATCCGCACCCTGAATGAGGCGCAACGCAGCCTGATCAAGCAGCGCCTGCAAATCCTGGTGGAACACACCGCGCAAGCCTATGGCGCTACCGCCGGGGTGAAATTTACCCCTGGTTATCCGGCCACCATCAACCGTCCGGCGAATGCACAGACCTGTTATCAGGTAACCATGGAACTGGTCGGTGAAGCCTGTGTAGAGTGGAACCCACCGCCAAGCATGGGGGCAGAAGATTTTGCCTACATGCTCCAGCAGCGCCCAGGGGCTTATATCTGGATTGGGAACGGGGATGCGGATGAAAGTCATCCGCTACACAATCCACATTACGATTTCAACGACAGGATACTGCCGTTGGGGGCAAGCTACTGGGTAAGGCTGGTACAACACCTGTGCGCCTGAAAATCCGGGAGTCATGCAAGCCCTCATAGCAAACGCTAGCAGGCTTATTCCTGATCGGAATGGTGGGGTTTTCAGACTGTCAATTTCCATAGTATTATCGCGCTTTGCTCCATCACAATAGAGAATTGAACCGCATGACCATAAAAACCTTTCATCCCCCCATCCGCACCTTGATGGGGCCAGGCCCCTCCGATGTCAGTCCGCGCATTCTCGAAGCCATGGCGCGTCCGACCATTGGTCATCTCGACCCTGCCTTCGTTGGCATGATGGATGAAGTCAAAGGGATGCTGCAATACGCTTTCCAGACCAAAAACGAACTGACCATGCCGGTTTCCGCCCCCGGTTCTGCGGGCATGGAAACCTGTTTCGTCAATCTGGTCGAGCCGGGTGACAAGGTAATCGTCTGCCAGAATGGTGTGTTTGGCGGGCGTATGAAAGAAAACGTCGAGCGTTGTGGCGCAACTCCCATCATGGTGATGGACGACTGGGGCAAGCCGGTTGACCCCAACAAGCTGGAAGACGCCCTGATTACCCACCCCGATGCAAAACTGGTCGCTTTCGTTCATGCGGAAACCTCTACCGGCGCACAATCTGATGCGCAAACCTTGGTCAAGCTGGCACACGACCACGATTGCCTGACCATTGTGGATGCCGTGACTTCACTGGGCGGCACCCCGCTGAAAGTTGATGAATGGGGAATCGACGCCATTTATTCAGGCACCCAGAAATGCCTTTCCTGCGTGCCCGGTGTTGCCCCGGTCAGTTTTGGTGAGCGTGCTGTCGAACGCATCAAGAGCCGTAACACCAAGGTACAAAGCTGGTTCATGGATATGAATCTGGTCATGGGCTACTGGGGTGGCGGAGCCAAACGCGCTTATCACCACACCGCACCGATCAACACCCTGTATGCTTTCCACGAATCACTGGTGATGTTGCAGGAAGAAGGGCTGGAAAATGCCTGGGCTCGCCATGCCCGCAACCACCAGGCGCTGAAAGCCGGTATCGAAGCGATGGGCTTGCAGTTCGTGGTGGCAGAAAACTATCGCCTGCCACAGCTGAATTCCGTCACTGTACCTGAAGGTGTGGATGAAGCTGCTGTCCGTGCAGAACTGCTCAACCGTTACAGTCTTGAAATTGGTGCAGGTTTGGGGGCGTTAGCCGGGAAAATCTGGCGCATCGGCCTGATGGGTTTCGCCAGCAACCAGAAAAACGTGCTGAACTGTCTGGGGGCGCTGGATGCAGTGCTGTCCGACATGCGTGCGCCGATCAATTCCGGCGTGGCGGTAGCCGCGGCGAAATCCGTGTTTGGCGGGGAATAAACCTTGCTCTTTAACCCCGTTCCCCTTGTGGGGCCGGGGTTCTGGATGATGGGGGCACCGTTGTATTTACCTTTACCTCCCGCCGCAGGAATTCCAGATGCTCCAGTGTGGCGTAACCATCTGCCGGGAAACCTGAATCCATTTGCCAGCGGCGCAAGGCTGCGCGGCTATTCGGGCCGAGCTTGCCATCGACCCCATCCGTACTGTAACCGGCACTTGTAAGTAATTGCTGTAATTCAGCTTTTTGCGCATTACTCAGCGGCTTTTCATCATGGGGCCAGGTCGCTACCAAGGTCGCTTCACCCCGGATACGATCCCCCAGATGGCCAATTGCCAGTGCGTAACTTTGCGCGTTATTGTATTTCAGGATGACCTTGAAATTCCGGTAAGCCAGGAATGCAGGTCCACGATACCCGGCGGGCAGGAATACAAATCCGGCATCATTGCTTTCAAGCATCTGGCCATCAGCCCGCATCATGCAGTTTTCCAGCGCCCAGACATCGGCTGGCAGCCAGAAATCCGGATCAGCCTTTCCCCAGTCGAAATGGCTTGGCAGCCGGACTTCCTCCCCCCAGGGCTTGCCGCTTTCCCAACCGGATTGGGCAAGGTAATTGGCAGTGGAGGCCAGTGCATCAGGCACGCTGTTGACCAGATCGCGCTTGCCATCACCATCATAATCGACGGCAAATTGTTCAAAGGTGGTGGGAATGAATTGCGTATGACCAATTGCACCCGCCCAGGAACCACGCAGGTACACCATGGAAATGTCGCCCTTGTCCAGAATCCGCAGGGCAGCCAGCAACTGTTGCCGCCAGAAATCACGACGATCTTCCATGCCCGCGTAAGCCAGTGTTGCCAGTGAACGGACGATGCTGCGCCCACCGGTATTGCGCCCGAAGTCGCTTTCCATACCCCAGATGGCCAGCAGGTATTCAGGTTGCACCCCATATTGCTGATGCAGGCGTTCCAGTAGCGGGGCATACACACGCAGGCGTGCACGCCCGGTTGCAACCCGTTCTTCAGAAGCGGCTGTTTCCAGGTATTCCCATACGGTTTTGGTGAATTCAGGCTGGCGGGCGTCCAACTCCAGCACCTTGTTGTCAGGCAGCAAACCACGCAGGGCGATGTCCACGGTTTTCGCGCGAACGCCCTGCGCCACGGCAATATCCCGAAACTGGCTTTTCCAGCGGTCGAAGGCGCTGTCTGTAACGACACTATAGCCGAATAAAACCGCAGCCAGCACTAATGTTGTCTGTATGAAACGCACCAGTTTTCGCCTCATCCGGCAATTCCAGACACTACGATACACATCCAGTTATAATAACAGACTTGTCAGAAAGCACCTTGGTACTTCGCAGCCTGCCACTGATTTTTTGGGAAAATATCATGTTCGAAGCAGTATTTCTCGACCTCATATTGGCAAGGCCAGTATCGTTACCAGCAACAAAGTAGTGCTGGGTCGTCCACTGCTTCGTTCCCTCGCTGCTCAAGTGAAACTGCCCGCCTGGCGGGACGCCTTGCGACAGGGGGAGTGGCAGCGCAGCCCGCATTTTTGTTTGCTCGACTACGCCATGCCACAAATCCTGGGCAGCACGCTTGCGATTATAGGACATGGAGTGCTGGGACGGGAGGTTGAAAAGTCAGCACAGGCATTGGGGATGCGGGTTTTGATAGCCGAACGCCCCGGCCAAGCTGATCAACCGGGTGGTTTAATCTTTTTTCTTGTTACCGGCAGGGCGTGAAAACGGGCTGACATTGCTGGAAACAGAGCCATCCATCGCGTGAATCTTGCTCACACCCGGTTTTTCGACTTCATCAATGCGGATAACTGAGTGGATGGGGATGAAACTGCGTTTGACTGCATCAAACTCTGTTTTCAGCCGCTCCTCACCCGGATCGATGACCACCGTGCTCTGGGTGCCGAAAACGATTTCTTCCACGACTACGAAACCGTACAAATCCGATTCATACACCTGCCGGGCAAAGATTTCATAGATCTTGTCCTGATTGACGAATGAAATGCGGTAAAGGCGGTCACTGTTCAAGGTCTTCTGGCCTCTCGAAAAAATGGCGTAGTTGTAACAGAAAAAGCAGAACAAGTCACTTCCCGTGGTATTATGGGCGGCTAACGTGATATTGAGGAAACTGTTTTGGACGTTACCAACTATATGCAGGGAATTGGCCAGCAGGCGAAGCAGGCCGCCCAGATTCTTGCCAATACAGAGACTAGCACCAAGAACACTGCATTGCTGAAAATTGCCGAGGTGTTGTTGGAACGTGCCGACTGGCTCAAGGGCGAAAACGCCAAGGATCTGGAGGCAGGTCGCGCAAAGGGTTTGGATGAAGCCATGCTCGACCGCCTGACCCTGAGCGACAAAACCATTACAGGCATGGCCGAAGGCGTGCGTCAGGTTGCCACACTGACTGACCCGATAGGCACGATTACCGACCTCAATTATCGTCCATCCGGCATTCAGGTCGGGCGCATGCGCGTGCCGCTCGGCGTGGTCGGCATCATTTACGAATCCCGCCCGAATGTGACAGTCGATGCTGCTGCGCTGTGCCTGAAATCGGGCAACGCAACCATACTGCGCGGCGGTTCCGAAGCCATCCACTCCAATCAGGCAATTGCAGCTTGTGTAAGGGAAGGGCTGGAAGCGGCAGGTTTACCGGCAGCTTGCGTACAGGTGGTGGAAACCACTGACCGGGCTGCGGTGGGTGAGCTCCTACGCATGTCACAATACGTCGACGTGATCGTTCCGCGCGGTGGCAAAGGGCTGATCGAGCGGGTCAGCGCCGAATCGCGCATCCCGGTCATCAAGCATCTGGATGGCATCTGCCACGTCTACATCGATGGTCAGGCCGATATCGGCAAGGCGATCAAGGTGGCGGTCAACGCCAAAACCCACCGTTACGGCGTGTGTAACGCGATGGAAACCTTGCTGGTAGCGGAAAGTATCGCTGCCGAAGTGCTGCCGCCGCTGGCCGAAGAATACACTGCCAAGGGTGTGGAACTGCGCGGCTGCGACAAGACCCGCGAAATCTTGCCTGCTTGCGTACCAGCCACCGAGGAAGACTGGTCAACTGAATACCTTGCGCCGATCCTTTCCATCCGCATTGTGGCGGATATGGAAACCGCGATTACGCACATCAATACCTACGGTTCACATCATACCGATGCCATCATTACCGAGAACTACACACGGGCGCGCGCTTTCCTGCGGGAAGTGGATTCCAGCTCGGTGATGGTAAATGCATCCACCCGCTTTGCTGATGGTTTCGAGTACGGCTTCGGTGCGGAAATCGGTATCAGTACCGACAAGATTCACGCACGTGGGCCGGTTGGGCTGGAAGGGCTGACAACACAGAAGTTCATCGTGCTGGGTGATGGGCATATCCGTGTCTGAACCGCGATTTACAGGATTAATGTGATTGGCATGATTAAAGAGGGCACTCCGAATCATGGTTAATCAGGTTAATCCGACAAATCCCGGTTCAGACATGATCGGCATCCTTGGTGGCACCTTTGATCCGATCCACTACGGCCACCTGCGCACCGCGCTGGAAGTTGCGGAACATTTCGGTATTAGCGACATGCGCCTGATCCCCGGCAAGGTTCCGCCGCACCGTCCACAACCGCACGCCAGCCCGGAACACCGTCTCGCCATGCTGCAAGTTGCCATTGCCAGCGAACCTTGCCTGCACGCCGATGACCGTGAGCTGCGCCGTGACGGCTATTCCTGGAGTTTCGATACCCTCGAATCCTTCCGCGCTGAAACAGGCAATGAGCGCCCACTCCTCTTTACTCTCGGTTTCGACGCCTTCCAGCATTTCCAGACCTGGCATCGCTGGCAGGACATTTTGCAACTCGCGCATCTGGTCGTCGTCCACCGTCCGGGGTATAGTCTGCCTCCCGAGGGCTGGCACATGCCTTTCCTGAGCGAAAACCCGGACGATTTGCGCACCACCCCGGCAGGGCGGATTTATTCGCTGGCTGTCACCGCATTGGATATTTCTGCTACAAACTTGCGTACCCGCTTGAAAACAGGCAAAAATCCCCGATATTTGTTACCGGACGCAGTTCTCGGCTATATTCAAAGACATCAACTATATTGTGGAACTTAATGGAACTTGAAAAACTTCAGCAATTAGTCATTGAAAAACTGGAAGACATGAAAGGTTACGACATCAAATGCATCGATGTTCGTGGCAAATCTTCCATCACTGACATGCTCATCATCGCCACTGGCAACTCTACCCGTCACGTCAAATCCCTCGCCCAAACCGTTGCACTGGCAGCCAAGGATGCCAATAACCCACCTCTCGGGGTTGAAGGTGAACGCGACGGCGAATGGGTGCTGGTCGACCTGAACGACGTTATTTTGCACGTCATGCTGCAAACCACCCGTGATTTCTACAATCTCGAAAAACTGTGGGAAGCGGGCGAAGCCATCCCGCAAGTACGCGCCGGGACGGCCTGAGTGCGTATCCACCTGCTGGCTATCGGCACGAAAATGCCGGGGTGGGTCAACACCGGTACTGACGAATATGCCAGCCGGATGCCACCACAATGCCAGTTGCTGATCCGCGAAATTTCAGCGGAAAAACGCACTAAAAACAGCGATCTGCAACGCATACGCCAAACGGAGGGTGAAAAGCTGCTGGCAGCCATTCCCGACGGTAGTCTGGTCATTACCCTGGATGTTAAAGGCAAACTGTGGTCAACCGAACAGCTCGCCCAGCAGCTGGATAGCTGGATGATGTCGGGCCGCGATGTCAGCCTGCTGGTTGGTGGTCCGGAAGGCTTGTCACAGGCTTGCCTGCAACGCGCCGAGCAAAGCTGGTCGCTGTCACCATTGACCTTTCCGCATCCACTGGTACGTATCGTGGTGGCTGAACAATTGTTCCGCGCATGGAGCATTTTGACGAACCATCCCTACCATCGCGGGGACTAAATGCAAGAACCACAGATTATTCTGGCGTCTGCCTCACCGCGCCGCCGTGAATTGCTGGAACAGATTGGCATCCGTTTTCTGGTGCAAACTGCCGATGTGGACGAGACGCCGTTACCGGGCGAATTGCCCGAAACGCTGGTTAAACGGCTTGCAATCATGAAGGCGGAAGCAGTCTGGAAGCGGCGCGCAGAAACCGGTGAAACAGCTTTGCCGGTACTCGGTTCGGATACTTTGGGGGTTCTGGATGGCGAACTGCTGGTGAAACCGGTTGATTTCGCCCATGCGCAGCAAATGCTGCGTAAAATGTCCGGGCGTCAGCACGAAATTCTTACCGCTGTCGCTTTGACTACAGCAACTGGATCAACGGTCACTGTTAACCGTAGTCTGGTTAAGTTCCGTTCAGTTCCGGATGCTGAAATTCTGGCATACTGGGAAACAGGGGAGCCACGGGACAAAGCTGGTGCTTACGCCATTCAGGGTGTCGGCGCAATTTTCATCGAGCGGCTGGAAGGGTCATACTCAGGTGTGATGGGTTTGGCCTTGTATGAAACAGCACAACTGCTGGCAAAAGCGGGCATTGGGATTTTGTAAAACCCAAAAATAACACACCAAAGGCGGATTCATGAGCGCAGAACTGTTAATCAACGTAACCCCGCAGGAATCGCGGGTCGCCTTGCTGGAAAATGGCTGTTTGCAGGAAGTGCTGATTGAGCGGACTTCACGCAAGGGTATTGTCGGCAATATTTACAAAGGCAAGGTCTGTCGCGTTCTGCCCGGCATGGAAGCCGCCTTTATCGACATTGGGCTGGAAAAATCCGCCTTTTTGCACGCTTCCGACCTGACGCATCCTTCGCTTGAAGAATTCCATGATCACACCATTCCGCGCCCAACGGTGCAAATCAGCGAACTGCTGTATGAAGGTAAAAAGCTGCTGGTGCAGGTCATCAAGGATCCACTCGGCACCAAGGGCGCGCGTCTGACCACGCATGTCACGATTCCTTCGCGTTTTCTGGTGTTGATGCCCGACAACAACAATGTTGGCATTTCCGGCAAGATTGAGGAGGCAGCGGAACGCGAACGCTTGCGCAACCTGATTGACCAGTTACGCACGGAGTTCGGTGATGATTACGGCTACATCGTGCGCACGGCAGCGGATGGCATCAGTGAGGATGAATTGCGCCGTGACATGAAGTTTCTGCGTAAACTATGGGAAAACATTGCAAAAACCGAGGCTGAATCTCCGGCCCCGACGCTGGTGTATTCCGATCTGCCACTGGTGTTGCGGGTGCTGCGCGACATGGTGGGCGAGAAAATTGCCAAAGTACAGATCGACTCCCGTGAGACTGCCAGCAGGGTCATTGAATTTAGCCAGAAATACATTCCCGATCTTGCCAATGTGATTGATCATTACCCCGGCGAGCGTCCGATTTTTGATTTGCACGGCGTTGAAGAGGAAATCCAGAAGGCTCTGCAACGCAAGGTTCCACTCAAATCCGGTGGTTACCTGATCATCGACCAGACCGAAGCGATGACCACCATCGATGTGAATACCGGTGGGTTTGTTGGCAACCGTAATCTGGAAGAAACCATTTTCCGCACCAATCTGGAAGCCTCCCAAACCATCGCCCGCCAGTTGCGCCTGCGCAATCTGGGGGGAATTATCATCATCGATTTCATCGACATGCTGCAACACGACCATCGGCAGCAGGTTCTGAAATTGCTGGAAAAATCTCTCGAACGCGATTACGCCAAAACCTATGTTTGCGATGTTTCTCCGCTGGGGCTGGTGGAAATGACCCGCAAACGCACCCGCGAGAGCCTGGAACATGTGCTGTGTGAGCCATGTTCCTGCTGTAGCGGCAACGGCTTCGTGAAGTCGGCGGAAACAGTGTGTTATGAAGTTTTCCGCGAAATCCTGCGGGCAGTCCGCCAGTTTGATGCCAAGGAATTGCTGGTGCTGGCTTCGCAGGAGGTGGTGGACTTATTGCTTGATGAAGAATCAGACAGCCTGGCCGAATTACAACAATTCGTAGGAATCCCTATCCGGCTACAGGTAGAAGCACTTTACACCCAGGAGCATTTCGACGTTGTACTTTTATAGCGGGCAGGGTGGTTTCGTTGTACGTCTGACCTACCTGCTGCTGACATTCTTCTTCCATCTTGCCATATTTCTGGTTGCGCTGGTGGGGCTGGCGCATTACTGGCTGCCGATGGTTGATGATTACAAGGGCGTGCTGGAAAAGGAACTGTCCGACTTTGTGGGCAATCAGGTCAGCATCGGGCAGATTCGGGTTGATCGTGACAGCGAGGAGCCGCGCTGGATCATTGAAAACCTGCAACTGACCGAGCCGGACGAGTATGCCCCCATCCATATCCAGCAACTTGCCTTGACACTGGACTGGCGGGAAAGCTTGCGTACCCTGCGATTGCAACCGGCAGAGATCCAGTTGGAAGGGGTTGAGTTCGTCCTGAGCCAGCAACCTGATGAGTTGCCGAAAGTGCGCGGCCTGACTTTCCCTTTGCCGGGGCAGAAAAATACTGCGTTGAATATTGAGCGTAAAGCGCCCATCCGTATCAGCATCAATGGTGGCTACGTCCACTGGATGGATAACACTAACGGACGCACACTGACACTCAGTGACCTCCAGTTTATGGGGGAAATTCTGCCAAATGAAATCACCTTGCAGGCTGACGCGCTATTCCCCCCAACCATTGGCGAGACGCTGGCAGTGGATGCCGTTATGCGGCGTACTGAACTGTCTGATGGCGAGGCCGAGTGGGGTGGCAAGCTGCACACCCGCACCCGGATTTTCAATCTGGCTGCATTACCTTCCCCGCAACTCCAGCAATATGGTGTCAATGCTGGTTCACTGGCGCTAGATGCCAATATCACCGCAACACCCGGCAAACCGTTACACATCAGTGGCGAGGGTGAAATCACCCATCTGGGCTGGCAGGGCAATAGCGATATACCGGCACTGAGCGGCGTCAATGCGGCCTTTACTGCCGATAACGATGGTGGCAAGGTTGAGGTTAGCATCGACGATAGCAAGCTCGACTATCCGCAATGGTTTGAAAAAACCTTGCTGATTGACCACCTGACTTCAGACCTGCAATGGACAGTGCAAGATGATGGTTGGCGTTGGCAAATTACCCATCTGCAACTGCAAAATCCCGATCTGAAAGCGGAAGGTTCGGGCAAGCTGGACATGCTGCTCGGTAAACCGCCCGACCTGGGCTTCAACATGCAATTCGCCACCCGGAAAGTGGTCAACAATGTCCGTGAATACATTCCCTCCATTGTCGATGACAATACAGAAAAGTGGTTAAAAACGGCGATCATTGCAGGCTACGTACCGCGTGGCGAGTTTAGTTTCAGGGGGGATCCTGCCGATTACCCTTTCAAGCATTCTGCTGGCGCGTTCGATATCCGTTTTGACGTGGAACGGGGCACACTTGCCTATCTGCCTGACTGGCCACAGGCCGAAGATGTCAGCGGTGAGCTGCGTTTCCACAACGAAGGCATGAGCGCCAAGGTCAGGAACGCGCGTATCATGCAACTGGCGGTCAAAGGCGGCACTGTCGATATTCCCAACATGCTGAAAAACGCCCGCCTGCAACTGGAGCTGGATACACAAGGCGATCTGCAAGCGCACATGGATTACCTGCGGGATTCGCCGTTGGGCAAGAACATGCGTGATTTCATGCAAGTGGCTGAGTTTTCCGGTATGTCCGAACTGGACCTGAAAATGGATGTGCCGCTGACCCAGGAAATACTGGAGAGGGAAGGTGTTGAGGTTGACGGAGTGGTTACGCTGCATGATGGCCGCTTTGCTGTCCCGGAATACAATCAGGTATTCAGCAAACTCAATGGTGCAGTCCATTTTGACCAGTATGGTGTGAGCGCGCCCAAGGCCAGCGGGGAATACCGCCAACAACCGGTTACAATTACTGCTGCAACTGACCGAGGTAAAAACCTGATTAGCGTCAATTTGCAACAGCAGAACGATCCCGCAGCTTTCCTGCCAGAGACAATGCAGTTCCTGAATGCCTACCTGCAAGGCAAGGCAGATATTGAAACCAGGCTGGAGCTACCTTCTTTCGCCACAAAGGAAACTGGCACGCCATCCACCCTGAAAATTCAGGCAAAAAGCCGTTTGCAGGGTGTCGCGATTCATTTGCCACCACCGCTGGCAAAAGCAGCTGGCGACAGGCGTGATTTGATGGTGGAAGTGGAGTTGCCGTTTGATTCCGCCAAATCCTGGGATATCAACGCCAGCATGGGCAAGCTGCTGGGTGTAAAGGCACGCCTTCCTCACAAGGGTAAGCAGCAGGCAGCGGTGGGCATCAGTCTGGGGGAGGGAGAGCCGGTTTTACCCGCGACTGGTATCCAGCTTGGAGGAAAAATTGCTGATATTGACTTGCTGGCCTTGCAGGGGTTTAGTGCTGCTGGCGGCGCATCCACACAGGAAGCTTCCGACCCACTGCCCGTCAAGGTGGATGTCAGTATCGCTAATCTGAAACTGGGTGAGCAGTCATTGGGCAAAGCCACATTGACTGCTGAGGGAGGCGATATTATTCAGGCACATGTCCGTGCAGAAAAGGCTCAGGCCAATCTGCACTTGCCTGTCAAAGCCGCCAGTACAGGGCGTGTCAATATTGATTTGAGTGGTATCGATCTCGATCGGTTGAGTCAGGAAACGCCGGGCAAAGGGAAAGCTGGCAACCTGTCACCCAAAGACTTTCCCTCCATGCGGTTTACCTGTCGGGATTGCAGAAAGGGGGATTTCCCCATTCAGCAATTGACCCTCAGCATGAACAAGGCGCGGAATGATTTGCAGATCGAAACGCTGGAAATCCGCAATCCATTACTGGCGTTCTCTGCCAACCAAGGGCGCTGGTATGAAGATGATAATGGCAATTCACATACCGAGTTGCTGGCCAGCGCACACATTTCAGCCCCCGGCAAACTGCTGGCGGAACAGGGTAGCGAATCGGGACTGCAAGGTGGTGAGCTTACCGCCACAGCCAGCCTCAACTGGGCAGGAGCGCCATTCAGTTTCTCACTGCCCAATCTGAATGGCGAAGTGCAGGCAAGGCTGGGTAAGGGCAGCCTAAGCGAAGTGGAGCTAGGTTTGGGGCGTTTGCTGGGCTTACTGGATTTGCAACGCCTGCCTGGCCGCTTGTCG
Organism: Gammaproteobacteria bacterium; assembly: GCA_018822845.1. Lineage (GTDB taxonomy): Bacteria > Pseudomonadota > Gammaproteobacteria > Thiotrichales > Thiotrichaceae > Thiothrix. Next base: position 13,128 of record JAHJJD010000099.1, on the reverse strand, counting down.
ATGGATTTTCGCGACATGACCGGCAAGGGCGTTGCATTTGATGAAATCAGCGGCACATTCAGGCTTGATCGTGGCATATTGAGAACCGATGATACCATCGTCAAGGCTGCAATCATGGTGGCAGGCATTCAGGGCAGCACCGACCTTGTACGCAAAATGCACGATCAGACCGTTACGGTAATACCCAACCTGAAATCGGCACTGCCATTGGTAGGCGTAGCTGTTGGTGGACTCGGTGGTGGAGCTGCCATGTTGTTGTTTAATTCGGTTACGGAAAAATCAGTAGAAGACAAACTGAAAACTTCCGGGGGATTCCGTTACCACGTGACGGGTTCATGGAGCAAGCCGGATATTGCTGAAATAAACACCTCAGTCAGGAAAGACTGATATTGATGTTTTGTTGCGTTGAACACACAATGACAACGTACATTTTTTAGAGTAGAGAACGGGGAGATTTGCATGACATTGATGGCGGCAATCCAGATGGCATCTGGCCCACAGGTTCAAGCCAACCTGATGGAAGCCGGGCGTTTGATTAAAGAAGCAGCTGGGCGCGGAGCCAAACTGGTGGTTTTGCCGGAAACCTTTGCCATTATGGGCGTACATGAAACCGACCGGGTGAAAGCTGCTGAAGAATATGGCAATGGCCCCATTCAAACATTCATCAGCCAGCAGGCCAAAAAATATGGCGTATGGATTGTGGCGGGAACCATCCCTGTCCGCTCAGAAGACCCGGAACGTGTCTATGCTGCTTCCATTTTGTACAATGAGAAAGGCGAAATCGTTGCCCGTTACGACAAGATTCACCTGTTTGATGTCATGTTGGGCGAAAATCAGGAAGTCTATACCGAAAGCGATACAACCTTTCCGGGGCAATCACCTGTCGTCGTCGACAGCCCCTTTGGCAAGCTGGGTATGTCGGTTTGTTATGACTTGCGTTTCCCCGAGCTTTACCGCCGTCTGTCAGCCCAGGGTGCGCAGGTTTTGCTGGTTCCGTCAGCCTTTACCGAATTAACCGGTAAAGCCCATTGGGAAACGCTTCTGCGCGCCCGCGCCATCGAGAACCTGTGTTATGTTATTGCGCCTGGGCAGGGTGGTTACCATGTGAACGGCAGAACAACCTACGGCCACAGCATGATTGTTGATTACTGGGGGCGCGTGCGCGGCGTGCAGGAGCGCGGCACTGGCATAGTGGTTGCTGAAATAGATTTGGCATCATTGGAAAAAACCCGTAAAACCTTCCCGGTTCTTTCACATCGGTGCACTGAAAGCATACATTGATGAATTGAGAGAATGATCGTTACCATTTAAGGAAGAACATGAAACAGGCAATCGACTTCGCCCGCGAGGCATTTTTCGCCCCGGCGGGTCTGACCGAACACAATATGGAACAGGTGTTCAGCCACCTGTTGAACAAGGATACAACATTGGCTGACCTGTATTTCCAGTCTGCCCGCTATGAATCCTGGGGGCTGGAAGAAGGCATTATCAAAAGTGGCAGTTACAGTATCGAGCAGGGCGTCGGTGTACGTTCCGTTTGTGGTGAGCAAACCGGTTTCGCCTACAGCGGTGAAATCAGCCTGCCAGCCCTGCTGGAATCCGCCAAGGCCGCCAGTGCCATCAGCCGCGCCGGGCAGAGTGGTTCCGTCAATGCCTGGAAAGTGACTGCACCTTCCCGCCATTTGTACGGAATGGACGACCCGCTTGATTCCCTCAGCGAAACCGACAAAATCGGTTTCCTGCAACAGATCGACAGCATTGCGCGTGCTACCAGCCCGTATGTACAGCAGGTCATGGCCAGTATGGTGGCCGTACACGAAATCATCCTGATTATGGATGAAAGTGGCCGCATGACTGCGGATGTGCGCCCTCTGGTGCGAGCCAACGTATCCGTTATTGTGCAGCGCAAGGGGGAAACCGAAAGCGCCACAGCAGGTGGCGGTGGGCGCTTCAACCTCGACTTTTTCCTCAATGGCGACAAAGCCAGGGAATACGCAGAAGACGCAGTACGCAAGGCACTGATCAATCTGGATGCGTCTGCTGCGCCTGCTGGCAGCATGACTGTTGTGCTGGGTAACGGCTGGCCGGGCGTGCTGCTGCATGAAGCGATTGGCCATGGTCTGGAAGGCGATTTCAACCGCAAGGGCACCTCGGCCTTTGCCGGGCGTATTGGCGAGCAGGTCGCTGCCAAAGGCATTACCGTGGTGGATGATGGCACACTGGAAATGCGCCGTGGCTCCCTGAGCGTGGATGATGAAGGCACAGAAACCCAGTGCACCACCCTGATTGAAGACGGTATCCTCAAAGGCTACATGTTTGACCGACAGAATGCCGCCCTGATGGGAACGAACTCTACCGGTAACGGACGCCGCCAGTCCTATGCGCATCTGCCAATGCCGCGCATGACCAATACCTACATGCGCGCGGGCGGGCATGCAGCGGAAGAAATCATCGCTTCCGTCGACAAGGGGATTTACGCCGCCAACTTTTCGGGTGGCCAGGTAGACATTACCTCTGGCAAGTTTGTTTTCTCTGCCTCTGAAGCCTACATGATCGAAAATGGCAAGTTGGGCAGGCCCATCAAGAATGCCACCCTGATTGGTAATGGCCCGGATGTATTGACCCGTGTCAGCATGATCGGCAATGACCTGCAACTGGATACCGGTATCGGCGTATGCGGCAAGGACGGGCAAAGCGTGCCGGTAGGCGTCGGCCAGCCGACCCTGCGGATAGATGGCCTGACCGTGGGCGGAACTGCGACAGCATAAGGACAGAACAATGATTGAACTGGAAAAACGTTTTGACATTGCCACCGAATTCCAGGCAATGGCCGAAAGAATGTTGGAGGCTGCCAAAGCCAGAGGCGCGACAGCCGCTGAAGTTGACATCGATAAAAGCACTGGCCTGTCGGTCGAAGTTCGCATGGGTACGGTGGATAAACTGCAATACCACCGTGATCAGGGTATCAACCTGACTGTTTACTTCGGCCATCGCAAGGGTTTTGCCTCTACCGGTGATTTCTCCAGTCAGGCGCTGGAAGATACTCTGGATGCTGCCTGCCGTATTGCCCGCTACACCTCGGAAGACGAATTCAATGGGCTGGCTGACCCGGAACGTATGGCGACCGAATTCCCCAAGCTGGATTTATATCATCCCTGGGAGCTGGATGCCGAAATGGCGATTGAAATGGCCTTGCAGGCTGAAAGCGTCGCCCGTGAGCATGATAGCCGCATTACCAACAGTGAAGGTGCTGGCGTTGACAGCCATGCGGGCTTGAGCCTTTACGCCAATTCCCACGATTTCATGGGAATCCGCCATTCCACCCGTCATTCGCTTAGCTGCGCAGTAGTTGCTCAGGAAGGCGATTCCATGCAGCGGGATTACTGGTACACCGTATCGCGGGTACCGGGGCATCTGGAATCTGCCGATACCGTTGGTGCGGAAGCCGCCCAGCGTGCTGTTCGCCGTCTGAATGCGCGTTCACTTTCCACCCGTGAAGCACCTGTGCTGTTCGTGCCGCAGTTGGCGCGCGGCTTGGTCGGGCATCTGGTTGGGGCCATCAGCGGCAGTGCACAATATCGCAAGGCCAGCTTCCTGCTGGATTCTATTGGGCAGAAAGTGTTCCCGGAATTTGTACACCTGCGTGAAGACCCTTATATCCGTCAGGGGCTGGGAAGCCGTTCCTATGACAGCGAAGGGGTTGCAACACAAGTGCGCGATATTGTGAAAGAGGGTGTCATCCAGGGGTACTTCCTTGGCAGTTACAGCGCCCGCAAGCTGGGGATGCCAACTACCGGTAATGCCAGTGGTTCCAGCAACCTGTTGTTGGCGGATACCGGTGTAAGTTTCGTGGATCTGATTCAGCAGATGGGAACCGGCCTGATGGTGACCGAACTGATTGGGCACGGCATCAATAGCATTACCGGCGACTATTCGCGTGGTGCAAGTGGCTATTGGGTTGAAAATGGCATGATTACGCACCCAGTAGAAGAAGTGACCATTGCGGGCAACCTGAGAGACATGTATCAGGGCATCGTCGGTATTGCAGATGATGTGGATGAGCGTGGTAGTATTCGCACCGGTTCTATTTTGATCAACAAGATGACCATTGCAGGTCAGTAAAGGAGTTTTATGAGTCAGTTTGAGAATGTCAGCGTCAACAAGACTGCAAATGTTTATTTCGGTGGTAAATGCATCAGTCATACGGTGACGCTGGCTGACGGTGAACGTAAAAGCGTGGGCGTTATTTTACCTTCTTCACTGACATTCAATACTGGTGCGCCGGAAATCATGGAGTTGCTGCAAGGTCGTTGCCGTGTGCGTATGGCGGGAAGTGATGAGTGGATGGAATATGCCGGTGGTCAGTCATTCGACGTGGCTGGCAATTCTTCCTTCGATATCGAAACGCTGGAGGATCTGCACTACGTTTGCCACTTCGGCTGATTTACTCTGCAATATGCATGGCGGGGCGGTTCATTACCGCTCCGTCAAGCAACGCCTTGCCATCTTCCAGTTTCAGACGGCCTTCCACAAACCATTTCACGACATGCGGGTAAATGATGTGTTCCTGCACCTGAACACGTTTGGCCAGCGCTTCCTCCGTATCACTCGGCAATACCGGTATTTTGGCCTGCATCACGACAGGGCCGCCATCCAGTTCAGGCGTAACGAAATGGACGCTGACGCCGTGTTCGTTGCCGCCATCTTCCAGCACCCGACGATGAGTGTGGATGCCTTTGTACAGGGGAAGCAGGGAGGGGTGGATGTTTAGCATCCGCCCTTGGTAATGGCGCACGAAAGCAGGGGTGAGAATACGCATGAAACCCGCCAGTACCACCAGTCCAGGGTTGAAACTATCGATCCGTTGCTGAAGCGCCTGATCGAACGCTGCCCTGCTGTCAAAACCAGTGTGGTCAAGGACTTCGGCGTGGATGCCTGCATCGGCAGCCCGTTGCAAGCCATAGGCATCCGGGCGGTTGCTGATGACAGCCGCAATGCGGGCTTTTATGCCGCCAGCCTTTACTGCATTAATGATGGATTGCAGATTGCTGCCGCTACCGGAAATCAGCACTACCAGCTTTGGTAGCGCTGTATCGTTATCAGTCGACATACTGGACAAAAGGGGCATCCGCTTCAGAAACATCCATTACGCCAATTTGCCATGCCTGGATATTTTCCAGCCTGCATGTGGTAATGACATCTTCTGCCTGTTCCGCAGGTATGGCCAGTATCATGCCAATGCCACAGTTGAAAGTGCGCAGCATTTCATCATCAGTGACGCCACCTTGTTCCTGCATCCAGTTGAATATCTCAGGGCGTTCCCAACTGCCAAGGTTGATTTTGGCTTTGGTGCGGGGAGGCAGGACGCGCGGCAGGTTTTCGGTAATGCCGCCACCCGTGATATGCGCAATGGCATGCAGGTCATGATGGCGCAACAGGTTAAGGATGGTCTTGACGTAAATGCGGGTGGGTTTCATCAAGGTTTCGCCGAGCGTGGATTCGCCGAAAGGGGCATCCAGTGACTCGCCGCTGACACTCAGGATTTTACGGATCAGGGAATAGCCATTGGAATGCGGGCCGCTGGATGCCAACCCAATCAGTACGTCATTACGATGTACACGGGAATGATCCAGAATCTTGTCGCGCTCGACCACGCCGACGCAGAAACCGGCCAGATCAAAGTCGTTGCCGTGATACATGCCGGGCATTTCTGCCGTTTCGCCACCGGAAAGACAAGCGCCTGCCTGTACGCAGCCTTCAGCAATGCCGCTGATGACTTTTTCGGCCACATCAACATCCAGCTTGCCGGTTGCGTAATAGTCGAGGAAGAAAAGTGGCTCAGCACCGCTGACAACGATGTCATTCACGCACATGGCGACCAGATCAATGCCGATGGTGTCGTAAATGCCGGTATCCAACGCCAGTTTCAGCTTGGTGCCAACCCCGTCCGTGCCTGAGACGAGAATTGGCTGCTTGTAGCTGGATGGAATCGACATAAGTGCGCCAAAACCTCCCAATCCACCCAGCATTTCGGGGCGTTTGGTGCGTTGGGCATGGGGTTTGATACGCTCAACCAGACTGTTGCCTGCGTCAATATCGACACCGGCATCGCGATAGGTCAGAGAGGGTTTACCTGGATTCATTTAATCCTGTCTCATTCGGGCAGCTGCAAAGCGCGGATTCTATCACAGCCGTTAGTCGTCTGACAGATACAAAACCCTGTCGAAACCTGAAAAAAAACTGGAAATTGCCCCGCCTTTTGATTACTCTATGCCTCCTTCGGAGAGCTGGCTGAGTGGTCGAAAGCGGCGGTCTTGAAAACCGTTGAAGGGTAACCTTCCGGGGGTTCGAATCCCTCGCTCTCCGCCATCATATTGTTTTATGACGTGTCATGAAGCCCCAAAAAGCCCTTACAGGCCGCAATCTGTAAGGGCTTTTTGTTTCATGGCTTCTCATGCTGTGTCATGGCATCCCGCGAAAATGTATGTTTTATAGTTTGTATCTCTACACGCTGCCAAGGAGATACAAACAATGCTACACCAGCCCACACTACGCCCCATCACCCGCAAGCTGACCGATACCAAGGTAAAGGCCGCCAATGCCGAGGAAAACACCTTTGAAGCCATCGCGCGGGAATGGTTTATCAGGCACCTTGCCCACAAATCACCAACCCACCAGACCAGCACCACCAGCTACATGGAACGCGATGTCTTCCCCTACATTGGCAAGCGACCCATTGCCACCAGAAAGCCCGGCCATAAAACCGGGCTTTTTCGTTTGGCAATGATAAATGCAAAAAATCAGTTGTCCATGGCTATGACAACGTTTACCTGCCCACTACTGTTGATAGTGAATGTCCTGTTCCGTGTTACATCATTCAGTTTTGCTACAGCCTTGTAAGTGCCAGGCCTGAGCGGCAGGCTCAAGGAGTGGCTCCGGGTGCTTGTAACAATACTGTTGTTGTCAACCCGGAAGATTTTCCAGTCGACCGGGCGCATCGCAGGGCCATTCCGTAGCGTTGCAACCAGATTAACACTGGAACTTCCCTCGTTTCCCATTGCCATTGCAGAACTTGCAAGAAAACCTGCGACAAGAGCAGAAACCATGACAAGCTTGCCAATTGATTTGATGAACATAATAAAACCTCCCTGTGTTTTGACCTATCACGCCAGTTAAAACCTTCACCGCTGACACCTAACCTTCAGCTTAACCTGCGCTTAATTCAGTATAGATTAAGTTTGCTTAAAAAACGTCAAAAATCCACATTTATAGAAAAATTCAATAATTAATTTTTGTTATCCCGGCGCAGGAAGCGTTCATCTGTGTGAGTGAGGGAAGCTTATTGTAAATTTTATTTTATTCGTATATAAAAAAGCCGCGCTGATTGGCGCGGCTAAAGCTATCAAAAACCAGTAGTGTAAGTTTTAAGTGCGGCCTGCCAGGGGTGCTGCCAGGCGGATAGTGTCTGAAACACCTTCACTATACTGGGCAAAATTCTTGTGGAAAGCCAATGCCAATTGACCAGCTTTATCGAGATAGGCCGACTTGTCTGACCATGTTGAAGATGGATCAAGCACACCGGCAGGTACGCCTGGGCATGAAACAGGGATGTTCAGACCAAATACCGGGTCAATACATGTTTCCACATTATCCAACTCGCCATTCAGCGCTGCATTGACCATGCTGCGGGTATGGTGGATGTTCATGCGTTTGCCTACGCCGTAGCCACCACCCGTCCAGCCAGTATTGACCAGCCAGCAGGAAACGCCATGCTCATTGATCTTGTTACCCAGCAGGTCGGCGTAAACTGATGGGTGCAGGGCCATGAACGGTGCACCAAAGCAGGTGCTGAAGGTTGCCGTTGGCTCGGTAACGCCTTTTTCAGTACCAGCAACCTTGGCGGTATAGCCGGAGATGAAATGATACATCGCCTGTTCGGTTGTCAGTTTGGAAATGGGGGGTAGAACACCGAAAGCATCGCAGGTCAGCATGATGATGTGTTTCGGGTGGCCTGCCTTGCCCGGATACAATGCCCCCGGAATCTGGGTAATCGGGTAACTGGCGCGGGTGTTTTCGGTAATGCTGTTGTCATCCAGATTCAGCTTGCGGCTTTCCTGGTTCATTACCACGTTTTCCAGCACGGTACCGAAGGTTTGGGTGGTCTTATAGATCAGCGGCTCCTGTTCCGGAGACAGGTTGATGACTTTTGCGTAACAACCGCCTTCCAGATTGAATACGCCATTATCGCTCCAGCCGTGTTCGTCATCGCCGATCAGCGCCCGGTTCGGGTCAGCGGAAAGGGTGGTTTTGCCGGTACCGGAAAGGCCGAACAGGATTGCGACATCGCCGTCCTTGCCAACATTGGCGGATGCGTGCATGGACATGATGCCGCGCTGTGGCAACAGATAGTTGAGTACCGAGAAGATGGATTTCTTGATTTCACCAGCGTAATGGGTGCCACCGATCAGTACCAGGCCGCGTGACAGGTTGAGCAGTACGAATGCGCCGGAATGGGTGCCATGGATCTCAGGGTCTGCCTGCATGTCAGGTACATGGATGACGGTAAAATCGGGTGCATCCATCGCCAGCGTCCGGTTCAGGTCTTCAGGACGGATAAACATATTGCGGGCAAATAATGCGTGCCATGCGTACTGGGTAATGATCCGAACCGGCAGTTCTTCGTCTTCACTTGCGCCAGCCAGCAAATCCTGCACAAAAACTTCCTGACCGCTGAGGAATTGGCATGCATCTGACAAAACCCGTTCAAACTGCTCCTCGGTAATGCCCTTGTTGACCTTTCCCCACCAGACCTTGTCGCGGGAGTCAGGTTCATCCACGATAAATTTGTCGTTGGGTGCGCGGCCAGTGAACGTACCGGTATAAGCGACGAATACACCATCTTCACTGATTTTGCCTTCGCTGCGGTTGAGAGCCTGCTCGTACAGGACAGGAGATGATTGGTTCCAGTAGATATTTTTCAGATTCTGGAGACCCAGGGTACCAGCAAGGTAGTCTGCCAGCTTTGCAGTTGTATTCATGTGTCGCCTCCGGTAGCGCTTATGATGTCAACAATTACTATATAAAATTACAAGAAGGCGGAAAATGATAAGCCAATGTGTCGACTTTTAGAATATATTTACGTTGATTTTTGTTGGATAAGCGTGAAATTGTCGACAGAAGGATTAATTCATGTCGACAATCTTCCGTCATAATGTGCTGGGGAGCAAAAATGCGCAGAAATTGCTTTAGTTTTTGTCACGTCGGGACGAATCAGTGTGATATTCTCCTCCAATGGAAAATTTCTACTTAAGTCAAACACGTTTCGATGAATTCCCGCTGGATGAGAGCTTGCTGGCTTCCATCCGGGAAACTGGTTTTGAGTTTTGCTCGCGCATCCAGGCGGAGACTTTGCCGCTATCGCTGGCAGGCAAGGATATCGCCGGACAGGCGCAGACAGGCACAGGCAAGACGGGCGCATTTCTGGTTGCTGTTTTTCAACATTTGCTGAAGAACCCGTTACCGAATTCTGAAGGTGGCACTGTCCGCTGCATTATTCTCGCGCCTACTCGTGAGCTGGCCATCCAGATCGCCCGCGATGCCGAGGAACTAGGGAAGCATACTGGCCTGCGTTCCGTGCTGGTTTATGGTGGAGCAGGCTATGACAAGCAGCGTCGCCAGTTCGAGGAGCCGGTTGATGTACTGATTGGCACGCCAGGCCGGGTAATCGATTACTGGAAACAGCACGTTTTCACCCTGAAATATGCCCAGGCGATGGTGCTGGATGAAGCTGACCGCATGTTCGACATGGGCTTCATCCAGGATGTGCGTTTCCTGATGCGTAAACTGCCGCCCCCGACCCAACGCCTGAACATGCTGTTTTCCGCCACCCTGTCACAGCGGGTGCTGGAACTTGCCTACGAGCACATGAACAATCCGCAGCAGGTGAAGATCGAAGCCGAATCGGTGCGGGCGGACAACATCGCCGAGCATGTTTACTTCCCTGCCAACGAAGAAAAGATTCCGCTCTTGATTGGCCTGATGCGCAAGCTGGAACCGTTCCGGGCGATTGTATTCGTCAATACCAAGCACATTGCCGAAAAGATCGATGATTACCTGCGAGGCAATGGCATCAGTTCCGACCTGATTTCAGGCGACGTGCGCCAGAGCAAGCGTGAACGTTTGCTGCAAGCTTTCGAGGCGGGTGATTTCAAGGTTTTGATTGCTACTGACGTTGCCGCGCGTGGTTTGCACATCCCTGATGTAAGCCACGTATTCAATTTCGACCTGCCGCAAATGGCGGAAGATTACGTACACCGTATCGGGCGTACTGCGCGGGCAGGGGCTTCCGGCGAAGCGCATAGTTTTGCTTGTGAAGACACCGCTTTCTATCTGCCTGAGATCGAGGAATACACTGGCAAGCCAATTCCGGTGGAAAAGATTAGTGGTGACTTGCTGGCCCATGATTTGCGCCGCCCTCAGCGTATTCAGCGTGAACGGGCAGGGCATCCACGTGATGGTGGTGGTGGCAGGCGTCCATCATCCCGGCATGGTGACAGGGGTGGCAAACCGGCTGCGCAGGAAAGTGCTGCTACGAATCATCAGGCTTCAGAATCCACGGGTGATGGCGGGCAGCAAAACCGGCGCAGACGCAGGCGTGGCCCACGGCAGGATTCCGGCCACTCCACCCAGCCTGCGCCTTCAGCAGATTAAACCTGATCGGCCTGTTGCAGATGGCGGGTGACATACATCATTCCGCCTGTTGCCACCACCAGCAAGACAACGCCAGCCAGCAGCGCGTAATCTTCCATCTGTAATATCAGGTAGAGTACGCTGTACAAGGCCGCCAGAAGCAGGAATACAAGGCCAGTGCGCCGCTTATCCCGCAGGATCGCCTTCATGTATAACGTGATGAGTAAAATGGTTGCACTAGCGGCAGCCAGATAGGCATACAGGAAGCCAATCTGTTCCGCCAGCGCCAGCAGAATCAGGAAAAACAGGCTCAGGGCTGCGCCAACAATCAGGTATTGCAGGACATGGAAGCGCCGCTTGAGACTGATTTCAAATGCCAGAAGTACCAGAAAGGTCAGCCCCACAAACAGCAAGGCACCGTATTTCACCGCGCGTATGACTTTGGTATACAGCGAAACAGGTTCATACAAGCTTGCTCCCACGACGAAATCCTGTAATGGGTAGGTTTGCTTATCCGTCACTTCCCAATATTGCGGATAGTTTCTTACCAGATGGGGGATATTCCACTCGGCATTGAAACCCTGTTCGGAGATTTCACGCTTTTCCGGCAACAGGCTTCCCTTGAAACTGGGGTGCGTCCAGCTGGAAGTCATACGTATTTTGGTGGTTTCACCCAGTGGCGCGAACAGCAGTTGGTCGCTGCCACGCAGGCTCATGGTCAGTTTGAATTGGTGGCTGGTGTTACCGTCAGCATCAGCAGGTAATGGCGCATGGAAGCCACCGGGCAGCAGTTCTGTCATGCGGGTTCCTGGCTCCAGATTGATGCGCTCATCACCCCAAAACAAGCTGGAGGCGACATCAATCGCCTTGGTATCACTGATGCCAACCATGACGTAAGCTTTGTCCCATGATATGCGCCGCTCACCCTCACTGGACTGGAGCAGCGGGGTATGGTCGAATTGTCCGGTCAGGCTGAGGCTGGCGGTATAAACCAGGGCATTGTAGATGCCGCGCTGCCGTTGTTCTTCCTTGAGATCGGAACGGATTTCCAGTTCCTTCGGCAGCAGGATGGCAGTCCGGTCGTTGTAGATATCCTTGCTCACCACCCGGCTTTCACCATTGGGGTCGGTTACAGTGTCCACGCTGGTGAAATGTTCTACATACGGCACGACCAGCAACGGCCCAATCAGGGTTTGCTGCCCCCCCCAGGTGGATGCAACCTCATCCAGCACATTACGGTGATACTGGCCACGTTCCTGTATGACGTCTTCCACCAGAAACAACGGAATCAACACCAATAGCCCCAGCAACATGACAACGAGTGTGCGGATGCTCAGTGATTGTGCCAGCCTGCTGGCAAAACGGGAGGTGCTGGTTGGCGAAATCTTCTCTGACATGTGCTTGTTCCTGTAATAACGCTGGCAAATATAGCACGTCACGCTACCTTAAACTGCAATCAAGGGTTGGTTTCACCAGGCAAATAAAAAGCCCGATGACCGGCATAGCCATCGGGCTGCGTTTTACAGGCAAACCGACTGGAAATCAGTTGGCTGCTTTGCACTCGGTTTTGGTGCCGGGTACTTTGCCGGTCAGTTTAAGGAAGCTTTCAAATGGCGACATCACTTTCATGGCTTCCATCTTGGGGCCTTTGAAATTGAGTTTGCCTGACATCATCGCGCCCATGGCACCGCAGCCAAACTTGCCTTCGCCCATGCATGCCCAGTCTTCGTCCTTGGCATGCATCAGGTAATCGACTCCGAAATCCATGGCTTTGCCATCAGGAGCGCCACCAAAGTCGCAGATGGCCTTGTCACCCTGAACTACGATATTCAGTTGAACCTTACCGCTCTCGCCGCAAGTAGTGCGGTACATCTGGATCAGTTTGTAACCACGGCCACCATCATTTTTCGCCCATGAATACCCATCAGTATCCATCAGGCCGCCAGTTAATGTGGTATCAGCATTCCAGGCAGCGCAAGCCTGTTTTGCCCATGCAGCGTCCATGAACTCACCAGCCTGCGCCGGGCTTGAAACTGCCAACAGACAAGCGATCCCGAATGATAATTTTTTAAGCATATACACCTCCTCAAGTGTTATATTGGAATTTCCAATAATGAGCATTGAAATCCCATGAGAGGTATAGCAAAGAAATCCTGTGAAAGGAAGATCAATTCGTGTGTCGGGATTTGCAGGCGCTAACTTTCTGTAGATGCAGGAAAAATTTCATTACAAATCGGTAATGCCGCTATCAATCAAAATAAGAACATGCTAATATTCTTATCTACACTACACACATAACTAGTAAATCAATAAAAAATACATCCCTCACTATTCAGGAACGGGCGTCAGGATGATGCCCTTTTTCTTTTCCGCAACATCCATTCCAACAGTGCGCACAAGCTCGTATCTTCTGATATAATCCCGCAATTCTGTTTTATG